>CAXSZN010000020.1:0-70011 GCA_964241935.1 uncultured Armatimonadales bacterium
GTTTCGCCATTCGGGAAGGCGGCCACACCGTCGGTGCCGGAGTCGTTACCAAAGTTCTGGTTTAACT
Organism: uncultured Armatimonadales bacterium; assembly: GCA_964241935.1. Lineage (GTDB taxonomy): Bacteria > Armatimonadota > Armatimonadia > Armatimonadales > Capsulimonadaceae > JANXMY01. The sequence goes on from CAXSZN010000020.1 coordinate 68, forward strand.
TTCTTTCAGGGGCGGGGGTACTCCCTCCGCCCCTGCTCATGCTTGGGAGCTGCTTATTATGCGACGAGATAAAGTCCGTATCCGCCTTCGGGCATTCGACCACCGTGTTCTGGACCAATCTGCGGAAAAGATCGTAGATACCGTTAAGCGCACCGGCGCACGGATTTCCGGCCCGGTCCTGCTGCCGACGGAAAAGAACATTCTGCCGATGCAGCGCTCCACCTTTGTAGACAAAGAGTCATTTGAGCATTTCGAGATGCGGACGCACAAACGCCTGATTGATATTCTTGATCCCGGCCCAAAGACCATTGACGCTTTGATGCGATTAGATCTGCCCTCGGGTGTAGACATCGAAATCAAGCTCTAAATTAGTTTTGTAGTTCTCGCAATCTCATAATCAAAACCGCGTCACGTAACGAGTTGAACCACACTCGCCAGGTGCGCCGTGGAGGAAACCAATGCCAAGTTCCATCTTGGGAAAGAAGCTGGGGATGACCCAGATCTTCGAAGAAGGCGGTCGCGTGACTCCAGTCACCGTGATCGCAGCCGGCCCCTGTGTCGTCACACAACTGAAAACAATTGCAAAAGACGGTTACTCCGCAGCCCAAATCGGGTTTGAGGACGTAAAGCTGCATCGCCTCACAATGCCTGAAAAAGGCCATTTTGCGGCGCATGAAGTTGCGCCGAAGCGTACCCTGCGCGAGATCCCGCTGGATGAAGGTGAAACGCTGGCCGAAGGTCATGAGTTCAGCGCCGACATCTTTGCCGAGGGCGACAAAGTCGCCGTCACGGGCATCTCCAAAGGCAAAGGCTTCGCCGGCGTTATGAAGCGCTACGGCTGGCGCGGCAACAAGGCCACGCACGGCGCATCCACGTCCCACCGCAAGCCGGCGTCCGGCGGCGGCACCGACGCCGCCCATACGTTCAAAGGCTCCGGCAAGCCGGGCCACATGGGCGACGTGCAGGTCACGCAGCAAGGGCTGCGCGTGGTGCGCGTTGACACCGAAAAGAACATCCTGCTGGTCAAAGGGGCGATCCCCGGCGCAAACGGCGGGCTGGTCATGATCAAGAAATTCGTTCGCTAAGGAGGAACCCTACCCATGCCGGAAACCATGTTACATAAAGCAGATGGCACGACCGGGGAAAATGTTTCCCTCAGCGACACGCTGTTTGCCGCGAAAATTAATCCTGGGCTGATGCACCAGGCGGTCGTCAATGAAGCGACCAACAGCCGCCAGGATACCCGCGATACCAAAACGCGCGGCGAGGTTGCCGGCGGCGGGCGCAAGCCGTACCGCCAAAAAGGCACAGGCCGGGCACGCCAGGGAACCATCTCGGCCCCGCATTACCGTCACGGCGGCATTGTGTTTGGCCCGCACCCACGCGATTTGTCGGCCAAGCTGCCGAAGAAGGCCCGGCGTGCGGCGCTGGCCTCGGCCCTGACGACAAAAGCCGATGACGGCTCGATTATCGTGCTGGACGCGATCTCGATGGAGTCGCATTCCACCAAGACAGCCGCGGCGCTCTTGAAGTCGCTCGGCGTCACCGGCAAAGCGCTGGTCGTGCTGCCGGAAACTAATTTGACAATCTACAAGTCGTTCCGCAATATCCCCGGCATCACTGTCCGGGTCGCCCCCGCATTTTCCGTGCGGGACGTGCTGGATGCGAACCAGATTGTGATGACTCAGGGTGCTTTAGACGCGCTGGACGCCGTTTACGGCCCGAAAGCAGCGGCAACCGAAGCGCCGGTGGAGGCAGCAGAATAATGAGCGCACTCACAAAAAGCCCGTACCAAATTATTGTCCGGCCCATCGTCACTGAGAAAAGCATGAACGGCGGGGCGGACGGCAAGTATACATTTGTCGTCGCCCGCGATGCCAACAAATACGAAATCGCGGAAGCGATTGAGCGCATTCAGGCGGACACCAAAAACACAGTCAATGTTGTCTCGGTCAACACCATGGTCGTCAAGGGCAAGACCCGCACAGGGCGCTTCTTCAAGCGCTCAAACCGGGGCCGCACTTCCGACTGGAAAAAAGCGATCGTGACCCTGCAGCCAGGCCAGTCCATTGAACTGGTTGAGGGAGTTTAACACCAATGGGTATCAAGCGATACAAACCTACCACACCGTCGCAGCGGTTCCGCACGGCGTCGGATTACGCCGAGCTGACGGCTTCTAAGCCTGAAAAGTCCCTGCTGCGCCCCAACAAGCACAGTGGCGGACGCAACAACAAAGGTCGCCGCACGGCGGTCAACACTGCCGGTGGCAACAAAACCCAGTACCGGATTATTGACTTCAAGCGGGACAAAGAAGGCGTCCCCGGCAAAGTCGCGACTATCGAATATGATCCGAACCGCTCGGCGCGTATTTGTCTGGTCCACTATGCTGACGGTGACAAGCGGTACATTCTCTGGCCGGTCAACCTGAAAGTCGGCGATGCGGTCATCTCTTCTGAGACCGCCGACATCAAGCCCGGCAATGCACTGCCGCTTCGGGCTATTCCTGTCGGTACGCTGGTGCATAACATTGAGATGTCACCGGGCCGGGGCGGGCAGATGACCCGCACGGCAGGCGGCTCGGCGCAGCTCATGGCCAAAGAAGGCAAGTATGTTACCCTGCGCGTTGCGTCAGGCGAAACTCGCATGATCCTGGCCGAGTGCCGGGCGACTATCGGGCAGATCGGCAATGTCGAGCATGAGAACATCAAGCACGGCAAGGCCGGCAAGAAGCGCTGGCTCGGCGTCTACATGCACAACCGCGGCGTTGTCATGTCCCCGCGTGACCATCCGCACGGCGGAGGCGAAGCGAAGTCTCCGGTCGGGCGCAAAAAAGGTCCAGTCTCTGCGACCGGCGTCCGGGCTAACGGCTTCCGCACTCGCCGGAACAAGTCAACGCAGAAGTTCATCGTGCGCCGCCGTGGCAGCAAGTAGCAGAAGGCTGATTGCGGAGAGGAGCGAGGAAGTAAACTTCCTTGCCCTGCGCTGCTGACATTTTAGGAAAATTAACTTATGGGACGTTCACTCAAAAAAGGTCCGTATGCGGACGCGAAGCTGCTCAAGCGCATTGACGACATGAATGCCCGCAATGAGAAGCGCATTATTAAGACATGGTCGCGCCGGTCCACCATCTTCCCGCAAATGATCGGCCACACGCTGGCCGTGCATGATGGCCGCAAGCATATTCCTGTCTTCGTGACGGAGAACATGGTCGGCCACAAGCTCGGCGAGTTTGCGCTGACACGCACCTTTAAGGGCCACGCCGGCTCCAAAGACACGCGGACGACGCGCCGTTAATTAGGAGACACTTATGAATACCGCCGCACGAGACCGCGCTCTGCTCCCTACCGTCAAAGATGTGCTGGGGCGCACGCCGATCTCCAAGCTGAAATTAACCAAAGAAAAAGACGGCAGTCTGAAAGTCCTGCTGCATTCCAGCCGCCCGAACACCGTGCGGATGGAGCTTCAGGAATTGACGAACGCGCTGAAAGAACAGATTGGCGCAAGCCGGGAAGTCAGCGTCGAAGTCGTTGCCGAAGCGCGGGCCGTCGCCAAATATATCCGCATGTCCCCCCGCAAGGCGCGGCTTGTGATTGATGTCATCAAGGGCAAGCGTGTCACGGAAGCGCTTGCGATGCTGCGCTTTATTCCGAACCAGGCTGCCGACCACATCATGAAAGTGCTGGTCTCGGCTGCCGCTAATGCGAATGACGGCTGGGGCGCAAGCAATGACGAGCTGAAGGTACAAAACATTCTGGCTGACGGCGGCCCAAGCCTCAAGCGTGTCCGTGCCCGCGCTCAGGGTCGTGCCTACCGCATTCTCAAGCGGACCAGCCACCTGACGGTTATCCTGACAACGGCACCGCCGGTCGCTGCCAAGCCGCGCCGGACAGCAGTTCAGGCTCCGGCTAAAGCAAAGGCCGCGCCGGGAAATGCCGCGCCCAAAGCGCAGACAGTCACTGAGCAGTCCCGTGAGGAAGTCGGCTTAGATGCGCCGATTGCCGAGCCGGCCAAAGAGAACCAGCAGGTTCCGGGTTCAGAACAGGGCGAAGGCTCGACCGGCGACACGGCGAACACTCCGGACAGCGGACAAGCACCGGCTCCGGCTGCATCCGCAGAGCCTGTCGTTGAGGGCGACACTTCCGAGGTGCCGACAGAGGCCACCCCAGTGACGGCGTTTGAAGCGCCGGAAGAAGACACCAGTGACCGTGCGCCGGACCCGGACGAAGGCGCGGACCAGAAACGGGAAGAGGGAGAATAACGCATGGGACAGAAAATACATCCCGTCGGGTTCCGCGTCGGCGTGAACCGAGACTGGGAAAGCAAATGGTATTTAGACAAAGGCTATGCCAAAGCGCTGGTCGAAGATTTTCATATTCGTGACTTTATCAAGACGCGCAAAGAGCTGGTCAACGCCTCGATTGCCCGCGTCGAGATCGAGCGGGCGGCGAACCGGGTGAAAGTCACCCTGCACACAGCCAAGCCCGGCATTATTATCGGGAGGGGCGGCAAGGGCGTGGATGACCTGCGGGCCATTCTGGAAGGCAAGTTCAAGAAGTCATTCCAGGCAAACGTCAGCGAAATCCGGCACCCGGAGCTTGACGCCCAGCTTGTAGCCGAAAGCATCGCCCAGCAGATCACCAAGCGTGTTTCGTACAAGCGTGCCATGCGCCAGGCAGTCACCCGTGCCATGAAGCTGGGAGCCAAAGGCATCCGTATTCTTTGCTCGGGCCGCTTGAACGGCAGTGAGATGGCTCGCAAAGAAGGCGACCGTTTAGGCAAAATTCCTCTGCACACGCTGCGGGCGGATATTGACTACGGCTTCTCGGAAGCGGGAACCACCTACGGCAACATCGGTGTTAAGGTCTGGATTTACAAAGGCGACATCCTGCCGGGCCAGAAGCGCCTCACGACCGCCGACATTGCGCTCCAGCAGCAGCAGCAGCGGCGTCTGAACGCTGAAGAAGGCTTTGGCGACCGTGGTCCGAGCGGCGGACGCGGCGGGCGCGGCGGATCAGGCGGCGGTAATCGTGGCGGCGGCGGTCGTGGTGGCCCCGGCGGCGGTGGCGGACGTGGCGGCGGCTTCGGAGGCGGTGGACGCGGCGGCTCCGGCGGCGGCGGACGCGGTCCGGGTGGCGGCGGCGGATTCAGCGGGGGCGGCGGCCGCCCCGGCGGTGGTGGCGGCTTCGGCGGCGGGGGCGGACGCCCTGGCGGCGGCGGTGGTCGTTAAAAAGGAACATAATCAATGTTAATGCCAAAGAAAGTCAAGTTCCGCCGTGTGCACCGAGGCCGTCGAACCGGCCCGGCGTCAGGCGGCAACAAAGTGGATTTCGGCGATTTCGCGATTCAAGCTTTAGAAGCCTGCTGGATGACAAACCGGCAGATTGAAGCGGCGCGTATCGCAATGACCCGCAAAATCAAGCGTGGTGGAAAGATTTGGATCCGGGTCTTCCCGGACAAGCCGTTCACCAAGAAGCCTGCCGAAACCCGTATGGGCAAAGGCAAAGGCGCTCCCGAAGGCTGGGTCGCTGTGGTGAAGCCGGGCCGCATTCTATTTGAGATGTCAGGTGTCCCGGAAGAGCTGGCAAAAGAAGCCATGCGTCTTGCCCAGCACAAGCTGCCGATTGCGACCAAGTTCGTCACCCGGCACGAGTCGGCGGTCCAGCTTCTGGCCCATACGCTGACTAGCGAAGAGGAAGACGGTGAAGAGTACGCCGAAGCGGAGCTTGTGGAAGTAGGAGCAGAAGACTAATCATGGCCGAGAAAACAAAAAGCAGGCGGGCCGCGCTGCGCGGCATGAGCGATGCGGACTTGAACGCAATCGTCGCGGAGGCTCATAAAAGCATTTACACGTTCCGCAAGGATCGTCTCAGCAAGCCGCAGGAGAATGTCAAGGTCGTGCATAATGCCCGCAAAGAAATTGCCCGCATTCTGACGATCAAGCGCGAGAAGCAGCTCGCGTCGGAAAGCAAGGGATAAGCGATGGCAGAAGAAACAGCAGCAGTGCAGACCGAAGAAGTCCGCAACCGGCGCAAGACGCGGACCGGCGTCGTCAGCAGCGACAAGATGGAAAAGACCGTTGTGGTGACAATCGCGAACCTGGTTCGTCACCCGATGTACGGGCGTATCCTGAAGCGCGACAAAAAGCTGAAGGCGCATGATGAAACCAATGACGCCCATATCGGCGACACTGTTGAGATCATGGAATGCCGCCCGTTAAGCAAAGACAAATGCTGGCGCGTCATCCGCGTTGTCGAGCGAGCCAAATAACCTCCGCACTTGCGGAATGCTAGGGTCGGCCACAAAGCTGCTTGTCTTCGCAGGGAGGCAGGCAGAACTGGGCCGGCAGCGCAAAGGGAAACAGAATGATTCAAGATTATAGCCGCCTTCGGGCGGCAGACAACAGCGGGGCGCGAGAGCTTCTCACGATCCGCGTCTTAAAAGGCTCGAATGCCAAGTACGCCCATATCGGCGACATAATTGTCGCCGCTGTGAAGTCGGCAACGCCGGGCGCGGCGGTTAAGAAGGGCGACGTTGTCAAAGCGGTCGTCGTTCGAACCCGGCAGGCGATCCGGCGGCAGGACGGCTCAGTGATGCGCTTTGATGAGAATGCTGCCGTGGTTCTGACCAACAACCTTGCGCCGCGCGGCACCCGCGTTTTTGGACCAGTCGCTCGTGAGCTGCGAGACTCGAAATTTGAAGGCGCGATGAAGATCATCTCGCTTGCGCCGGAGGTGCTTTAAGATGTATACACCGCCAAAGAAAAGCGGTCCACGCCGCAATATCGCTCAGTATACCGGCAAAATCCGCCTGCTGACCGGCGACACAGTTCGGGTGCTGGCTGGTAAAGACCGGGGCAAAGAAGGCAAAATCACGAAGGTCATGCGGGCCGAGGGCAAAGTCATTGTGGATGGCCTGAACATCGTGATCAAGCACCAGAAGCCGAAGAACGCCGGCGCTCCCGGTGCGGCGGGCCAGGGCGGGCGCATTGAGCAGTCTATGCCGTTCCCTATCTCAAAAGTCCAGTTGGTGGACCCTGCCGACGGCAAAACGGCAACCCGCGTAGGTATTCGGGTCAATGAAGCGGGGGAGCGTGTGCGCTTCGCCAAGAAGTCGGGAGGAGTGATCACTAATGGCTAACGAGACAAAGCCCCAGCCGACGCTGAAGCAGAAGTATCAGGACGAGATCGTCCCGAACCTGCAAAAAGAGTTTGGCTACAAGAATATCATGCAAGTCCCGCGCATTGAAAAAGTCGTGCTGAACATGGGTGTCGGTCAGGCTGGGCAGACCGGCGGCGACGCCAAGCAGCTTGACGGCGCGGTCAGCGACCTTGCGACCATCACCGGCCAGAAGCCGGCGGTCACAAGAGCGAAGAAGTCTATTGCAAACTTCCGGCTGCGCCAGGGCGCACGGATCGGTGCGAAAGTAACACTGCGCGGTGCCCGGATGTACGAGTTTCTGGACCGCCTGCTGAACGTCGCCCTGCCCCGTGTCCGTGACTTCGGCGGCATCAATCCGAACTCATTTGACGGGCGCGGCAATTTTGCAATGGGTCTGAAAGAGCAGTTGACGTTCCCGGAAATCGTCTACGACAAAGTGGACAAAGTGCGCGGCATGGACATCATCATTGTCACTACGGCGCCGTCGGATGCTGAGGCACGGTCACTCTTGAAAGCCATCGGTGTCCCGTTCCGAGGCGAGAAGCAGGGCGAGCGGCTTCAGTAGAAGAACCCCGCGGGTATAGGATGTCATTTTCGTCCGCAGGACGCTTAACCTAGCGCGTAGTTTTCAACTGCTCGTCCCATGCGATACTAGATTCTGCGTAGATTTCAGGTATACTATTGCCTGTTTCCGCGCTCCGAGCGTACTCAAGAGCGTATCTTAAGAAGGAAAAGCCTTTGGCAAAAGAATGCCTGATCCAGAAAGCCAAGCGGACCCCGAAGTTCTCGGTCCGCGCTTACAATCGCTGCCAGCTCTGCGGGCGAGCGCATGGATACATGCGTAAGTTCAGCATCTGCCGCATCTGCTTCCGCGAGCTGGCTCACCAGGGATTGATCCCCGGCGTGACCAAGTCGTCCTGGTAGCACTGCAGACACTCTGATAACAGCCATATCGAGACTATCAAAAAGATAGTCCGCCTGATGGGAGAAACACATTATGCCGGTCTCAGACCCAGTCGGCGACCTTTTGACACGCATTCGGAACGCCAACAGCGCGAACCACGAGTCATTTGAAGTCGATTCCTCGAAACTAAAGATTGAAGTTGTCCGTATCCTGCATGAAGAGGGCTATATCAAGTCCTACGAGATCATCAAGCAGCCGGTGCAGGACAACATCAAAGTCACCCTCAAATACGGTGCGCGGAACCGCGAAAAGGTCATCACGAACTTGAAGCGCGTTTCCAAGCCCGGTCTGCGCGTTTACCGCTCACATGACAAGCTGCCCACAGTCCTGCGCGGCCTCGGCATTGCCATCGTCAGCACATCTCAGGGCGTTATGACCGCCAAGAAGGCCCGCAAGCTGGGCATCGGCGGCGAAGTCCTGGCGTTCGTTTACTAAAGGAGCCTCCCATGTCTCGAATTGGAAAGCGGCCTATTCCGCTGCCGCAGGGCGTGGAAGTCAAAGCCGCCGCCGACGGCACTTTGACGGTCAAAGGTCCCAAAGGCACCTTGTCCCGCCAGATTCACCCGCGCATGAGCGTGGAAATTGAAGAAGGCATACTGCTGGTCAAGCGCCCGACCGACCATGACGACGATCGTGCTTTGCACGGCCTGACCCGTTCGCTGGTCAACAACATGGTTGTCGGCGTGTCCGACGGCTACAAGCGCGTTCTGGAAATTGAAGGCGTCGGCTACCGCGCCGCGAAAGACGGCGCGAAGCTGGTTCTAAGTTTGGGCTTCTCGCACCAAGTTCCGGTGGAGCCGCTGGAAGGCGTCTCTTTCGAGGTTGGGCAGGATACGAACACGCGCCGTCCGTTTGTGACAATCAGCGGTATTGACAAAGAGTCGGTCGGCCAGCAGGCCGCCGTCATCCGCAAGCTGAAGCCACCGGAGCCTTACAAGGGCAAGGGCATCCGCTACCAGGGCGAGATCGTCCGCCGCAAGGCCGGCAAGAGCGGCAAGGCCGGCGGTAAAGGCGGCGGCAAGGGCGGCAAGAAGTAGAAAACTGATCCGGCTCATAACGCGGACGCTGATACGCAGCAATGCTGTAAGTATAAACGTCCGTGACACGGGTGGGCCAAGAGGAAACTCGACATTATGGCACAAATCAACAAAAACGAGTCGCGGCAGAAGCGGCATATTCGGGTGCGGAAGCGCGTTCTCGGAACGCCCGACCGGCCCCGGCTGAACGTCTACCGCTCATCCAACAATATCTACGCGCAGGTCATTGATGACCTGGCAGGCCGGACCCTAGCAGCGGCGTCTTCGCTGGATGCATCACTGAAGGGCGACACGCCTTCGAAGAGCGCGGGCGGCAACATTGAAGCCGCCAAGTCGGTCGGTGCACTGGTGGCGGAGCGAGCGAAGACTGCTGGCGTTTCCAAAGTGGTTTTTGATCGCGGCGGCTACCTTTATCATGGACGTGTACAGGCTCTGGCCGACGCGGCACGCGAGAATGGACTGGATTTCTAAATGGCACTGATTAACCCGGATACGCTGAACCTTGAAGAGCGTGTCATTCAAACAAACAAAGTCCAAAAGACCCACAAGGGCGGCCGGACCATGTCGTGGAGCATTCTGGTAGTTGTCGGTGACGGCAACGGCTACGTCGGCGCCGGCATCGGCAAGGCCCGCGCTATTCCCGACGCCATCCGCAAAGGCGTGGAAGCGGCCCGCAAGAGCCTGGTCCATGTGCCGATGGTCGGCGCGACAATTCCGCATGATGTCCTGCTGCGGCAGGGTGGGGCGGAAGTTCTGCTGAAGCCCGCTTCACCGGGTACAGGCGTTGTCGCCGGCGGCTCAGTCCGCGCCATCTTAGAAGCGGCGGGCGTCCGGGACGTTCTAGCGAAGTCGCTGGGATCATCCAACAAAGTGAACACGGCGTGGGCGACGATTGCGGCGCTGAAGCAGCTCAAGCGGGCCACCGATGTGGCGCGGCTGCGCGGCCTGAACGTCAACGATTTAGTTTCCAAAGCCGTTGCCGATGCGGCCCGAGAAGCCGAGCAGGAAGACTCTGCCGCCGGCATCGCCAGCGTCGTTTCCGACGAACCCACAGTCATTTCTTCGACGGGTGCTGAAACGCCCGCTGCGGCGACGCCTGAGACTGAAGCTTCTCCGAACGCTGTTGGTACTGTGGATGCAGCAGATTCGGCACAAGCAACCTCAATCGCAAACCCAACAACGGAAGGGGCAGCATAACCCATGGCCGAACTGAAGATTACTCTGACCCGGAGCCTGATTGGCTACGAGAAAAGCCAGCGCTTGACCGCACGGGCGCTCGGCCTGAACAAAATCGGCTCCAGCGTCACCCAGCCGGACAGTGCCCCGATCCGGGGCATGATCAAAAAGATTACGCATGTCCTCACTGTTGAGACGGCGGACGGCCAAATCCTGTCGAAGCCGGCAGCGAAGATTGGCCGGAAAAAGCATTATGGTCCGCATGAAGGACTCGGAGTTGGACAATGAACCTTTCTGAACTGAAACCAAACGAAGGCGCACGCAAGGAGCGCAAGCGCATCGGGCGCGGCCCCGGCTCCGGCACGGGAAAGACGTCCGGCGGCGGTCACAAAGGCGACAAAGCACGCGGCAACACGAAGCCCGGCTTTGAGGGCGGCCAGACGCCGCTGCATCGCCGTCTGCCCCAGAACCGCGGCATCGCAGGCAAAGGCGGCTTCAACGCGCCGCCGAAGACGCCGTTTTCCGTGGTCAACTTAGGCGCATTGGAGCGCTTTGAAGACGGCACAACGGTGACGCCGGAAACGCTGCTGGATGCCGGCCTGATTGGCGACATCAAGAATACCGTCAAGATACTGGGCGACGGCGAGCTGACCAAAAAGCTGATCGTCCGTGCCGGGCAGTTCTCGAAGAGTGCGGCAGAAAAGATCGCGGCAGTCGGCGGCACGACCGAGATTTTGTAACTGAGGCAAACCGATGGCAGTTAAAAGACCAGGAACGAACATCCCGCCTTCGTCCCCGCTTGCGGGACGCAGCGGCGGTGGCGGCGGGCGCAGCGTGACCCGAAGCGGCTCCAACACGCCGTTTATGGAAGCGATGGTGGCGGCCTGGGCGATTCCCGAGCTGCGGCGGCGTCTGCTGTTCATTTTCGCGATGTTCGCCGTGTATGTAGTTGGGCTGCACATTCCGCTGCCGGGGATCAACACGGATGCGCTGTCGGCGCTGTTTAAGAGCGGCGGCATCCTGAACCTGGTAGATGTGTTTTCCGGCGGTGCGCTGAAGCGGTTTACAGTCTTTGCGATGGGCATTGTGCCTTACATCAATGCTTCGATCATCATGCAGCTCTTGACGTTCGCGATCCCGTCGTGGCAGGAGCTATCCAAAGAAGGCGAGTCCGGGCGCAAGCGGATCGCGCAGTACACGCGCTACCTGACAATGGCCCTGGCGTTTGCCCAATCTATTGGCTTTGTGCTTTATCTGCGGCATGGCGGGGCGCTGTCGTCGAACATCGGCCTGAACATTGAAGTTGTTGTCACGATGATGGCCGGAACGGCGTTTTTAATGTGGCTGGGTGAGCAGATTACCGACAAGGGCATCGGCAACGGCATCTCCCTGATTATTTTCTGCGGAATTATGGTCCGTCTGCCGGGGCAGCTTATTGCAACCGCACAGGAGGTCGCTGCCGGGACGGTTAAACCCTGGCAAGCGCTGATTCTGATTGTCGCATTCTTCGGGACTGTGATCGGCATCGTTTTTGTGACGCTGGGGCAGCGAAAGATCCCGATCCAGCACGTTCGGAAAATTGTCGGCAACAAGATGTCTCAGGGCGGCACGTCTTATCTGCCGTTCCGTATTGCGTCTGCGGGCGTCATCCCAATCATCTTTGCGCTGTCCATTCAGCTTCTGCCGGCGACGTTTGCGACGTTCGTGCCGGCCACAACGCCGCTGGGGCAGTTCCTGCACAACGCGACAAACTGGCTTTCACCGGGCAAGAACCCGATCACGGGTCTGGTTTACGCCGCGATCATTGTGTTCTTCACCTACTTTTATACGTCGGTGACGATGAACATCGAGCAGATGGCGGATGACCTGAAGAAGTACGGCTCGTTCATTCCCGGCATCCGGCCTGGAAAAGCGACGATGGACTATTTAGACAAAGTGATGACGCGCATCACGCTTGCGGGGGCACTCTTTCTGGCGCTGATCGCGCTGCTGAATTACTGGATCCCGGAGCTGACCGGCACCGTGGCGACATTTACGCTGGTTGGCGGCACATCGCTGCTGATTGTTGTCAGCGTCGCGCTGGATACGATGCAGGCCATCGAAGCCCAGCTTCTGATGCGTAACTACGAAGGCTTTATTCGTTGATGAGGATAGGATAGTGCGCCTGGTTCTGCTGGGTCCGCCCGGCGCGGGCAAAGGAACGCAGGGGCAGGCACTGGCAAAGATCTACGGGGTGCCGCACATCGCTACTGGAGATATTGTCCGGGACCATATCGCGCGGCATACCGAGTTCGGGCGTAAAGTGGAGGCGGCGATTGCCGCTGGGAACTTTGCGTCCGACGAAGACATTTTATACTGGGTGTCGGTACGGTTGGCGGAAGCCGACGCGCAGGCAGGCTATATTTTAGACGGGTTCCCGCGTGATGTGGCCCAGGCTGAGGCTTTCAATCAAGCGGTAGATGCCGTTGTGGACTTAGAGATTGCACAAGACGCACTGATTGAGCGCCTTTTGGGACGGCTGATCTGCCCGGTTTGTGACACTGTTTACAACGCGCAGCAGCATCCGCCGAAGCGGCCCGGTCTCTGCGATAATGACGGTGCGGCGCTGGTGCGCCGGCCTGACGATCAGCCGGCCGCCGTGCGTCACCGTCTGCAAGTGTACCGGGACTTGACCGCTCCGCTGCAAGCCTATTTTGAGCAGCGCGGGCTGCTTCGACAGGTAGATGCGTCAGGCACTGCCGAAGCTGTCACGGACCGGATCCAAAATGCCCTTGCAAAATAAAGCTGGAGAGGGTATACTACGCGGATGATTCGCCTGAAGAGTGCGGAAGAAATTGAAATGATGCGCCGGGCAGGCCGGGCAGTGGCGGAAGCGCTGGCGGCAATGCGGGATGCCATCGTACCGGGCGAGACGACAACACTGGATTTGGACGAAGTCGCGGCGGAAGTGCTGAAGAAGCGAGGTGCAAAGCCGGCCTTGCTGGGATACAAACCGTCGTTTAGCCGTGTGCCGTACAAGCACAACACATGCATCTCGGTCAACAATGAAGTGGTGCATGGGGTTCCAAGCGGCAAGCGCGTCTTGGTGGAAGGCGATGTGGTCAGCCTCGATTTGGATGCTTCGATTGACGGCTGGTGCGCCGACGCCGCGCTGACGGTTCCTGTCGGGTCCGTCTCGATCCCGGCGAAGAACCTGCTGACGGTTTCGCGGGAGGCGCTTTTTAAAGGCATTGCACAGGCGCGTGTCGGCAACACAGTCGGCGACATCAGCGCGGCGATCCAGCGCCATGCGGAGCGCAGCCGCTACGGCGTTGTGCGTGACTTGGTGGGACACGGAATCGGGCAGACGCCGCATGAAGACCCGCAAGTTGCCAACTACGGCAAGCCGGGGCGCGGGGAGCGTCTGCGGGCCGGCATGACCATCTGCATTGAGCCGATGGTCAATATTGGGAAGCACGATGTCGCGCATCATAAAGGCGATGTTTGGACGATCTTTACCTCGGATGGGTCACTTTCGGCGCATTTCGAGCATACTGTCGCAATTACTGAGGACGGCCCGGACATCTTAACCCTGCCGCCCTCGCAAGAAAAATAGTTGCACACAAAGCAAGTGCAGGAGAGATAACAGAGTTTATGGCTCGAAGACCACGCAAACAGCATGTCGCTCGTGACGAGCGCCGTGTCGAAGAAGCAGAAACTTACGCCAAGGAAAAAGCAATCGAAGTCGAAGGCGCGATTGCCGAGACTTTGCCGAACGCGATGTTCCGCGTTAACATTGAAGGCGGCCATGTCGTCTTGGCGCAGGTCAGCGGCAAGATCCGCATGAACTTTATCAAGATTTTGCCGGGAGATCGCGTCAAAGTAGAGCTTTCGCCCTACGATCCGACCCGTGGCCGTATCTTGTATCGGTATAAGTAGGAGCAGGGTTTACCCCTGCTTGTGAGGTCGTCCTCACGAGGAGTTTATCATGAAAGTACGGCCTTCCGTCAAGAAGATTTGTGACAAGTGCAAAGTGATCAAGCGCGACGGTGTCGTGCGCGTGATCTGCGTCATCAAGAAACACAAGCAGCGCCAGGGTTAATCCCCGGCTACCGTCAGACACAATTAGGAGGCATCTTTTGGCACGTATTGCAGGCGTTGACCTACCCCGCGACAAGCGGGTAGAGTACGCGCTCCTTTCCATTTTCGGGATCGGGCTGACCAGCAGCCGGGATATTCTGGCGAAGAACGGCGTGAGCGTGGACACCCGCGTTCGCGACCTGACTGAGTCGGAAGTCAACTCGCTCCGCGAGACGATCGAGCGCGAGTTCCGGGTCGAAGGCGACTTAAAGCGCCAGATTCAGATCAACATCCGGCGCTTGTCGGAGATCGGCTGCTACCGGGGCATTCGACACCGGCGCGGCCTGCCTGTGCGCGGTCAGAAGACCAAAAGCAATGCCCGCACGCGCCGTGGCCCGCGCCGCGCCGTAGCCGGCAAGAAGAAGATCAAGAAGTAAAATAGAAGTACGAGTAGTTGAAAACCACTCGCAAGGATAGGAACTCTTCGAGTGGAAGAATAAGACGTTCTTCGTCCGCAGGACGCTTATCCTAGCGAGTAGTTTTCAACTACTCGTCCGAACTCCGCGCTTATGCGGAACCTGTACCGCCCCTCACACTTCCTGCTGAAAGGAGTGACTGTTGGGACGGGATGATAGGAGACATCTCAGACCGAATGGCACAGAAGAAAACAACAACTCGGCAAAAGCCGAAAGAAAAGAAGAATATCGCCCAGGGGATCGTGCATATTCAGAGCACATTCAACAACACGATTGTTTCAATCACCGATGTCAAAGGCAACTTGATTTCCTGGGCCAGCGCCGGCTCGGTCGGGTTTAAAGGCTCGCGCAAAGGCACGCCGTTCGGGGCACAGCTTGCCGCCGAGAAGGCCGGGCGCATCGCGCAGGATAATGGGATGCGCCGGGTGGATGTCCATGTTAAAGGACCCGGATCAGGCCGCGAAACTGCCATTCGTGCCCTGCAGGCCGTCGGCATCGAAGTCGGCATCCTGAAAGATGTGACCCCTATCCCGCACAATGGCTGCCGCCCTCCGAAGCGCCGCCGCGTCTAGTTTTTGCCCCGTTTTAGTTCTGGAGAACAAGTAACCGATGACCGCTGTGAAAAAAGGACCAGTCTCCAAGTCTGGAGATGCCCGCTGCCGGCAGTGCCGCCGCGAAGGCATGAAGCTCTACTTGAAAGGCTCACGCTGCTACACCAAGAAGTGTGCCATTGAGCGCCGCAACTACCCGCCGGGGATGCACGGCCAGGGGATGCAGAAGAAAACCACGGAGTATGCCCATCAGCTCCGCGAAAAGCAGAAGATGAAGCGGACTTACCGTGTGCTGGAGCGACCATTCCGCAATTATGTGGATGAAGCTCTGCGACGCAAGGGTGTCACTGGCGAGAACATTTTGTCCCTGCTGGAAACTCGCCTGGACAATGTAATCTACCGGCTCAATCTCGGAGCGTCCCGTGCTCAGGCCCGGCAGTTCGTGTCTCACGGCCACTTCTTAATTAACGGCAAGCGGGTTGACATCCCTTCTTATCAAGTCCGCATTGGAGAAGTGATTACCGTCAGCGATAACAGCCGCAAAATGCAGCCGATGCTGGACTCGCTGCGCGGCATGGGCCGGCGCATCCCCGAATGGCTGACATTTGATGCCAATTCGCTGACTGGCCGTGTCGTGGCTCTGCCGACCCGCGAAATGATTGATACGGACGTGACCGAGCAGTTGATCGTTGAGTACTACTCTCGATAGTGCTTGATCCCTGCCTCCGGCACCGCGTTTTTTGCCGGGATGAGAACCCGCCGACCTCGGCGGGTTTTCGCCTGTTGCCGCGCGTGTGCCGGATGACCCGAAGGAGTGACGAACAGATGCCCGAAACAATGGCAATGGCGACGGATCCGGCTGCTCCGCGTATTGAAACGCTGGAGCAAACCGAGACTTATGGAAAATTTGTGGTAGAGCCGCTGGACCGCGGCTACGGCGTGACTTTAGGAAACTCCCTGCGGCGCGTTCTGCTGTCGTCCATCCCCGGCGCGGCGGTGACTTCCATCAAGATTGACGGCGTTCTGCATGAGTTCTCGACCATCCCCGGTGTCAAAGAAGACACTACCGAGCTGATCCTGAACTTGAAAGACTTGTACGTCAAAGTGCATGGCCGGGCGAAAGCCGCCGCAAACGGCGCCGAGCCGGAACCGGTCGTTATTAAAATTGATGTCACCGGACCGGGTCATGTCACCGGCGCGGATATTCAGTGTCCAAGCGATGTGGAAATTGTGAACCCGGAAGTGCATCTTGCGACCCTCGCAGATGACAAAACTCATCTTTCTATGGAACTGACCGTCAAGCTCGGCAAAGGCTACGTCCTGCCCGAAAAGCAGGACCGAAGCAAGCAGGTCATCGGCAACATCCCGATTGGCGCGTCTTTTACCCCGGTTCGCAAAGTGTCGTTTAATGTTGAGTCAACGCGCGTCGGCTTCAAGACGGACTTTGAGCGGCTGACGCTGGAAGTCTGGTCCAACGGGACCATGGCTCCCGGCGAGGCGTTAAGCCAGGCTGCGGAGCAGCTCGAAGCGCTGTTCCATCGCTTCGTTGAGTTCCCGCAGGGTCTGGGCGGACGAATCGGCGGATCAAATGGGACCGGGTTCCCAGCCGGCATTCCCGGTGCGCCGGATGCGCGGATCGAAGAGCTTGACTTCTCCGTTCGCACCTATAACTGCCTCAAAAAAGCGAATGTGCTGACAATCGGTGATTTGCTGCAGATCTCTGAAAGCGAGCTGATGCAGATTCGCAACTTCGGCAAGAAGTCTTTGACCGAAGTCCGCGAAAAGCTGTCGTCGCTTGGCCTGAGCATTCTCGGCGCGACCGATGACGATACGGCTTACGGCGATGAAGACGACGCTGACGATGACGACGACGCGGCAGCCGCCGAATCCGATGAAGACTAAAAGGAAAATGCTATGAACCACCGTATTGGAGGCCGCAAGTTCGGCCTGCCGAGCGACCAGCGCCGGGCGCTTCTGAAGAGCCTGGTCCGGGCGCTGTTCGTCTACCAGACGATCCAGACGACCGAGACCCGTGCCAAAGATGTCCGCTCCATTGCCGAGAAGCTGATTACCGGAGCGCGTGTGGACACGGTCCATGCCCGCCGCCTGGCCCGTGCGTATCTGAGCGACGAGACGCTGGTGCATCACCTGTTCACACAGATCGCGCCGGAGTTCAAGACCGGCTCGGGCTACACCCGCACTGTTAAAATCGGCACACGGCGCGGCGATGCAGCTCCTATCGTGCAGTTATCGCTGGGAACTGACCGTGTGTTTGGAATGCCGGTCACACCGGAGAAGACCGGCCAGCCGAACCGGGTTCGCTAGACCGTGCGGACTCTGAAGCTGACGGTGGAATATGACGGCACGGAGTTTAGCGGCTACCAGCGTCAGGGACAAGGCGAGCGCACTGTGCAGTCGGTGCTGGAAGAAACGCTGAAGCGCTTGGTCCCCCGTGAGGACATCATGCTTTACGGCGCAGGCCGCACGGACATCGGCGTTCACGCGCTAGGGCAAGTCGTATCGTTTAAGACCGAAAGCAGCCTGCCGCTGGAACGCTGGGCGATTGCCCTGAATTCCCTGCTGCCGCCGGATGCTTCGATTGCTAAAGCCGAAGAAGCCGCACCGGAGTTTCACGCCCGCTTCTCGGCCAGGCAGCGCACTTACGGCTACTTGATCTGGACTCGCCGCACCCGCTCTGCCCTTTGGGGCCGGTACAGTCTGCATTACCGGGGAGATCT
Source organism: uncultured Armatimonadales bacterium (assembly GCA_964241935.1). Lineage (GTDB taxonomy): Bacteria > Armatimonadota > Armatimonadia > Armatimonadales > Capsulimonadaceae > JANXMY01. The sequence continues at coordinate 18,227 of CAXSZN010000020.1, forward strand.
GGAGATTAACCGGATGCGGGAAGCCGCAAAGCCGCTTGTCGGGGTGCATGATTTCGCGGCCTTCGCCCGGTACGGCGGCAATCCGGGCCGGACGACTGTGCGAGACCTGCGCCGGCTGTCCGTGCGGCGAATGCCGAACGGTCTGCTGGTGACGGCGACTGCCAACGGCTTCCTGCGGACAATGGTTCGTAACCTAGTCGGCGGCTTGATCGCAGTCGGGTCCGGCAAAACAGACGCCGAAACTTTGATCGAGATATTGGAAACACGCGACAGGGTGCAAAATCCGATCCCTCCTGCCGCGCCGCAAGGCCTGTGCCTGCTGCGCGTTGATTATTGACTATCTATCACTCGTGACTACTTGGAGAAACAACATGTCGACTTATAGCGCCAAGCCGCTGGAAATGGAACAAAACCGGAAATGGATTGTGCTGGATGCCACCAATCAATCCATGGGCCGTCTGGCTGTGGAAGCCGCTAAAATCCTGCGCGGCAAGAACAAGCCGGAATGGACCCCGCATGTGGATTGCGGCGACCATGTCATCATCATCAATGCCGCCAAAGTGATGCTGACCGGCAACAACAAAAAAGATGAGCCGATCTACCGGCACACGCTTTATCCCGGCGGTATCCGCAGCGTCACCCGTGGCCGTGAGATCGAAAAAGACCCGGTTGTCGCCATGATGCGCGTCGTCAAGGGAATGCTGCCGCACAACACGCTGGGGGCGCAGACGCTCAAAAAGCTGCGTGTCTATGCCGGGGCCGAGCATCCGCATCAGGCGCAGAAGCCGCAGGACATCGCTTAACTTTATACGCTTCTAGGGAACAATTATGGCAGAAACTACAACACGCTACTACGGGACAGGCCACCGCAAAAACGCCACCGCAAAGGTCTGGCTATCGTCGGGGCCGGGCAACATCACGGTCAACAATCGAACAACCGGCCAGTATTTTGGCCGCGCTTCTTTGGAAGCGCTGATCATGCAGCCGTTTGAAGTCACCGAAACTGTGGGCCGCTTCGACGTCTTCATTCGTGCCCTCGGCGGCGGCATCTCCGGCCAGGCCGGCGCAGTGCGCCATGGCATCGCCAAAGCCCTGGTCGAGTCCGATCCCGACCTGCGCCCCGCTTTGCGGAAGCTCGGCTACCTGACCCGTGACCCGCGCGTCAAAGAGCGTAAAAAGGCCGGCCGCAAGCGTGCGCGTCGTGGCTTCCAGTTTTCCAAGCGCTAACAAGTTGTTTGCGACGCTGTTTAACGGGAACTTTCATCGGGGTCTGCTGTCGTAAGAGAACGATACCCGCAAATAGGAAGGGCGAGAAAATACAATGCTTCCCCTGGCGTTTTTTGGCAGTCCCGCAGATATTGCAATAATCTTGGTGGTGGCGCTGATTGTTTTCGGGCCAAAGAAGCTGCCGGAAATCGGCAAGCAGCTCGGGCAAGCCATGCGCGAGGTGCGGAAGATCACAGATGAGCTGAGCGGCGCGGCGCATTCAGTTCACTCCGAAGTTGAGTCGGTCTACAAGCCTATCTTATCGCCGCCGCACGAGTATGGCAACCCGTACTCGGGAACAAGCAGCGCGACAGTAGAAAAAGCGGTGACGCGCAAGACCTATGACCAAGAACCCGCTGATCTCATGGCACCGGCTGTGCACACGGCACTGAAGCCGGAAGTCGAGCACGAGGCAAATTTGGGAGTGACGGCTGACAGCGGCGTTTCAGACGCGGCAGAGAAGAAAGGGCATTGATATGTTTCCACTGGCTTATTTTGGCAGCCCGGTAGAGGTTGGCATGATTGTAGCTTTGATTGCAGTCCTTTTCGGCGGCTCAAAGCTGGCCGGCCTCGGCAAAGGGCTTGGGGATGGTATCAGGGAATTCAAGAAGGCGACGACTGACGACGATAAAGTCGCCACGCCGCCTGCGCTGCCGGCGGCCTCATACCCGCAGGAGCCAACCGTGACGACGGGTGTCAAGACCGAGGAGAAGCCGTAGCAGCATGAATGCTTTTCAGATTATCCTGCTGGTCCTGCAAGCGCTGATCAGCATCGCTCTGGTTCTTCTGGTCATGTCCCAGACTTCAAAGAACGAAGGTCTGACCGGCACCATCGGCGGCAATGTCAGCGCAAACTTCAAGGGCAAGCCCGGCTTTGAAGAGCGGCTGCAAAACTACACGCGCTATATCGGGATCGCCTGGTTTGTCATCAGCATCCTGGTCGGTGTCGCGTTTCGCGGCTCGGCTTAACGCCGCCAACATATCGTCAATATCTTTCATAGAAAGCGCTCTGCTGGACTCTCCGGCAGGGCGCTTTTTCGTGTTACGGCGGGACGAGGGCGTGCGAAGCGAGGACGTTTATGCCCTCATACACCCTGCCCTCGTTCTTCCTCCCATACCTATTCACTCGCCTCGCTTACGCCGCTTTGCGGTTGCTCTGCTCGCGGGTCCATTCCCAGTCAGAAGTCTCTGCCAGCGTGGCGGCACTCTCGTAAGGGTCTTCCTGCGCGGTGGCGACGATATAGGAATAAAACGCGACGGCGGAAAACATATATCCGGCAGCAATCCAAAAAAACATGGCAGCACTCTCCCTTGAGTCTATTATCGGCGGTTCCCGCTTATTCGATTACGGTAAATTTGCGGCGAAAAATTCTCACGACATGAGAATTCTGCAACATAGGATTTCATACTCCTCGCATTTCGTTGAGAGTCGCTGGCAGTTAAGATATAATAAAGATGTGAGAAGTGACACCGAGTAGTTTTACTCAAAGAATTGGTTTAGTGAGAGGAACATGATGGACACTTTACTGGAAACAAACGCTGCTGTCGAGAGCGTTCGGCAGGCATATGATGGTACGTCGGATCGCCCCCGTCCCGAATGGGTGCGCGGCACCTGCCCGCAGTGCGGCGATGAATTAGTTGCAAATGCGTATTACGTTGGGGGTAAAGGTTATTTGTGCCTGCACGAATGCTGGGCAAGCCTCGGCGACAATCCTACCTGCGGCTACCGCAAGGTGCTTTAGCAAATAACACAGAGACTTGACTTGGTTTAAGGAGAATTGATGATGAGCTATGAGACAAAAGACGGCGCAGGCCGCGAAGTGACGAAAATCCAGGTTTACCGGTTTGTCGCCAAAGACAAGCTGCTGGACATTACCGATCTGCTGGCGTTTGATCCCAAGCGCAGCAAAATCGCGTTCACGCTGGTCGAGCTGGACGAAAGCAACAAAGCTGCCCAGCGGGTCCGGCATTATGTGGATGCCGACGACATGAAGCTGGTCTGCACGGATCTGCTGGCCGGGACGTTCACAAGCTTTGAGGACCAGAAGGGCAGCGCCCATGACGACTATACCGAGGCGCGGGTGTTGTCGCTGAAGAAGGAAGCTAAATACCGGCAGCCGTTCGTGCTTCGCATTGACAATGGTCAGGGTGAGGTCTACGGCCAGGGACAGGTGAAGATGGTCAAGGCCACGGACAGCTTGACGCTTCAGATGCCGGAGTTTGAGGCCCGAAAAATGGCGTTGGTCGTGCTGGATTACATCCACCAATGGGAAATGATTCACTTCCGCAAGCGTCAGGAAGCTCGAACAGTGACGTTCACGCCGGCTGCCGAAGCCGCTGAAGCCGACCAAATTGCGGCGTGACAGGAAGACGCAAAAAAGCCCTCAAGCAGAACGCTTGGGGGCTTTTTCTATGCGCTTATCTAACCGTCACCGGCTCTTCCACTTTTGCCTGACGGTTGTCATAGTGGTTCCGCAGCAGGCGCGGCGTCTCGCTTTCAATCGCCGTGCGCCCGAAAATCGTGTCCAGCGTCCACCCGGTCACGACCCGGAACTTGCGGCTCCAATGCGGGATTTTGACCAAGTACGTGCCGCGCCACAAGAACCAGGCGAGAAGTCCGGAGAACTTGAAGACCTTAATTTGCGCGACCGCGGTCTGATGGCCCAAGTTGACAAACTCACCCAGGGTGCGGAACAGGAACGGCTTCGGCTGCTTGCCGCGCAGGGTGCCTAGAATGTTCCGCGCCAGTGTTACTGCTTCCCGCTCGGCGTTCTGCGCGGTGGCTGTATAGGGCCGGCCTTCTTCAAGCTGATTGGGGATGTTGGCGCAGTCGCCCATTGCCCAAACACCGTCCATGCCCTTGACCTGCATCGTCGGCTCGGTCATGATCGCACCCTTTTTCGTCTTCTCGCAGCGCAGCGTCTGCGTCAGCGGCGACGGAATAATACCGGCTGACCAGAGCACGGTGCGTGTCGGGATGAACTCGCCTTTACTCAGCGTCACGGAACGCTCGTCAATCTTGGCGATCTTCTGGCCCAGACGCATCTCGATCCCGCGCTTCTGAAGCTGCCGGATGGCATACTTGGCGAGCGACGGATCAATGGTCGGCAGGATTTCTTCGGCCATGTCCGCCAGCACTACGCGGATTTCGTCAGGACGCACACGCGGGTAACCGCCAGCCGCTTCCTTCATTAAATCTCGGATGGACCCGGCGGCTTCTACGCCCGTATAGCCTGCGCCGACAACCATCACGGTCAGGAACGCCCGCCGGGCAACGCCGTCCGTTTCTTCGTTAGCCTGTTCCAGCGCCGCCATTAAGTGGTTTCGCAGCAGGGTCGCATCATCCAGCGACTTCAGCGTGAACGCATGGCGCTCGACATTTTCCTGGCCGTGGAACGACGTTGTGCTGCCCAAACTCAAGACAAGGTGATCGGCCTGCACTGTTTCCATTTCGTCGGTCAGCGGCCGGCGGTAAGTAACACTCTTTGCTTCCATGTCAACATGAGTCACTTCGCCCATGATGAAGTTGGTTTTTTTCAGGAACGCCCGGATCGGCGAGATAATATCCGCTTCGTCCAGCACCCCGCCCAGAACTTCAGTCAGAAACGGCGTGAACAGCAGGAAGTTATCCCGGCTAATCAGGGTGACTTCCACAGACTCCCCGAGCTTCTTTTCTTTTTCCAGTGTCTGCGCGACTTTCAAGCCGCCAAAACCGCCTCCGACAATGACTACTCGTGTTTGTGGCATGTCTGCCTGTCTCCTCTAGTTTGCTCGCCGTTAGTATACCACATTTCCATTCGTGAAAAAAGTCACAATATGGCGCCGTTCGGAAAAATTGCGTATGATAGCAGCATGAGCGATATCCTATTCAAAAACCCCTGGCGGACACGCGGCAGCCGGGAGATTTATGTCAACCCGTGGATCCGCGTCCGCGAAGACCATGTCATCCGCGCCGACGGCCAGGACGGCATCTACGGCGTTGTCGAGTTCCAAAGCTATGCCCTCGGCATTGTCCCGGTGTTTGACAACGGCGACACGCTTCTGGTCGGCCAGTGGCGCTATCCGCTTGGTCTTTATTCCTGGGAGATCCCAGAAGGCGGCGGCTCGCTGTCCGTTCCGCTTCTGAAAAGCGCCCAGCGTGAGCTGGCGGAAGAAACTGGCCTTACGGCGTCTTTATGGACCGACCTCGGCCTCTTCCACCTGTCTAACTCCGTGACCGATGAAGCCGGACAAATCTTTTTGGCGCAAGACCTCACCGCCGGCGACGCCGAGCCGGAAGGCGATGAAGTCCTGTCCGTCCGCCGCCTGCCGCTTTCCGAAGCCTACGCGATGGCTCTGGATGGACGCATCACCGACGGCGTTTCCATCATTGGGCTGGCGCGTGCGGTAAACTGGCTGGGGAAGCAATAAGGGAACCATGCCATGAATGGCACGGCTACACGGCGAAGCGCCACGAAGTACCGCTTCGCGGCACTGGGAATTATCTTTAGCTTGCTCTGAACCCCGCGAAGCGGTGTTTCGTGGCGTCCGCGCCGTGTAGCCGTGTGTTTCAACACATGGTTCTTTGTGCTATTGACATACATCAAAACCTCATGTATAATAGCTTTATCTTGACCATTCGGAGCCGCCCATGACCCGCGATGACGGAGAACTTAAAAAAGGCAGCACGCCTCTGCTCATTCTCGCCGTGCTGCAAGACAGCCCGCGCCACGGCTACGCCATCGCCCGCGAAATCGAGCGCCGCTGTGCGGACGCCCTCAAAGTCGGGGAGGGTGCCTTGTACCCGGCCCTGCGTGCCTTAGAACGTGAAGGGCTGGTCGAGAGCGCCTGGGAAACCCAGCCGAGCGGCCCCGCCCGCCGCATCTACACCCTCACCGACGCCGGCCACGCCAAGCTCGCCACCTCGCTCAAATCCTGGCAGCGTTTTTCGAATGCCGTCAACGCCGTTCTCGGCGACACCGCTAATGGAGGAACCCCCCATGTTCAGCCCGCTTAACGATCATCCCCAACTGGAACAATGGTTTCAGCGCTTAAATGCCCCGCTTAAACGTCTGCCTGCGGAAGAGCGAGCACAGCTTCACCTCGAAGTGCGGCAGCATTTGGACGCACTCGTGGCGGCGAATGAAGAACTGGGCAGCTCGCCGGAAGAAGCCTGGGAACATGCTCTGGAACAGTTCGGCGAGCCTAATAAATTGGGAAAGCATATGGCTTGGGAATGGCGGCGTAAGCAGGGCTTCCTCGGTCCGCAGACTGCCGCTGTTCTCTACGGCATCGCCGCTTGCTCCGTATCAATGATCGCACTCGCAGGCATCAACTGGCTGGTCATGGCACTGCCGTACTATACGATGAACATCATCTTAGTCAGCAATCCTTTTCCTGTACTTCCCTGCGGGCTGCTGGGCATCCCGCTGGGCATCCCGATTGTAACAGGAGCGGCAGTCGGCTGGAAGTATCCCAGCCGGGCGCTGAAGGGAGCATTCTACGCAGCCTGCCTGTGGCCGGGCCTGCCTGCGTCTGCGGTATTTTTGGCGTGTCTGCGGCCATGTTTAGTCGGTTCGGCTCGGATAACCGATTGGCCGTTCTTTGTGTGTGCCTGCTTTGCCTTCCCGGCTTGGTTTTCCTTAACCTGTGGGGCAGCCTACTTCGCCAGCGCCACGAAGCGGGGGTGGTACAGGCCAACGTGGGAGGATTTCAAGATTACGCTGCCGAAGCAGCGGGCTGTAGGATAAGGGCGCGATGAACGATGCCGTAAATAGGACGATGCCGTAAACGGCGTCGCTAGGGGGCGCAGATGCCAGGCTGCCGCCTGCGCGGCAGAGGATTTATCGGCTTTGCCCCGCGCAGGCGGGTCATTGGCGTCCGCGCCCCCCAGCGAGGGCATTCATGCCCTCGTTCATCTGCCCTCGTTCACCACACGCTCGCGTTTCTAAATGCCCGCACACAAAAAAATCCCGCCGTTCATCAGTTGAACGGCGGGATTTTCTACGGTGTACGCGCCTTGTTAGGGACTGCTTGTCGGGGCAGGTGTTGGCTGAGGAAAAGCGCCGGGGTGATGCAGGGCGCTGCTGCCGACGGCGGCGAAAAAGACAATGTAGCCGATGATCCCAAGCACTCCCAAAACCGTGCCGATAATGCCGCAGATGCGCCCCGTGTTGATTTGGCCCGCTTGGGCAGGATCAACCATGCCGGTCTTCAAGGCATTGTTGCCGAGTATCCAGGCAATCGGGCCGAGAATGATTTGAAGGAAGAAGATGCTGACAATGCCCAGCACTAAAATCAGTGTCGCATTGCTGCTGGACTGCGGCGCTCCATAAGGAGACGGGGAGCCGGGCTGCGGTGGCCAGACGGGGGGTGGGGTACTCATAAAAACTCTCCTTTTCGGCCTGTTTAGCAGGCCGTTTATGCTTGCTTGCTGCACGTCTGCTGGGATATTCCCTGTCTTGGCGCAGGTTAAACGGCCACGGCCAGTCTCAACGGCCTCGGCGGGTGTGCAAGCCCCGCAATGAAGAAGATTCCAAAAATCACGACTGTGCACACCAATCCAACGGCCAGAAGGCCGGTGCCGATCATCCCGCAGATGCGCCCCGTGTTCACCTGGCGGCTTGTCTGCCCTGCGTCTAAGATCCTGGAGGCCAGGACTTTATTCCCCATCACCCAGGCGAGCGGCCCTAAAAATCCCAGCACCCCGATAAGGCTACCCGGCGGCAAGAAGGTAAGGGCCGGCGGCCAGCTCCCCGGTTCGGTGTTCATGGATTGTCTGCCCCGATCTGTTCCTGTGGGGCAGCCATACTGAGGAGACCACTTGCAGAACGCTGGGCGGGATAAGACGCGCATCCCAGGCTCAGAGCGCACGGGTGGGGAAACGCTGAGATCAACGCGCCAAGCTGCGTGTGCAGGCGTCGAATAACAGTCTCACGGGTCGCGCCCGTGTGAGGCAGCAGGGCGATCAGCTCACGCGCGTCGTAGCGGGCGACTAAATCGGAGCGGCGCATACACTCTTTGGCAACCTGAGCAATCCGGACAAACAAAGCCGCTTCCGGTAAGTCCCCGTCCACGCGCAGGCGAATGACAGTCAGCTCAAGCTGATGACGGCTGGCGCGGGACAGCTCCTCGTTCAGCCGTGCCTCGAAGTAGGAATGGGTATAAAGGCTGGTCACGGGGTCAACAACGGTGGCTGGGGCGCTTTCGGCTTCTTCCGCGTAGGCATTCGGGCCATGCGCGGCCAGCCGCAGACGACGCTGTTCGTGCTGCAAGGCGGCTTCGCGGACGGCGTCGCTGCGGAACATCTGCTGCAGCTTGCGGGCGGAGTTCTTGAGAATATGGGAAACGTAGTTGTTGGAAACGCCCAGGGCGCGGGCGATGTCGGTTTGGCTGTGGTCTTCGTAGTAGAACGAATACAGCACTTTCTGCTCGATCTCTTTGAGACGGGTCAGTGCATGTTCCAGCACCACTTTGTCTTCCACCGGCAGCTCGGTGCGAGCGGCCTGCGTATTGCTTTCGGCCACCTGCACCCGCGCCGAGCCGCTTTCCTGGGCTTCGTCGAGTGACTGCACGGCGAAGATGGACCGCGTGGCCCGGATACGCGCGACTTCCGGCTCGCCGAGACCAAGCGCGGCGGCGACTTCGGCGTCGTCCGGCTCGCGCCCCAGCTCGTGCATCAGAGTCTCGGACTCGCGCCGCACCTTTTGGGCCATCTCCTGAAGCCACGCCGGCTCTTTGATAATCTGAGTCCGGTCCCGCAGGAAGTGGCGCAAGTGGCCGTCAATGTGGTGCGTGGCGTAAGTGATCAGCTTCGTGCCCCGCGCCGGATCGAACTGGTCAATTCCATGCATCAGGCCGAGAAAGCCTTCCTGCACCAAGTCTTCCAGCGGGACATTCTGGGTGAAGAACTGCCGAGCGATTTTCTGGACCAGCGGGCGGAACTGCAAAACAAGAGCGTCGCGGGCCGCCGCCGCGCCGGGGCCGCCGGCGTGGTACTCGGCCAGCAGCTTTCTGGCCCGCGTTTCATCGTCCTGCCGGCTCGGCCCGCGCCGGTCCGGTCCGGTCCAAGTGCTTGTTGTCTGTGTCATCTGCAGAACCCTCGCCCCGTCCACCTCCTGGGGCAGGGCGGGGCTTTTTAGTGAATGGAGCTGACCAGTTTGAAGATCGGCGTCATGACCGAAATCGCGATAAAGCCGACCAAAACTCCCATCGAGACAATGAGCAGCGGCTCAATCAGCGATGTCAGTCCCTTGACCATCGCGTCCACTTCGTCGTCGTAAAAGTCGGCGACTTTGCAAAGCATCTCGGACAGCCGGCCCGTTTCCTCGCCGACATCCACCATGTGCGTGACCATGGACGGGAACAAGCCCGACGACGCCAGCGGCTGGCTGATTTTTGCGCCTTCCCGGATCGAAGTCCGGGCGTTTGCAATCGCTTCCGCCAGAACCGCATTGCCCGATGTTTCGCCGATAATCTCCAGCGAGCGCATCATGGGAACGCCCGACGCAATCAGCGTGCCGAACGTCCGGCAGAAGCGCGAAATACTCAGCTTCAGCGACAGGTCGCCGAAGATCGGCAGCTTCAGCTTGTACTTGTCAATGTTATAGTGGCCTTTCGGCGTCTTGTCGTACTGCTTAAAGCCGATAAACGCGCCGACGCCGCAGATGATCACGACCCACCAATAGGATTGCAGCCAGTCTCCCGTCGCGAACAGCGCCAGGGTCACCGGCGGCATTTCCACGTTCATGGACAAGAAGATCTCTTTGAACCGGGGCAGAACAAACATGAACAGCGCGATGACCATCACGCCGGCAAAGTTCAGGACAATGATCGGATACATCATCGCGGACTTGATCTTGCCCTTTATTTCCATTTCCTTTTCCAAAAATCCTGCTAAGCGGTCCAAAATGACATCTAAAATACCGCCGATTTCTGCGGCGCGGATCATGTTGATGTACAGCTTAGTGAATGCGTTTGGGTGCTTGGAGATGGCATCCGTGAGCGACAGGCCCCCTTTAACATCTTTGCGCGTGGCATTGATGACCATTTTCATGGCATCTTCTTTGGTTTGGCCTTCCAGAATGTCCAGGCATTTGATGATCGGAATGCCGGCATCAATCATGGTCGCAAACTGCCGGGAAAAGATGACCAGCGTTTGCAGCTTGATTTTCTGCGCCTTGCCGCCGGACATCTGCATCTTGAAGCCGGGCTTGGCTTCGTCCAGCGAGACAATGTGGAACTGCTGCTCATGCAGCTTCGCCAGAACAATCTGTTCGTTATCGGCCTCCACTTTCCCTTTAACCATCCGGCCCGTCGGATCAACCGCATCATATGTGAATGTCGCCACGCGCTACCTCCTGCACATCAAAACACTTCGGCTGAATTAATTGCTATTCCGTGTCTAGTATCGGCAGAACTCACAGGAGGCGTTAGGGAGAACTTGACAACATTTATAATAATGTTTATAATGATGTTATGGAAAACATCACAGACACTCAGAAAAAGCCGGGGCGTCCCCGGAAAGCTGTTCCTTACGGCACTGCCTTGAATCAAGTGACAGTACATCTGCCGCCGGAACTTGTCACTGCACTAGACGGCGAGTGGAACGCGCTTGGCCTCAAAAGCCGCAGTGAGTTGATCCGTGAGGCCTGCCAGAGCTATTTGGACCAGCGCCAGCAGCAGGCGCAGGCCATTCAGCAGGCGCAGGCCATTTCGCTCACCCGCCGAATGCGTGACATGTCAAAAGAAGAGCGGGCAAAGATCATGGCGGCAGCAGCGAAGTCGCTCTCCAAATACTACCGCACTGACCCAGAAGTGCAGGAGTGGCAGGCATTGGACGCCGAGGATTTCTACGACATTGGCGACTAATTCAGCAATTGATCCCAAGCGGGGTGAAATTTGGCTGGTAGACTTGGAACCCGCTCGAGGCTCAGAACTGCAAAAGGTGCGCCCGGCTGTCGTTCTGAGCGCCAACGCCATTCGGTCCTTGCCGGTGCGGGTTGTCGTGCCGTTGACCGGCTGGCAGGACGGCTTTCAGTCTTCGCCCTGGAAAATCAAGATCCATCCAGACAATCGTAACAAGCTTGCCAAGATTTCTGCTGTGGACTGCCTGCAAATCCGCTGCCTGTCGCTGGAACGGTTTACGAAGCAAAACGGCAGCGTCTCTAAAGGAATTATAGAAGAAGTTTTGGACGGCGTCAATTACTGTCTGGAAGAATAAAGCCAAATCTGTGCTTTCTCCTATGTGCGCTTCTTCCCAAGCGCCGACCCGACAACCCGCGCCGCGCTTAACCCTGATGCCCCGAAGACGCCGCCGCCGGGGTGGGTACTGGCAGCCGTGAGAAAGAGGCCAGGGATCGGCGTCTTGTACTCGGCCAGTTCCGGCAGCGGGCGGAACGCGAACATCTGGTCCAGGGACATTTCTAAGTGCATGACATTGGCGAACTAAACCTGCTCAGGCTGAGAGACAACTCGAACCCCATATCTCAGCAGCATTGCAACAAGGGGTGGATAAGGGATGCGGTTCAGTTTGCCGAAGTTTGTGTCTCTCGCATAGTCTTCATCTGACAATGGCTGACCCCTACGATATTTAGCTTGTGCCGCCGCCTTAATGACCTGCGGCTGAGGTCCTTCCCATCGCCCGCCGCCGCTCAACAGCCTGCCGTCACGTGCGTTGATACACTCAATCATCGGAAACAAATCAACCTCTGTGATGACCGGGTAACACACATGATCAAACTCTTGGAGCTGGACTGCCGCCACCATCAGAACATCCTTATCCGCCACCACATCATTCGTGGTCACATTCTCTTTCAACCTTGCTGACGGTTCACGAGGCGTTGGGGGCCGCTTGAGTTGCAGCGCTGGATTATCAACAAACAAGCCTTTTAGTTCCACTCTGAAGCCCGACTTATGGAGATAATCGGGATAGGCTTCGCGCTCCCCGATGAGGCCACGAAATTTGGAAAGGCCGACTTCTTCCAGCCGCTTCTTGTTGTCCGGGTCTTGAACTTGCAACAGTTTGAGCTGCGGCAGTGCAGCGTCGAGCAATGTGTTCACGATAACAGCAATCTGGCTTGGCTCAAATCCCGGTAGAACGCTTTCTGGAAGTGCAAGCCAGTCGATACGCAATCCAATGAGGGGGTCAAATTCGGCTTTAAGCTGCTTGATCTGGTCTGGCGAAATGCCAAGTTTCGGTAGATTTTGTGCCATAGTTCTTTATACATCAGCGATCAGTTTCATTGTTGCAGTTGCCTCAAAGTGCGTTTCCCACTCGCGCTTCGCTAGGTCTTGAAGTTTGTCGTGGATATGCTGTCGCGCCTGCAAATCGGGAACCGAAACAGGAACAGCGTCTAGGGCTGAAGCATGAAGGCGTGGACGGGTTCCGCCGCTGCCCAGAGGCATTTGCCGAAGGAAATGCGGCGAGCGCAAGTACGCCAGCCAAAAGTAGGTGAGACCGTCATAAGGCTTGACTGCGACGAACTCCGACTTCGTCTCAAAGAATAAAGGGGGCTTGCAATTGATCCACTCGGCTCGCGGCGTGACGGTTATGTTACCGAGGTAGGCCCGCATCGTACCAAACAAAATTGTCCCTTCGTCAACTACCGCAGCATTCTTTCTCATCAAAGCGTCTTCGCGTGTGAGCGAAAAACTAAGATAGTCTCCACCCGGTAGATCACGATACTCAATGGGTTGAAATCGTGTGTGACCGTAAGGAAGTTGTCTTGCCGCGATCTTGGTGACAGAGGCGTACACCGATAACGTCCCACCCTCCCCTTTAGGCTGATAGACATAAGGATCCCACGAAGTTGAAACAAAATCACTTTCGCCAACTACCGCAACAAAGTAAGTTCCATTTTTGTTCATCTTGAACTACTTTATCCCCAATGTTTCCTTGACACTCTCATTGTTTAGAAGCTGTTCAAGATCATCCGAGACAATCCCTTTGTTCTGTCCGTTTAGTCTAATCCCGACCGATGGGATGGAGGCAAAAATATGTTCACTTCTTGCAATGACCAAAGGCTTTTTATCCAGCACCAGAATGTCAGCGCGGGCGGTTGTGCCAGCATTAAGATGAAAAATTCCTTCCGGTAGACAGAGAACTGCCGTGATATGCCAAAGCTCCTCGACCGCTTGCCTTAAAGCAGCAAATTCTTGATTGGCGATCACCGAATGGGGAAGTAAGCAAACAAGTCTGCCGCCATCCTTCAATAACTGGTATGCGGTATCCAGGAACAAGGCATCGCTGTTTCGATAACCAAGTTTGAACAGAGGACTTTCAAACTGCTCATGCTCTATTCGGAGCGAGAACGGTGGGTTTGCAAGTATGTAATCGACGCGCCCATGCCACGCTGCTAACTCCTCAGTCTTATTAAAAATGTTGGCATTCAAATAATGCTTTCCCTGTATTGGCGGGGTTGCCAGACTGAGAGTGACCATCGCGAGCTCGACCAACGACTTTTCCAGGTCATTGGCGACAAGGGTGCAGTGGGAACCACACCATTGCTCAGCCGCTTCCATCAAAAACGTCCCGCCGCCGCAAGTCGGGTCCATGATGACGGGATCGCTAATTCGAGGCAACAGCCTTGCCATCATAGTCGCGATGGGTCTCGGCGTGAAGAACTTGCCGGAACCTTCGCGGAATTTCCGGCCAACAAAGAAGCCATACCAATCCGGCAGGTTATGACCCTGTTTGTCTTGAACGACAATTTCATTAAGGGCACGCCTGATGTGGCCGTCGTTCACAATCTTGCAGTGCGCGGCTTTCCAGGTGGCAATAATCCCATGCGGTATGTCTGCCGTTTCGATAGGGAACAAGTGCGTGTAATGGTAAGCAATCGCCTGAAAAGCCGTCTCACCCTCTAATCCGTGCCGCCGGAAATTGTCTTGTAGGCGTTCTCTTTGCATGATTAACTGTGGACTGACCATGATTATCCTCCTTGAGTTTCAGCGTTCACTGGCAAGTAGAATAGCGTATCGAACAAAGAAAGTCAAGACAGATCACTCATCGCCGCTTCTTGAGCGCCTGTCCGATCACTTTGGCCGCGCTTAACCCTGATGCCCCGAAGACGCCGCCGCCGGGGTGGGTGCTGGCCGCAGTCAGAAAGAGGCCGGGGATCGGCGTCTTGTACTCGGCCAGCTCCGGCAGGGGCCGGAACGCGAACATCTGGTCCAGCGACATTTCCAGGTGCATGACATTGCCGTTGATTAGCCCTAGCGTTCTTTCCAAATCCAGCGGCGTCTGGATAAAACGCTTTTCAATCGCACCGCGCATGTTCGGTGCGTGAGCGTACAGCACCTCGCAGATCGAGTCCGCGACTTCTTCCCGCGTCTTGTCCCAAGATAGCCCGTCGCGGCGTTTATACGGGAAATACTGAGACCACAATTGAACGATGTGCTTGCCGGGCGGGGCTAGGGAGCCGTCCAAAGCGGTAAACGTCATCGCCAGCACGGCGGGCTTCTGGGACGGATAGCCGCCGACATAATCGGCGTAAGCGTCGGTCAGATACTCCGGCGTCGGACACAAAAGCTGCATTCCCTGATGCACTAAATGGGGCTGGCCCCCGCCGTAATCGGGCAGCTCCGACGCGGCGCACCGGACCGTCATGCCGAACCCGTTGCCGACATTCAGCGCGTCCAGCCGCCGCCCCAAGTCCCCCGGCAGGTCTTCCGGCGACAAGAGCGTTCGAAACGTCGTCAGCACATGACACGCCGCCACCACTGCGTGGGCTTGATAAGACTGGCCGCCGGCGACAACGCCCGTCGCTTTGCCATTTGTCATCACAATCCGCTCTGCCGGCGCATCCGTCAGCACCGTGCCGCCTAGCGCCTCAAACGCCCGGCGCAGGGCGACGGTCAGCATCCCGGAGCCGCCTTTGGCTCGCTTCGCGCCCGTCTCGTGGACGGCGGTGTACCACGACGCGAATGGCCCCGTCCCCGGCTCCGTCGGCGCGGGACCCGACTGCGCGGCAAGCCAGCCCATTGCCGCCCGCATTTCCGTACTTTCGAATGTCTCTTTAATCAGCCGCCCGTAGCCTGACACAATCATCCGCAAAGCGTCGGCAGTCGAGCGTCCCGGCGACTTTGCCATGATAACGTGCCGCCCGAAGTTCGCCATTGTCGGCGGCTTTTGGAACGCCTCAAACACCCCCCGCGTGACAGGACTCCAGCGCTTGATAAAGTCTTCATAGGCAACAGCATCACGCGGCGACACCTGCGCGATGCTCTGGCACGTTCGGCCTAAATCCCGATGGAAGCAGATCGCCCGCCCATCGGTCAATGGGAACGCCGCCCACGGGTCCATTTCCATATATTCCAAGCCGTACTTCTCTAACTCCAAATCCGCCACAATCGGGGTTCTATGGATCATCAGATGCACCGACGACCCCAGATCAATCTTGTACCCCGGCCAAATCTCCTCCGTGCAGACCGCCCCGCCGACCACGCCTCGCCGCTCCAGGACCAGCACTTTATGCCCGGCCTTCGCCAGATAACACGCGCAGACCAGGCCGTTATGCCCCGCTCCAATCACAACCACATCGTACTTTGTTTCGTTCATATTTCCGTTTTTCTAATGCTCTCAGTGTACCTCATGCACCTATGGTATACTGAGGAAACGATAAGTCGGCGTTGGGCGTAGTATTTTGTATCCGACTACAAAGGAGACGGTCATGGAAAAGTTACCAGTCAATCCGCATCTTGTAGAAAAGCTCACCACAATTCTGGAGCAAGCGAAAAGCGGTGAACTCGTTGGTTTTGCTGCTGTCACATTTAAGCGGAATAGTGTTGGCGCGGACCAGTGGGCATTCATAACCCGCTCAGAAGACATGGATCGCCTTCCGAGTGAGCTTGAGAATGCTAAGAGCTGGCTAAACGATTAAGACCATACAATAAATTGTACGGCTAGACGGCGCGGACGCCACGAAACACCCGCTTCGCGGGGTTAAGATTTATCTGTTCCGAGTCCCGCGAAGCGGTACTTCGTAGCGTCTTCGCTGTCTAGCCGTACAATTTATTGTATGGTCTTAAATGCATAATCTACCATAAGCCAGGAGGGCAGGCCGTTAGGCATCTACACGGAAGCATTTCACCATTTTGTTTGGGCGACGCGCAGGCGGGAGCATTTCATCACGCCGGAAGTTGAGCGGGAGCTGTATCGGTGTCTGAGACACCTCTGCGAAGAAGCACATGTTCAGGTTCACGCGCTGAACGGGATGCCTGACCATATGCATCTCGTGGTGACTCTGCCGGCGACGCTCGCGCCATCGGTGCTGATACACGACATTAAAGGTGCGTCGGCGCACTTGATCAACCACCTGCCGCAAGCAAAAGGCTGTCTCTACTGGCAGGAAGGCTACGGCTGGCTGACTTTGACGCAGGACGATCTGCCGCGCATTATCCGCTATGTTGATCGCCAGAAAGAACGCCATGCCCTCGGTAAACTCTCGCCCAAACTCGAACGCGCTGCCGACTGGGAACAGAACCCAACCAGAACTTCCTAACCCCGCGAAGCGGGTGTTTCGTGGCGTCTTCGCCGTGTAGCCGTGTGTTTTAACACATGGTTCCTAATCTGTATCTTCTCTTACTATGCAAAGCCCCATCACATTCGACCATCCCTGGCTCCTGCTTCTTCTGCCTGCCGTTCTCGCAGCCTTCTGGGCCATCGGGCGGCGGTCGTATGCAGGGCTGAACTCAAGCACGGCGCAGCTTGCTTTGATTGTGCGGAGCCTGGCGGCGGCGCTTTTGGTGTGCGCTCTGGCGGGCATCCATACGGTGCAGCGCTCGGACAAGCTGGCGACGATCTTTCTATTAGACGTGTCCAAGTCCGTGCCGCGTGCCGACCAAGCTGCCGGGCGGGACTACATTAATAAGGCGCTCGGCGGCAAGCGCGGCGGCGACCAGGGCGGGGTGATCGAGTTCGGGCGAACGGCCAATGTAGACGAAGCGCCGTCGGAGACTTTAGAAACGCTGGAGCAGGGGACCCCGACCGTGGCGGGGGATGCCACCGACCTGTCCAGCGCCCTGCGGCTGGCGGAAGCCTCGCTGCCGGAAGGCGTGGGGCACAAGATCGTCGTGCTGTCCGACGGCAACGAGAATATCGGGGACGCGGAAGCCGAGATTGACGGGCTGCGGGCCAAAGGCGTTCGAATAGACATCGCGCCGACGGCGCTGGGGTCGGGGACCACTGGCAGCCCGAGCGCGGAAGCAATGGTGGATGATGTCAACCTGCCGACCCGCGCCCGGCAGGACCAGCCGTTTAACGTCCGCGTCGTCGTGTCCAGCACCGTGCCGCAGTCCGCGAAGCTGACGCTGACCCGTGACGGGCAGCCGCTCGGCCAAACGCCGGTGCAGCTTCAAGCGGGCAAGAATGCGTTCACGTTCCCCGAGACCGTCCATGATGCCGGCTTTCACAAGTACGGGGCTGTCCTGACGGCGTCCCAGGACACGATCGCCGAGAACAATCAAGGCTTCGGCTTTGTGTCGGTGTCGGGCCGCCCGCGCGTTTTGTATATCACCGACACGGTGAACTCCTCACTGGCCTCCATCAAGAACGCCCTGAACGCCCAGCAGATTGACTTAGACGTGCAGACGCCCGGCGGCATCCCGGCGAGCGTTCCGGCGCTGGCGTCGTATGACGCCGTGGTGCTGTCCGATGTCCCTGCCGACGAGCTTGGCCCGGCCCAGATGAGCGCTTTAGAAGCCGCCACCAAAGAGTTCGGCGTCGGTCTCGGCATGATCGGCGGGGTCAATTCGTTTGCGGCGGGGGATTACACGGGAACGCCGATCGAAGACGCGCTGCCGGTGAAGATGGACATCAAGGACAAAAAGCGCTTCCCGACAATCGCTGTGGCGCTGGTCATTGAAGACCTGGAAGAGCCGAGCAGCGTCAACATGTCTATTGAAGCCGCCAAGTCCGTCGTAGATTTATTGGATCCGCAGGACCAGATCGGTGTCGAGGACTGCAACGGCGTTTGGCGCATCCCCATGCAGCATGTCACCGATAAAGCCGGGCTGAAAGCCAAGATGGACGGCCTGAGCGACATGAACGACCCGCCTGTCTACGACCCATATCTCCTGGAAGCAGGCCGGGTGCTGTCTATCACGCCGGCTCAAGTGAAGCACATTATGTTTCTGGGCGACGGTGACGCGATCAACGAATCGGGCCAGAACACGGCCAACTTGTCCGCGCTGAAGAGCCACGGCATCACGCTCTCCACCGTTGCCACCGGAGCCGACGCGCAGGGGGCGCAGTTTTTAGCCTCGATGGCCCAGGTCGGCGGCGGCACCGCGTATGTCGCCGAAAAGCCCGACGACCTGCCCAAGCTGCTGCGAAAAGACCAGCAGTCCGTGTCCAAATTACGTATTATCGAAGAGCCGTTCCTCGCGAAGCCGATCCCCGACGATGAAGTGATTACCGGCATTGACTGGGGTTCCGAGCCGCCGCTTTTAGGCTATAACGTGTCGTCGGCCAAGCCCGGCTCGACTGTGGCGCTGACCGCGCCGGACCACCGCGACCCGGTATTTGCTTACTGGCGCTACGGCCTGGGCCGGACCTTTGCGTTTACCAGTGACGACCGGCCGCACTGGGCGATCCACTGGCTGCCGTGGGCCGGCTACACCCGCTTCTGGGCGCAGACTTTGCGCTGGTCCCTGCGCCAAAATACCGACGCCGACTTCCAAAGCACGCTGGACAACGAGAACGGCAAAGGCCACTTGGTCGTGGATGCGTTCACATCGCAGGGCGGTTTCGTCAACGCCGCCAAGATCACGGCAAACGTCGTTGCCCCTGACTTGTCCCTGAAGCCCGTGACGCTGTCCCAGACCGGACCGGGCCGCTACGAGGGCAACTTTGATGCCGACCAGACCGGCCCGTATTTAGTGAATGTTCACCGAGGCGAAGCCCAGCCGAACGGCCCTGCGCCGCCGTCGCAGACTGTCAGCCTCGTCGTGCCGTACTCGCCGGAGTTTCGGACACTCGGCCCAAATCTGCCGCTTTTGACGCGGCTGGCTGAAGGCACCGGCGGCAAAATCCAGAATGACGCCGCCCAAGTGTACCGCGATGCGCCGTCGTGGGTCGTCGGCGTCAAAGACATCGGCCCGCCGCTGCTGCTTTGGGCGGCCCTGCTATTTCTCGCCGACATAGCCGTGCGGCGTCTTGTTATCCGCCCTGCCAAAGTCCGTGATACGGTCGCTGCAGGCGCAGGAGCCGTCGCCGCCCGCGCTGCCGCGTACCGTGATGCCCCGCGCCCAAGCACCGTGCCGTCGTCGCCGCAGATGAGCAAGCTCTTGGAGCGCAAGACCACCACGCGCATACCCCAGCCCGAAGAGTCTGCCGACACGACGCGCGAGCTTCTCAACCGACGTGCCGGACGCGCCCAGCCGGACGCCGACAACCCGTTCCCCTATGTCGCCAGCCTGCCGCTGAAGTCAAAGCCCGGAGCGCCCGACAAGCCTGCCGCTTCCACCGAAGAAGGCTACACCAACCGCCTGCTGGACGCCAAGCGCCGGGCGAAAGAAAAAGACGAATAAGAACTTCACGGACTTCAACTCGTGGCTCTTAATCGCCATGATCACCTCTGACTGACGAGGCGGAAAGCCCCGAATTTATTTTCACGAAGGCTGCGGATGGGATATGGTATAATTAGGCAAGCTCGCTTGCCTGACGCCGGCACCTATCACAATGCGTTTTTTATCGCCTCTTAAAGCCTATCTTCTTTCTGTGCCGGCGACGGCGCTGACAACCTGGATACTGCTGCTGGTCCAGAACTATGTCGCCCATGTGGAAGGCGGCCATGTTCGCCCCTTCGGCGTCGGCTTTCTGCTGACTGTCGCCGTCGTGACCATTCTCGGCGGGCGCGGACCAGGAATTTTGACCCTGGCGCTGTCCGTCATGGCAACGACGTTTTACCTGACACCGCTGGGTTCGGGAGGCGTCATCGGCCGTCCGCGCGATGTTGTCGAAATCCTCTTATTGCTTTCCGTGAGCGGGGTGCTGATCCGCGGTTTGGAGTCCCTGCGTGTGAACGCAGTGCTGCTGGCTGAGTCGGAAGAATCACGGGCGCGTCTGCGGGCCGTCATGGACACGGCCCCAATCGGCGTTGTCCTCAGCGACACCGCTGGAAAGCTGCTGTACGCCAATTTGGAAGCGGAGCGCATCTGGGGGCAGACGCTGGAAAGCGTGCTGCGCCAGGGCGATGCAAGCTACGAAATCTTTCACCCCGACGGCAGCCCGGCAGCTTCGGAAAGCACCGGGCTGCGGCGAGCGCTTTCCGGTGAGCCGGGAGTTATTCATGTAGATGTCGTTGTGGAGCATCCCGACAAGACACGCATCTTTGTCGAATCCGACAGCACGCTGGTCCGCGACAAGAGCGGGCGTGTTCTCAGCGGACTGGTCATCTTCTCCGACGCCACGGAGCGAAAGCAGACCGAGCAGGAAATCCAGCGGCTGCTGGCCCGCGAACGGCTGATCAGCCGCATCGGGCAAATCTCGCTGCAGACACTTGACCCGGAGCTGATCCAGCGCGAAGCCGTCAGCGGCCTGACGGAAATGCTCCGTGCAGACCGCGTTTTCTTTTCTCTCGAAGAAAGCGACGATCCGCGTGTCACTTCCCTCTACACACCGGGGCGAACACTGGTCGTGACGGATGTTTCCCACGCCTTGCTCGGCGTGCCGCTGAGAGAAATGCTGGTTTCTGAAAAGATTCAAGCGGCAATCATCACGCCGCTGTTTAGCGGCGGCCGCTTGGTGGCGACGCTGAATGTCGCGATGACGGAAAGGGAGCGTGCTTGGGAGCCGGACGAGATCAGCCTTGTGGAAGCTGTTGCCGCCCAGACCCTCGCCGCGCTGGAAGCGGCTCGCGCCCAGCAGCGGGAACACGCAATCGCCGTGGCGCTTCAGGACGCGCTGATTCCAAGCCTGCCCAAGCGCGTGCCTGGCCTTGCAATGGCTTCTTATTACAAAGCAGCGCTGTCGGAAGCCAATGTCGGCGGCGACTTTCTTGATGTCTTTGCGCTGGAAAACGGGCAGGCTGTGTTTGCGGTCGGGGATTTGTCCGGCAAAGGTCTGGCGGCGGCGGCGCAGGTGGCGACCATTCGGAACATGCTGCGCTACAGCCTGTACCGGACGCCGTCTCTGGAACAAGCCGTCACCGAGCTGAACCGCACCCTTGTCGCCCATGACCTGCTGACCGGTTTCGCCACGCTGTTTGTCGGCATCTACGAGGCTCCGTCGCGGACACTGACCTACTTGTCCTGCGGCCATGACCCCGGCCTCCTGCGCCGGGCGGGCGACGGCGACATTACCTTGCTGCCGGCAGGCGGCACGGATGTGAACGCCGTATTGGGCCTGACTGGCGACGCTATCTTTTGTCATCAGGCCGTGACACTTGCGCCGGGGGACATGCTGTTCTTCTGCACGGACGGCGTCACCGAGGCAGGCCGGAACCGGGGAGAATTTTTAGGAGTGGCCGGCGTCGCGGCCCTGCTCCAAGAAGGGGCGGCAGATGAAACGCCGGAAGAGCTGGTGGCCCGTATCGTTGCACGAGTCCGAGAATACGCGCTTGGGGAGCTGCACGACGACGTCTGCCTGCTTGCCGCCGTTGCTGGAGATTAGTCGGCGTATTCCATCGTGCCGTCAGCGGCTCGGACCATGACACTGGATGTTTCTTCGGCTGTCGGGATTTCCAGCGTGCCGCCGTTCTCCATGTCCAGATTCAGGGTTGTCCCCTGCTGGCGCACGGCCTTCACGGTGCCGCCGGTGGAAGCGCTGTTGGATGACCCGGATGTCTGTACCATCATCTTGGAACCGTCGCTGAACGAAATTGTCAGCGCATCGTTCTGATTGGACGTTCCGGCGATTGTCCTGCCTTGAAGAAGACTTGTCAGCTTGTGATTGCTTGCCATGGTTTCACTGCCCTCGCGCCGCGATGTAGCCTTGCTTCTCAGCATCGGCTTCCGACATATACCGGCCGCTCTTGGTGTGCCCGTAATATTTCGAGCCGGGCTGGAAATACTTGCCCGAGTTCAAGTTGACCCAAACCTGCCCTGCGGAAGCTTGAGTTCCTGAAGTTTGAGTTCTCGAAGTCCGGCTAGTCGCTGCCGGGACAGTGAACGGGATGTCTGCCCCGGTCAGCGGATGCCGTGAATACCGCCGGCTTTGCCCTGTCCGGTACTGGCCGCTGCCGCCGGAAGCCGACGACAGCGGCAGGCTCGTGTGAAAGTATTTCTTGTAGGCCGCGATCCAATCCGTCGAAATGTCATGCTGGGCGGTCGGCAGGTCAATCTTGCCGCTGCACACTTCAGCATGCAGCTCGTTCTCCAGCTTATCTTTAACATGCGCGTTCCACGGCTGGGTCAGGTACGACTGCGGCCACAAATTCTTGATGGAGTTCGAGCCGCCGATCTCCAGACTGATCAAGTGGTCAATCTCATACTCGCCCGGCTTATGATCAGTGATGCCGTACTCGGCGTACACCTGCTGCTTGACGTCGTTCGGGACGTTACGGACTTTCTTGGAATAGCCGGACACGCAAACATCACCCGTCGCCACCGGCAGCGTCGCGCCCGGCGTCATCTGCGGGTCCGGCAGCAGCGGCGAAGTGCTCTGGTCATGCGGCACGGCAGCATGAGCTACGCGCTGACCTGGCGCAGCCAAGCTAGGCGACGTGGAATGGCAGCCGAAGCAGAGAGCCGACAGTGCTGCGACTGTGAGAAGCGCAACTTTTGGGGAATGGATCATTTTGTTTGTCGTGCGGCGGAAGCAAGAAGAGGAGCGATGCCGTGAACGGCGTCGCTGGGGAGCGCAGACGCTAAGGTCCCACCTGCGTGGGACGGGAACCGATCTTCATACTCTTCCGCCACGCAGGTGGCGGCTTGGCGCTTCGCCCCCCAGCGAGGGCATTTATGCCCTCGTAATGCAAACGCCCTCACCTCTTACGCACTCGCCTTCCTCTTCAACTCCTCATTGCCGCCTATGCCTTCGGCCAGTCCGGGTTTGCCTGGAACTGGAACGGGTCCAGCGCGGCGCGGCCGACACTCGCTTCATACGCGCCGATCTTGTCGTGCAGGCGCATGACACTCCGCTCAGCCTCACCGGGATCGAATACGTCCCAAAGCGCGGTGCTTCGCATCACGCCGTCTTCATTTGGGATTTCGCGGGTGCGCTTGATGCCATTTTCCAGCGCCTTTTTGCCTTCAATGGTCAGGTTCTCGAAGACCGGACCGATGACGTCGCGCTGGAAGACGCGCGGGCCGTAGACGCCTGCCCGGTAGATGGTTTCGGCGACTTGGGGCCAGTTCGGAATAATGTTGTGCGCCGGCATCGCAAAGTGCGTCACGACATCGTGGATGGCCTGCAAGGTTTCTTCCGGCTGGTAATACAAGTACAGCCGTGCGCCTTCCAAAAAGAACGCATAATGCGCTGCTTCATCAATGGCGAGCTTGGAGCAGGCCATCGCCAGCACCGGGTCAATGTCACCAGCATAAGCAGGATTGTCAGACTCGCCGCGTGCGATTTTGCCGAAGTTTTTGTAATTAATCTGCGTCGCCCGCTCCTGAAAAACCGTGTACAGCATCATGTGCAGCGGGTCTTCCCAGGGCAGGGTCCAGGCGTTGTTGCGAAGCTGCCATTTGTAATGCTCAATCTGGTCCGGCGAGCGCCGCCGCGAGAACAGCAGGGCATTTTCCCAGGTGTTTGCATGGCGCTCTTCTTCCGCGCCCCACCGAAGCTGGAAATTGGACCGACCATTCGAGTGCCGTACAATCCGGACAATCTCGCTGGTGTAATCGGGCGTGTACTGCTCGACGGCAAAAAAGCCCTCGATAAGCTGGACGACATCGTCCGAATGGTTCGCCTTCATCTCGCCCCAGGCGAAATCGGAGTCCGGGTTCCAGTTCCGCATCTTCTGCGAGCGGGCGACATACCAGCGGTACAGCCCGGAAAATGCGCGTTCCACCTGACGCTCGCGTTCTTCGCGGCTGAGAACTGTCACGGGCCAGTCTTTAGGTTTGCCTTCAGTTAAATCCGGCGGAAGCAGCGCTTCCACAAGTGTGTCATAAGGCTTGCTGCCATTCGTATAATGCGGGGGAGATTTGACGGTCATAAACGACTTTCTAACATCCTTCGTGATTTCTCTCAACTGTGTCTGCACTCAGACTCAAATCTGTAACACGCCATCATACCCAATTCGTGCCCGAAACCGTGCAATTTTAGCTCAAACTAACGCGGCTCGTCCGAAACAATCCGCAGCGCCGGCTCCAGCTTCACCTTGTTGTAGACATCCGTCAGAGTCAGTGTGCAGCCAACAGAGGCCAAGCGCACCTCACCCGCGTCAAGCGTCTCCACCAGCCGCCAGGAGCCGTCACTCTGCTTTGTGAACTGCTCCACCCGGCGCTCGTTCTGCGTCACTAAAACATAATCCGTCAGCGACTCTATTTGCCGGTAACGCAGAAACTTCTCGCCGCGATCTCTCGCTTCCGTAGACGGCGACAGCACTTCCACAACCACCGTCGGGTTGAGAAGCACGTCCTCGCTACTGTCCTGGAACTGCGGCTCCCCGCACACGACAACTACGTCGGGATAGCTGTACTGCTTCTCTTTATCCGCCTGAACCCGCATGTCGTTTGAGTAGACTTCGCACGGCTCATCGCGAAGCTGAGTGCCTAATGAGATCGTGATATTGCTGGAGATAAGGTTGTGCTTACGCTTCGCACCCGCCATCGCCACGATCTCGCCAGCGAAATACTCGCTTTTATATTCAGCGCGGCGTTCGCGTTCTAAATACTCTTCGGGCGAGACAAAGTAACTATGCGTATTTGGCAGTGAAGACATGGTTAAGACCGGGCGCTTTTCATGTAGAGGAGGCGGGCATTGCGGTCCATTTTAGGGTTGAAGGGGTCCAAGCGGCGGGCGCTTTCGTAGTGGCCGAAGGAGTCGCGGAGCTTGCCCTGGCGGTAGCAGATGTAGCCTAATAAATCGTGCGCCTCGCGGTCATCGGGGGCGTCGGTGCAGTAGACGCGCAGGGCGGTCTCGGCTTCGGGGTAGTTGCCGGTCAAATAAAGGTCGCGGCCCAAATTCTTGCGGGCTTTGGCCCACTCCGGCACCAGCTCCAAAACGCGGCGGTAGGCGGGGACGGCGGCATGGGGGGCTTCCAGATAGTCATGGCAGAGGCCGACGGCAAAATGGGTGTACGCATCGTCGGGCCAGTCGTTTTGGACGCGGCTGAGATGCTGCAAAGCCTCGCCGTAGCGCTCGGCTTCCAGATGATGGCAGGCGAGAAAGAAGTTCGCCCACGGGTTCTCCAAATCAAACTCGTACAGGGCGCGGGCATGCACAATGGCTTCTTCCAGCCGGCCTTCTTCATACGCACCCCGCACGGCGCTTTCCTGCTGGATGACACGCCATTTCTGCGTGAGCTTTCGCAGCAGTTGGGAAAAAAAGTTCATTGAATACTTCCAATTTTCTATCGCAGGGCGAGCAGGAAAAAAGCCTGGGAATACTGGCCTTATTATAGACATCTCGGGCCGTTCTGTCAAGCAAAACCCGGCCTCCTGAGAGGGTCTCGCGCCAACTTGACACAAGGCGAAGATTTCCGCTACAATACACCGGATTTTCCCGTATCACTCACTGTCACAAATTCAAATCACGATTCCAAATAAACGAGAGGTTCACCCCCACCATGGCAGCAAGCCCCGCCGCGCCTCCAAAGATTAACCCGACACCTGAGACAGCACCCGATCAGAATACCAGCCAAAGCACAAGCCCGCACAACGGCCTTAAAATGACCGGGCCAACGATTTTGCCGCGCTCGGACGGCCACAGCCATCCCGTTCCGCCGGTGCAGGCCGCAGACGTGGTCAAATCTTTGGGCCTGAGCAACGAAGACCTGCTGCATACTTACCAGCAGATGCTGGACATCCGGCACTTTGAAGAACAATGCAACCGCGCGTTCCGTGCCGGCAAGGTCGGCGGCTACCTGCACCTCTATATCGGTCAGGAAGCGGTCTCGCTCGGCGTTCTGCATACCTGGAAGGCCGGTGACCAGGCCCTGTCGTCGTACCGCGACCATGCCCACTGCCTGGTGCTCGGCAGCGATGCCGACAAAGTGATGGCCGAAATCTACGGTAAAAGCACCGGCATCTCGCGCGGCAAAGGCGGCTCGATGCACCTCTTCGACAAAGAGCACGGCTTCGCCGGCGGCTACGGTATTGTCGGCGGCAACGTGCCGCTTGCGGTCGGCATCGGCTGGGCGCTGAAGCACTCCCCGGAGCTGAAAAACGGCAACAATATCTGTGTCTGCTTCTTGGGCGACGGCTCCATGAACGCCGGCGGCTTCCACGAAGCGCTGAACATGGCGCAGCTTTATGAACTTCCCATTTTGTATGTGCTGGAAAACAACAAGTACGCCATGGGAACATCTATTGAGCGCTCTTCGGCGAACACCGATTTAGGCTCCCGTGTTGAATCCTACAACATGGCCCACTCCAAAGTAGACGGTCAGGATTACTTTGCCGTTCGCGCCGCCGCCCAGCAGATCGTGGACAACATGCGGCGAAACCCCGCCCCCTACTTCCTGGAAGCTATTACTTACCGCTATGTCGGCCACGGTGCGGCGGACGGTGCGGAAACGCAGGCGACTTACCGCTTCAATGAAGAGCTGGAACTGTGGAAAGGCCGCGACCCGGTTCAGATCTTGGAAAAGAACCTGCGCGATTTAGGCGTTTTAGACGACGCCAAGCACGAAGAGATGGACCAGAAAGCGCTGGCAATGGCGCGTCAAGCCGCCGAGTTCGCCGACAGCAGCCCGGTCTGCACCGTGGAAGAGCTGACGCAGGACGTTTACGCGGATTAAGCCGTGTTTAGGAAGTTCAGGAAGGGCGAACACAAGGTTCGCCCCTACCGGGCAGCGATTTAGGACTGGAAGGTAGGGTGCGAACCTTGTGTTCGCCCTTTCTGCCAGCCCTGGCGGTCACAGAAAAAGGAAACTATGGCAGAAGTAATCATGCCCAAGATGGGCGACGCGATGGAAGAAGGCATTCTGGTTGAATGGAAAAAGCAGGATGGTGAAACAGTCCGGCTGGGCGACGTGATCGCCGAAATTCAAACCGACAAAAGCAATGTCGAGATCGAAGCCGAAGAAGCCGGTGTGCTGCATATTCAGGCCGAGCCGGGCGCGACCATTGAAGTCGGCAAGGCGATTGCGGTGATCGGTGACGCGGCGAAAAGCGCCAATGGCACGAACGGCACGCACACCAACGGCACCGGCAGCAGCGACACCAATCCCTCGGCAATCCCCGTGCAGGATACGATGCACACCGGCGAAGGCATCCAGTACAAAGCCGACACGCAGGACGACAAAGACATTGAAAAAGTCGTCGCGACTGTCCACTCCCACGAAGCGTATACCGGCCCGACCGAGTCTTTGACCTACGCCGATGCGATCCGTATGGCGCTGCAGGAAGAGCTGGACCGGGACGAAAAAGTCTTCATGCTGGGTGAGGAAATCGGCCAGTATCAAGGCACGTTTAAAATCACCAAAGACTTTTTGGAGAAGTATGGCCCGGAGCGCATCGTAGATACCCCAATTTCCGAAGCCGGCATGGTCGGTCTGACAGTCGGCGCGGCCATGATGGGTCTGCGTCCGATTATTGAGTTTATGACCCTGAACTTTGCGCTGGTCGCCTGGGACGGCATTATTAACCACGCCGCAAAGATTTTGTATATGAGCGGCGGCCAGTTCAATGTCCCCTGCGTCCTGCGCGGCCCCGGCGGCGTCGGTGTTCAGCTTTCAGCCCAGCATTCACAAGATTTAGCTCACTGGTATGCGAATACCCCCGGCCTCAAAGTCGTCGCTCCGGCGACGCCCGCCGATGCGAAGGGCCTGCTCAAAGCCGCCATCCGGGACAATAACCCGGTCGTCTTCAATGAGCACGCGGGCCTCTACCGAACCAAAGGCGATGTCCCGACCGACCCGAATTACATCGTCCCCCTGGGCGTCGCCGATGTCAAGCGCACCGGCAAAGACGTCACCATCGTCTCCTACTCGCGCGGCACGGTTCTCGCGCTGGCGGCTGCCGAACAGCTTGCCGCCGAAGGCATTGACGCCGAAGTGGTTGACCTGCGCTCCTTGCAGCCGATTGACCTCGACACGATTATCAACAGTGTCAAGAAGACGCACCGCGCCGTCGTTGTGCAGGAGCAGTGGCTGTTCTACGGCATCGCCGCCGAATTTGCCGCCCAAATCAGCAATGCCGCGTTTGATTATTTGGACGCCCCTGTCGAGCGTGTTGCCGGCGCGTTCGTCCCCATGCCCTACGCGCGGTCTCTGGAGCTTGCAGCCACCCCGCATGAGCCGCACATCATCGCCGCCGTCAAGAAAACCCTGGAGCGGAGTGCGTAGGAACCACGGATTGAAATCCGTGGCTGAAGAGCCTTTGGCTGATTGTCCTACGGACAAAAGACAATCATCCTTGGTCTTTTCTTCTGTCCGCAGGACAGTATGCCTGCGGCATTACTTCGTATCGGCGCGATGCGCCCTTCAGCCCAGGATTTTAATCCTGGGCGATGCCACGCATTTTAATCCGTGGTTCATTGACTAAGAGAAAACAATTTATGCCAGAAGTAATCATGCCTAAAATGGGCGACGCAATGGAAGAAGGCACCCTGCTGGAATGGAAGAAGCAGGACGGCGAAACAGTGAAGTCCGGCGACATCATTGCGGAAATTGAGACGGACAAAAGCAACGTCGAGATCGAAGCCGAGGACGCCGGTGTCCTGCATGTCAAAGCCGAAGCCGGCGCTGTCCTGCCCGTCGGAACGGTTATTGCCGTGATCGGCGACGATGTGCCGACGCGAAGCAATGGCGGCGGCTCGTCCAAGCCTGCCGCTGCCGCGCCGGCTCCCGCGCAGTCCGCCCCGGTTCAGCAGGCAGAGCGCAGCCGCGAGTCTGCCGCCGAGTACGACACGCCGCTGCCCGCCAACGGCTCTGCTGCGCCGCTGCCCGCTAACGGCTCTGCTGCGCCGAAGCCTGCCAATGGCAGCGCAGGCACGGAGCGCCTGAAAGCCTCGCCGCTGGCCCGGTCTATTGCGCGGCAGCGCGGCATTGACATCGCCCGAGTTACCGGCACCGGCCCGTTGGGACGGATCATCGAAGCCGATGTCGTCGCGTTCGTGCCACAGGCTCCGGCATCCGCTCCTGTTTCGGCTCCGGCAGTGTCCGTGCCGTCTACGGCAGTCAGCAGCGACCTGCCGCCCGCGACCGTCACGCCCGCTGCGCCGATGAAACGCGCGGACTACACGCCCGCGCCGCTGACGACCCCGACCGAGCTGTCCGCGATGCGAAAAGTCATCGCCCGGCGCATGGTCGAAAGCAAGACAACGATCCCGCATTTTTATATCACGTCTGAAGTGGACATGGCCGAAGCCATGGCCCTGCGCGAGATGCTGAACGCTTACGACGAAACACTGACGAAAATCTCACTGAACGACATGATCGTCAAAGCGTCGGGAAAAGCCCTGGTCAAGTTCCCCGCCGTCAACGCTGTCTACAAAGACGACAAGATCTACCCTGGGCAGGGCGTCCATGTCGGCGTCGCCGTCGCGCTCGACGATGGTTTAATTGTTCCTGTCGTCCGTGATGCCGACACGACGCCGCTCCGTGTGCTGGCTCAAAACACCAAAACATTGGTCAAAAAGGCCCGTGACAAAAAGCTCCAGCCAAGCGAATACAGCGGTGGCACGTTCACCGTGTCGAACTTGGGGCCGTTTGACGTGGAGAGTTTCATCGCGATCATTGACCCGTCACAGGGCGCAATTCTGGCGGTCTCCAGTATCACCAAAAAAGCTGTCGTTATGCCCGACGACACAATTACGGCCCGCCCACGCATGAACCTGACCCTGAGCGGCGACCACCGGGTCATGGACGGCGCGACCGGCGCACGGTTCCTGCAGGAAGTCAAGCGCCTGCTGCAAAACCCGCTGTCACTGATGGAGTAGGCAAAACACAAGCAACAGCAAAAGCCCAATTGAAGTGGGCGAACACAAGGTTCGCCCCTACAGGGTCCATTCGGGACGTAGGGCGCGAACCTCGTGTTCGCCCTTTCTCTGCGATATTCGCTTTCATTCTTAAAGGAATTTTTATGCTGGTAGTCACAGGCGGCGCGGGTTTCATCGGCAGTGTTTTAGTTGCGATGCTGAACGCCCGTGGCCGCCGAGACATTCTGATCGTAGACGAATTTGGCGACGGCCCCAAGTGGAAGAACCTGCGCGGCAAGTCATTTCTTGATGTTGTCATGCCAGAGAAGTTCGCGCATGATTTGACCGCCGGCGTCTATGACGGCAGAATTGACGGCATTCTTCATATCGGCGCGATTACCGACACGTCGTTTCGAGACATGGACGAGCTGCAGGAGCGCAATGTCCGCTTTACCCGGATGCTGGCGCAGTGGTCTATCACCCACAGCGTTCGGCTGATCTATGCGTCCAGCGCCAGTGTTTACGGCGACGGGGGGCTTGGCTTTTCCGACGCTGACACCGTCACCCCAACCCTGCTGCCGCTAAACCCGTATGCGTTCTCCAAATGGCTCTCCGACACGGAAGCCATCCGCGAGAACTGGACCCAAAAACTAGTCGGTCTGCGCTTTTTTAATGTTTTTGGCCCGAACGAGTACCATAAAGGCCGCCTGGCGTCCGTGCCGTGGCACTCGACCAATCAGATCCGCGACCTCGGCCACATCAAGCTGTTCCAGTCGCACAACCCCCGCTACGCTGACGGCGCACAGGAACGGGACTTTGTCTACGTCAAAGATGTTTGTGCCGTCGTCCTTTGGTTCCTAGACCACCCGGAAGCCAGCGGCATTTACAATGTCGGCACGGGGCAGGCTCGGACATTCAAGGACCTCGCCCTCGCCATCTTCCGGGCGTTAGACAAGCCCGTGGACATCACCTATATCCCAACGCCTGAAAATATCCGTGCTTCCTACCAGTACCACACACAGGCAGACCTAACGCGCCTGCGCCAAATCGGCTGCGATGTGCCGTTTTTGTCTTTAGAAGACGCCATTCAAGACTACGTCGGAACCTATCTCCAAAATGAAGCCAACCCTTATCTTTAGCCTTCTTGCCGCCTTGTCCGCTCTGCCTGCCTGCGCTTCCCTGCCCGACTTGCCGAACTTCCACCAGACTGCTCCCGGCATCTGGCGCGGCGCGGCTCCCACCGAAGCCGGTCTGCGTCAGCTCAAAGCGATGGGTGTCAAGACAATCATTGACCTGCGGATTGCGCCCAAGACCGTTAAAAAAGAAGGCGTTTATGCCCGCTCACTCGGCTTCCACTGGATCAACCTGCCGATGGGTTCCGACCCGCCGACCCCCCAAGAAGTCTCCACGCTTCTCGCGACCCTCAAGCAAGCCCCGCAGTCACCTGTGTATGTTCACTGCCAGCACGGGGCCGACCGCACCGGCTGCATGATCGGCATTTACCGAGTGACGCAGCAAGGCTGGACATTTTCCCAAGCCTACGCTGAAATGCGGCAGGACGGCTTCAACCCCCGCTGGGTCAAACTCAGCCAGGCTGTGCGGGAGCGAGCCAAATAAGAAAACCCGGCACGGAAAGTGCCGGGCTATTCAAGAGCATCAAGTCTCTGCGGGACTAGATGCCAACGATGTGGGCCTATTCTTCAGGGCTGGTTTTACTTGATCTCCAGCACGACTTTCCCCTGCGTGTGCCCGCTTTTGGCCTGTTCCTGCGCCTGCTTCGCTTCGGACAGCGGGAAGGTCGCGCCGACGCGAGTCTTGACCTTGCCGGCGTCTACCAGGCGGGCGATCTCTGCCAGTACCGTTCCCTCTGGGTGAGCGCCAAAAGGCTTGCCTTGAACCCCGCGAGCCGAGGCATCCGATGGCTCGTTCACTGCACCGACGGTGGTGACAAGGATGCCGCCGTCGTGAAGCGTCGCCCAGGAACGTGCCTGCGTGTCGCCGCCGATGGTGTCCAGTACGGCGTCAACCTCATGTGCCGCGTCCTCGAACTTCTCCGTCTTGTAGTCCACGACCACGTCTGCGCCGAGGCCGCGCACATAGGCGATGTCGCCTCCGGTTGCCGTCGCGATCACTTTCGCGCCTTTGACTTTGGCGAACTGCACGGCAAATGCGCCGACGGCTCCGCCCGCCCCGTGAATGAGAATGGTCTGGCCGCTCTGGAGATTGGCCTGCTCGGTGAGAGCCTGCCAAGCCGTCGTGCCTGCCAAAGGGATAGACGCGGCTGCCGTGAAATCTACCGACGAAGGCTTCGGACATAGAGTATCTGCGGGCAGAGCAACGTACTCCGCATAGGCTCCGTCACCCCGGCTGTCGCCCATCGCGAAAACGGCCTCTCCTACGGCGAACGCTGTGACACCCGTCCCCAATGCTTCCACGGTTCCTGCCACGTCTCCCCCTGGAATCAGCGGCAGGGTGTGTTTAGCCATCTGCTCCATTATGCCTTCGCCAACCTTCCAGTCAATCGGGTTGATGCCCGCCGCCGCCACTTTAATCAAAACTTGCCCGTCTTTCGGCTCCGGCTTCGGTGCGTCTTCGTAGACTAATTCTTCCGGGCCGCCGAACTTGTGCAGCCGGACTGCTTTCATTGTCGCCATTGGTATTGTCTCCTCTGTTAGCTGACTGTCAGAACGATCTTGCCGCGTGTGCCGCCTTGTGCCAGCCGCTCGTGAGCCTGCCGCGCTTCCGACAGCGGCAGGACAAGGCCAACGCGGGTCTGCACTTTGCCGGAGTCAATTAAATCAGCGATCTGCCCAAGCTGGGCGGCATTCGGCTCGACTCCCATAAAATGCGTCCGCAGGCCAAGTGCTTCGGCAGTCTTTGTGTCCGGCGGCGCGGCGAATGTAATCATCAGGCCACCGGGACGCAGCACGATAAACGAGCGCTGCCCGGTCTCGCCGCCGACAGTGTCCAGAACAACGTCCACATCTTTGGCGAAGTCCTCAAAACGCTGGGTTTTATAATCAACCACAGTGTCTGCGCCAATCTGGCGCACATAGTCCAGATCGTCCCCGGACGCCGTCGCCACGACACTCCCACCCATGACTTTGGCGAACTGCACGGCGAACGACCCGACTGCCCCGCCCGCGCCATGCACCAGCACTTTTTGGCCCGGCATCAGGTGCGCGGCATCCGCCAGCGCCTGCCACGCGGTCAGCCCGGACAGCGGCACCGACGCGGCATGAACGGCATCCAGCGTTCGGGGACGCGGAGCGACTTCCGATGCGCGGACAGCCACAAACTCCGCATAGCCGCCGTTCCGGGTCGAGTCACAGTTCGTGTACACTGAATCGCCGATTTGGGCATCCACCACGCCCCGCGCCACTTCCGCGACAACGCCGGCAACATCGTAGCCTAAAATAAGCGGCAGCGTGTGATACTGGGCAAAGTCGCCTGCCCTGATTTTTGCTTCGCCGGGATTGACGCCTGCCGCCTCAACACGAATTAAGACATCGCCTTCTTCTAGGCTCGGCGTTGGGACATTTTCATACCGCAGCACCTCCGGTTCGCCGTACTTATCAACCACTACCGCTTTCATTGTTGCCATGCGCCTTGCTCCTCTGACGCTGTTGTACCCATTTTGAAAACGAACAGCCCGCCGGTGTCACGCCGGCGGGCTGTTCCTGCTGAACGCTTACTGGCTGGCTTTGCGGGCAGTTCTCTTAATGGCAAAGAATGTGCCTCCAAGCATCAGCAGCAATCCGAAGCTGATGGTCAGAGGTACAGCAGAATGCCGCAATAGTACCTGCTGCATAAATCATGCCACGTCAGTGTCCGCCGCGTGTGCTGCTTATCTTTAAGTCTGCTCGCTCAGGTAGCGAAGTGCGGGCGCGATGTACATGGTCCGCTCCCAAGTCGGGTGCAGGCGCTGCACCGCAGGTTCGAGCTGACGTACTGCCTCCGCAGAAGTCACTTTGTCCGCCTGAGAGGACTCTACCAGCCGGCGCACCTCAGAAAAGTAGCCGCGCACATTGTCGGCGATTTCGGTCCCGCCTAAGTTTCCGTGTCCAGGGACAACAAGGCGTGGCTGCTGCTTCGAGACTCGAGCGAGGGCCATTTCCCAAGTCCGCAGGTCAATATCAGCCGCGCTGATCATGGGAGGGAAGAGCGGGACGATGGGAAACATGCGCTCTTCGACGAGGTCGCCCACGAATGTCACCCTTTGGTCAGGGATACTGATGATCTGATCGCCGGGACTGTGCGCGATGCCCCCGGTCCAAAATTCGACTTTGCGATTGCCGAGGTCGAGGGAAGCACGGCTGCCCTCGTACACTTCGTCGGCCAAAGTGATGTGTATGTCGTCCAGAAGAGAAACCTGGTCGGGAGGGAGAGATGAGCGGAACCCCTTCAGCAGCTTCTCTCCGCTACTCGCTAAGTAGTCACGCTGAAGCTTGTTGTAGAAAATCTTCGCGTGGCCTTTGAACGCCTGCGCCCCGTAGGTATGTTCGGGATGCGCGTGCGTGACTGTCAGAATAATGTCACGCTTGCCCGCAATGGCTCGCGCAGCCTTCAAGACGTCGCGTCCGCTCTGCGGCGTAAACCCGCTGTCAATGACCAGCACCGTTTTGTCGCCTTCGACAATGCCGATGTTCGGCACGAGAGGAGTTCGCTTGTCTGGAATGATCCAAATGCCGTCGGCGATGCGGCTGGGGAAGCGTGCATCAACTATTGGCGCAGGAGATAAGGGGATGGGAAGTGGAGTCTCTGTAGTTTTCACTTCCGCCGCCTGCGTTTCCGCAGTGCCTAAACAAGACAAACCTAAAAGAAAGCTCGCTCCGCTCAGATGAAGAAAGTTCCGCCGATTCAATTCATTCGTGGTCATCGCATTTTCTCCTTCAGTATCAGCTTTTTCCTGGATTGACGCGAACTCAAGAAAGTATCCGTGTGGATTCCTGCTGGAACCCTAAGCCAAAATATCTTGGGATACAGTGCAATACCCGCTTGTTGTCTCGGCTCAATCTGTTACACCGGCACAAGTCGGTGTTGTCGGGAGGAGGGCGGTGCCGATTGTACCCGCCGCGTTGACTTTGCGGCATTCGCAGTGCTATAATTCGGCGTCCAATCTCAGGCCGTCCAAGAACACATGAAGAAAAAGGCCGGTCAAGAAAACGGGGAAAAGCAATGGCAAACACGGTGGTTGTGGGAGCAATGTGGGGCGATGAAAGCAAAGGCAAGCTGATTGACTTTCTCGCGCATGACAAAGATGTTGTCGTCCGCTGGGGCGGCGGCTCCAATGCCGGGCATACGGTGGTCGTACCGAACGCGGACGGCGGCGAGGACGAATACAAGCTGCATTTAGTTCCGTCCGGCATTCTTCACGAGAACACGCTCTGCGTCGTCGCCGATGGCGTCGTGCTGGACCCGGCTTCGTTTGTCGGTGAGCTGACTTCGCTGAAAGCGCGGGGCGTCTCCTGCGATAATTTGAAGATCAGCGGCAACGTGCATATCGTCCTGCCGTACCATGTGCTTTTAGATGAGCTGGAAGAAAAGCGCAAAGGCAAGCGGGCGCTCGGAACCACCGGACGCGGCATCGGGCCGGCTTATCAGGACAAGGCCGCGCGGGTCGGCATTCGGATGCGGGAGTTTGTAGACCCGGCCTTGTTCGCCGAGCGTCTGGCTGAAGTGCTGGAGTTCAAGAACGAGCTGCTGACCAAAGTTTATGGCGTCGCCCCGCTGTCGGCGGACAAGATTTTAAGTGACCTGCTGCCCCATGCCGAGGCGCTGCGGCCTTATGTGGATGATACGGCCCTGCGCGTTGCTTATGCCGCGCGGAGCGGCAAAAAAGTCTTGTTTGAAGGCGCACAAGCCACACTTTTAGATATAGACTTAGGCACTTATCCCTACGTCACGTCGTCGCACCCGTCGGCAGGCGGCGCGTGCATCGGCACGGGGTTAGGCCCGACCCAGATTGACCAGATCATCGCCGTCACCAAATCCTACACCACGCGCGTCGGCGCAGGCGCGTTCCCAACCGAGCAGGCAAACGCAACGGGCGACTTGATCCGGGAGCGCGGGGCGGAGTACGGCACGACCACTGGCCGCCCCCGCCGCTGCGGCTGGCTCGACGGTGTTGCGCTGCGCTACTCGGCGCTGGTCAACGGCCTCACTGACCTCTATTTAGGCCATTTGGACGTTTTGACGGGCTTCGCGGAAGTCAAGATGGCCGTGGCGTACCATTTGAACGGCACGGAGATCACCGACTTCCCCAGCGACCAGGCCCGCTTGTGCCGCTGCGAGCCGATCTACCAGACGTTCGCCGGCTGGTCTGAAGATGTCAGCGCCATCCGTGAGTATTCTAAGCTGCCGGACAACGCCCGCCGCTTCGTGGAAGCCGTCGAAGACTATGTCGGCGTCCCGATCACGACTATTTCCGTAGGCCGCCGCCGCGACCAGACCCTGTTCCGCGAGGCATAACCGCCATGGCTACTCTTGCCGCTCCCTTTCCTGCCGAGACTCTTCTAAACGACCTCACACCTGAGTCCGGCCTGGCCCTGCGCCGCTGGACGCCCGACGAGTTCCGCCGCCTGTTCCCGACCGAGGTTTTCAGTTCAGGCGAAACCCTGGCCTTAGTAGACGGCGAGATTTTAGGCGCCGACAGCCGTACCCCGCGTTTGTTCAGTCGCGGCGAGTATTATAACCTCACCAATTTCGGCCTGCTGGGGCCGGAAGAGCGCACGGAACTCATCTATGGAAGGATTGTGACGTGCGTGAGTCCCATGAGAAGGCCGCACAGCCTCAGCATCATCAAAACCGCAGATGCTTTGGAGGCCGCCTTTGGTGGTCAATGCGCCGTTGAACAGCAGATGCCGCTCCATGTTGAACTTGGACTGGAACCGGAACCGGATGTTATGGTGCTGCGCGGACAGTCGGTAGACTACACAGATGCACCGCGCCCCACCGATGTCCTGCTGCTGGTGGAAGTTTCTTTCAGCACTTTGCAGTACGACCGCAGCACGAAGTCCGGGATGTACGCTGAGAACGGCATTGCGGACTACTGGATTGTCAACCTGCGGGCTAGGACTTTGGAAGTTTATCGCCAGCCTGAGAACAGCGCATATATCAGCCTGCGCGTTTATGACGAAACCGAAGCTGTCGCGCCGCTTGCCGCGCCGAATGCCCCTATGCGGGTCGCCGACCTGCTGCCGATGGTGCGGGCCTGAGACAAGAAAAGCGAGGAAGTAAACTTCTCTATGCCTTCGGCATTACTTCGTATCTGCTGAATAAACTTGTCCTTTGGACAAAAGAACAGACTATGACAGTGATTCCTCGTCCGAAGGACGACTATCACTAGCGAGAGAAGTTTACTTCCTCGCCTCCGTGGGGCTACCAAAAGGTATAGACATGAGCCTCAATGATCTACTGGAACAGGTAAATTCAAAAGATACCTTTTTGCGCTACGCAGAAGCGCTGGCGGCGGACTTTCGAGACGAACAGGAAAAAGAGGCGGCCCATCCGACGCCCTGGCTTGGAATCGTGCAAGGGCCGAACGGCTGGTACAATTTCACGATTGATGGATTTTTGGAGCAAATGTGCGCCTGGGCACGGGCGACTTTCGCTGTCACAGACAAGCCGATGGTGCCGGAGCAGCCTTCCTGGAAAGCTTTTGCCGAAATGCTCTCAATGGGTAAGGAATATGAATAGGAGAATACATGCGGAAAAAGATTATTGCGGGCAATTGGAAGATGAACAAGACTGTCGGTGAGGCGCTGGCACTGGTGGAAGAACTGAAGCCGCTGGTAGCGGAAGTCAGTGGCGTAGATGTGGTCATCTGCCCGGCGTATACGGCGCTGTATGCAGTCAATCAGGCGCTCGCGGGGACGGCGATCGCGCTCGGGGCGCAGGAGGCGTTCTGGAAGGCGTCCGGGGCGTATACGTCGCAGATTTCCCTGCCGATGCTGGCGGATGTGCGCGTGACCTATGTGATACTGGGACACTCGGAGACGCGCGGGCGGTTTGGCGTGCCGGAGCCGGAGCTGACGCCGGACCTCTTGCGGACGTTCGGCGAGACCGACGCCGGGGTTAACATCAAGACCCAGGCAACGCTTGCGGCGGGGCTGACGCCGATTATCTGCATCGGCGAAACGCTCTCCGAGCGGCAGCGTTCGGAAACCGATGACATTGTCCGGGTGCAGGTGCTGGGAGCGCTGGCCGGGGTCAGCACGAAGCAAGTCACGCAAAACATCGTTTTTGCTTATGAGCCGGTTTGGGCCATCGGGACCGGGGAAACGTGCGCTCCCGACGAAGCCGACCGCGTCTGCGGCGTTGTCCGCCATGCCGTCATGGAAGCCCACGGATCCGAAGCCGCCGACGCCGTGCGAATCCAGTACGGCGGCTCGATGAAAGCCGACAACGCCGCGGAGCTGCTGTCCCGCCCGAACATTGACGGCGGCTTGATCGGCGGCGCAAGCCTCAAAGCCAAAGACTTCGCGGCGATCCTTGCGGCGGCAGGCTAAGGGGCTAAGTTTGCTCGGAAGCCAAAGCGGGAAAAAGAAAACAAAAGTTTTCTGTTCTCCAGGAGGCCTCTGATGAAGATTAACCAAACAGCAGTGGCGGCAATCTGCGCCGCAGGGATAAGCCTTGCTTTTTTGCCGGCGACTCGTGCCGACGATACTTTGACATTTACAAACGCACCGGCCAGCAGCGTGGCGGCAGCAATGAATAAGCGCTACGGGGTCACAATTGTATTTCGCGGCAGCGTCAATACGCAGCAGCCGGTCACATTCTCGGTAGACAACCCAGACACGGCCGGCGGCCGGCTTCAGGCGATCAGCAGCCTGGCAACCGCGCTGGACGTGGACTTCCAGAAAGTCTATGTTGTTTCTAAAGTGGACCCCGGCGCAGCAGTCCCCCCGGTGCCTTTAGATACCGACGGACCGATTGTGTTCAGCGCCGCGCATGTTCCAGTGCGGGATGCGATTCAAACAGTTGCGGCTGTGGACAACGCTATAACGCAGATCAACAGCGCGATTACCGGTGATGTCACTCTGCCGAGCACCCGCATGAGCGCTTCGGAAGCCGCCGCCGCAATCGCGAAGCAAACGGGAACCGAGTGGAAGGCGTATTACGGCATGTTCAAGCGTGGCGAAGAGCCGGCTCGGCTCGAGGGTACGGTCATCGGCGAGACGGGCAACGGCCAGGCAATCACAGTGCAGCCTTTGCTCACTTACCGCAGCACCGCGCCGGTCACAGTCCCCGTATATACCCCGCAGGATGCAGTAGTCGGACCGCTGGCCGCAAACACGGGTGCGCCCGATGTGGTCACGGTCCCAAACACCAATTTTGACCTCACCCCGAATGACGGGTTTGGCGGGTTTGGCCTGGGCTATGGGGATCCCTACGGCTACACGAACCCTTACGGCGCTTATGGGTACGCCACCCCTAATGGTGGATTTGCGTCGCCGGGTGCCGTGGTGACCTCAAGCGGCGCGGTCGGCCCTGTCGTCCCCGGTGTGAATGCACCTCCCGCAAATGCGATTGCAGCGCCGGTCGGCACTATGACTATCCCAACCAGCCCGTAAGCTCAAAAAGATAAATCCGAAAGACAGTTTATACCCTATGAGCAGCCTGCTTGCCGCTTCCTTGATACGAGACATCCCGGACTTTCCCAAGTCCGGGATTTTGTTTAAAGACATCACGCCGGTTCTTGCCGATGCCGCTGCGTTCCAAGAAGTCATAAACATCTTGGTGGAACATGCACAGGCGCTCACGCCCGACGTGATCGCCGGCATCGAGTCGCGCGGCTTTCTGTTCGGCGCTCCTCTAGCGCTGGAATTGGGATTAGGGTTTGTGCCGGTCCGCAAGGCCGGCAAGCTGCCGTCGGCGACTGAGCAGGAAGAATACGTTCTGGAATACGGAACGGCAGTGATCGAAGCGCATCGTGATTCCATTCAGCCCGGCCAGCGTGTTCTGATCGTAGATGATCTGCTGGCGACCGGCGGCACGGCAGCCGCTGCGGCTCGGCTTGTGGAAAAGCTCGGCGGCAAAGTTGCCGGCTTCTGCTTCTTAATCGAGCTGGAGTTCTTGAACGGCCGTTCCGCGCTCAGCGGCTATGAAGTGCGGTCACTGCTAACCTACTAAACTCCGGCTCCAAACGCAGGTGCAGGCCGACGAGAACCAGAACAGCGGCGGCAGCAAGGACATAGCGGAGGGCCGGGCGAGGAGATTCGCCGGCAAGCGTCGGCAGCAGGCGCGACAGTCCGCCGCCGGCCAGCGCAAACACCGGCGGCAGGATCGGCAGCAGCATCCCAAGCGGCGTCGTGACCGATAGCACCGAAGCCGATAACAGCGACATCCCCAGCCCGAGCGCGCCCGGCAGCCAGCGGGCGCGGCGCTGGCTGTCGCTCCAGTCTCCGCAGAACGGCAGCAGCAGCCAGACCAGCAGCCCCGACGCCGGCATCCAAAGCCAGTGCCAGACGCCGCCATGCAGCCCAAGCTTCGGCAGCGGCGGCAGGCTATGTTCCAGCAGAAACCGCGCCGTGGCATAAACGATCACCGAGACCAGAAAAAGCGCCGCGCCGTAGCCTGTTCGCTTACGCTGCTGCGCCGCCGACAGCGCCAAAAGCAGCAGCCCGAGCAGAACGCCGTCAGGCCGTGCTATCGCCGCGCCTGCCGCCAGCGCCAGCGCCGCCAGCGACGACCCCGCAGCGAATGCAAACAGTGCGGCGGTTGTCAGCAGAGCAAACAGCGCACTCTGCGGCGAATAAGCGGCAAAGTACAGAAACTGTACGCTTACCGCCGCCAGCAGCCCGGCGCTGACCCCTGCCGCCCGGTCCCGCGCCTTCCAGCCCAGCGCGTACAGGGCCGCCACTGTTCCCGCCGCCGCCAGAGACCCCCACAGCCGCCGCCCGGTCATCTCGCCCAGGCACGCCGAACCGGTCAGCGAGACGGCGCAAAGCAGAACGATCCAGACTGCGTCCAGCGGCTGGAACCTGGGACGATTGGCTCGCGCTGCCGCCGGCGGGCGCGAAACAGGGCGGCGGGGCAGGGGACGCGGCGCGTCGGGACCGATCGGCGGGTTCTGAGCCATGCTTATCTATACCACACGGCCTTTGGGAGTGTCAAGTATGAAAAGTGTCCAGCGCCCGGCAGCCTTGCCAGTTCTCACGGAAGCAAACTTGATGGTATACTGCTGAGCATGAAAGGCTTAAAATGAAAGGCATTATTTTGGCCGGCGGCTCGGGGACCCGGCTGCATCCGCTGACACTTGCGGTTTCCAAGCAGCTTATGCCGGTTTACGACAAGCCGATGATCTATTATCCGCTCAGCGTTTTGATGCTGGCGGGGATCCGCGAGATTTTGATCATCTCGACCCCGCACGACCTGCCGCACTTTGAAAAGCTGCTTGGCGACGGCAGCCGGCTTGGGTGCGTCTTCGAGTACGCAGTCCAGCCGGAGCCGAACGGCTTGGCGCAGGCGTTTGTGATCGGAAAAGAGTTCATCGGCGGGGAAAAAGTCGCTTTGATTCTCGGCGACAACATCTTCTACGGCTCGGGCATGGCCGACATGCTGCAAAAAAACAACGATCCTGACGGCGGGGTCGTGTTCGCGTACCATGTCAAGGACCCGGAGCGCTACGGCGTGGTCGAGTTTGATGCGAACTGCCGGGCCGTCTCCATCGAAGAGAAGCCCGCGCACCCGAAATCCCCTTACGCCGTGCCTGGGTTATACTTCTACGACAATGCCGTAGTCGAGATTGCCGCCCATCTTGTGC
Organism: uncultured Armatimonadales bacterium; assembly: GCA_964241935.1. Classification (GTDB taxonomy): domain Bacteria; phylum Armatimonadota; class Armatimonadia; order Armatimonadales; family Capsulimonadaceae; genus JANXMY01. The sequence continues at coordinate 60,211 of CAXSZN010000020.1, forward strand.
CCAGCCCGCGCGGCGAGTATGAGATTACGGACATCAACCGCGAGTATCTGTCTCAAGGCCGGCTTCAAGTCGGCATCATTGACCGGGGCGCGGCGTGGCTGGACACCGGGACGTTTGCGTCGCTGATGCAGGCCGGGACATTCGTGCAGGTGATTGAAGAGCGGCAGGGCCTCAAAATCGGCTGCATTGAAGAAGTCGCTTATCGCATGGGCTTCATTGATGCCGCCCGGCTTGAAGCCATTGCCGTGCCGCTGCTGAAAAGCGGCTACGGCGAATATCTTATCAGCTTGCTTAGTCCCCAGTTCACTCAGTAGCGCCGGAAAGACCATCTCGGCCATGCTTGGGGTATCATAGGCTGGACTTATTAAATTTGAGGAGAAACACGCGATGGCAGACAAGATCAAGACAGCTTCCGGGCTGGAATATGTGGATGAAGTGGTCGGGGACGGCGCAAGCCCGACCGCCGGCAAGCCGGTGACCGTCCATTATACTGGGACATTTCCGGACGGGCGCAAGTTCGACTCGTCGCGAGACCGCAGCAAGCCGTTTGTGTTCACCATCGGCAAGGGGCAGGTGATCAAAGGCTGGGATGAAGGCGTGATGACGATGAAAGTCGGCGGACGGCGCATTCTGACGGTGCCGTCGCAGCTTGCTTACGGCGCGGCGGGCGCGGGCAATGTGATCCCACCGAACGCGACGCTCATGTTTGATGTCGAGCTGCTGGGCGTCGGGTAGTTCCAGTGCGTATTCTCAGCAAGAGGTAACAAAAACGATGCTGGAGAAGCTGTCGCCGGACGACTTCGGGCCGGAGTTTCAGCAGGCGCTGACGACGCAGGAATATGGAGGCGGAACACGCATCGCTGGGGTCAAGATTCTTGACCTGCGCTTGATGACCGATGACGGCGGCTCCTTTGCCGAGCTGGTGCGCTTCGATGAAACAGGGCATTTGGAGGCCATCCCGGACTTTCAAGTGCGTCAGTCGTCATACTCTCAGGTGCTGCCGGGCGCAATCAAGGCGTTTCATCTGCACTTTGCTCAGGAAGATGTCTGGTTTATCCCGCCCTCCGATCGTCTGCTGATTGGCCTGATTGATGCCCGCAAAGACTCGCCCACCGCCGGCGCGACCATGCGCTTCGTCATGGGCGGCGGCAAAGCGCAGCTTCTGTATATCCCGCGCGGGGTGGGGCATGGCGGCGCGAACATCTGGCAGCAGCCGGCGACAATTTTGTACTACGTCAGCCAGCAGTTTAACTTAAACGATCCCGACGAGCGCCGCCTGCCCTGGGACATCGCCGGGGCCGACTTTTGGCAGATGACGCCCGGTTAGAGATAAGGCCGAGTAGTTGAAAACTACTCGCTAGGTTCAGCGTCCTGCGGACGAAAGGCCGCTGCCGTAGAGTTCCCCTACCCGAAGGGTACTTCTCCTAGCGAGTAGTTTTCAACTACTCGGCTCACATCTAACTCGGTCAACATCTAAGCAGAGCAGAAAACCATGCCTAACCTTGAGCCGTTCCCGACTGTCTACTGGCCTGAACGGGACTCCGACGCGACTTTTGACGCCGGGGAAACACTGCCGCCGGAAAGCGAGGGGCGGCTTTGGGCCGTTCTGCTGTTTGTCTTCTACGGCGACAAAGTCGCACTCGCCGATATTGAAGGACGCGGCCTGACCATTCCGTCAGGCCGCATCGAGCCGGGCGAGACTTTGGACGAAGCGGCCGTGCGCGAAGCCTGGGAAGAAACCGGAGCCAATCTTGATCCCGCCCGCCGCCGACTCATCGGCTGCTACCGCCTGACGCCTCGCACCGGCACCCATGCCGGGCAAACCCGCTACTGCCCGGTTTTCGCCGCCGAAGCCTTCGGGTTCGCCCCCATCCCCAACGGCTCCGAATCGCGCGGCCTCATTCTTGCCGCCTGGGAAGATGTCGCCGACCTTTACTTTACCTGGGACCCCCTCATGGCCGCCGTCTTTGAGTTCGCCCAAGACCGCCGCGACGCCCTCTTCCCCGCCGGCATCCCCGTTTCCTCGCTGACAGGATGAAAGCGCCCCCCCCAGCCCCTATTACTGGGGGCTGGGGGAGTTCTTGGACAGCCTCTACCTCAGTGAAGCGAGAGTGCTATCCAATTCAGTGTTGCTCAGGTTGGCAATAATCACGATTTTGAGGCCGTTTTGGCGGCTGAACAGAACGCCGCTGCGGGGATGCTGTGGAGGCACGGCAGCGAGGCCGAGCTTGTCGGGAGTTTCAAAAACGGACAACGCATTTGCGCCGTTTGAGTAGCGCAGCTCGACGACCTGGTTGTTCCGGCGCGGGGAAACGGAGCCGCCCTGATAACGAAAGCCCGGCGGCAGGACCGACGGCACTTGAACTGGAAAGGCGGCCTGAGCGCGGACTTGATCGAGTGTCAATGTCGGCGGAGCGAAGCCGCTGGCGACGACCCGGCCGCCGCGCGGCAGGCGGAACGCAGCCGGGCCGAACACCGGATTGTAGACAACCTGAGTGTAATAGGAGGCCGACCGGAGCTGGCCGGAGCTGTCGTACTGCTCGTTTCGAAGCTGGGCGCCGTTTACCGGGTCCACCCAGAACTTCTGCGACGGCACGGCAGCGGCGCTGCGGACCATGACCTGAAGAATGATGCAGGCATGGCCCGCAACGGTGTCCTGCCCGACCTGCTGGACCAGCAGCCGCCCGTTTCTGACCTGACGAATGACCTGCGGCACACGGACGCGCAGGGTTTGGATACGGGAGGGACTCAGCTCCAGCGTGTTTTTAGACGGCACAAAATGGCAGTAAAACCGGCCATTGTCAATGACCTCTTCGCCGGCAAGCCGCGCCGGACGCACATAATCCAGGCGCAGGGCGCGGGCGCCGCTGCGCTGGACCTGCTGCTCCGATGAAATATCCAGTCCGTTCCGCACCACAAAAGTTACCTGGTCGCCGCTCAGCGGCAGCGAGTTCTCCGCTTGAAGCATCAGCGTCAGCAGTGCCGACGCGGCAGGGTCAGCCGCATTGGAAATGACGCGAGGCTGAGGCGCGACATGAGGGGTCGGAATAGGACGCGGCTGGCCTGCCCGCAGCGGAAGCATCACGGCAGAAAGCAGGCCGAAAAAGATCAAAGTTCGCATTGCGGAATGTTTCAACCGAGAAGATGTTCCAAGCTAGAACACGCTCGCGTCGGAGCTTGGACCGGCAGGCGCGTTTGCCCCGGCCCCCCCAGCGCTCTGGGACGACGCGGCGGCGCTGTCTAAGCTGCCGGCCAGCGTCTGGGCCGATAAGTCCGCCAGCGGCTCGGCGGCGGCATCCTGGTGATGCTGTGCCACGCAGTCGGCGACAAACGCCGGATCGGCGCTGCGGACAGCAGTCACAGGAACCGCCGCCGGCGGATGCAGCGGGAAAAAGAAAGCGGCGCTTCCTGCGGCGACTGCCGCTGCCAGCGCAAGCACCGGGCGCAGACGCCGCATGGGCGGCACAGCAAACTGCGGCGCAAGAACGGTGTCAAGCTGGGTGCGCCAGGTTCGGACCGGGGCGGTGGGGCGGCGTGTCAGTGCCAGGCGCTGCATCAGCGCGGCATCGAATCCGGCGGACGGCGCGGCGGCGGGAAGCGCCGACAGCAGCCGCTTTGCAGCCTCAAAGTCACGGCAGATTCGGGCGCAGTCGTCGCAGCCGGAAAGATGGGTCTGCACCTGCCACGCGGCAGACACTTCCAATGTTTCGTCCACAAAATCCGACAAAAGCGACTTAACGGTTTGACAGTTCATCATATTGACAGTTCATCATAATTTTCACGAGCTTAAATAGCCGGCAAGATGCTGGCGAAGCTGCATTCGGGCGTTGAACAGACGGGATTTCACGGTGCCGAGCGGGCAGCCGGCAACTTGAGCAATCTCTTCGTAAGGCATTCCTTCAATATCATGGAGCAGCAAGGTAGCGCGGAGCTTTGGAGGCAGCTTTGCCAGCGCCGACTGAATCTGCTCGGTCATCTCGACGTTTTCCAGAAGCCGGTGCGGCTCGTAAGTGCTGTCGGCAACCTCGTGGGGCTGTTCGGCATCGCCGATCGGCTCGTCCAGCGAGTAGGCCGGCTGGCGGTTCTTGGTCCGGCGAAAGCGGTCAATGCATAAGTTGCCGGCGATCCGAAACAGCCAGGTGTTTAAGCTGGACTGGCCGCGAAACGAGTCAATGGACGTATACATTCGAATAAAGACTTCTTGTGTCAAGTCTTCCGCGTCTTCGCTGCTGCCGGTCATGCGATAAATATAATTGTATATCTTCGTTTTGTACCGCGAAACAACTTCGCTGAACGCCGCGTCATCATTGCTGCGGCACCGCTCGACCAAAGAATGATCCGTGAGCGGCATCCCCATAGCGCGTGCAGTCCCTAGAATTGCATATCCCATACGTCGCTTCCCGCCGGCCTCTCAACAACAAATCTTTTTAATAAAAGCCAAGACGCACACGCCGCTGAAAAGTTCATTCCAGACTAACACAAGATGATTTTTCCTGTGCCGGCAGGAATAAGAAACAGTTGAATGCAATAATACCGTATAATGCTGGTATTAAAAGAATGCCGGGCATGAATCGCCCGGAACTTTGTGGTATAGGCAGTATGACGGCAATGGAGGATTTCATGGATATGTGCAGCAACATTTTCGGCGCATCGGCGCGGGGCCTGCGCCGGATTGCGCTGGCCGGCGCAGCCTTCGCGATGCTGGCCGGCGCGTCGGCACCGGCTTCAGCGCAGTCTCGGGCGGAGCGCTCGCTGGCCGGCATCGCGATCTTTGCGCCGGGTTCGGAAGTCACCCGTAAGTTCGGCAATCCAAACCAAATTCTTGTCGGCGGCGTTGCTCCGGCGGTGAATACGCCGGGCGGAGCAGGGAGCCAGGGCGGTCCGGGCGGTCAGCAGGGCGGTCCCGGCGGTCAGCAGGGCGGGCCGGGTGGTTATCCGGGCGGCCCGAGCGGCGCTTCCGGCGAGGGCGGCCCCGGCCAGCTGCCGGGCTTCCCCGGCATGGCAGGTGGGGGCGGCTTTCCCGGCGGTGCGCCGGGCGGTTTCCCTGGTGCGCCGGGCGGCTTTCCCGGCGGCGCTTCCGGCGCCCCCGGCAGCACTGCGGCAGCCCCGGTCAAGCCGCCGGTCACTTTGATTTACAACCGGGCTAACGGCGGCACCCTGGAGTTCACAATCTCTCCCGACAAGCGGGTCGTCCAAATCCGCGAGACCGGCTATTCCGGCTCCTACGGCACGACACGCGGCATCAAGCTGGGAACCTCCTACTCTGCTGTGGTCGCCAAGTACGGCTACCCGGAAAACACGCAAATCTCAGGTTCCATTATTGACATTGACTACAAAGATACCCTGCACTGCGGCTTCCAGTTCCTGGACCAGCGGCTTGTCGGCATCATTGTCGCGTCCCCGGATTAGCGAGCCGAAGAGCAAAAACCTAAATGGCGGACCGCAGCGATATTGATGAGGTGCGGGCACGGATTGACCTTGTTTCTGTGGTGGAGCGGTATGTCACGCTGAAACGCGCGGGCGGCAAGCTGAAAGGTCTGTGCCCGTTTCACCAGGAAAAAACGCCGTCCTTCACGGTCAGTCCCGAAATCGGGCGCTGGTACTGCTTCGGCTCCTGCGGCGAAGGCGGCGACGTTTTCAAGTTTGTCCAGAAGATTGAAAACCTGTCGTTCCCAGAGGCGCTGGAGCGGCTTGCCTTGCAGGCCAATGTCACACTGACCGGACGCGGCGGTCCGTCCGGGGCGGCTTCCGGGGACGTCCCGCGCTCGGAGGCCGGCGAGAAAGATCGCATTTACCGCATCAATGCTCTTGCGCTGCGCTTCTACCGGGATGTTCTCGCACGGTCTTCCGTGGCCCGCGACTATTTGCAGGAGCGCGGTCTGGTTCATGCCGTACAGGAAAGCTTTTCGCTCGGGTTCGCCGCCGATGAATGGGACGGCTTGTGCCGGCATTTGACCCAAAAAGGCGTGGCGCTGGCGGACGCCGAAAAAGCAGGGCTGGTCACAATCGGCGAGCGCGGCACCTTTGATAAGCTGCGCGGGCGGCTGATCTTTCCGATTTTTGACGTGCAGGAGCGGCCGATTGCGTTTGGCGGGCGGCTGATCGCGGAAGCGCGGCCCGGCCAGCCGAAATACTGGAACTCGCCGGAAACACCGGTTTTCTCGAAGAGCCGCACCCTGTACGGACTTTGGCGGGCACGGAAAGCCATTGCCGCCCGTGAGCAGGCGATTGTTGTGGAAGGATACACGGATGTGATTGCATGCCATCAGGCCGGATTCGACAATGTCGTGGCGACTTTGGGAACCTCGCTCACCGAAGAGCATGTCCAGACACTGGCCCGGCTGGCGTCGGTGGTGCTGCTGGCGTTTGACGCCGACTCGGCGGGCCTGAAAGCCGCAAGCCGGGCCGCGCAGATCTTTGAAGCACAGGAAGTGGAAGTGCGCGTCCTAGACCTGCCGGAAGGCGAGGACCCGGACAGTCTGCTCCGCTCCGGCAAGCGCTTGGTGTTTGAGAAGGCAATTGAGTCCGCGCTGCCGCTGACCGAGTATCGCATCACGCGGCTGATTCGCAAAGGACCTGCCGAGACTGAGCGGGACCGGGTCGCGCTGTTCCGAAAAGCGCTGCCGATCCTGGCCGCTGTGCCGTCGGTGCTGGAGCGCGAGCAGTATGTCAAAATGCTTGCCCCGTATCATCCGCACTACGGTGCGGGGGCGGCCTTTGCCGAGGAGCATATTCGGCAGGATGTCGCCGCCCAGCTTGCCGGGCAGAGCGGTCAGAACGGACAGCCGAACTACAGCAGCAGCGGGCGGCGCTCGGCCCCGCTGCCGCAGCCGCCATCCGGCGGCGGGGCGACTGAGCAGGCGGAGCGGCATCTGCTCCGGGCAATGGTCAGCGATGACCCGGCGCTTGCCGGTCCCGCGCTTGAGCTGATCGCGCCGGATGAGTTTAGGTCTGAGCGTGCAAAGCACTTGGCATTGTTTATGCAGGAGCGTTACCGTCAGGGGCAGCCGCTGGAGCCAAAATCCGTGCTGGCGGCGCTCGGCGACGACCCCCGCGCCGACATGCTGGCGGACCTGCTGATGAACAGCGGCGAAGAGCCGCTTCTGCCGGAAGCGCTGGCCGGGGAAATCATGCATCTGAAAGACCGGGCCAAAGAGCAGACGCTGGCAGAGCTGAAACAGCGAATTGCGGGTGGCACGGCGGACACAGAAACGCTGCGGCAGTTTGCCCGGCTTCAAAGCGAGCTGCGCGGGACGCCGAAGTCTTTGGCAAGCCTCGAAGGAAAATAAACGTGGTGAGAGAAGAAGCGAGCAGTGCCGCCGCTCCGTCCCTGACGGACAACAGGCGCGAAGAGCGTATCGAGTTAAACGAAAATGGCTTGAGCGATGCAGGTCTGGATGACCTTCTGCAGTTCATGGACGAGGACGTTCCTGTTGTCCGCCGCGCATCGGAGCTGGCCTCGGCGGCTTTTGCCGAAGAAGGGCGGAGTGAGCCGGCGCTGCCTGAGCTGTCGCCGGAAGAGCTGTCGTCGCTGGAAGGACTGCCGCTCGACGATTCTGTGCGGATGTGGCTGCGCGAAGTCGGACGGACCCATCTGCTGACACTGGAAGAGGAAGTGCGGCTCGCCAAGCGCGTCGAGCGAGGCGACAGCGAAGCAAAAGCAATTTTAACCCAGGCAAACCTGCGCCTGGTCGTCTCCATCGCCAAGCGCTACACCCTGCGCGGCATGTCTTTTCCCGATTTGATTCAGGAAGGCAATATCGGCCTGATCCGGGCTGTCGAGAAGTTTGACTACCGCAAAGGCTACAAGTTCAGCACCTATGCGACTTGGTGGATTCGGCAGGCCATCACGCGGGCAATTGCCGACCAGGGCCGGACCATCCGCATTCCGGTCCACATGGTCGAAACGATCAACCGCCTGGTGAAAGCCAGCTCGCATCTTTTGCAGACGCTGGGCCGCGAAGCGACTTTGGAAGAAATCGCCGCCGAAATGGGAACTTCCGTCGAGCGTGTCTCGGAGATCATGCGAATTGCTCCCGAGCCGCTTTCTTTGGAAACTCCAATCGGCGAGGAAGAAGACAGCCGCCTCTCCGATTTCCTGCCTGATGACGAGTCCGCCTCTCCGAACGACACCGCCGCCTTCACCCTGCTCCGTGAGAAGATTGACGAAGCCCTGTCTTCGCTGACTCCCCGCGAGCGCGACGTCCTCAAAATGCGCTTTGGTTTAGATGACGGCTACCCGCACACGCTTGAAGAAGTCGGCCGGCACTTCGAGGTCACACGCGAGCGCATCCGCCAGATCGAGTCGAAAGCCCTTAAAAAACTCCGCCACCCCAGCAAATGCCGCCTCCGCGAGTATCTTGAGTAGGATCAAAACTAGGGCCAAAGTTGTGGATGCGATTACACTGCCCGCTCGCTTCGACGGCCAGCGGATTGTCCTGGATAAGTCTTGCGGCTCTTATGGAGACAACGAGCCAAAATCACGTCAGGCGACATCAAAAAGTGGAACCCGCTCTTCCGAGGATCCAAGAGTTAAATGTTGAGGTAGGTGAAGCAATCATTGCATAATGCGGAAACATGTGGTAAAGTGTTTCGTCCGCTCGGATATGCGGCCCAAAGATTTTCGCGTCTGACACTCGACTGCGCCCTCCAGGGCGCACTTTGTATTTTGAAGGGAACAGTAGTTTTATGCTTCCTCGTTTTTGCGCTTCCTCCGCGTTTACAGCCGCCCGGCTTGGCCTGGCGTTTCTTGGCCTCGCCGCCGCTCCAAGCGCGGTTCTCGCCGCGCCGCCTGCCGGCTTTGTGACGCTGCCCGGTCATCTGCCCACTGCGGCCCTTGCGTCCGCACAAAAAGTCTCGGCGCTGGATGTTCAGCAGCCGGTAGCGCTGGCTTTGACACTGCCGCTGCATCATCAAGCCGAGCTTGCGGACCTTCTGCATGGCCTGTACGATCCCCAAGACCCGCGTTACGGCCAGTACCTTTCCCCGGACGAGTTCGCCGCCCGGTTCAGCCCGACGCCGGCGGAATATGCGCGGGTGGTCGCTTACGCCAAAGCGATGGGCCTCACGGTGACGGGGACGCACCCGAACCGAACGGTGCTGGATGTGTCTGCGCCGGCGGGTCAAGTGGAGCATGCATTCGGGCTGCACCTGTCGGTATACCAGTCGCAGCAAGACGGTCGGTACTTTTTCGCCCCAGACGCCGAGCCGCAGGTGCCGGTGTCAGTGGCCGGCCTGGTTTCCGGCGTGGCCGGTCTCAGCAGCGCTTCGGAGTGGCGGCCGCATCGGGTTCGAAGGCCGATGCCCGAGATTACGCCTGACCTGGACCCGTATGCCGCGCCGCTGGAAACCGGCTCCGGCCCCGGCGGCGGCCTCGCACCTGCCGACATCAAGGCAGCGTACAATCTCAGCAGCATGCCGCAAACCGGCAGCGGTCAAACGCTGGGCTTGTTTGAGCTGGACGGCTACACGCCGAGCGACATCAGCGCCTATGAGTCGGCTTTCGGCCTGCCCGCCGTGCCCTTGCAGAACGTCTTAATAGACGGCTACTCCGGAGCCGCCGGCAGCGGCGCGGATGAAGTGACCTTAGACATTGAGCTGCAAACCGCTTTGGCCCCGAATGCTTCCAAAATTCTTGTCTACGAAGGGCCGAACTCGGATGCCGGCGTTGTGGACACCTACAACAAAATCGCCACCGACAATCTTGCCAAAGAAATCAGCACGTCCTGGGGCGAAGCGGAACTCTACCCGTCGGCAAGCGTCCGCAGCAGCGAGAACACGGCGTTGCAGCAGATGGCGGCG
>CAXSZN010000021.1:0-68211 GCA_964241935.1 uncultured Armatimonadales bacterium
TCGCCATCGGCTTCTCGCAGTGGATGGCTTTAACGCGGCCCGACTGCGCTGCGCCGATCACAATCGGCGCATGGTGGTGCGGCCAGGTGCAGACGCTGACAATATCTAAATCTTCCGACGCCAGCATTTCATGATAGTCGGTGTAAGAGTGCGGGATCGCGTACTTTTCAGCAAATGCTTTGGCATTGGTGTCGCTAAGGTCTGCATTCGCCACCAGCGTGCAGCGGCCCGTGCCGGCATAACCGTCGGCGTGCATGTGCGCCATGCCGAACCCGGCCGCACCTTCCGTCCCGTGCAGCAAGCCTGTGCCGATAAAACCAACCCGATAATTGCTCATTATTTTCTCCAGCATCCAAGTGATTCAAGGAACAATCAGCGCCTTGACGACTTCTCGCGACTCCACGGCAGCAAGCGCGGCCCCGGCATCTTCCAGACTGTAACGCGCCGAGATAATATCAATCCAGGCGAAACGGTCGCCAAAGCGGGCTAATGCTTCCATCGCCCGGTAGACATGGCTGAAGTCCACGCCCCAGCAGCCTTGTATCGTCAAGTGACGGCGGTTGATGTCGGAGTGCGGGTTGATCTCGGCAGGCCCGTTGTCCGAATACTGGCCGACGACAACGTAGCGCCCGCCGTCTCGGGCGAGCCGGCAGCCTTCCGGCACGGCGCCTGGACTGCCGCTGGCTTCAATCACCACATCGGCCCCGCGCCCGCCGGTGGCTTGACGCACAGCGCGGATCACATCGGCGTCCAGCGGGATCAGGGCGTCCGCCCCCATCTTTTTGGCAGCTTCTAACCGGTGCGGCACGGCATCAATGACGCCGACCCAGGACGCTCCCGACGCGGCGGCAAGAGCGCAGGCGCTGAGGCCGACCGGACCCGCGCCCTGCACCACAACGCGGTCCCCGAGCTTGATTTGGGCTAACTCTATCGCATGAAGCGCTGTCGGCAGGCCGCAGCCGCCCGCGATCCAAAGCTCCGGGCTGACATTTGACGCCATCTTGACAATCTTGACGCCCGGCTTCAAGTAGATGCGCTCGCTCCATCCGCCGAGCAGGCCGTCGTCTGCGCCGTAAGTGATGCCGTAGACGCGCCGGTGCGGGCAGCGCGTGCTTTGCTTTGCGACTAGGCAGTACCAGCAGTTGTAGCACGTTCCGTGAACGTCTAAAAACGTCACGGCTTCGCCCGGCACAACTAGATCGCCGTTGATGTCGGTGACAGGGCCATTCGTTTCAAGAACTTCGCCGACCGAGATATGGCCCGGAATGAGCGGGTAGGGGACACCCGTGAGCCGCCCATGCCACAAATGCACATCGGTTCCGCAGACTTCCGATGTCAGCGTTTTCAGCAAAACGGCTCCCGGCTCCAGCGCCGGCTCCGGGTACGAGCGCACTTCAATCGGTGCAAGCGGGGCAGGAATGACAGCGGCGCGTATCATAATTATTATCCATCACATATCCATCCGGGCATTTCAATGCCCGAACTTAGGTCATTTCATAAACTTCCCGGACGCCTGCATCAACGCTCCGAAATGTCAGGCCGAGCGCGGCGTCGGCATTGACGCCGTGCGCCGTGTTGTCAAACCGCGCAAATCCGATCAATCCGCGTGTCAGCGGCGGCTTCGGCAGCCGCTCCAAGATGCCGGCAGCGACAGCGTTCAATACCCCAACCGGCAGGTGGACAATCGGGCGGCGCTGACCCAGCACAGTCATCAGCAGATCCAAAAGAGCGTTCGTGCTGAGCGTGTTCGGCCCGCAGGCGTCCAGCAAAGCGTTCTCGCCGCGTGGGGTGTCCAGCGCTGCTGTGATGGCTGCTGCTAGGTCATCCACATGGATGGGAGCGGACAGCGCCCGTCCGTCGCCCATCACAGGCACTACAGGGCCAGTCTTGACCATCTGTGCCAGGCGCGAGAAGTAGTGATCGCCGGGGCCGTAGACAATGGAAGGCCGCAGAATTGTCCACGAGATGCCGCTTTCCCGCATTGAGGCTTCGGCAGACAGCTTGGCGTCAATGCCCGGATGCTGTCCGGCCATATTCTCCTGCACCGCCGCGCCGCTGAGATATAGAACACGCTCCGGCTGTCCGTGCGCTTTGAGTGCGTCTAAGACATGGCGCGTGCCGTTCGCGTCCACTTCCTGAAACGTGTCATGTGTCTCGGGCCTCTCAATAGGAAAATTAGGAAACTGATGTCCAATGACAACAGCGTTTATGCCCGCGACAGCGGGTACGAGGCTCGCTGGAACGCGCACATCGCCGCGCATGACGGGGAAGCCTTCAAACTCGCCTTCGCGGCTGCTGGACAGCAGGCGCACGTCATGGCCGCGCTCCTGCAGCGCTTTTGCTGCTGCAAGGCCGATAAAGCCGCAGCCGCCTGTGATGAGAACGTGCATGATGAATATGACCCCCACCCCCAGCCCCTCCCCCGTCGGAACGGGAGAGGGGAGCAGGAAAGACCAGAGAGAAAGACCCGCCTTTGCCCTATCTTCTTAATCTGGCTCCCCTCTCCCGTTCCGACGGGGGAGGGGCTGGGGGTGGGGGCTTTTCTACTCCAAATCTTCCAGCGCTCCTTGCAGCGCGGGGACAAGCTGCTTTTTGCGGGAAACGATGCTGCCAAGATCAAATTCGCTTGGTCCCTGACGTGCAAACGGCAGGCCGGCACGAATGGTTTGGTCACCCCGGCAAAGCATACGGCTTTGAATGGTTACGACATCGGTGACCATTAAACAGATCAAGGCTAGCTTCTCGCGCTCCACCCGCGCTTCCAGCGCCGCCACCAGATCCGCTTTGCGCTCGGGCAGCTCTTGAAATCCCGTCACTTCGACCTGCGCGACACTGACCGGCTTGCCCGCCATTTCGTAGCTTTTGCGGTCGCTGTCCACAATGTCGTCGGCGGAGCGGTCCACCATGCCCGGCGAGGCTTGAATGAGATGCTGGCCGTAATCGTCTACATCCACTTTGCTGAGGCCCGACAGCCAGTGCGCGGCGTCCCGGTCGCGCTTCGTGGTGGTCGGGGAGCGGAACACCAGTGTATCGGACAGAATGCCGGACAGCAGCAGGCCGGCGACCTCCATGGGCGGCGCGGCATGATGGCGTCGGCAGGCTTCAGCGACTAACGTGCTGGTGCTGCCGACAGGTTCCACGACAAACGGAATCGGCAGCGCCGTAGACGCATTGCCTAAGCGGTGGTGGTCCAGGACGCCGACAATCTCCGCTTCGTCCGCACCGGTCACGGCCTGGGCCAGCTCGTTGTGATCCACTAAAATCAGCTTCGCGCGGGGCGGCTCCAGCAGGCACTGCCGGCTGGTTGTTCCCAGATACTTGCCTTCATCGCTGACCACTAAAAACTCCTCGCCGCCGCCGCGCAGGAGAGCGCCGCGCCGGTCCCGAATCCGGTCCGAGCCGGGCAGCTTCGGCAGGTCTTCGACAAATGTCCGGCAGTTCTGGTCTGACGCCCGGATCTCGCCGGATGCGATCTGGGCATAAGCCCGCGCCAGCGACAGCGGGGTCAAGCCGCCCAAAAGCTTGCCGCCGTCTTCAGCCACGGGGACCAAGCGCTCGCCCTGGGCCAGCCGGGCCATCGGCTCCGCCAGCGTGTCCCACGGGTGAACCGGCTCCTGCGGCGCGGCGACATGGGCGAATGTCGGCGCGGCGCTCGACAAAACGCGGGGCGGCTTGACCCCAAAATAGCCCAGCGCAAACGCCGCCTGCTGGCCGACTTGCCCTGCGCGGGCTGCAACTACGGGGTCATCGCTGATGCGGCTGAGGCACCAGGCGTAGCCGACCGCCGAAGCAATCGCATCCATGTCCGGGCGCTGGTGTCCGATAATATAGGTCAGGTCAGAGCGCCACGGATCATGCCGTTCGCGGGGTGTCGCCATTCAGTCAATCCTCCACAGTCTGAAAAGGATTATACCCCTTCGGCGGCGAAAGTAGATGGAAGGAAAAACGCATGACGATGACAAAGGCTCTTGCAATTGCCGCTTTGTTCACAATCTTCCTTGCGGCATCTGGCGTTTCCGCCCCGCTTCCCCCGCAGGAGACGCTGACACAGCTCGGCATCAACTCAAAAGCGCTTGTGGCCTTGCTGAAGCGCGGCGCAGAAAGTCATTCGGACACCATTGTCATCATCAAAGACGACGTTGTTGTCGGGCAGTGGTACTTCGGCAAGCCGCAGGTGCCGATTGAAGCCATGTCGGCGACCAAATCCATTGCCGCGCTCGCCATTGGCTGCCTGCTTCATGACGGCAAAATTACATCTCTGGACGAGCCGGTCTCTGACTTCTACCCAGAATGGAGACAGGGACAGAAAAAACTCATCACGATTCGTCAACTGCTTAATCATACGTCCGGCTTGCAGGCGAATTCAAGCACAGAAGAAATCTACGCCAGCCCTAACTTTGTCCAGCTTGCCTTGTGTGCGGAACTCAGCGATGCGCCAGGGTCTAAGTTCTTCTACAACAACAAAGCGGTCAATCTGCTTGCAGGCATTGTGCAGAAAGCCTCCGGGCAGCGCATGGACCGCTACATCAACTCGCGGATTTTTGCTCCACTCGGCATCACGAACTACCACTGGGACACAGACACTGCTGGAAACACCCAGGTCATGGCGGGCCTCCAAATCCACGCGATGGACATGGCGAGAATTGGACAGATGCTGGCGGATGGCGGTGTGTGGCATGGAAAGCAGATAGTGGATGCGTCTTGGATTGCGGAGATGACGGCACCTGGGCAGCCGATGGTGCCTATCTGCGGGCTTCTATGGTGGCTTGAGTATAAATCAACTGACAATGGCACTGTTGACGCCGGCATTTTGCAATCGTGGCGTCAGGGCGGCGTTCCCGCCATCTATATCACAAGGGCAACTTCACTTGTAGGCAGGATTTTTCCAATACCAGAACTGTTAGCCAAATTGAATGCAGTTTTTGATGGACATGAAAACAAGCTCAAGTACCTTTACACCCAACATATTGAACAAATGCGGATCGTTGCGAGTGGTCCTCTTGTCGCTTATAATGCAAACGGGTATCTAGGGCAGTATCTTGTGATCGTTCCAAAAGAACATCTCGTCGCCGTGCGCCAAATCAGCGAAGATCATTTCAAGAACGAAGACACGGACGGATTCGCCGATTTCACTGAAATCGTTCCCGCACTTGTGGGGGAAATAGTTGAGCCACAGCAAAATTAGGACAGCAAAAAGCGGCTCTTCCTGGATAGGAAGAGCCGCTCAAAGCTGTCAAACTAAGTGGAGGTTAGCGGGTTCGAACCGCTGACCTTCTCAATGCCATTGAGACGCGCTACCAACTGCGCCAAACCCCCAACAGCAGACAGTATACACGCTGCCGCGCGAAAAATCAAGCCTGTGCCGCGATTTTTCGCTAAACGCTTGTGCCGTAAGCATCATTGACAATCTTAGCAATGGTCTTTTCCGGCTTGCCGCCGACATAGAACCAGAGCAGGTACGCCAGATGCCCCAGTGTCCAGACCGCCAGCAGCGGCCAGTAAACGAAGCCGCTGAACAAGGGAAAGTGCGCCGAAAGCTGAGGCAAAAGCTGATACGCCCGGTACGCGGCGAACAGATACAGCGTCACACCGCCGAACGTGAACGAGACCGTGCTGGCTCCGATAAATGTGTAAGGCCGGCCTAAATCAATCGCGACGAACTTGGGCGCAGGCGTCCGGTAGATGTACGCATCTTCGATTTCGTGCGCGACCAGCAGCTTCGCGCCGATCGCCTGGTTAATTTTCTTCTCCAGTGCTGTGGAATAGATACGTGCGAACAAGTTGTACGTCAGCAGGTACGCGCAGAAGAAGCCGGCATAAACAATAAAGAACGGCAGCACCAAAATTGCCGCCCGGAACGGCGCGTAAAGGCTGAGGGCGATGTTGGCAAGAGTCAGCACCGTAAATAAATGCGTCGCTTGAAAGAACTGGACATAGTAGCCGTAGTGCATCCCGCGCATCCGCTCAAGCTGGGCCTGCATGACGCGCAGATGCACTTCCGTAATGGTCTCGGTAGTTTCAGAAGCCATCGGCTACTTCAAGCTCTCTAAAAATGCATAAACGGGGGCGCTCTTCGCAGCGGTCCAGTGATACACCGGCATCGGCTTGTTGACGTGGCCGCCGTCTTCGGTGACGCCCGTGTTCATCACGCGCTCGAACGCTGCCAGCTTGTATTGCTTCAAGACGCCGGCAGACCGGATGGAGGGCGAGAAGCCTTGCTTGCCGGCATACGTGGCGCTATGGCAGCCGTTGCAGCCGTTGTTCTCGGCCAGGCTTTTGCCGGTCGCAATCAGGGCTGCGCCGCCTGCCGCCGGCTTTTTCAGGGTATGAATTGGTGCCGCCGGGCTGGTCTGAACGCCGGCAAAAGCCGCGCATAGCCCAAAGGCGGCGGTCAAAGCGGCAGGTGTATAAAGTCTCGTGTTCATAAGTGTTCGGTAAATACTCCGTAAGATTAATGATGTTCGTTCAGCCTAAAATGCCGCTACGATTGCTGCGCCTTGATTCGGGACTCCAATGCCTCGACGGCGTCCTTTGCGTCTTTTAGTCCTACGCCTGGATTTTGGCTGCGATAAGCCTGAATAGCCTCAATCTTCATGCCCCGCATCAGATAGCCACGAATCTGATCGTCGGCTGGAGCGTCATAGACGACGCCGAGCTTGTCCATTAAAAAGCTCACCTTGGCTTCCAATTGCGCAATGCGGAAGTGGTAATTGTGCTCGCCCTGAGCGTCCGACACTGACAAAGAGTTTGGCGTGGGCGGAGAGTTTAGCCTGGGCGGAGAGTTTAGCCTGGGCGGAGTGCCGCCTCCGGTCCGGCGGGAAAACAGCCAGATCAGGACTACTGCGCCGATCACACCCGTCGGAACCAGCAAATCGTGGGGCATCGGATTTTCTTCTTAGACTTCTTCCGACGCTTCCAGGCCCTGCCCGCGCATCCATGCCAGCGCAGCATCAATACGCTTATCATCGCCGGACAGGCCCAGCACGAGCCAGCCGCCGTTTTTGGCGTCAATGTCGGCCCGCAGCAGATTAGGGGACAGGTCGAAATCCGTCACCAGATGCGTGACGACCGGAGCACCGATCTGGTTCAGCGGAAAGTGAATGCGGTACTTCTTTTCGGGATGGGTTTGCGTTGGTGTCATAAGACTGTGTTCCAAGAATGCGTCTGCTGAGAATACGTTCGGCGCGGCAGGGGAAAGTTCCTGCAAGAAAGGCGAAAACCGCCCAAAACGGGCGAACGCAAGGTTCGCCCCAACGGGGTTAGGAAAGACAATAGGAACGGATTGTAGGGCGCGAACCTTGTGTTCGTCCTTCCTCATGCCATTCCGACTTCCTCATGCCATTCCGACTTCCTCATGCCATTCCGACTTCCTCATGCCATTCCGACTTCCTCAAGCGATTTTGCCTATCCCGTGCTACTCCGCCCGCACCACCGGCGTTACTTTTCCGCCGGCTTTAGCGGACTCCCACGCAGCTTCGGTCAGCTCGATGGTCCGCAGGCCGTTGATCGGCGCGGCGGCGATTTCTTCGGTGCCTTGAATGGCCCGGACAAAGTTCGTGTCCACGTCAGAGCCTTCCGGCATCTGTGTGGCATCCAGCACAGCCGTCTTGCCGTCGGTGCCCTGCACCCGGAATGTGCCGTCGTTGCGGACATAAAACGAGCCGCTGTCGCACCAGATGGTAATATCCTCGTACCAGCCCGCCGCGTCGCCGACCACCGAGATGTTGCCCTGGGCACCGTTGGTGAACTTGATGGACAGGGCGCTGTTGATGTCCACAGGTGTTCCCCGGTTGTCCATAAACGCCGCGACCTCTTTTGGGGCCAGGCCTGTCGTCCACAGCACGATGTCCAGCAGGTGCGAGCCGCTGTCGTTGATCTGACCGCCGCCGGAGAGCGCCGGGTCCTGACGCCATGAACCCGCCGTGCCTTTGGCCCAGCCTTGCTGCTGCAACGCATTGATGAACTGGACTTCGCCGAACTCCCCGGACGCGATTTTTTCTTTGATGTAGCGGAAATGCGGCATGGCATGGCGCTGGTAGCCCAAACCGACCACTTTGCCTGCTTCTTGAATCTTTTCTAAAAGTGCATGGGCTTCCGTGACTTTGTTGACCATCGGCTTTTCCAGCAGCACATGGCAGCCGGCGTCTAGGCTGTCCATCGCCATCGGGAAGTGGAGCGTATGGGGCGTGACAATGACCACGGCATCGGGTCTTTCTTCCGCCAGCATTTGGGTGTAGTCCGAGTACGTCTTGATGTGCGCTGCTGCGTCGCCGTGCCGCGTTTGCGTCCGCTCCAGCGCTTCGGGGTTAGTGTCAACAAACGCGGTGATTTCTACGTCCGGCATTTTCAACAGCCGCTCAATATGTCCCTGGGCCATCCCGCCCGTGCCGATGATTGCTGTCTTAATTGTTTCTGCCATCGCTTTTTCCTTTGCGTTAAAGTATCTTCTGCTTTCAAATATTTCAATCAAAGAGGCCGAGGCTGACGAAAGCCGCCGTGGATTTCCCGGCCTGGCGGGTTCTGGCGCACCCACAGCAGCAGGCCGCTTTCATAAACCAAGT
Source organism: uncultured Armatimonadales bacterium (assembly GCA_964241935.1). Classification (GTDB taxonomy): domain Bacteria; phylum Armatimonadota; class Armatimonadia; order Armatimonadales; family Capsulimonadaceae; genus JANXMY01. The sequence continues at coordinate 8,562 of CAXSZN010000021.1, forward strand.
AGTAGCCAAAAACCATCAGCAGCAGTGCCGCCGTCAGCGGGCTGGAAGACAGGCTGCCCAAGCCCACCGCTGGCTGACCGCCGGCTGAGAGCGTCTGCATCTGACCCGAGACCTGCACATAACGATAAACCAGACGGCCCAAAAAGAGGCCGAACACGGCCAGTCCGAGATAAGTGTTCGGCGTAAAGTAGTCACGGTCCAGCCCGCGCTCAAACCGGGTGTGGTTTAGCCCCAGCAGTCCCACTGCGCCGCCTGCAATCAGGCCCCCCAGCGCCGCCGCCGCTGCGCCAAGCGAGCTGAAGGCAAGCGCCAGGAACACCAAAGAAGCGATGCCAAGCATTCCCACCTGGAACATCAGACGTTTGGGGACCAGCGGCTGACGGCCTACCGTTCGCCGGAAGCGCCGGAACAGCATAAGCCCGAAAAACGCCGCAAAGACGAGCAATGTCACCGGCGAAAAATGCTGGCCTGCCATAAACTTAGGTGTCCCCCTGTGCGATGGAAAGAGCATTCGCCGCTGCCCCCGCGACTTCCTGCTTTGTCTGCAAAATCCCACCGGCTGTTTCCGCCATAAGCGCCGGAACATAAACTGGGAGCCGCAAGGCAGCTTCACGGACGACATTCGTAAGGCGAGAAAAGTTTTCGCCTTCAAACGTGTCTTGTCCTGCCCGGCGGCACAAGTTCGAAAATCCCGTGGCTACGCCGCTGTCTTCGGCATAGCTCCGCAGGTAGTCGGACCGGACAAACCGCATCAGCGCTAGGGAAAGATTTGGCAGCGGCCTGCCCGTCACGGCTTCCGCCCAGCGCGTTACGCTTGCAAAATCCGCCGCCCCAAACATTGCATAGAACTCGTCAGCCAGTGCCGGTTCCTCGCGAAGCAGGACCGCATCCAGCGCCATCTCGGCCAGCACATGCGCGGCAAAAAAGCGCCGAACACGAATGCCCTCAAATCCTGCATCCGCGACAATCTGACCTACCTCCGCTTGCGCTTCTGCAAACGCAGCAGTTTTATGAAACGCGGCGTCCGTCGCCAGATGCACCGACACGCCTGTGCTTAGCGCCGCCTCAAACTCGGTTCGCGCCGCCGTTTGTTCAATCTGCGCCGGGCGCAGCCGCACCCGTTCCGCCGCCAGCGGCAGCAAATCCGGCAGCGCCGTTCCCACAACATAGGCCGAAAGCGGCTCTTGTAGCGTCAAAAAGCGTGTCGCGATGACATAGTGCGCGAGGAAGTTCACAGCCGTTCGATGGTGACCGCGCCGCCATCTACCATTTCCACGATGACCCGATGACCTAGCGTAAGTGACATGCCAAGAAGTGGCTGTGTGCCAGCGGCGACAACGGAGGTTAAGCGCTCGGTTCCATCCCAAATGACCCGCGCCGCGTAGACCGGCACAGGAACCCGACGCCCATCAGCAACAAGAGTTGTATCTGTGCGAATGAAGCGAAGTGCAAGCGCTTCCACTTGCTCCAGTGGCAGCATCAGCGAGCCGTTGTAGCCGGTATCAAGTAAGACCTCTACGGTGACTTCTTGGCCTGCATCACCGCCGACTATCAAAGAAATAACCGGCTGACGTTTTGCATTCACAATGCCTTGTATCATAGGATGTCTTTGCCGATAAAATACGTGGCGGGTGAGCCAACTCGAAGGCCGTAGAATACACCCTGGGGCTGGCGCTGCTCCAGGCGCTCCTGCGCGGCCATGTCGTCCCAGTCCATCTCGTAGTCATGGGAAGCTACATCCAAAATAAGGAACTTTCCTTGATGCTGCTCTTCGACTGTTGCTTTGATTTCTAAAGCGTAAACTTCTTCGCCGTGAGCGGCAACTTCTCCGGCGTTAAGTAAAGTCTGCATGAGCGGTCTCTCCTATCCAAACAAATCCATTGTCATCTGCGTTGGGTCGGGGCGCTTGGCGGCGGGGACGGGCTTGGGGAATAGAGCATCGAATCGGTCTTCGCCAACGGCTTCTTTGAGGCGTCCGGCGAACTTGTAGAGCTTTTGGGCGTAGTAATCGGTGTCTTCGTCTTTTTCGTAGTCCTGCACCAGCCCAAGCGATTTGTCGCGCTTCTGGTACAAGGACACGAACTCGCCCTGACTAATCCCCGCGCCTTTAATGGCGTCGGCGGCGCGTTTCCGCATTTCCGATGACAAGAGCTTGTCGGTGACCCGCTCGCGCTTCGCCAGCAGGTCAATCGGCATCTGCCCCGCTTCAATCCTGTCAATCATGTCTTTGTAGAGATGTGAGAGCTGGTCCGGGTTTTCATCCAATAATAGGTTGACGGCATCCGTCAAGAAAACGCGGCCATAGCGCTCGTCAGCGCGGGAGCGGAGCGACGAGCCTTTGAATATCTTGTGGCCGTTCGGTTCTACCAGCACGTAGTTCTTCATCTTCAGGGACAGCATGGCGGCATACGAGCCGTCATGGGCCAGCCGGATGCCCGGCGGCAGCGTCGTTCCGATCTTCTCGACATAGGCCAGCTCGTCAGCCTCGGTCTGGACATACTCCGGCGGCTTGAAGTAAACCCCGTCGGTGTCTATCTCAATGACATGCGCTCCGTGAGCTTCCAGCTCTGATGCGATCTGCTTCACTATCGTTTGGCCCGCTTCGGTGACGCGCCGGGCGGCGTCATAATCGTTGAAGTAGAACGGCCCGCCGATGTAGCCGTAGAATGAGTTGATAATGGTCTTGAACGAGTTTTGCAGGCCATCCCAGTACGCATGGTCCCGCGTGTCTTTGAGCGTCGTTTTCAGCCGGCCTTTGGCTTCCAAGCGCCGCTGGGTCAAATCCGACAGCAGCGGCAAAAAGATGCCGAGCGTGTCTGCCGCCGGGCTGATTTTCTGCGTCAGCATCAGACTGGGGTACAGGCTTTCCACATCGGCCTTGACTATCGGCTTGACCACGCCGGTGACGCGCACTTCGGTGTAGCCGCCGGGGTAGGGCTGAGGTGCTTTCTGCTTGGCGACGGCCCGGCCCTGCCGCAGGTACTCGCGCAGCAGAATGGCGTTGATCTTTTCGCCGTTGCCTGTCACCGCGACATTTTGGTACGAGTCCGGCACCATCTGGGTCTGATAAAACTCTGTCGGCGCGACCAAAGCCGCCAGCGCGGCGGTTTCTTCCACGTCCTGGGCGGCATAGGTCTTGACCCGCTCCGGGTCTTTTTCGAATATCTCTACAATCTCGGCCCGGTCCAAATACACTCTGTCGGGCGGGGCAATGCCGTAAGTCTGGGCGCATTCTTTCAGGCCGTAGGAAGAAACCTGGCCGCGCGACCAGTCAAAGCGCTGCACTTGCAGCAGCGTGTCTAGGATATGTCGTCCGTACAAATAAGACGGCGTAAACTGCCGGGCGTTCGTGCCGATGGCGCAGTTCCGGGGCGCACCGACCACCGCCGGGGACCCGAACCGGCCCAAAAGCGGCGCAATGCTGAGCGCATTCATGCGGGCCAAAATGTACGGCAGGTCAAACGAATAAAAGTTGTGGCCTTCGACTACGTCCGGGTCGCGCGTCTCCACAATCGAGAGAAGCTGCCGCAGGATGTCGGCTTCCGGGCCAATCAGAACCTCGGAAAAACCCCGGTTATCCGACACGCTGATCATAAAGATAGACGCGCCGGGCAGATTGGGGTCAAGCGATGTTGTTTCAATGTCAATTTGCAGCCGCTTCAAGTCGTCAAATGCCATGCCCTTGAACAGCGTGTACCCGGACGCCACCATGAACTGCTTGATGGCGCTGCCGTACTGGCAGACCCCTGCGTGCTCGTCCCGCAGCGTCCGCTTGGCTTCTTGATAAGACCGCCATCCCGACGGGAACCGCACCAGCCAGTTATAACCGTCGCCTTCCAAAGCCGTCGTTTCCGCGCCGGGAAAGTGCCGCTCTTTGTCCGTCACCAGCCACGGCACAAACGGGACGATTTTCGTCTTTGTCTCGTTCCCGTCCCGCAGAAACAGCGTCGCGTCTTTGTCGGAAGTTTCCACCGCGACAATATGCTCCGTCGGGTTTATCCCAAACAAAACTTCGTCTAAACGTCCATCACTCATAGCCTTATTGTACCCGACCCGCCGTCGTCCTAACGGCGTGGGATATGCTATACTCCATTGTATATTAGGTCCGCATTTGAGACGCAAATCTGATGTTCTGTGAGGCATGGCTTAGACCTGAAGATAAAGTGAAGCATGACTATAAGCGATTACTTCCCGTTGTTCATTTGTGTGGGTGTTCTGTTAGGCAGTATCGTCTTCCTCCGCGTTTTCTTCACCTTCTGGGGTCCGATTGACAGAAAAGCCAGCGGAGAAGGTGTGCTGGATGTGAGCAAGGACATTCACGTCTCTGGACTGAAAGATACTTTGGTCAATGTGCGCTTCAAATCCGGTTCGCAGTTGTTGAACGTGATCCTTGTGGGCTACGTTTCTACCCACCACGAAGCTCCTTACGAATTCAAGCAACTATTAATGCTGCAAGATAAATCCGGCAAGCAGTATTTCGCACGCATCTCAGAGATCGAGTATTTTGAGCAGGCGATAGAAACATCGTTCTAAATAGAACATCTGTCCGCGCTGCGGTGAATGTGGTGGAATGTCAGCATTACACGGAATCGTATGAAAGGAGAGAAAACGTGGAAGACAATCAACCAGAAAATGCTATACCCGGCCAGTCTGACGTGGCGGAAACGAAGCAAACGGAAGACGGGTGGATTATTCGCCGGCCCAAGCGCATGAAACTGACGGCGGAAGAGTGAATCCGGCGAATGGAAGAGTTCATCAACGACCTTGAAACGGAAGAAACAGTTTATTGCCGCTACCCGAAAAAGCAAGGGTTGAAGTCTACGTTCCAGACTTGCCGCTTAACGCTTACTACCGCCTTTTAGAGGAACTCGAAGCAGAGTTTACCTACATCTTTGGCGGATGCACATTACAGCGTGGGATAGATGGGAACTACCCATCCCAAGTAGGGGAACCAGTTCACGATAAAGTTGCACTTTTCTACGCGGACACGTTTTACTCGTTGAGAGAAAATCTGTCGCCGCTGTCTGATTTTGCGGATGTACTGCGAACCCGTGCCGCTAGAGCGTTGGATGAAGAAGTGATATTGGTAGTTGTTATGCCGGTTTACCATTCAGAGTAACAAGCCTCGCCATAACTGGCGAGGCTTGTTTTGATTAGGCAGCCAGGCTTTTCTCGGTCCATAGCTCGCGCAGCTCGGCGGCTTTCATGCGCGGGCCGACTTCGGGCGTGTCCCGCAGGCCGTTCTCGGCGTTGCGGGCGTTTTCGGACTGATACTGGGCGGCGTAGGCGTAGCGGTGCTCGCCGGTCTCGTTTTTGAGCGAGCGGTGATACGTGTTGCGGTCAAAGATGACCACGTCGCCTTTCTTCATCGCAGGCAGCGGCTGGCCGTTTTCGGGTTCGACGATGGCTTCTTTGTGGCCTTTCGTGTTGGCCTGATCGGTGTCTTTTGCGGGCTGGATGCCGAGGCGATGGGTGCGGGGGGCGACCCATAGAATCGCTTTGTCGGGCGAAATGTCGCACAGGGCAACAAACGTGTTCAGCGCCCCGCCCAGCACCTGCATATACTGGTTGTCCTGGTGCCAGGGCAGGCCGGTCCCGCCATGGGCCGGAACCACGGCCAGCATGCCGTAGAGGACGCGCGGCTCGGAGGCGAAGATGTCGCGGACGGCTTCAACAATGTGCGGCTCGACCAGCAGGCGATGCAGCTCGGCGTCTGCTTCCGGCTGCGTATGCTGGAAGATTCGAGCCGCCCAGCCGCCGCCTTCCTGCTGGGTCCGCGGAGCTTCGGCTAAGACTTTGTCAATCTCTTCCGCCGGCACGAGGCCCGGCACAACAACGTAGCCTTCTAAATAGAAATGCTGAACTTGTTCTTCGGTGAGCATAAGAAAATCCCTTTCTGGAACGCCTGACTGTGATGCTTCCAGTATAAGTCATTCCGGGCGAGGGGACAATGAACCGGAGTAACTTGTTCTTGCACTTTTGACACTGTTTTGAATCTCGCTGCGATACCTGCCCGGCGGCAGCCCGTAGCGCAGGTGGAAAACACGGCTGAAGTACGCCGCTTCCTCAAAGCCGCAGCGCACGGCAATCGTTTCCAGCGTCTCGTCCGTCGTTTCCAGCCTTTGCCGTGCTTCGGCGAGGCGCAAATCCCGCAGCATCCGCATCGGTGTCTGGCCGTAAACGACCCGGAACGACCGGCTGAACGCGCCGGGATGCAGATGCATCTGCGCCGCCAGCTCATCCCGCCCCAGCTTTTCGCCCAGATGCTGGGTCATAAAATGCACCAGCCGGTTCCACTTGTCTTCCGGCGACTCAAGCGCCGGCGGGCGGGGAACGCTCCCGCCTGCGTGCCAGCCTTCGACAATCAAGCCGAGAAGCTGCGCGGTCAGCCCAAATGCGGTCAGCCCCGCATGTTCCAAGCGCTGCACGGCCAGCAGGCGATCAAACGTCTCGCGCCAGAGCATCGGCATGGAGAGCGCCACGACCGGCGCGACCGGATACAACTGGAACAAAGCCAGGCCGGCTTCCACCGACGCTTCCAAAAACAGCACGTCATGGGTTCCCGGTCCCGCTGCGCTTTCCGAAAACGGAATGCCGGGCGGATGGACCATGACACTGCCGGAAGGCGCGGTGAAGCTCTCACCGCGCATTGCCGTGATGACACGCCCCTGCTGGACATGACTGATAATCCAGAAGGGGCGGCACTCATTGTCAATTTGGAGCGTGTCGTAAGAGGCACGCAGCGCATCGTGCAGTATCATTCGCAGCGGAGTGTTAAACATGATGCGCTTTGATTCGCGGTACGCTTGACAATTCCTGCCGGAGCGAGTAGAATGAAACTGGTTTTAGCACTCGCACGTCCTGAGTGCTAATGCGATTTACACCCAGAACAATCAAACACAACGAACTGTGATGAGGAGGCATTTGAATATGGCAGTGAATTTTCGGCCTTTGTCCGACAACGTGCTGGTGAAGCCCAGTGAAGCCGAGACCCAGACCAGCGGCGGCATTTATATCCCCGACTCGGCCAAGCAGAAGCCGCAGGAAGGCGAAGTAATCGCGGTCGGCCCCGGCCGCATCTTGGATGACGGCACCCGCTCGACTGTGGCCGTCGCCGTCGGCGAGACCGTGCTGTATTCCAAGTACGGCGGCACCGAGCTGAAGCTGGACGGCCAGGACTACATGATTTTAGGCGAAGAGCAGATTTACGCCATCAAAGGCTAGTTATTAGCAACGAGTAGTTGAAAACTACTCGTTCTTTATTGGGGAGAATTATACAATTATGGCAGCCAAAACATTGCTGTTTGACGAAGAAGCCCGTCGGGCACTCGAGCGCGGCGCAAATGCCGTTGCCAACGCCGTCAAAGTGACTTTAGGGCCAAAAGGCCGCAACGTTGTTTTAGACAAGAAATGGGGCAGCCCGACCATTACCAAAGACGGCGTGACTGTCGCCAAGGAAATCGAGCTGGATGACCCCTACGAGAACATGGGCGCACAGCTTGTCCGCGAAGTCGCGTCCAAGACCAACGATGTCGCCGGTGACGGCACCACGACTGCGACCGTGCTGGCCCAGGCGATTGTCAACGAAGGCCTGCGCTATGTTGCCGCCGGCGGCAACCCCATCGCCCTGCGGCGCGGCATTGAGCTGGCCGTCGAAGCCGCTGTCGCCGAGCTGAAGAATCGCAAGATTGACATCACCGACAAGGCGTCCATCGCTCAGGTCGCGTCCATTTCTGGCAACGATCCCGAAATCGGCAACATGATTGCGGAAGCTTTGGACAAAGTCGGCAAAGACGGCGTCATCACGGTCGAAGAAAGCAAGGGAACCGACACGACTCTGGAAGTCGTCGAAGGCCTGCAGTTTGACAAGGGCTTTATTTCTCCCTACTTTGTCACCGACCAGGAGCGCCAGGAAGTCTCGCTGGAGAACCCGCTGATTCTCTTGAACGAGAAGAAGATCTCGTCGGCCCAGGACCTCATCCCGCTGCTGGAAAAGATTTCCCAGTCTCGCCGGCCTCTCTTAATCATCGCCGAAGACGTGGACGGCGAAGCGCTTGCCACGCTGGTGGTCAACAAGCTGCGCGGCATTCTGAATGTCGTCGCAGTCAAGGCTCCCGGCTTCGGTGACCGCCGCAAGGCCATGATGGAAGACATCGCCATCCTGACCGGCGGACGCTTCCTGACCGAAGATTTGGGTATCAAGCTGGACAGCGTCGAGATGACCGACCTCGGCACCGCCAAAAAGATCGTTATCACAAAAGAAGACACAGTGCTTGTCGAAGGCGGCGGCACGGCGGACGGCGTCAAGGGCCGGATCGAGCAGATTCGCCGTCAGATTGACAACACCGATTCCTCTTACGATAAAGAAAAGCTTCAAGAGCGATTGGCGAAGCTGGCCGGCGGCGTCGCCGTCATCCAGGTTGGAGCCGCGACAGAAACTGCGCTGAAAGAAAAGAAGCATCGCTTTGAAGATGCGCTTTCGGCCACCCGTGCGGCTGTTGAAGAAGGCATTGTGGCCGGCGGCGGCGCGACCCTGATCTCGCTCATCCCGGTCCTGGACAATTTGGGCCTGTCGGGCGATGAAAAAGTCGGCGCGAACATTGTCCGCCGCGCTCTCGAAGAGCCGCTGCGCCAGATTGCCGCAAACGCCGGGCTGGAAGGCTCGGTTGTGGTGCAGATGGTGAAAACGCTGCCCCAGGGCCACGGCCTGAATGCGCTGACCGAAGAGTATGTGGACCTTGTCGCCGCCGGCATCGTGGACCCGGTCAAAGTGACCCGGTCCGCCTTGCAGAACGCTTCGTCCATCGCCGGCATGATTCTTTCCACCAACTCGCTGATTGTCGAGAAGAAGGAAAAGTCTAAAGGCAACGCCAGCGCCGCCCACGACGACGACGATTACTAAACCCACTTGCCAGTAGACGGCAGAAAGGGGCGCGGCTTACGCCGCGCCCCTTTTTTGCTGTGAAGAGTTACCTCTTCAATCTCTGCTGTCTCCATGCCGACACTGCGGACGAACCGTTAACAATTGTTACTAACACCCAAGCACCGAAATATATCCAGTTGGCTTCAATAGAATGCAAGGCCAGTTTAGCGCCCGCGTCCAGCAGAAGAAAGAAACTGAGAACACTGACTATGGTTGCAGTCCATGGCCCCAAAGGGCGTCCTGCCCATTTATTTAACAACACCGATATTTGTGTCGGTTGAATCGGGGGCAAAAGCCGCCAGCAAAGCCACCAGAATACCGTTAAAGCCCAGGCAATCGCTGCCCCGCCGCCCCAGCCCCAGTCTGGACCGGGCCGGTTCAAGACAAGGTTGTCCCCGGACCCGCTAAAGAGCGTCAGCAGCGTCAGAGTCACGCCGGCCACCAGCGAAAATGTCAAGCCGAGGCCGATCAGCAAACGCAGAAAACCAATGCCAAGCCGTTTTAGGATCATCACTTTCTTTCGCCTTTATCTGTGTTCTTAGTCGTGCCAAATTATTTACATCGTTGAACTGTTTACGAGGAAGTATACCTCATGCGCCAGACAGCCGCACAAATCAGAAGAAGGAGGAAAAAGAGCGCAAGTGTGCTAATATACGTTCTATGCAACACAGTCAAGCTTCTGCCACTGCCGCTTCTGTTCCCGTGCTGGAAATGCGCGGCATCCGCAAATCCTTTCCCGGCGTGCGTGTGCTGGACGATGTCTCGCTGTCCGTGCTGCCGGGGCAGGTTCTTGCGCTGATGGGCGAAAACGGCGCCGGCAAGTCTACGCTGATGAAGATCCTCGCCGGGGCGCTCAAAGCCGATGCCGGGACGATCCTCTTGAACGGCCAGGAAGTGGATATCCACAGTCCGCAGCAGGCGATGGACCTGGGCATCGGCATCATCTACCAAGAACTCAATCTCGCGCCGCATCTGTCCATCGCCGAGAACATCTTTCTGGGGCGGGAGCCGCGCCTCGCGCCGGGCTGGATTGACGGGCGCCGGATGCGCCGGGAAGCGTCCACGCTGATGGCGGATCTCGGCATGGCAATGGATGTTCGCACTCCTGTCAGCCGGCTTTCGGTTGCCCAGCGGCAGATGGTCGAGATCGCTAAAGCCACCAGCCGGCAGGCGCGGGTGCTGGCGATGGATGAGCCGTCGGCAACGCTGACCGCCCACGAGCTGGAAAATCTATGGCGTCTCATCCGGCGCCTGCAAGCGCAGGGCATCGGCATTGTCTACATCTCCCACCGGATGGACGAAGTGTTCCAGATCGCGGACGCCGTGACCGTGCTGCGCGACGGCAAAATTGTGGGCCATGCGCCGGTCGGCGAGATCAGTCGGGACGAGGTCGTCAAGCTCATGGTCGGGCGGGATTTAGACGAAACCTATCCAAAAGTCGTCATCCCGCCAGGCCGGCCTGTTTTGGAAGTCAGCAATCTCAGCCGCCGGGGCGTCTTGGAAGATATCAGCTTCACGGTCCATGCAGGCGAAGTGGTCGCGCTGGCTGGGCTGGTCGGCTCGGGCCGGACGGAGATCGCCCGCTGCTTGTTTGGAGCCGATAAATGGACTGCCGGCGAGGTGCGGCTGGACGGCAAGCCGTTTCACCCCAAATCTCCGAACGACGCCATCAACGCGGGGATCGGCTTTGTGACCGAAGACCGCAAAGAACAGGGCGTGGTGCTGAGTTTGACGGTGCGCGAGAACATCTCGCTGGCATCCCTTGAAAAAGTCTCTCAGCTCGGCTTTGTCCGGCGCGGTGCGGAGCGGGCGGAAGCCAAAGAAAGTGTCCAGCGGCTGCGGGTCCGCACGCCGTCGGTGGAGCAGCGGGTGGGCAACCTGTCGGGCGGCAACCAGCAGAAGGTCGTCTTGGGGAAGTGGCTGGAAACGCCTCTCAAGCTGCTGATCTTGGACGAGCCGACGCGCGGGATTGATGTCGGATCCAAGCGCGAGATTTACGGCATTATGAACGACCTGGCGGCGTCGGGCGTCGCAGTTTTAATGATCTCGTCGGAGCTGCCGGAAGTTCTGGGCATGGCCGACCAGATCATTGTCGTGCGCGACGGGCGCATTGCCGGGACGCTTTTACGGGACGAAGCGACGCAGGAGAAAGTCGGCCAGCTTGCGCTGGCAGGGTAAGGGCAAACAACCACAAGGAGTAGAGAATGCACAGAAGCACAGCAAAGCACAGAAGCACAGCAAAGACAACAAAGATCTTGCCAAGCAGGATAATGACCGGCCTCGCCGCCGCCGGAGCACTAGCACTCTTGGCAGGCTGCCACAGCCCTGCCTCAAACGGCAGCGCCTCAAACAGCAGCAGCGCGGGCAGCACCCCCGCAGCGCAAAGCGGCGGCAGTCAGACCCTACAAATCGCGGTCATCCCCAAAGGCACCTCCCACGAGTACTGGAAGTCCATCCATGCCGGCGCGATGAAGGCCCAGCAGGACCTGGCAAAACAAGGGACAAACATCAATGTCTTGTGGAAAGGCACCGAAAGCGAAGGCGACCGCAACGGCCAGGTCAACATCATCGAGACGTTCGTCACCCAGCACGTCAGCGCCATGGTGCTGGCCCCGTTGGACAGCCAGGCGCTGATGACCCCGGTGCAGGACGCGGTTTCCCACCACATCCCGGTGGTGATCATTGACTCCTCGCTTGGCGGCACGGCGTTTTCGTCGTTCTGCGCCACCGACAACGAGAAGGGGGGCGAGCTGGCGGGCGATGACATGGGCAAGCTGTTGAACGGCACGGGGCATGTGCTTGTGCTGCCTTACGCGCAAGGGTCGGCCAGCACGGAGGCGCGTGAGCTTGGCTTCCTGACGGCCCTGAAGAAGTATCCGGGCATCACGGTTTTGTCGAGCAACCAGTACGGCGGGCCGACGACGGACACGGCGTACAAGACGTCGCAGAACCTGCTGGCTCGGTTCGGCTCGCAGACGGCGGGTGTGTTCGCCTCGAACGAGACGAACACGCGGGGGATGCGTCTTGCGCTGAAGGACGCGAACTTGCTGGGGAAGGTGAAGTTTGTGGGTTTTGACGCTTCGCCGGATTTAGTGGCCGCGTTGCAAGCGGGTGAGATGCAGGGCTTGGTGGTGCAGAACCCGTTCAAGATGGGGGAAGTGGGAGTAACTACGGCGGTATCTGTGGTGCAGGGGAAGGCGGTTCCGAAGACAGTAGACACGGGGGTTGCTCTGGTGACGGGAGCCAACATGAGCCAGCCCGCCATGCAGGAGTACCTCCATCCGCCGATTGACCAGTACCTCAAGTAGCCAGCGAGCCGCGGATGGGCCGGTGAGCCACGGACGAAAATCCGTGGCTCACCGGCCCTCCGGCGGGTTGTCCTGGCGAAACTGCAACCGTTTTCGTCCTGATCACTCTCTGACGATGACGACTTTGCCGCACTGCCCGCCGTCCATGACGGCATACGCTTCCGCCGCCTCCTCCAGAGAGAACCGGTGCGTCACCGTCTTCTCCGGGTGCAGGTCCCACCGAGACAAACGCTCCAAAAGCTCTTCCATGTGCGGCACCGACGTCACCCACGACCCGAACAGCGTGATCTGCGGATGGATCAACACCGGCGACACGTCAAACTGGATGTCGCTGCCCTCGCCCACAAACACGCACCGCCCCCACTGCCGCGTCCCCAGCAAGGCCAGCTTCCGCGCCGGACCCACCCCCGAGCAGTCAATGCTCGCCTCGCAGCCCTTGCCGCCCGTGACGGACTTGATCTTGTCCAGAGCGTCCGCGTCGCTGAGGAACGCCTCGTCCACCAGGCCCAAACTCTGCGCCAGGTCAAGGCGCTGCCGGCTCACGTCCACGCCGATCACCTGAGACGCGCCCAGCGCCTTGCCCAGCATCGCCGCCGCCAGGCCGACCGGGCCTAATCCCATGACAAGCAGCCGGTCGCGTCCGTCTACCTGGATGCGCGTCAGGGCTTCCCAGGCCGTGCCGAAGCCGCAGGCGACCAGAGCGCCGTCCACATAGCTGAGGTTGTCGGGCAGGGACAGGCAGGTGTTTTCTTCGGCCAGCAGGAACGGGGCATGACCGCCGTCGCGCTGCCAGCCGTAAGCGGCCCGGTGTTTGGTGTGGCAGGAGATCATGTAGCCGGCTTGGCAGTCTTCGCAGACGCCGCAGCCGCTGATGTGGTACAGCACCACGCGGTCTCCTACTTTGTACTTTTTGCAGCCGGGTCCGACTTGGGCGATCTGCCCGCAGGGTTCATGGCCTGCGATGACGCCGCGGTAGGCTTCGTCGCCGACGCCGAGATGCTGTCGGTAGATGGCGCGGATGTCGGAGCCGCAGATGGAGGACGCCTTCATCTGGACCAGCACCTGCCCGTAGCCGGGGGTGGGGATCGGCTGCTCCCGGAACTCGACGGTGCTGTTGCCCGGAAGCACCACGCCACGCATGGTCTTCTTGAAGGTCTCTTCGGAAGCCGACCGCTCTTGTGTCATTGTCATAATCGTTTCTACTTTCTATAAAAGCTTCGTAATCTTATAGGAGCTTCGTAATCTTAAACGCATACGCATAGTCACCGGTTTGGGCGGGCGGGAGCGAAATATGGAGGCCGGCGGCGGTCTGCTCAAAGGCAAGCGGGCCGTCATGCCCCAGCAGCGTGACGGCGGCGACTTGGCCTGCTCCTTCCGCCCCTTGTGCCAGCGACCGGACTGTCAGCGTCTCGCCCGGCCAGGCCAGCACGACGGCGTATAAAGCATCGCCTTTTGTGGTGAACCGAATATCCTGGCCCGTAAACTCAGTGCGCCGCGTGTCGGTGAACGCGCCTTCGACAACCTCGGTCGGCCCTTCGCCGAAGACATGCCAGGGCCGTGTTTCGTAGATCGCCTCGCCGTTGACACGGAGCCAGGACCCGATCTCGCGCAGCATTGCCTGCTCTGCGTCCGGGATGGTGCCGTCGGGCTTCGGACCGATGTTCAGCAGCAGCGCCCCGTTTTTGCTGACGATGTCTACGAGGTCGTCTATGAGCGAATCCACACTCTTGTAGTCTTGATTTTCGACATAGCCCCAGGAAGTTTTTGCGACCGAGGTATCATTCTGCCAGAGCTGCGGGCGGATGCCGGATAACTGGCCGCGCTCCACATCAAAGACCGCCGTGCCTTCTTCAAATGCCTCGTATTTGTAGTTGATGGCGACGCCGACACCCCATTCGGCGGCCCGGTTATAGTAATACGCCGCGAACTGCTGCAAATACGGCTTGAATGCCTTTGTCTGGATCCACCAATCAAACCAGACAATCTGCGGTTTGTAAAGGTCTGCCAGCTCGCAGGTGCGCTCCAGCCACTCGGCTAGAAACTCTTCCGTCGGCTGAGCGTCACCCCCAGCGTCGTCTTTTTCGGCCCCCGCCGGGCCGTAGAAGTCGGCATACGCCGGGTCCTGCACGTCCGACACAAACTCGCGGCCGCCGTTAAAGAACCAGAAATGCTCCGCCCGGTGGCTGGACAAGCCGAATACCAGCCCGCGCCTGCGGACAGCTTTCGCAAGATCGCCGGTCACGTCCCGCTTCGGCCCCATGCGGACCGCGTTCCAGCGGTTCAGCGGCGTGTCGTACATCGCAAACCCGTCGTGATGCTCGGCCACGGGAACTACAAACTTTGCGCCCGCTTCGACAAACAACTGCGCGTAGGCGTCCGGGTCATAATGCTCGAATGTCAGCGCCGGGATAAAGTCTTTGTAGCCGAACGTGTCCTGTGGCCCATACGTTTCTCGGTGATGCTTGAACTCGTCTGTGCCTCCCAGGTACATGTTGCGCGAATACCACTCGCTCACGAACGCTGGGACCGAGTAGACGCCCCAATGGATAAAGATGCCGAACTTGGCGTCTTTGTACCATTCGGGGATTTCGTAGGCTTGGAGCGACTGCCACGACGGCTGAAACGGCCCGGCACCGGCGACTTCGCGGATTGTATCATTCATCTGCTTCTCCTTGCTTGTCCTCCGCTACGCCGGCGTAATCTGCCCGTTGACGTCCCACAAGTCCTCCCAAGTCTGGTTGTCTTTCCACAAGAAGACGTGGCCTTTGATCAGGCGGTTGTTCTTGTCGATGCCCGCGATTTCCTGCATTTCAGCGTCGGTCAAAGGCGCACTGACGGCGGCTTGAAGGCTGCTGAGGTACTGGGAGCGCTTCACCGAAAACGGGATCGGCACCTGGCCGCGCTGGATCGCCCACTTGACGCACACCGTCGCCGGATGCACTCCCAGACGCTCTGCGATACGAACGATGACCGGGTCTTCGATGTCTGCCGTGTCATCCGGGGTGCGGTCACGCGCCGGGCGCGACGGCGAGCCGATCGGGCTGTAGCCGATAGGAACCAGGCCGTTTTCCACCACATACGCAAACATCTCCGGCTGCTGGAAGTGCGGGTGCAGCTCCATCTCGTTCGCGGCGGGCGCGATGCGGGCATCCCGCAGAAGCAGGGCCAGCTTCGGGATCGTCATGTTGGACGTGCCGATGTGCCGGACCAGGCCCATCTCTACCAGCTCTTCCATCTGCCGCCAGACAGCCAGATAGTCTTCATGCACATACGGCTTGGCGTGCGGGTCGCGCGAGTGGGCGTCTACGCCTTTGCCGTGGGAGTTTGGGAACGGCCAGTGGACCAGAAAGAGGTCTAGATAGTCTAGTCCCAAATCCTGAAGGGACTGCCGGCAGCTTTCTGCGACTTGCCCGGCGCCGTGGTGGTCGTTCCAGACTTTGGACGTGATCCAGAGGTCTTCGCGAGGGACGCCGCCTGCGACGACGGCTTGCAGCGCTTCGCCGACTTCTTTTTCGTTGCCGTAGATGGAAGCGCAGTCGAAGTGGCGGTAGCCGGCCTGCGCCGCGCCGAGGACGGCGTCGGCGACCTGACGCGGGGTGTAGTTGTCGGAGCCGAACGTGCCAAGTCCGAGGGCGGGCATCTTCGCGCCCGATGCAAGCGTTTTTTGGGGAACCGTGCCGGGGTCTACGGTAGAATTAGCGACGGTAGAATTAGCGTCTGTCTGCATCATAGTTTTCGTCTCTTCTCTCATCAATTCCCCGTGCGGGTCAGCGTGACGACGGCCAGGTTCATCGGCTTCCAGCTTGCCGGGTCGGCAGAGTGAACCGTGACGGTCTGATCGCCGGCGGCAGAGACCTTAACGCTGCCGGTGACCGGCTGGTAATCGTCCCAGCTTGCGGTGCCGGCAACCGCAAACGGCGCAGACGCGCCGGCCCCGGCATCCACGACAAACGAAGTCGCGCCGTCTGCGGCGGAGGCTTTTGTCACCACGGCATAGGTGCCGGGCTGATCAAAGTGGACGTTCCAGGAGACGGTGTCGGCGGCGTTGTTCCAGTAGCCGAGGTTTGGAACCGTGCCGCCCTGCGCTTGAACGCTTCCGTGCAGCGTGGCGTTGTCCGGCGTCAGCGGGATCGTGCCATCGGCGGCGGCATGAACCGGCGGCGGCGGCGGCGCGACAGGCATAGATGCCGCGAGGTCCAGGCCGGTGATCTTCAGCGCGTAGGCGTGGTCGCACGGCTTCTGCGCGGGCAGGGTCACGATCAGGCCGCCTTCGGTCTGGCTAAAGGCCAGTTTTTCGGGCGAGCCGAGCAGCGAGACGGTTTGGATTCTGCCGACCAGGCCCGGCGCATTCTGGGCCAGGGTGCGAACCGTGAGCTTGCCGTCATCGGGCCAGCCGAACGCCGTGGCGTAGAGGATATTGCCTTTGGTCGTAAACCGGAAGTCTTTCTCCGTGAGCTGATCTTCGCCGCCCTCGCTGAAGCCGCCGCCTCTGACCTTGACCGGGCCTTCGCCGGGAATCTTCCAGGGGCGCGTGGCGAAGATCGCTTCGCTGTTGACTTTCATCCAGGCCGCCATGCCCTGCAGGAAGGCTAATTCGTCCGGGTCAATCGTGCCGTCGCCGCGCAGAGGGATATTCAGCAGCAGGTTGCCATTTTTTGCGACGATGTCTACCAGCATTCGCACGACCTGGCGGGTGGATTTGTACTGGTGGTTTTCGTAGAGGGAACGCTGGTAGTGCCAGTTGCCGATGCAGGTGTCCGTCTGCCACGGGTGCGGCGAAATCGCGTCGCTCCGCCCGCGCTCGTAATCCAGGACCATAGACTGCTTGACATTCGCGGAGCCGTCTTTGACGTTCAGAATGGCATCCAGCTTGCCTCCGTGCCATGTGCGGTTCTTGTTGTAGTAGTTGGCCGCGATGTCCAGCCCGTAAGAAGTGGGCGGCTCGCCGTCGTCGAAGTACAGAAGGTCAGGCTGATGGGTGTCCACAAGGTCCATCACGCGGTTGTAGAACTTCAGCTCATACGCTGCGTGGGCGGCATCCGTGCGGGCCGCGCCGGCCGGGCCGTACAGCTCGGCGGGGTCCAGCCCGTCCCACCACTGGCCTTTGCCGTCGGCTTTGGTCAGGTTGCCGTCATACGGCACTCCCGCCAGCGGCCCGTTCGCGTCTGCGCCATGCGAGACATCAAACCAGTCCCAGGTGCGGGCGGCATGGACGGTGACGCCGAAGCGCAGGCCGCGCCTGCGGGCGGCTTTAGCCCAAGTCCCGACGATGTCTTTCTTGGGGCCGAGCGCGACCGAGTTCCAGGTCTGGTACTTGGAGTTCCAGTTGTCAAAGTTGTCGTGGTGATTTGCCAGCGAGACAAAGTATTTCGCGCCGGCGGCGACATACAAGTCCAGCAGATGCTCAGGGTTCCAGTTTTCGGCGTGCCAGATGCGGTCAATGTCCTTGAAGCCGACTTTGGACGGATGCCCGTAATGCTCCACTTGATAGTTGTAGTCGCCGTTGCCCTGGAAGTACATCTGCCGGGCGTACCAGTCGCCCTGTTCGGGAACGCACTGGGCGGTCCAATGCGCCCAGATGCCGAACTTGGCGTCACGGAACCATTCCGGACACTGGTACTGCGCCAGCGAGTCCCAAGCCGGCTTGAAGGGGCCGGGAACGATGACGGCTGTGCTGGCGTCGGCGTCTGCGGGCCGGCTGCCCAGTTTCCAGAAGGCCAGCGCGGCGACAGTGGCCGCGCTGGTCGTTAAAAATTTACGGCGAGTGAGTGTCATCTATTTTCTCCTGCAAGTGTGCGATTTCGAGTATACGATTTAATGTTTGGGACTTTTGTCAGTCTCCGGTGCGGGTCAATTCGATGGCGGCCAAGTTCATCGGCTTCCAATGCATCAGGTCAGCAGGGCGGGCCGTCACAAGGCAGTCGCCGGCGGCAGCCACTCTAAGACTGCCGCGGATCGCCTCGTAACTGTACCAGTCTGCGGTCTTGGCGACTGCTATCGGGGCGGACGCGCCGGCTCCGGCATCTACGACAAACGCCGTGTCGCCATTCGCGGCAGTCGCTTGGGTGACGAGAGAATATGTGCCGGGAGTGTCAAAATGGACGTTCCAGGTGACGGTATCTTTGGGATCGTCCCAGTAACCGATGTTCGGAACATTCCCGCCCTGCGCCAGCGCAGACCCGGTTGTGACGGCGGCATCCGGCGTCAGCGTGAAGGTGCCGTCCGCCCCGGCATGGATCACTGGGAGAGGCGGCGGCACCGGCAGCGAGGCCGCCAGGTTCAGCCCTTCGATTTTCAGCGCGTAGGCGTGGTCGCACGGCTTCTGCGCGGGCAGGGTCACGATCAGGCCGCCTTCGGTCTGGCTAAAGGCCAGTTTTTCGGGCGAGCCGAGCAGCGAGACGGTTTGGATTCTGCCGACCAGGCCCGGCGCATTCTGGGCCAGGGTGCGAACCGTGAGCTTGCCGTCATCGGGCCAGCCGAACGCCGTGGCGTAGAGGATATTGCCTTTGGTTGTAAACCGGAAGTCTTTGGCCGTATAGGGGCTTGCTTTCTCAATGTATGCCCCGCCGGCGACTTTGACTGGCCCTTCGCCGTAGAGCTTCCAGGGCCGGGTCGCGAAGATTGCTTCTTCATTGACTTTCATCCAGGCCGCCATGCCCTGCAGGAAGGCAACTTCATCGGGGTCAATCGTGCCGTCGCCGCGCACGGGGATATTGAGCATCAAGTTGCCGTTTTTGGAAACGATGTCCACCAGGGTCTTGATAACTTGATCGGGCGTTTTGTACGCATGATTCTCGTAGACCGAGCGCTGGTAGTGCCAGTTGCCGATACAGGTGTCCGTCTGCCAGGGATGCGGGCGAATGGTGTCCGATTGGCCGCGCTCGTAGTCCTGGATCAAGCACTGCTGCTGGGCATCAGTGAGGGCTTTGCAGTTCATTACTCCCTGAGCTTTCCCGCCGGTGGCTTTGAGGGTGGTGTTGTAATAGTGCGCGGCGATTCGCAGCCCGACCGACGGGTCTACGCCATACAGCGGCATGGTTTGATCATCAAAGTAGAGCAGATCGGGATGGAACTGGTCTACCAGATCGTTGACACGATTAACGAACTTTTCCAAGTAGGCTCGGTTCGGCAGGTTTTGGGGAGTGCTGGTGGTCCAGTGGTCGAAATCACTGCCCATAAGCGCATGGTTCTGGGCGTACAAGTCCTGCGGGTCCAGGCCCTCCCACCACGTTCCCTGGCCGTCGGCTTTGGTCAGCTTGCCGTCGTAGGAAACCCCTGCCAGCGGCCCTTTCATGTCTGCCCCCTGCGCCGTCTCGTACCAGCTCCAGGCACGCGAGCCGTGACAGCTCACGCCTACGCGCAGGCCGTGGGCGCGGGCGATCTTAGCCCAAGTGCCGACAATGTCTTTCTTGGGGCCGATGGCGACCGAGTTCCAGGGCTGATACTTGGAATCCCAGCAGTCGAAATTGTCATGGTGCTGGGCCAGCGCCATGAAATACTTGGCTCCGGCGGCTTTGTAGAGGCCCATCAAATGCTCCGGGTCCCAGTTCTCGGCGTGCCACCGGCGGATGACATCCTTGAAGCCGGCTTTCGACGGATGGCCGTAATGGGCGCACTGGAAGTTGTAGTCGTCGCTGCCTTCCTGATACAGGGTGCGGCCATACCAGAAGCCGTCCACTTCCGGGACGCACTGCGGGTCCCAGTGCGCCCAGATGCCGAACTTGGCGTCGCGAAACCATTCGGGACACTGGTACTGCGCCAGCGAGTCCCACGACGGCTGGAAGGGGCGGGCAGGAGCTGCTGCGGCGTCGGCTTTGCCGATGCCGGTTTTCCAGAAGGCCAGCGCGGCGACAGTGGCCGCGCTGGCCGTTAAGAATTTACGGCGCGTGAATGTCATAGTTGCCTTCCACCTTAAGGTTACGCATGTATCATCGCAATAGTATCATGCAGGAGCCTGTTTGTCAAGCGGCAGTCTTAAAAGACGTATACCGTATATAAGAAGAAGAATTTATTCCCCGATGTTCTTGACAATTAGGGTGCGTTGTGTTAAGATACGTTTGCTACTTATATTTCGTTGTCCGCTATTCAAGGAGAAGTCTATCATGTTCACAAATCGTCAACGAAGCCGAGACGGCTTCACGCTCATTGAGCTTCTTGTCGTCATCGCAATCATCGCCATCCTTGCCGCGATTTTGTTCCCTGTCTTCCAGAAAGTCCGCGAGAACGCACGCCGCGCTTCCTGCGAGTCCAACCTCAAGCAGCTCGGACTCGCTTTTGTCCAGTATACACAGGACGCCGACGAGAAGTTTCCGACCCCCACTGCGGGTAACCGGGGAGATATGCTGAGTTTTGGTCATGGCTGGGGCTATGCCATTTATCCTTTCGTCAAGTCTACCGGCGTCTATGCCTGCCCGGATGACAGCAGCCAGGCTCCGAAGCTTTCCTACGGAATGAATTCAGCGCTTTATGACACGGCTCTTTCGCTGCTTAATGCCCCTGCTTCTACCGTAAACTTATTTGAGGCACGCGACGCCCCCTGTGATGTTTCGGACCCGACACAAGATGGACCCACAAGCAACGCGGGATGCTCATCTTCCGGGGCGGACACTCTGGATTCCAACAATAGTGGCGGCACGGGGGGTGGAAATGGCTTCTCGGCCATCATCGGGATTAATGGAACAGCGGCTGA
The DNA here is from genome assembly GCA_964241935.1 of uncultured Armatimonadales bacterium. Taxonomy (GTDB): domain Bacteria; phylum Armatimonadota; class Armatimonadia; order Armatimonadales; family Capsulimonadaceae; genus JANXMY01. The sequence goes on from CAXSZN010000021.1 coordinate 29,482, forward strand.
TCCTGCCAACCAGCGTCACGATAAGGACCCCACGAATCGGGAAAATTACCTGGCCTGCGACGGTCATGTTAAATATCTGCTGATTTCCGCGATTGCGCCCACCCCGGCCAACGGTAACGTGAATACCGGCAACAGCCACAATCTGGCGAACTATGCCGTTGTCACCGGCAGCACTGCGGACAAGTCTTCCAGCTTGCAGAACGGCCACATCCTGAGCTTTAATCCTCAGTAAAAGGGAGGGAGTATTTGGGGCATACGCCCCGGTTGAAAGCCTTAAAGAGACGCCGCCAATGCCTTACGGCGCACTGCGGCGGCTCTTCGAGAAAACTTGCCTCGCCGGAAAAGAAACCCTATCGTCGAGAGAGCACAAGAAAGAGAAATCGAATGAACATTTTACAGTTACGCCCCCGAAGTCGAAGTGGCTTCACGCTCATTGAACTGCTCGTCGTCATCGCCATCATCGCCATTCTTGCGGCGATTTTATTCCCCGTGTTCCAGAAAGTCCGCGAGAACGCCCGCCGCGCTTCCTGCCAATCCAACGAAAAGCAGCTTGGACTGGCCTTCATCCAGTATCAGCAGGATGCCGACGAGAAGTATATGCCTTCGGATGCCTATGGTCAAGGCTGGGCCGGCTGCGTCTACTCCTATGTCAAAAGCACCGGCGTCTATGCCTGCCCGGATGACCCGACAAACTCTGGCACCGGTAAAGTATCCTACTCCGCAAATGAGAACCTCGTGGGAGCCGGTAACTATGCTACTATTTCAGTACCGACCTATCCCGCGCTTTCTCAGCAGAATGCTCCGGCAAGCACGGTGCTGCTGTTCGAGATTCAAGGGGAAAACGGAACAAATTTGGCGCAGACAAACCCAACTGAAACTAACAGCGGATCGGGCAACGGCAGCAAAGACGGCGCTGGCGGTGGCAATCCCGCAACCAACGGCAACGCTGCTGCTTACGCAACCGGTCAGATCGGCGGGCACACCTACTTAACGACAATCGCCAATAGTACCGTCCATAACGACGGCTCCAACTACTTGGCGGAAGACGGTCATGTCAAGTTCCTCCGGCCTATTGTCATTTCCGGCGGGCGCGGCGCGTCCGCCCCAAACAGCCAGGAAGTCTATACCAACGGCGCTTCGGGGACAACATTCGCCGCTGGGACAGGCAACATGACGCTGGCTAGCGGCGGCACCGTGCAACTGACGTTCAGCCCGATCTAAGTGTACGGGTCGGAACAGCTTCCGATCCAACTATTCTGAAAGAATCGCGCCAAGCCTCGCTTGGCGCGATTCCTGACCATGTTGATAATTCCAACTGAATATACTTCTAGGATTTGCTTTCTCTTTTATTCCGGCAATGCAGGTGAGTTGTGCTAAGATACTCTGCTGCCATCCAAATCCGGGTGCTACCACTCTAAGGAGAAGACTATCATGTTCACAAATCGTCAACGAAGCCGAGACGGCTTCACGCTCATTGAGCTTCTTGTCGTCATCGCCATTATCGCTATTCTCGCCGCGATTTTGTTCCCCGTGTTCCAGAAAGTGCGGGAAAACGCCCGCCGCGCTTCCTGTCAGTCTAATCTCAAGCAGCTTGGACTTGCGCTCATCCAGTACCAGCAGGATGCCGATGAGGCTTTTCCGCCTGACCGGAATCTGCACTCTCCAACCTACGGTTACGAAAACGGCTGGGCGGAAGCGGTTTATCCGTTCGTCAATTCCACCGGCGTCTTTAAGTGTCCGGATGATCCAACGACTACGACCGTCACTGGCGCTCCGAATGGAACCGCTGTTGACTCCTACGCGATCAACTCTAATTTTTATCTGGAAGAATATCCAGGTGGGACCGGCCCCGGCTCAATCACCTTGTCCCAACTGAATGCGCCGGCTTCCACCGTGGAATGCTTTGAAGTTCAGAATGTTCCTCACGTCTTCCTGCCGCCGGACGGGACTGACTTCCAGTCGTCGAGCGGCGATGGCGGTTACGACAACGGAGGCGCTGCGGGTTCTCCCGCCTCATACGGCGGTAGTGCCCGATACGCGACGGGACAAATCGGCAACATACCTCCTGGCTCAGGCTATCTTAATCTGATACCGAGTGGGGTTGGCGTTCACACGAACGGCGCGAACTACCTTGCCTGCGACGGCCATGTCAAGTGGCTCATGCCGGGGGCTGTTTCCGGCGGTAGCATACCCGCCAATTCCATGACCCAGGGCCGGGCATTTGGCGGCGGCGGCAACTCCGTCTCCGCAGGAACCGCTAACATGACAAACGTCAACAGCGGTGCCGTCGGCGCGAGCGCCGGATCGCCGGTCGTGCTGACGTTCAGCCCGACGTAAGCGAGTGGGCAGCACTGTTCCACTCCTAGTGCCTCTGGAAGAACCGCGCCGAGCAAGTCCTGGCGCGGTTTTCTGCTGTTTCATCACTTGCCTGCCGATCTGGCGTTTGATACAATCTGCGTGACGTTTCCGCCGACCCCGACAAAAGGTTTGGCATAAGTGGCGGGGGTTTTGATGACGCTGTTCCTGACGGTGACGTTTGCCGAGTCCCGCACCGAAACCGGCGGCGTTGTCTTGACTCCGGCGGCGGCGAACGTGTTGCCGATTACGGAAACGCCGTCGGCCCAGGCGACCGCAATGTCGTAGCCGGTGTTTAAGGCAAAATGGTTGCCTTGAAGGATAATGTTCTTGTTCTGCTTGACGCCGGAGCCGTCCACCACAACCCCGTCACCGTTGTTTAAGAACGTGTTGCTGCTCACGACCACATTCTGGCTGTAGTCCGCCTCGGAAGGCCATTCCGGGCCGATGCGGAGGCCGAGGCCGCAGCGCGAGATGACGTTGCCCCGGATAATGCCGTTGTCGGACTTGGCGATGATGCCCCGGGAGCGCGTGTTGCCCAGCCGGCAGCCGATGATCTTGTAGCCCGCGCCGTCGGCCAGCGGATTGCTCATTTTGGCGTCAGTCGGAATAGCCTCGTTTGTGTCCAGCGTCAGCGTGGACGTGCCGTTGCCGTTGTCTTTCAAGTCTGTGACATTCGCCTGCACATAAAAGCCGTGGTCGTTGGAAACCCGCACCGGCTCGCCAACGTTATAGAAGGCATAGCCGTTGTCGGCGACGACCACCGGGCCGCTGACGCTCTTGATCGCATGAAAGCCGCCGTGAATGGCGATGCAGTCGTCTAAAAATACGCCGTCAAACGTGCAGTTCTCGATGTCCGGGCCGACACGCGCATCGGGCGAATGGATGCCGTCGGCGGAGTTTGTGACCACCGGGTCCTCGGTCGCGCCCGCCGGACGCGGTCCCGGCAGCCAGCGGCACGACAGGACATGGTTGCCGTCGCCCTCGCCGTCGAAAATCGGCGCGAAGCCGTTCCGCATCATCGAAATGTTCTTCAAAGTGCAGTTCCGGCAGGATGACAGAAAGACTTTGTTCGGTGGGTCGCCGCAGCGGGACACAAGATAATCGCCGACGCGGAACGCGACCGGCCGGTTGTCCAGACTGACCCGGAACGTCCCATTCCCCAGCGCCGTCATGCCCGCGTGGTAGTAGTCGCCTGCCTTGATGTTGATGGTGCGCGTTGCGGCGTCCACAAAGTTGATCCACATTTCTTTTGTGTCCGCCGGAGGAACGGGATAGCCCGCCGAGGGCCGCCACTCGCACGTCGGATGGCCCGCGCTGTCCTGGCCGATGGCAGTGACGCGGCCTTGATACGCGTTCTGTGCCGTTTGGCTCAGGAGCGGCCCGGCAAGTGTTGTGTTGACGCAGTGGTCCATCAAAAACAGCCTGCCGGCCCCGGCGGCATTGTTCAGAATCAGCGTGACATGGGAAGCGCTGAGAGTGGCGTTCTGCCAGTGGTCAAGCGTGATCTCGGCATCCGCTTTTCGGCTCAGCAGGTACGTTCCCGGCGTGATGACGATCCGTTTTTCGCCGCGAATGTACGCATTCTGGATGTCCTGCGCCAGCCCGTCTGGGTTCGCCGGATCCCCGACAGTCGTGGAACTGCTCAAAGAAACAAGCTCGGACTCGTTCGTGCGCGTGACCTTCGGTGGTGTCCTGACCGGCAGCAGAGGGATGAGCGCTGGGGCCAGGCGCATAGCGGCTTTGATGTTCCCCTGCGCGTTTGGATGAACGCCGTCGGAGAAGTCGGCTTTGCCCAGCCAGCCTTCCGTGCTGACGAAGTGGACACGGGCGTCGCCGCCTGCATTCAGCGCCGCGACCGCTTTCCGTGTGTCTTCGCCGAAGCGCCCGCCCCCATACATCCGCAGGGCGACGATCTGCGCTTTTGGGAGCTTCGCCCGGACATTTCTGACAAACTGAATGTAGCTGGCCGTGAACGTCTCGTCGGGTTCATTACCGCAGCCGTCGTTCTGGCCCAAATTGATCACGACGATCTGGGGCGTGTACGCTGAGAAGTTCCAAAGAACGGGCGGCTGCTCGGCCGCGTAGCCAAAGTTCTTCAGCCGGAAATACTGCTTGTCCATGCCCGTCTTCTCGTCCGCGCAGCCGTAGCCCGTCGTCAGCGCCCGCGCACTCTGCGCGATCTGCGTGTGGTCGCATCCCAGCGCCTCGGCAGCCATCCAGGCATGGTTGATGTTGTAAAAGTGGTCCGGGCCGGTGCCCCAGGTGATGGAGTCGCCGATAAACTCGATAATCGGGCGCGGCACCGGCGGCTTCGTGACCGCGCCGGGGTCCAGCACCAGTCCCTGCACTTTTACCTCGCCGCCGGCGGCGGAGCCGACCAGAAGCGTATGCATCCGGGCAGTCAAAGGGGCAGGGTTCAGCGCCGTATATCCCGGCTGCCCGCTGACTGCCCGGAACGGTTCACCGTCAATGCTGGCGACTAAATCTTCCGCATCCGCCATTTCCAGCCCGACCGACGTTCCGGAAAAGCGGGTCCGCAGGTACGCCCCTCCCCAGTGGCTGTGCGCGACTGCCGGATCGCTCCGATCCCAGCGCCCAAAATAGGTGATTGTTTTGCTGAAAGCGGGAACCGTGACCGCACCCGGCGGCGCGGTTTGGGCCGAAGTGCCGCAGGCAGCCAGCAGGCAGACCAATAGCATCAGCAGACACGGCGGCAGCGTAAGGTGGAAACGCATGGATTGTTAAGCCTTTTGTGAAGAAACGCGGGATGTCTCTGTTTTAAGCCATTCGGCGGCGTCGGCCTGCCACCGGGCCGCCGGAACATCGGAAGCCAAACGAGCGCCGTAGCCATGCCCGCCACTTTCATATACCTGGCTTTGAAAGGAAACGCCGGCCTCAGCCAGAAACTTCGCATAGGCGGTCGTGCAGAAGTGGGCGTCGTCAAGGCTCTGGGCCAGAAAGACCGGCGGCATGTCTGAATGCGGCTTGACTTCCGGCATCGGCAGGCCGTCTCTGTTGATTAAGTAGGCCGGATAGATCGCCAGGGCAAAATCAGGCCGGCAGGAAGCATCGTCCGCTGCGTCAACCCGTGCGTAAGCGCGATCCGTTCCGGCAGCCGCAAGGCGCACGGCGAGATGCCCGCCCGCCGAGAAGCCCAGCACGCCGAGGCAGGCCGGGGCGATGCCGAACTCAGACGCCCGCGCCCGAAGCAGCGAGACCGCCCGCTGCGCGTCCTGAAGCGCTCCGTCCCGGTTTTCAGGAACCCGGTAGTGCAGCACTGCCGCTGCATAGCCCAGCGTGTTCAGCCAGGCCGCGATCTCGGTCCCTTCCAAGTCGGCGGCCAGAATCTCGTAGCCCCCGCCGGGGCAGACGATGACCGCCGGCCGCGTTTGTCCGGCGTCCGCACCGCAGATCAACAGCTCCGCGCCGCTCACCCCGGTGAGACGGGTGACGCCGCCGTGGTCATCGCGCACATATCCCGGTGACGACTCGGTCTCGCCCGGCGCAAGCCCCGGCCAAAGCATGATCTCAGCCATCTCGCCGCACCCATCGTTCTGGCCGAAGTTGCCCGGCTTTCAATATTGCCCGGCTTTCAGTTCCGCGTTCAGGCGAACGGTTTCGCCTGCTGCACTGTCAAGCGAGACGCTTTTGTCTCCATAACGCACGCTGCAGGAAGACGCGGCATTGCAGAAAATATCTGCCGAGATCAAACATCCGTTGGTCCATTCTATTGAGACGGTAAAGCCGCCCCTCGCCCGCAGGCCGCTGACCCTGCCTGCCGGCCAGGCGGCAGGCAGGGCAGGCAGCAGATGGACCGCACCGTCGTGGCTTTGCAGCAGCATCTCGGCGATGCCCGCCGTCCCGCCGAAGTTGCCGTCAATCTGGAACGGCGGGTGGACATCTAAGAGCGTGGGATAAGTCGACTCCGCCAGCAGGACATGGAGGCTATGATAAGCCTTTTCAGCCTCGCCGAGACGCGCGTATTGGTTGATCAGCCAGGCCCGGCTCCAGCCGGTATAGCCGCCTCCGGCTTCGACGCGCCGGTCGAGGCTGCGAAGCACGGCCTGGGCAAGCTCCGGGGTGGTGCTGCGTGTAATCGTCATGCCGGGATAATTTGCGTAGAGATGGCTGATATGCCGGTGGCCCAAGTCAAGTTCCGACACGTCGGCAGGCCATTCCCGAAGCTGGCCTGACTCGCCGATCTCAAACGGCGGCAGCCGGGCGAGCGCAGCCGCGGCGCGGGCGGCGAGGTCAGTGTCTCTGCCAAGTATCCGGGCCGATTCAACCGTGTTGTGCAGGACTTCGCGGACAATCGCAAGATCGGCCGCCGTTGCAGCGGTCACGTCTGCGGCGGCCTGGCTGCCGTCAAGGGCCTGGTACTGGAACGTGTTCTCCGGCGAGACCGACGGGCAAGTGACAAGATCGCCGCTGGGCGACTCAACCAGAAAGTCCAGCAGGAACTCCGCCGCGCTTTTAATGGCCGGATAAGCGCCCGCGAGAAAGGCACGGTCGCCGCTGAAGGCGTAATGTTCCCAAAGGTGCTGCACCAGCCAGGCCCCGCCCATCGGCCAGTTGGCCCAGCAGGGACTGCCGCTTTTCTCGCCGACAGGGTTCGCCCTGGCCCAGATGTCCGTGTTATGATGGGCGCACCAGCCGCCGGCGCTGTAATAGGCCGACGCGGCGTCGCGGCCGGTGACGCGCAGGGCATCAATCAGATCAAAAAGAGGCTCCGTCAGCTCGGCCAGATTGGTGGTTTCCGACGGCCAGTAGTTCATCTGGGTGTTGATGTTGATGGTGAAGTTAGAAGACCAGGCCGGGCGCATCTCCGAGTTCCAGATGCCCTGCAAGTTGGCCGGCTGGGTTCCGGGGCGCGACGACGAAATCAGCAGGTACCGGCCATACTGGAAATACAGCGCCGTCAGCGCGTTGTCGGTTCCTGATGCTTGCAGGGCGGTAAGACGTTTATCAGTCGGCAGATCCGACTTCATTTCAGGATCGCCTAAATCCAGTGTGACCCGCCTAAAGTACGGCTGATAGTCGGCGAGATGAGCGGCATAAATTGGCGCGAGCGACCTAGAAGCCGCAGCGTCCAGCATCCCCCTGGCAATCGCTGCGTGGTCTTTGCCGTCCCGGCTGGGGGAACGGTCGAAGCCATTGAAGCTGGTCGCAGCGATGAGATACAGCGTCACGCTGTCGGCCTGCGTGATGGAAAGCGCGGACGGCCCGGACTGCACCGATCCGCCTTCGCAAACGGCCCGAACAAACGCCGTGAAGCGCATTCCGCGCCCGGTCTCGCTGTCTTCGTAGATAATCGCCGGCTCGACATCCCGGTAATCCGGCTCGACATGCGCGGGCGCCTGCCCGGTCAGTTTCAGTGTGTCCGACCCATCACTTTGGGTCAGGCTTTGCAGCAGACTTGTCAAGGAAGCGCTGAAAGAGAGGCTGCCGGGCCGGTCGGCAGTCAGGTGAACGACAAGGGCCTGATCCGGGGCGCTGACAAAGACGGTGCGCCGGTAGGCGACTTCCCCGGCGCGGTAGCTGATCTGGACCGTGGCCGTTTCCAGATCGAGTTCGCGCCGATAGTCGGAGACGGCTTCTTCCCCGTGTTCGAAGTCCAGTATCAGATCACCGAGGGGCAGATAAGACTGAGTGAACGGCCCCTGCATCTGCCGGGCGGCGGCTGTTGCTTCGGCGTACCGCCGGGCAAAGACAAGCTGCCGGACGGAGTCCAGATGCTTCCAAAGATCGGGGTCGGCAGGCCCAACCGGCTCGCCTGACCAGAGCGTGTCTTCGTTGAGCTGCAAGCGCTCGCGCCGGACGCCGCCAAAAACCATTGCGCCGAGGCGTCCATTGCCGACAGGCAGCGCTTCATTCCAATCGGCGGCGGGCTGTTCCAGCCAGAGGGTGTTTGTGTTTGTCATAATAAATGCGGATCTCTCATCGCCTCGATCCTCATCTCTGCGCTTGCGAGAGTCTCCGAAGCCGCCGTGATCCGCAGCAGTCCCGGTGTCGTGCCGGCCCGCAGCAAAATCGAGGCGATGCCCGCTTCGGCGGGGCGCGGGCTGTCGCCGATGAGCTGTGCGTCGCCGGTCAGCGCGAAGTGAACCGGGACGGACGCGGACGGCACCGGAGTTCCGCTGCTGTCCACGACGGTCGCGTAGACAAAGACAGTGTCGGCACCATCGGCTTGCAGCGGCTTCCCGCTGAAGTCTGCCCACAAGCGGAGCGCCTGCGGCTCGCCCGGTGTCCGGCGGCTGGCCGTGACCACCGCTGCGCCGTTTTTGCAGCCGACCGCTCGTAACTCGCCCGGCTCAAAGGGGACACCCGCGAACGTAAACGGCGGGCGGGCCAGATGGCGGCAGTTGCCGCCGGTGAAAATGGGGCTGGCGGCTTCGCTCATGCGCCGGTCGGTGGGAATGGACTCGCCGGATTTCCAGTAGTTCAGGTCAAAGCCCGTCAAGTCTCCAAACGGCACGTTCGGGCCGTCATCCGGGCGTCTTCGGCCTACGGACTTGCTGTTGACAAGCAGCTCGACTTCCTCGCAGTTGGAGTAAACGACGACCGGGCTGCGTGGCCCGTTGACAGGCTGCCAGTAGTTCGCGATAAAAATCATCGGGTCCGATGCGCCCTGGCTTTGGTAGAAATAGTACATAAACTTGGGCAGGCGGAACGGGTCCATGACGCCGCAGGTGGCGATCTCCGGCGACATGCCCCGGTTGTTGTCAAACATCTCCCACGTGCACTGTCCCCACGTGTAATCATAGGCGAGGTGGTCGTTGACAGCGGTTTGGAAATTCCAGGCCTGCACCAGCATCAGGGTTTCGCCGTCGCCTCGGGTGTACCGGGAGTAGCCGCCGAACTGGTTGTCGCCGTATTCTCGGTGCAGGCTCCTTCTGCCGGCCAGATTGGGCCGTGTGCGCGTTGCGCCGTCCCAGCCGGAGTAGGGGACATCGTAGGCAAGCTCACTCAGGTCATGGCCTTCGGTATCGCCGCAGGTGAGCATCTGATTACCGGGATACTCTTCGTGGGCGATTTCAACAAGCCGGCGCAGGATGTCGTCATGCCCCAGGGTCTCGTTCAGGCTGGTTTCCCAAAGCACGGCGCAGGGATGGTTCCGGTCCCGCCGGATCGTCTGCCGCAGGTCGTTTAAGACGCTGCGGCGGAAGTGATGCGTGTCGCTGAAGTGCTGCCAGCCGGGGATGCAGGCAATGACCATCAGCCCCAGCTCATCACAGGCATCTAAAAACGCCGTCGCCTGCGGATAGTGAGACAGCCGGACGATGTCGAAGCCGCCATCCTTCATCTTTTTCGCGTCCCGGTACTGGGCCGCATCGGACAAGGCGTTGCCGATATAGGGGTAGGCTTGGTGCCGGTTCGCGCCGGATGGCTGGATCGGCTCGCCGTTCAGAAAGAATCCGTCTTTGGAGTCGGTCCGCAGCGTGCGGATGCCGACGCGGTGAGGCAGGCTATCTTTTGTTTCGCCGTTTGCCAAGACAGCCGCCGTCGCTGTGTAGAGATGCGGCGTGCCTGGGGACCACAAGCGGGGACGCGCGACACTCAGCGTGAGCGCGAAGAGCTTTGATGCACCAGCGGCCAGCGTCTTTTCTTCCGTGGTTCCGCTTGCGGCCAGCTGCCCGTCCGAGTCAAGCAGCGTGAGCGTGACCTGTGCGGCTGCCTCGGCATGGCCCTCGTTCACGACTTCCACCGTTGCAAGCACGTCGGCGGACTGCCGCGTGACATTCTCAAAGCGAACAAACAGGCCGCCGCCGGCGGGCGTCTGCGTCAGGCTGGTCTGCCGGAGATGCAGCGGGTTGGTGACGTGCAGCCAAACATTGCGGTAGAAGCCGGACCAGTAGCAGAAGTCCAGGCCGGCCAGCGGCTTGCCGGGCGGGACCTCCGGGTAGTCCCGGTTATCCAGGCGCACGAGAACCGTGGCGGGAGCGCCGCCCTGCATCTCCCCGCTGATGTCTACGACAAACGGCAGGTAGCCACCTTCATGGGTCAGCCGGTGCCTGCCGTTGACCCGAACATCAGCGACTTGCATGGCACCTTCAAATTCCAGAAAGATTTTGCGCCCGATCATCTCGTCAGTCGGTACGATCTGTTTCCGGTACCAGCAGAACCCTTGAAAATGGCGTGAAACATCATACGGCTCCAGCCGTCCAAAGTGAGGCAGGCTGACCGGCTCCCATGCCTGACTGTCTTCGGGAAGCGCGGCGCTGTCCGCAAGCTGGAACTGCCAGTCCTGGTTGAAAGAAAGCCATCTTCGGCTGGGGCGCTCATGCGCCGCGTGCACGTTTGACGTGTTCGTCGGCATAAAACCTTTTCCTAACAGTAACTGCAATCATATCACTCCGAGTCGCTTTTGTCAAGACAGTATAACCTACTGCATATACTGTTTAGGAAGACGCTTACCATGATATAGTGCCCGCAAAGGCGAGGAGCACGCAGGAGTTAACTCTCTTGATCCACCTTCTTTTCCCTTATTGTATCAATGGTGTAGACAATACTGATGGGCCGGGGCTGCCCCCTGGAAAACCACGCCGGCACATTCAGCGCCCTTTAAGTTTCTGTCGCACCAGACGCCGGAACCGATACTTGAAGGCATCGGTTCTGGCGGTTTTGTCAGTGTGAAAGCAACTGAACCGGCACGGCTACTTCGCCGCCAAAGCCGCAGCACCGGGAGCACTGATGGCGCGAAGGATGAAGGAGCCGGTGAGGGCCTTGCCTTTGACGGCATAGATGTCATGGTCGCTGACCCAGTTGCCGCTGAAGTCATACGGACCGGCGACTTTCTGGCTGACCAGCAGCGTGATTGCGCCGTCCGTACCTGCATCGCCCCGGCCTACCAGGGGCATATCCGCAGTCGGCAGCAGCGCCACACCGGCGCCGCCGTCACTTCCCGACAAAGTCATCCAGTGCAGGCTGCGCTTGGAGGCCCGGAACAGCACGCTGCCCGCTTGCGCGGTTCCCGACGGCTCGCCGATATGCCCGGAGGGGTAGTCGGTGAAGTACGAGTCGCGCTGCCAGCGCATCTGAGACAGGCCGGCGGGAACAGAGAATTTCACGCCTTGTTCCCAAAGCTTTTTGTCGTCGGCCTTCCAGCTCAGGGTCCAATGCACGATCATTTCGGCATTGGGCGATATGTTGTAGGTAGTCAGCAGAGTCCCAAGCTCGGTTCCGCCGGGAGCGGTCAGCACCGTGCTGGCAGCCGAGACGGTCATCGCGCCGCTGCTGCCCGCAGCCGCCGTGACAGTGGCATCCGCCGTCACCGGCGGCTGCTTGGCCCGGTAAAAGCCTCCCTCGTCACTGTTCTTGGCTTCGCCCAGGTTCAGCACCGGGCCGCCGGTCAGGATGTCCCGCCCATTGACGCGCCAGGACTGAATGGTCCCGGAACGCTTGTCAAACGCGATCCGCTGCACGGAGTTGCCGACAGTGAGGGTCTCCGCGCCGTCCGTCGTGGTCAGAGCGCCGCCCGATGCCAGCGCCGCCGGAGGCGCGGGCAGAGGAGCGCCCTCCACGGCAAGGTTGTAGGCGATTACCGAGGAGCCGTTGGGATGATCGAAGTCCAAGCGAAGCGTCGTCATGCCGGCAGGGGCCGGAAACGATGCTGACCCGGACTGCATCGGCGCACAGGCGACATGGGCGATGCCGCTTTTAAGGGTCGTCTCGCCGCTGAGAGCCGTCCACCGGCAGGTCAGCTCGCTCAGATTAGTGAACGAATAGTGGTTTGTGATCGCCACGCTCACGCTGCCGCCCGCCGGGCTGACGGTGCGGGTGGTGACGACAACCGGGCTGTAGACACTCTTGACGATCCACCACTCGGGTTTGGGGACGCGGTAGGCGGACACGATGCCTTTGTTGTTTTCATCGCGCAGATGGTCGGGGCTATACCAGAAGTCGGTTGTTGTGTCGGCGTTCTTGTCGGCGATGCCCTGGCTCTGCCATTCCCAGATAAATGAGCCGAGGATGGTCGGGTCCTGCCACAGCTTGTCCCAGGTCTTGATCAGCGCTTCCGACCACAAATCGGACGCGCCGGGGTCATAGTCCTGCGTTTCCTTCTGGTAGAAAATATGCGGATGCTCCGAAAAGTTTGCGCCCCATTTTGTGTCGGCGGCGATCCGGTCAACCAAGCTCGGGTCCGGGTAATGATCGTCCTCCCAGGACTGGCCTTTGATGTCATTGGGAGACGTGCAGGAAACAAAGTGGGGACGGGTCGGATCGGCCTTGCCGATCATGTCCGACACCATCTGCGAGGCGATCCCGGCAGGGTTCTCGTTGCCGATGCTCCAGGCCAGAACGCAGGGCCGGTTCTTGTCCCGCGCCAGCGTCTCCTGCCCGCGTTGCAAAAGGTACGGCGCATACTTCGGGTCTTTGGCCTCATCGCCGATCCAGCAGTAGGGGACCTCGTCTAAGATGTACATTCCCTTCTCCTCGCACAGTTCCAAAAACCGCTGGGCATGGTTGTAATGGCTGGTCCGAATGGCATTGATGTTGGCAGCCTTCATCATGTCCAAATCTTTGACCCAGTTGGCTTCAGTCAGCGCGAAGCCTTTGTCGGCCCAGAAATCATGCCGGCAGACGCCGGTGCATTTGATCGGCATTCCGTTCCACAAGACGATGTTGTTCTTGATCTCGATCTGCTTGAAGCCGAACCGCTGCTCCACTTGTTCCACAGGCTTGCTGCCGCTGGTCATCTGAAAGACGACATAGTACAGGTTCGGCTTCTCCGCCGACCATAGCGCCGGCGCTTTGACCGGGGCGCTCATGGCGATCTGCGCTGTCCCATTGGCCCCAATGCGGCCCATGCCGAAGACGTCCACACCGGTCGCCTGCCCGCTGCCGCGCATCAGCCGCCCGTTGATGACAATGTTCTGGCCTGGCGCTCCCGCTACTTTGAGCTGCGTTTGCAGCGTGGCATCTTTGTAGTTTGCCGACAGCGGCGTCCGCACCGTGATGTCGGAAACATGGGTCTGCGGCACGGCGATCAGCGACGTGTCCCGGTAGATGCCGCCCATCGCCTGGAAGTCGCCGGTCTCGCAGTCGTCGGAAGGCGTGGTTTTGGAAACGCGCACGGCAAACAAATTAGGCTTGCCGGGCTGAATAAGGCCCGTCAAGTCCACATTGAACGCCGTGTAGCCGCTTTCGTGATATCCAGCCTTTTGGCCGTTGACAAATATCTCTGCGCCGTCCAACGCGCCGTCAAAGTGCCAGTAAACACGCTTGCCCGCCCACGCTGCCGGCACAGTAACAATGCGCCGGTACTGGCCGACCGTGTTGTCCACAGAGTTATAGGTCGGCAGCGAGTAGCCGAGCATTTCCCAGTTGGACGGCACGGAGATTCTGTCCCAGCCTGCATCATCGTAGCCGGCCGACGCAAAGGCGTCAAGCGCCGCTGTGCTGACGGCGCTTTTAAGGGCAGGAGGCCGCCAGGCGACTTCCTGCCCGTTTTCCGTGGTACGGATTTGGAACTCTCGAATGGATGCCCAGCTAGCCCCGGAATCCTTGACGACCATGATGCGGACATAGCGGACATCAGCGGGCGTCAGCGGCACCGGGCCGTTGCCGATCCCCGGCCCGGCGGTCTCATCCGCCAGCGTCCGCCACGCGCCGCCGGGAGAGCGGCCTTCAATGCGGCAGCCGTAACGATCCTCAGACTTTTCCCAAATCAGCGACGCACCGGAAACATGCCGGATTTTGCCCAAATCGGCCTGAAGCCACTGCGGGTAATTGCTGGTGGAGGCGCACCAGCGGGTCGTTGTGTCGCCGTCAAAGGCGTTTAACGGGGAGTTTTCAGCCTGGTAAGTCGAGGCCGCAATTTCTGGCGTTTCGCCGAAGGATGGCACGAATCGGCCGGCTTTGATCTGCCCGTGTGTGAGTTTGAACCGCCAGGTGCCCGTCATCGGCAGGTTCCACGGGTTATGGGCGCGAAGCTGATCCGGCGGCATCGGTACCCTTGCCGGCAGCGGCAAGGGCAGCGATGCCGGCATGACCCGGCCGACATCCTGCGCGAGCGCGGGGCCGGTCAGCGCGGCAAAAAGCACCGGCAGGAGAAAAGCAGCCTGTCTTAAGTTCATTCTTTGTCCTTTGTCTGTGTTCTGACTGCTCGGCGAAGTCCCAGCGTTAGCGGCATCGCTTAGTTGTTCGCCGTTAGTTATTGTTCGCCGTTAGTTATTGTTCGCCGTGATTTCCGGCCAGTTGTCGGTGCGGAACGGTGACGCGGGCAGGCCGGTGCCGTTGGTCAGATTGCAGCCTTCGGGGTTGTCGCCCCAGGCATAGCGGACGGCGACCGGATGCGGAACCTGCGGGCTGCTCACGACCACGGTACTGCCGTCAATGCGGGCGTCGGCCCAAACGAACTTCTGGTCGGCGCCGGCAATCGCGAACTGCTTCAGCGGCCCACCGCCTTTTGCGGTCAGTCCGCCGCCTTCATGGGTGAACTTAATCCGCATCGCGCCGCCCGAAGCCACGGAGGACGCATAAAGCGGCCCGGAATACTCGATTTTTTTACCGTAGGTCTTTGCCAGCGCAATCAGCGCCAGCCGCTTGCCGACATCAAGCTTATCTGCCGGATGGATGTTGTCCTTGTCGCCGATGTCAATGGTAACAGCGAGGCCGCTGTTTGGAACATGCGTCGCAGTCAGCATCTGAGCCTCGCGCAGCTCCGCCCAGTTGGTGTCGGTCGGCTGCGTCGCGACCGCCATGTAGTTCGCAAGCTGAACAACATAGAAGGGGATCGTGCCTTCACCCCACTGCGCCCGCCAGTCGGCGATCAGCGCCGGCAGCAGTGTCCGGTACTGATACGCGCGGGATTGATTGCTTTCGCCCTGATACCAGACCACGCCTTTAATCGCTACCGGCAGCAGTGGATGGACCATCGAGTTGAACAGGTAAGTCGCCGTGTACTGCGGCACGGCATAGGGCGCTTTCGGAAAAGCATCCATCGCGCCCGCCGGCAGCTCCGGGCTTGCCGCCTCGACCGTGTACTTCCAGTCGTTCGGCTTGTCGCCGAGCGCGGCCACGAAATCCGTTTTCTGCAAATCCAGATAGCTTTCCCAGCGGTTTCGGTGCGAAAAAACGCGCAGGGCAATTGTGTTCCTGCCCGCGTGGATCAAATCGCCGGGGACAGAAAAGCCGCGGGCGTCGTAAAAGAACTTGGGCGGGCCGCCGTCGGGCGTCAGTGCCGTGCCGTTGACATAGGGCGTGTAATTATTGTCTGAATAGTTCATCTTCAAGTAAAGCGGCTTGCCTGCCGCCGCCGCCGGGACATCAAAAGTCTTGCGGAGCCAGATCGCGCCGCCTGCTTTCATGCCGATCTGCCCGAAGTTTACCGGCAGCGTGACGGTCTTCCAGGCGGAATCGTCGAAGTCCGGCTTGGCCCACCCTTTGGCTTCTCCCGCGTTTCCAGTATCTTTAGCGCTGTACTTGTCTTCCCAGGCGGCGACATTCCGGGCGAACGCCGCCGTATCGTCCGGGTAAGAGACCATATTCTTAATCTGCTTGTCGGCCATTGCATTAAGGCCGGGGTCCTTGCTCAGACCCTCGCGGCTGGTCCAAGCTTCGGCGGGAGTCGCGCCATAGGACGCATGGATCAGGCCGATGGGAATGTTTGGGCCGAGCTGTTCGCGCAGCGTCTTTCCAAAGTAGTAGCCGACGCCGGAAAACGTGTACGCTACGGTATCGGGGTTTGCCGATACCCAGACCTGGGAGCCGCTGGGCTTCAGGACGGCAAGAGGCGTCAGCGACTCATTGTTATCCACGGTGAAGCAGCGCAGGTTCGGATCTCGTTCTGCCGCGACTTCCGCTTTGTCGAAGCCGGGACGCCAGCCGAGCCGGTAGGTCATGTTGGACTGGCCGGAGCACATCCAAACGTCGCCGACTAAAACATCGCTGACCGTGACCGTGTTCTTGCCGGTGACGGTCACTGTCTGCGGCTGAGCGCTCGCCGCCAGGTTGGAGAGCCGGACGACCCACTTGCCGTCGGCTCCCGTGACTGCTGTTTTCTGCTGGCCGGCGAACGAAACGCTGACCGCTTCGCCGGGGTCCGCCATGCCCCAGATTGGTGTCTCCGCACCCCTTTGCAGAACCATGTGGTCGCTGAACTGAGGCGGCAGCGTGACATCGGCCTGCGCGATGATGGGGAAAGCGCAGGTGCCAGCTAACAGTGCAAAAGCCAGCCCGAAGGCTGGACGCGGTTTATTCGCCATAGAATACCTTTCTTTACAGTCACTGAAATACTTATCTTCAGAAATACTCGATCAGCGGCTTGTTTTCCAAAATGCTCCGCAGGCCCAGCAAAGGCAGAGCGACGCTGCCCAAAAACTTCGGCGCTCCGGCTCCAATGCCATCCCTGCCGATCCATTCCGAGAAGCCGAACTTCGGCAGGTTCGCGATCAGGTCCGTCACCAGATGCAGGGCGAATGCCGGGTCCTGATCGGCCAGTGCGGGCAGGACATAACCCGTTCCCGTGGCCCAAAAGCCGCCGTTCTGGTAGCTGCCCGCGCCGCCGGTATTCTGCCAGCTTGGCTCGGCGATCTGCCGGGTGCAGCCGGACAAAAAAATCTTTCCTTTATTGCCCTGGCAGAAGCGGATTATCTGCGCTTTCGTCTCGGCATCGGCCAGCGAGTACGCCAGGCCGTTGGCCCAAACGCTGAACTGCCGGCCCGACCTTGTGCCGCCGGCATAGCCGCCGATGCTGGGGTCGTAGAACCGATAGAGATTAGCCCGGATGCTGTCTGCCGTCTGGGTCCAGTGGGCCAGCGTGGCCGGGGCGGCCACTCCCGCAAAGAGCCGGGCAGCTCGCTGCAGCCCACGGTACAAAACGAGGCTGCTCATCAGCTCAAAGCCGGTGATTCGAATTGCGTCAAAAAAACCGAAGCCGACATGTGGCTTCTGCGGATCGGAATAAGCCAAACCGCAGGAGAACGGCACCTGATTGAAGCTGCGCTCGATGACCTGCGCCCACTCCGCCTTGCGTGGGATCGGCACCCCGAAACTCTGGTAGTAATCCAGCAGCCGCACCCAGGCGGCGGGAAGATGCAGCGGCATATACTCAGTGAGCGGGCTGGTTTGCGGACCGCCCGGTGCCATAATCGGCAGGCCGTCCGGCTCGACGCGGTCGGGAACATACGGCAGGGTAACGATGCTGTCGGTCAGCAGCGCGAGCTGTCCGGCCATTTCCTCTTTGACGGCCAGCGCCGGGTCGGCCATCAGCGGGTACAGCGTGTCGTCCGGCCAGACGCCGACGTAGGCGCTGCTGACGGTGGACGTCAAAATTGTTCGCCCGCCGACCTGGACTTTTGCGGCTGTGACGAGATCCGTCATGTACGACCTGAGCTGGTCCGATGCCGCTTGAAACTTTGCCCGGTCACCGGGCGCAAGCGGTGAAGTGTCTGCGGCTTTCGGTGTATCGTGCCGTGGGAGCTGAGCAGGCATGCTACGCCTCGATTTTGACACGGGTGCAGTCTTCAATGTCAAACGGCTTGCCGGGTTCGGCGGGAGCCGGGTAATCTGCCGAGCGCCGAACCGTATTGCCCTGGAATGTCAATCCATCCGTGCAGAACGCATGGACAAGACGCGGGTCAAAAGCGTCGAACGTGTTGCCCTCAATCGTGATGCTGCGGTGATAGTCATTGCCTGCCCGAAACTCTTGTTCTATTCCCGGACTGATGACGATGCAGGCCGATCCCCAGACGCCGTAGCCGCAATTGTCAAAGTGGTTGTTTCGAATGGTCACATCCCGTACCGCGCCCGACTCGAACCAGTCCCCGGCATCCCCGGCAATCAGAATCGCAGCGCCAGGGGCATGGATATGGTTGTCTTCCACCACCATGCGGCCCGGCGACGACAGCAGAAAGCCGCGTGCCCGATTTCCGCGCGTCGTGCAGCCTTTGATGACGACATCCGGCGTGCTGCTGAGTGACGCCGCCGCGTCACCCGGCTTGACCTGCGGCGGAAGCGGCGATTCGAGCGTCACCCGGCAGAACTGGCTGTTGATCCGGGTAGACTTGGTGACCTTTGACTGGTGAAGCGTCAGCAGCGTCTCGCGCTGAACAAACTCAAGCGTGTCGCCGGCGGGAGCGATGTCCATGCCCTGCTGCTGCGGATGCACCCATTCAATCATAACTTCGGTAGGAGATACGACTTCGCTGATGCGGCCATAAACGCCGTGAACATTCGTGGCATCGTCAAGCTGGTTCTCGAACAGGCAGTCGTACATCTCGATGAGGCCCCGGCAGCAGACAAAATGTGTGGCGTCCGCCGTCGTTGAGATCATCCGCAGCCGGCCTTCACGTGCGGAAGGCGTCACCTGTACGCGCTCCAGCCGGATGTTCTCCGAACACTGGCCGATGACCCCCATGCCGCCGCAGTGGTGGATCGTGATCCCCGCAAGCGCCGTATCCGTGCACTCCGAGATGACGATCCCCGGACATTCGCGGTCGTTGCCGCCGATGCTGACAATGTTTCCGGGAACGGGCAGAGTGGTGAAATTTCCTGTCAGCCGCACCACGCCGTCTTCAAGCTGTTCGGCGGAGTACGATGACGAAACACCGTAATTATCATAAACCAGAAACGCGGTTTCGCGGCGAACCGCATCAAACTCCAGCAAGTTGCCGATCGCGCTTTGTTCCCGGTCCAGCGGCCATTCGTACCGAAATTGCAGCCGCCCGGAGCTGACCTGGAACGGGAACTGGCTTGGAATTCGCAGATCAACACGCGTTAGTCCGGTGGCCTCATCTTTGACGGCAGCCAGGATCTCCCCTTCGTTGTGGAACGTCCGGTCCCAGTCAAGGGAAAAGTTCGATAAACGGACACTGCGGCTGCCTTGAAGAACAAACGGAACAATGCGGCCATGAAAGATGAACTCGGAGCCACCGCCGTCAATCACTAAGCCGCTCCGGTCAAACAGTGGAAACGCGATGCGCTTGAGGCCGGGGTCGTTGTTGGAAGGAAAGACATACTGTTCGTCGGCCAGATCCGGCCAGAAATGGTAGCGTCCCTTCGGGAACACGAGCGTCGCTCCGGCTTCCCCGTGCATGGCTTGGAGCGCTCGGCGCACACCGGGAACACTGTCGCTGCCGTCGGAGCAAACGCCATAATCCGAGGCGCTGAATAATGCGGAAGTCATAGGGCTTTCTTTTCTGTTCCCGAAACTGTATCAGGCGGTATAAGTACAACGAAGCCGAAGTTCGCCTGTATCTAAGGAAGCTGAGGGCGCTTTCGAGGACTTATACTGCCTGTCATAAGATTATACGTTTACAGTAGCACATTTTCGGGCATGAGTCAACAGGTTAGCCGGCATCGCATACCCACAAGGACAAAACCTAAGTTTCTTGACACTCTCTGACTGCATCTTATGTTTCTTCGCGTTCGCGGCCGGAGGGATCGTGCCGGTAACGACCGCCTCCGCCCAGGCTCCTGCGCCCCCGCTTGCCGGGCAGCGGGTTCTCTTTCTCGGCGACAGCATCACGCATCACGGCGCGTATGTGACGTTTCTGGAATACTTTTTAGAAAAGCGCTTTTCCGGCAGCACGTTTGACTTTTACAGCCTCGGACTGTCCAGCGAGACCGTCTCCGGCCTCTCCGAAAAAGTCCATCCGTTCCCGCGCCCCGATGTCCATGACCGCCTGCGGGCCGTACTGGATCTCATCAAGCCGGACGTGGTCTTCGCCTGCTACGGCATGAACGACGGCATTTACCACCCGCAAAGTCCGGCCCGAATGGCGGCGTTCCAAGCGGGGATCAAAAAATTGATTGCGGCCTGCAAAGCGGGCGGGGCGAAAGTTGTTTTGCTGACGCCCCCGCCGTTTGACCCGCAGCCTGTCGGCGGCGCAGTCAGGCCGGACGGGGCAGATGACTACAGCTACCTAAACCCCTACACCTACTACGACACGGTGCTGACCGAGTACGCCCGCTGGGAAATGACTCTGCCTGCCGGTGATGCTCAGGTCATTGACCTGCATACGCCGCTGCTGGCCTATCTCATGGAGCAGCGTCGGACAGATCCAAAGTTTGCGTTCAGCCCTGACGGCATTCACCCATCGTCTGCCGGGCACCTGCTGATGGCTCAAACGATCCTTGCCAGCCTCGGCCTGCCGTGGCACAGCGCTGACCTGGAAACGGAGCTGGCGGCTATCCTAGCCGATCCGCTGTATATGCAGATTGCAAATCGAAACAGCGTTCGCGCCGACGGCTGGGCTTCCTGTGTTGATGACACGCGCGGTGACCCGGTTAAGGCAGGCTCAGGGGACCAGGCGGAACAGGAGGCGGCGGCGCTTCAAGCCAAGATTGACCAAATGCGGTCTTCCAAGTAAGCGCAGCCCTTCCGCTTATTCCCTGCCCGCTCATCATTGCTTTCGCAGTGAGAAAAGCCGCTGCCCAGTTCTGGGGCGGGGGCTGGTAATGCGAAGGCGGTCTGCAGAAGCTAATCAGGGCCTCTGCCAGATGACTGCGCTTCCGTTGACGATCTGCACTTGCTGCGCGTCCGTCACCCGCAGGTACGCGCCGGAGTTGCCATAGGTCTGAGAAGCCCAGACATAGCCGCCCGGAGCCGACGGTGTTCCGGTATACGTCACCAGGTTGCCGTCCGTCTGCATGATCGTGTAGAACTTGCCCGAAGCCGCCGTGTACCCCGACTGCCAGAGGACCGCGCCCTGGCTTTTCGGCCCGGACCCGGCGTAAAGCACCAGGTTCCCGTTCGTGAGCTGCTCCAGGAAGCGCTTGCCATGCGGCGAAACCAGATACTGGCCGGGCGTCAGTGTCGCGCCGGGCTGCGCGGTCCCGGAGGAAGCGGGCGCCGGTGCTTCAAGAGCCAGTTCTGCGCCGTGCTGCCGCTGATCGAGTTCAGCCACACCCGCGTTCCCGCCTTGGTGCTTGAGAGGTTGATCCCGGCGGAGACGTTTCGGAGCGTGTAGGTGGAAGCGGACGCGCCGGACGGCACGAACCACCACTCCTGCGCGGTGCCCCCATCCACGGTCCAGAGCTGCTGGTACGTCCCCTGGCCGCCGTGGGCGGTGTCAGCGAGAACCAGGCCATTGGAAGCTTGATTGGTCAACGTGCAGGAGCCGTCCGCCTGCCAGTTCACCTGCCAGTTCTGAGCGGCGCTGTCGTTGACGGAAAACAGCCCGGCTTGCGCTCCCGCCTTTTTGCTCGCCCCTTTATCGGCGAGGTTCAGCCGGGCGCCGGCGTTGGTGAGGGTGACGTACTCTTTGGGAGAGATATTGGCTGCAAAGCTGCCGGCGTTCAGTCCGGTGATGGACTGCCGGCTGGCGGCATTGACCGCGTAGACCGGCGACGCGGTGTTTGCGCCGGGGTTGGTCAGCAGGTTGGTGGCGAGCGTGATCTGCGAGGAGTTCTGGATGTTGACGGCGTGCACGGAGTTCGGGTGCGCCCCGCCGATGGTGGTCTGCTGACCAAGATCGGCGAACGTGTTGTGGGCGATGGTCAGGCCCGTGACGCCGAGGGCGGCGATGCTGGGGTTGTCGCTCGTATTTGGAACGAAGCTGTAGCCGTAGAACAGTCCGGTGGTGTTGGCGAACACGTTGCCGGTGATGGTGATGTTGGCATTGCCCTGCGCCCCGTTGTTGCTGATAATCAGGCCGGGATTGTTGGAAAAGACGTTGTTCTTGATTGTGACATTGTGCGAATAGTCCCCTTCCTGAAAAGCGCCGGAGCCTACCCCGATAAAGACGCCGTCGAGCTTCAGGTTGGCAAGGGTGTTGCCCTGGATCAGTCCATTGTCGCCCCGTGCCACGATCCCATGCCCCCGGCTGTCCCGGAAGGTGTCGTTGATATACTTGTAGCCGGGGCAGTTCATGTTCGGGTTGGAGGCGCTGGCATAAGACGACACGAAGTCGCTGGGGGGCGCTTGGGCCAGCGTCAGCACGCTGCTCTGGCTTTTGTCGGGGTTTGTGATTACCTGCTGCTGCGTCACGGTGGTGTCCAGGTACTCGCCGGCCTGGTTGGACAGCCGGATCGGCTCTTGATGTGTCGGGGTGACGGCTTGCCACAGGAACCGATTGTAGACCATGGTGACGGTGTTTCCATTGACCGCCGTGACCTGCGGATAATCCCCGCGCAGGTCATTGTTGTCGTCTCCAACGCCTTCAAAGAGGCAGTTCTCGACATCCGGGCCGACAAAGTCGTCGGATCCCTGTATCCCGGAGGTGATCGTCCGCTTGGGAGCCACAGTCGCACCGGGGGGCGGCGGCCCGTAAGTGATGGTGTCGTGGAGAAAGTGGTTGCCTGTACTGAAGACATCACTGATAGTCGATTCACTCGCGCAAGCCCAGAACGTGGTATCCTGCAAAGTGCAATTGGTGCAGAAGACGAACCGCATCAAAGGCACTGCGCCCGCGCAGGAAACCAGGTAGTCTCCCGTCTGGACGCCGGCTGCTGTCCAATCGCCGATGTTTGTGAAGTGGACGCGGACTTCATTGTTGCCCAGGTCCGTGGTGTTTCCCGCGAAATTGACGAGGTCGGGGCAGGCGGCGCGGGGGACATGGGAGCTGCCGACGAGAACCGTGCAGTAGCCGTAGTTGTCCGTGGAGGTGGGATACCCGGCGTCGTTCTGGACATCGAGGTAGCCTTTTCCATTGCTGTCGTAGCCAAGCGCCTGGATGACGCCCTGGTTGCCGTAGGGCTGTCTGCGATCTATGGTCAGCCCTTTGATGACCAGGCCCGTGTCATAGTCGAAATTGAACCCGGTGTGGCTGCCCGGCGTCACGAGTTCGACGTTGTAAGCGTCGATCTCGAAGGGGTGCGAGATGCCGTCCAGCTTCAAGTTGGAGTCCTGAGTGGTATCAGTTGAGCTTGGCTGGTTGAGCGTGTACCGGCCGGGGTTGATGGTCACGCCCTTCGCGCCGGATTTATAGACAGCCATGATGGCGCTCGCTAGGTCGGGTCCGCTGTTGTCGCCGGGATTGCCGACGGTGCTGAAGGCAAACGCGCTTGGGGCAAGGCAAGCTAGCAGCAGGGCCGCCATCGCGAAAAACATTGTCTTGATGGGATGGGGCATGTTCTTTTCATCGTGTGCCTTTTTCTTCGTGTCCTTCACTCTGTTATATGCCCCGCTTGCCCCCCCCCTTGTTCCCCCTTCATGGGGGGAACAAGGACGGGCTTTCCATATAGTTTCTAAGGTCTCTGCCAGACGACGCTGGCTCCGTTGACGATACAGTTTTAAGACTAGAGCTTGTTAGGCACTTTGCAGCAGATCGGCGGCTTTGCTGAGCATCAAGAGATTTCGCTCATGCCAAAAGTCTACCTCAAAGTTCCTAACAAGCTCTTAGTTCCTAACAAGCTCTTAGTTCCTAACAAGCTCTTAGTGCAGCAGTTCCAACCCGTTGAGACTGGCGTTGTCTTTAACCGCGGTGAACACGATTGTCACCTTGCCACTGCTGTCGGCAGTGACCGGAAAAGTTTTCACAACCGCTTTGTTCGCTCCGCCGGCGGCCGCGAAGATGTCGAAGTTTGACAGCACCGTTGTGCTGTTGACGGCGACGTTGAACACACGCATGCCGGCGGCAGTCCAATAGACTTCCGCAAAGTGCAGGCGCAGCGTATAGGAACCGCCGGGCGTAAGACCCGGCACGGCGTAAGTGAAGTTGCCGTAGCGCTGCGTCTGGTAGACGGCTTGAGGCGCAGGGCTGGTGACGCCGCTGGTGCTGATGGCCGCGCTTGTAGCGTAGGTGCTGCCGCCGGAAGCGTCAGTGTCGGCGATGAAGGTGCCGGCAGCGCCGCCGCCGGCGTCAATTTGGGAAACCGGAACGGCCTGCGGCGTGGCACTTGCTTCCGCCGACCGGGCACTGGTTCCAAAGTTGTTGACGGCGGCGACTTGGTAGAAGCAGGTTACTCCATTGGTCAAGCCGGTATCCGTGTAGCTTGTGGCGGTCAGTCCGCTTTTCAGCAGCGTTTCAGTGCCGCTGGACGTGTTGCGATAAACATTGTAGCTGGTTGCTCCGGCACTGCCGGTCCAGCTCAATACAACCTGGGCGCTGCTGGCGGTGGCCGTGAGGCTGGTCGGCACGGCGGGAGCGGGGGCCGGCTTCACTTGCCAGTTCTGCGCCGCACTGCCGCTGATCGCGTTCAGCCAAACTTGGGTTCCCGAAGTGGTGCTTGCATTCGGGTCTTCCAGGTTGATCCCGGCGTAGACGCTTTTAAGGGTGTAGGTGGACGCCGAGGAGCCGGAGGGAACGAACCACCACTCTTGATTAGCCCCCCCGTTGGGGGTCCAGAGTCCCTGGTAGGTGCCGACACCGCCCCCGCCGAAGTCGTCAAGGACCAGGCCGTTGGAAGCCTGGTTGGTCAGCGTGCAGGAGCCGTCCGTCTGCCAGTTCACCTGCCAGTTTTGCGCCGACACCCCGTCTGAAGGATATAACTGTAGAAGCGTCCCTGCCTTCGTGTTATAGTTAGGATCGTCCAGGTTCAGCCCGGCGGCGGCGTTGGTGAGAGTGATATACTCTTGGGAGAAGAGGCCGACCGGGAAGCTGGCGGCGTTCATCCCCGTGATGGACTGCTGGCTGGTGGAGTCGACTGCGTAGACCGGCGACGCGGTGTTTGCGCCGGGGTTGGTCAGCAGGTTGGTGGCGAGCGTGATCTGCGAGGAGTTCTGGATGTTGACGGCGTGCACGGAGTTCGGGTGCGCCCCGCCGATGGTGGTCTGCTGACCAAGATCGGCGAACGTGTTGTGGGCGATGGTCAGGCCCGTGACGCCGAGGGCGGCGATGCTGGGGTTGTCGCTCGTATTTGGAACGAAGCTGTAGCCGTAGAACAGTCCGGTGGTGTTGGCGAACACGTTGCCGGTGATGGTGATGTTGGCGTTGCCCTGCGCCCCGTTGTTGCTGACAATCAGGCCGGGGTTGTTGGTGAAGACGTTGTTCTGGACCGTCACGTTATGCACATAGTCGCCTTCGCTGAAGGCACCGGAGCCTACTCCGAGAAAGACGCCGTCGAGCTTCAGGTTGGCAAGGGTGTTGCCCTGGATCAGCCCATTGTCGCCCCGTGCCACGATCCCATGCCCCCGGCTGTCCCGGAAGGTGTTGCTGATGAACTTGTAGCCGGGGCAGTTCAAGTTCGGGTTGGAGGCGCTGGCGGTAGTGTTGACGAAGTCGCTGGGGGGCGCTTGAGCAAGCGTCAGGACGCTGCTCTGGCTTTTGTCGGGGTTTGTGATCACCTGCTGCTGTGTCACGGTGGTGTCCAGGTACTCGCCGGCCTGGTTGGACAGCCGGATCGGCTGGGTTTGCGTTTGGGTGACCCCTTGCCACAGGAACTGGTTGTAGGTCATGGTGACGGTGTTCCCGTTGACCGCCGTGACCTGCGGATAATCCCCGCGCAGGTCATTGTTGTCGTCGCCAAGACCCTCAAAGTAGCAGTTCTCGACATCCGGGCCGATAGAGTCATCGGAGGCCTGTATCCCGGATTCGACCGATCGCATCGGGGAGACAGTCGCGCCGGACGGGGGCGGCCCGTAAGTGATGGTGTCGTGGAGGAAGTGGTCTCCCGTATCTAGGGAGTCACTGATAGTCGCCTCGCAGGGGCTGGACAAGAGAGTGGCGTCCTGCAAGGTGCAGTTGTTACAGAAAATGAACCGCATCATCGGCGCACCGCCCGCGACGGAGACCAGGTAGTCTCCCGTCTGGACGCCGGCTGCTGTCCAATCGCCGATGTTTGTGAAGTGGACGCGGACTTCATTGTTGCCCAGGTCCGTGGTGTTTCCCGCGAAATTGACGAGGTCGGGGCAGGCGGCGCGGGGGACATGGGAGCTGCCGACGAGAACCGTGCAGTAGCCGTAGTTGTCCGTGGAGGTGGGATACCCGGCGTCGTTCTGGACATCGAGGTAGCCTTTTCCATTGCTGTCGTAGCCGAGCGCCTGGATGACGCCCTGATTGCCATACGGCGATGCGTAGCCTATGGTCAGCCCTTTGATGACCAGGCCGGTGTCATAGTCGAGATCAATCCCGGAGTGGTTGCCCAGCATGACAAACTTGACATTGTAAGCGTCGATCTCAAAGGAGTGCGAGATGCCGTCCAGCTTCAAGTTGGGGTCCTGAAAGGTATCGGCGGTGTTTGGCTGGTTAAGCGTGTACGTGCCGGGGTTGATGGTGACGCCCGCCGCGCCGGAGCTGTAGGCGGCCTGAATGGCCGCAGCCAGAGTGGCCCCGTTGGTGGGGCTGGTGTCGTTGGGGTTGCCGACGGTGGGGAAGGCGGCAAACGCGCCTGGGGCAAGGCACACCAGCATCAGGGCCGCTAGAGTGAAAGTCGTTTTGATTAAACGGGTCATTGTTTTCTCCTTGTGTTCATCTTGAGTCACTTGCAATCGGTCACTGGACACTGTCAGGTGCTTGGGTGACAACAGAGGTCAGTGAATCCTGCGCGTGGCGGCAGGAACAAAATCGCGTTTGTCGAACTTTGCATGGGAGCCTCTTTTCGCTTTCTTGAGATGGGGCGGATTGGGGAACAGAAATTCATAAATAGCGACTATTGCAAAAATACTAAAGTGTTCCCAGCTTGAAGAAGTAATTTGACCTGATTGCAAGATTATAACGTATACAATAGTACCATGTCAAGCAATAGTTTATAAGTAATATAATTTATTTCTGATTTTCGCCGGTGTATAACACCTCAGCAGCAAAAAGCCCGCGCTCGGAGAAAGAACGCGGGCCTTGTTGAGTAAAGTTGGAGTGAAAGTGCGATGACGTCTAAGAAGGCCGCGCTGCTTCCTGACTTTTAGGTCGGGCTGAACGTCAGAACCACCGGCGAGACGCCGCCAGCACCAAGAGTTGTTAGGTTGGCAGTCCCAGCCGCATACGAGCCACTGTTGGGTACCGCGTAGCCCTGGCTCATGGAATTGGCGGGCATGTTGCCGCCGGAAATAGATGACCCCCGGAGCCACTTGACATGACCGTCGCAAGCGAAGTAGTTAGAGCCGTCCGAGTGGACGCCGGTGCCGCTGGAAATGAGATTGGGGAAGCCACCTGGCGTTGGGGGCGATGCAGAGTTGCCGATGGGACCTGTCGCGTATAAGCCTACGCCATAGTAGGACGTAGGTGATCCCCCCCCGGCAGTGTAGTTGAATCCACCGTCACCGGCCGACGAATTAAAGGTTTTCCCATCCGGCGGCAGGATGATCTGAGGAGCGTTCTGAACCTCGCATAACTCCACTGTCGAAGCCGGCGCATTCAGTTGGGATAAGGCGATTGAGCCATTGCCTGCCCCGCCGTTCTCCCGCTGATAAAGGTTTGCGTTGATTGCATAGCAGTCAATGGCAGTTCCAGTTGGGTAGGGCATTGGACCCGCTTCACTCTCATTCTTGCGCTTTTAGCAGGTGCAGATAGTTTAACCTAATTATGAATTCTTACTTAGTCTCCTGAGTTGAAAGCCACCGCGCTGCTTTTAAGCAGCGCGGTTAAGTGAAAATAATAGCTGAGCGCGGAATACTCCTCCCTCGCCGTCTGTTGCATTAAACGGGACTCATCGTCAGAACATAAGTGCCGCCCTGATTATTCTTCAGGCTGGCGGTTCCGGCAGGCGTATTCTGATCCGTCTGGATGTAGTCCGGGCTTGGCGCTCCATAGGGTCCTCCGGAGACAGAGTTTGGGCGCAGATATTTAGCGTGCCCGTCACAGGCCACCCAGTTAGCGCCATCGGTATGAACCGGCTGGGAGGTATAGGTGGCATAAGGAACAACCCCCGTAACGTTGACACCGGAAGGGATTGGATTGCCGACGCCTCCTAAGCCATTGGCAAGGACTATCTCGGCAGATGAGTAGTCGGGTCCAGTCACATTAGCGGTGGCACCTTGCACTTCGCCCAGAAGAAGTGTGGAAGCGGGCGCATTGAGCTGTGCCAGCGTCGAGGCGGCGACACTCCCCGGACTATTCCGGGTTCCAAGCTGGCAGTTGTATCCATAGGAAACGGGAACCGCCGGCGCGGTCGCGGATGTCGAATCATCCGGGCATTTGAACACGCCGGTTGATTTCACATAGGTATAGATTTCCCCAGCCCAGCCGCCGCCATACCCAAAGCAGGAAGACGCCACGTTTGCGTTGGTGCAGCCGTTCGGGTTGCCGGGAGGAAAGGCCTCGTCTGCGTCCTGCTGGTACTGAACGAAGGCAAGCCCGAGCTGCTTCTCATTGGAAAGGCAGGAGGCTTTACGGGCGTTCTCGCGCACTTTCTGGAACACGGGAAACAAAATCGCGGCGAGAATAGCGATGATGGCAATGACGACGAGAAGCTCAATGAGCGTGAAGCCGGAGCGGATCCGTTGACGCGGTTGTAAGAAGTTCATTATGGTCTCTTTCTTGTTGTATATGTGCATCTCCCTAGATGCCAGTGATAAGGGTCGGTAAAAGTGCTAACGAGGGCAGGGGCCGGTGCTGTCCAGCACCGAACGTCTTTACCGGACGCTGAAGGTGCCGACGTAGTTCTCAGGCGCGCGGCCCATCCAGTCTGCCGAGGCCGCGCCGTTGCCGTAGTTCGCCTGCTCATCCACTCCGGTGGACGCCGCGTTTCCGCCGGGGCAGACCTTCGAGGCGGTCAGCCACTTGACGTGGCCGTCGCAGAACAGCAGGTTGGACCCCCCGGTGTGCCGAGCGGCCAACGTAAGGTTCGTGCCGTTTTGAACCGGCGGCTGGCCGAAGCCGTTCGTGGTGTCCGGCCCGTTGGCATACTTCGCGTTCATGGTCCAGTCAAGCTGGCCGGCGGAGTTACTCGTCGGCGAACTAGGCTTACCGTAGGTGGCGAAGACGTTGGCAGGGGTATCGGGCTGGCCGAGTGGGTCCTGCGCCGGGTTCGTCAGGTCCGCCTGTGCCCCCTGAGACTCCGCCAGCAGCACGGTCACCGCCGGCGAAGTCAGGTTCGCGATATTTGAGAAACCCGGAGCCACCAGGTTCGCGTTGTAGTAGTAGGAGACTGGGGAGTAGGTGTCTGTGTCTGTTCCCCCGGCGAGACCGGTGGCAGGCTGAGTGGGATCGTCCGGGCATTTGTAGACGCCGGTGCTCTTGACGAAGGGGTAAATGCGGCTGCCCCAGCCCTGCCCCCCAAGTCCTACGGCGGTACTGGTGACATTGTTCTCGTCGCTGTCCTGGGTGTACTGGATAAAGGCAAGCCCAAGCTGCTTCATGTTGGACTGGCAGGAAGCGCGGCGGGCGTTCTCGCGCACTTTCTGGAACACGGGAAACAAAATCGCGGCGAGAATAGCGATGATGGCAATAACGACGAGAAGCTCAATGAGCGTGAAGCCGGAGCGGCTTCGCTGATGCGGTTGGTAGGCTTTCATTTGAAGTCCCTTTTCTTGAGTCAAGCGTGGCATCTCCACAGATGCCGATAATGAATGATTGTCGGTAAAAGTGCTAACGACAGCGAAGATTGGGGCCGGTGCTGTCCCGAATGATCAGGTCCGGCGGCAGCAGCTGAATGCGGCTGGTTTCCTCCTTTTCCCACAGCAGTTCCAGCACGGCGGAAGCCAGCGCCTTCAATGGATGCGCCAGCGTCGACAGTGCCGGGCGCATAAACTGGCTCGAACGCGCGTCTTCAAAGCCCAAAACCGAAACCTCGCCGGGAACCGAAATGTCCTGCTCGGCCAGCCAGCGCAGCACCGCCCACGCTCCCGGATCGGACGCCGTCATGATTGCGGTCGGGCGGCTCTTCCATGCTTTCGGCATGAAATTGTAAGCGGCTTGGTAGGAACTCTCGCCCAGGCGCGTCCCGCAATTGACCAGTTCCCCGGCGGGATACGCCGTCTGGAACTGCTCGATTTTATCCTGGACGCTCAGAACGCTGTCCGGCTCGTTGACCAGCAGGGTGATTTTCTCATGGCCTAAAGAGCGCAGGTAGTCCACCCCGATTTGCACAGCCATTCGGGCGTCTGTTTCTGCCACCAGGCCGCCGAAGTCACGCGCCGGAGACTCGATATAGACTGTCCGATACCCGGCTTCCTGCAGCGTGCCGAGGAGGCCTGCGCTTGTCAAGGAAATGCACCGTTCTTCGGCGGGGCTGCGGAGCGCGTGCCGATGGCCCAGATCAATATCTTTGCTCGAGCTGATGTAATATGTGTGGCTGATGAAGTGGCGATGCCTGCATTCTTCCACAATCTGCTGAAGCAGCATGGAAATCATCTCAGAATCGTAGCTGGAAGCGAAGATGCCGACATGTTTTGTCTTTGCCGGCACCGGGGCGGACGCAGGCTTGGTGACGATGGTGCCGACGAACGGGCGGCGGTTTAGGAGGCCGCGCCGGGTGAGAGTTCCCAGCGCCTGGCGCACGGTAGGGCGAGAAACCTGAAAGCGCTCGGCGATTTCCAGTTCCTTGAAGAATACGTCGCCGTCGCTGAAATGCTGCTCAATAAGATGGTGAAGCGCTTCTTCAATCTGAGAATGCAGCGGGGCGGAGCGGTGCCGGTCAATCACCTGGGGATCCATCATCGCCGTCGCCGGGGAAGCGGCCGAAGCCGGGTCAATTTTCTGGTCGCTGCTCATGTAATGACATGATAACACACAAGGGGAATTGTGTCAATAGGAAAATTGCCCGGCTCAGAAAAAGTTCAGTTCTTCGGCAGCGACTGCATCAGGTCCGACACGAAGTCCCCGCTGGAAAAGCTTCTCCTGCTCTTTTCCCCTCATCTGCCGGACCAAAAGAAATGACGAATGTCTCTTGCAGAAACTCGTGACCTGAAGTATACTGTTTCAGGAAACGACTCTCATTGTGCCCTGAGCACAATGACGATAGGAAATGATCTCATGCCAACTCCGAACCCGCCGGCAGCCCCGAACAGCGACCTTTTAAGCGCCCTTTCCCTGGAAGTTACCAGTGCCCGGCCCCTCTACGCCCAGCTTGCCGATGAGCTGCGTGGACTGGTGGAAGCGCACTTCCACGACGGTGATCTGTTTTATTCGGAGAAGACTCTGATGGAGCGCCTTCCCGTCTCTCAGATTACCATCCGTCGGGCGCTGCGGGAGCTGACGACGGAAGGACTGCTTGCACCGGGGCGCGGGCGGGGAACGATGATCCGCAAGAAGACGCGCTTTCTTAATCCACTGCCGGCACGGCCCGTAGCCGGCACGGCTCGGCAGGCAAAACGAAACGAGGGAAATGCGAAAAGAATCCTTGGAATCTTTCTTTTAGAGTCACTACTCCAGCTTTCCGAGCATTCCAGGGCGCTGATGCTGGAATTTCAGCATCTTGCGGATGCCCATAAGATCGAACTCCGGTTCTACGATGTCTCCGATACCAAGCGTCTGTCACAGATTTTCCGGTCTGTTTCCGGCAATCCGGAGGAGGAAGCCTTTGTTTTCCACACGTCGAGCGACCTCACTTACCTGCTGTATCATGCGTTTGACAACCTGGGCTACCGCAGTGTTGCCATGGAAGGGATCGCTCCCGATTATCCGGGCCAAATTGTTGCCACCGACGCGGTCGAGGCCGTGCAGGTCGGGATGGATCACCTCTATGGCCTCGGCCATCGCCGGGTAGTGCTGCTTGTGAATGAACCTGACTCGGAATACAATGTTCAAGACAAAATTCATAGCTTCGAGCGGTACGTCACGGAACGCGGCATGGACCCTTTGTCTCGAGTCGTGCTTTGTAATAATTTTGTCGGCGGCGACTCCTACCTCGCCGCTTACCAGCACATGGGCGAGGCGGTTCATGCTCCGTCACCTCCGACCGCCCTCTTCACTGTTTCCGACCCAGGGGCCTGGGCTGCTGTGAAGTGGTGCAGTCAGAACGGCATTCGGGTCCCTCAGGACTTGTCGGTGCTGGGATTTGAAAATGCGCGGTCGAGCCAGTACATGCTTCCTGCGATTTCCACTGTGGCGCATCCCGACGCCCTGCTGGCAGCGACCATTCTCGACATCCTCTGGGGGATGAATACCAGCCTGCCGCGAAAACTGCTGATCCCCCCAGAACTGGTCCTCCGCGAAAGCACCGCTCCGCCTCCGGCGGCGGAGTAGTTGTACCCGCCGGGAAAAGCTCCCTTGTCTCGCGGCAAGAGGATCGTGATTGCATGAACGAAGGCAAGTTAATGGGACCGCCGGGGCGTGCCGGTCTTGGAAGATGTACTCTTCAGGGTGCTCGCTTTGAAGCGCCCGCCCCGGCAGCATTGTTGAAATTGACGCAAAAAATCAACCCGGCTGCTGATAACAGCAGCCGGGTTGATTTAATGACCAAAAGAAACGGAAAAGGGCGAACGATGGGACTTGAACCCACGGCCTCCAGTGCCACAAACTACCAAGTACGGGTTTTGGGCATTTTTCGCGTTTTTGGACTAAATTACTCTGGTTGTTAATTTGGTTATGACGTGAAAACCCGCGTCGTGCAAGCCGCAACATGCAGTTCCGGTTCTCGCGCGGCCTGGATTTCGTCAGTTTTGTTCCCCTGCTGAAAAACGACCGCAAGTCCTTCTTCAGACCGCACTCGCGTCCGTTTATGCTGGACAGCTTGCGGCTTCACTGGTTTCTAGTTGATAAAACCCGCTGGCCTTTCGGGTGGCGAAATGATCGGATCCGCTTGAACGGTCGACTCCCTTTGACTGCGGGCTTGCCTAGGTTATAGCTCTTCCGTGCGCTCTCGCTGCGTTTGGGCTTGCTGAGTTTGGGCTTTTAACGCTTCGGCTACCCGCGAAAGCGTCTCCTGGTCCCGGCGGGATAATGACAAAAAGTCTCCGGCAAGTTCGGCAAGGCGTGCGACTGCCTCGCGGCTGCGATCCTGCTGAAGAGCCGGAACAATAGCGTGGGCAACGCGGAACTGACGGTCTCGAAAGAAGAGGGGATCTGCGGATTGGACTTCTGCTTCGCCCCCGCCCTCAAGCCCCAAAACCTCTTCTGCGATGTCAACTTCCCCCAGCAATTCCTCTGCCGGTGTGCCAAGAGCATACGCCAGCGAGGCTGGCCTGCGGTGGCGCGTGTCTCTGGGCCGACCGTGCTGCTGAGATGCAAAAGGCTCATGCGTCTTCAGCAGCACATCTGCGGGTTCCACAGTCCAGCTTCCCTTTACAGGCTCGGCTGACTGCCGATCAATTAGACTCAGATCAATTGGACTCAGATCAATTGGACTCAGATCAATTGGACTCAGGCTTGGCCCCGAACCTGCAAAAAAGTCCAGCAGGCCGATGCCAAGAAGGTCGGCGAGGCGCGGCAGGTCGCCGGCATTGACCTCGCCTGTTCCGATCTCGTATTGTGAAACGGCGGCGCGGCTGACCCCAAAGCGGTCGGCAAGCTCCTGCTGGCTCCAGCCTAGGGCCAGGCGGTGCCGCTTGATATTGCTGCCCACTGCTTCGCGGACGTTGAACGGCGAGCGTTTCAAGTTGTTGGAAGCCGAAGATTTGCGCGGCATTCCCAGAGTGTACCGAAACGCGCGGGCTTTTTCAAGTACCCAATTTTCAAGTGGACACTGGCACTTTCATATTTCAAGTGGACACTGGCACTTTCATATAGCGATTGACCTAGTGCTTCCTTAGCCTATATCGGCACTCTCGGCTTTCAAAGTCATATTGATCGGAGCGTCACGGATCTGGACCACGCCAAAGCTGGATACGGCGGTGACACTCGCGCCGGGGTATGCAGGCGTGGACCTCAGCGGCCTCGAAATCAAGGCAGGCGACATCCTGTTTCTTGTGCCGGCGGAAGGAAGATACTGCCACATCGCGGAAGACGGGCGACTGGTGATTGACGGGGAGCTGCGCGGGTATGCGCGGGACCTTTAGCTGGAGAAGTAGAGGGACAAAGGCCTCTGGCAATTAAGCCAGCGGCCTTTTTTATAGGATAATTGTGTTTGCCTGCGATTTATGCTAGGTTGGCATGGTTTGTGCAGTAAAACCACCAGGAGGCTCTAGGAAAACCAATGCAGTTATTACTCACCACGAAAGCATTCTTCACTGCAAAATCACTCACCCCGCTTACGCCCTGGCTGGCGGGCATCGCCCTTGCCGTCCTCACTGCGCTGCCCGCCCAGGCCCAGTTCGGAACCAACGTGATTGTCAATGGCAACGCCGAAGCCGCAGCAGGCTCGACCGATGGAAGCGTCGTCTCTGTTCCCGGCTGGAACACGTCCGGCAGCGGGTTCACCGCCGTTCAGTACGGCGCTTCCGGCGGCTTTCCCTTAGCGACCGATCCGGGACCCGCCGACCGAGGCAGCAACTTCTTCGCCGGCGGCCCCTCGAACGGTTACTCTGTGGGGACGGAGACGCTTGATCTTTCGTCGGATGCGGCCTTGATTGACGGCGGGCAGGTTTCGTTCACGCTGTCGGGCTACTTGGGCGGTTTCAGCAGTCAGGGCGATAACGCCATCCTGAGTGCCACCTTCCTGAGCGCAAACGATCAGGCCCTGGGCGGCGGGGAGATCGGGCCGGTGACGGCCGCCGACCGGGGCGATGCGACCGGCTTGTTGTTCCGCTCCACGGACGGCGTTGTTCCTATAGGAACTCGCGGGGTGGACGTGGACCTTCAGCTTTTCCGAACAGATGGCAGCTACAACGACGGCTATGCGGATAACCTGTCTCTGGTGCTGACGCCGGCTGCCGCCGTTCCCGAAGCCTCCACCACGGTTTCCTTCGGCCTGCTGCTGGCTTTAGGTCTCGGCGGCGTGGTGATCGCCAAGAAGAAGAAAGCTGCCGCGTCTGCCTAAGATGCGCGTGTGAATTGACAGAGTGAAGGCCGCCGGCATCATGCCGGCGGCTTTCACTTCTGATATGATTTATGATATATTTGTGTTTACCTGCGATCTATGCTTGGTTGGCATGGTTTATGCAGCACGCAAGATTGCCTGACAAATGTACCAGACTTTCTGAACTTCTTCCTTATTTGTAAGCCTGCAAACATTCATTTAACGCTGGTTTAACGGTAGCGTGTTACCATGAAGGTGTCAGCAGTCACTCGCTCACACAATCTCTCTTTTTTTCATTGGAAAGGAACACGCACCATGCCGTCTACTCGTAATTTCTGCCCGTCTCTCCTGCCCGGCCTTCTTGGTCTGGCGGCGCTTGGCTTCCTTGCCCCCGACGCGCAGGCCCAAGACGCTTATTCGCAAGCAGTCCTCGCGGCTCACCCGCTGGCTTATTTCCCGCTGGACAGCGTCAATCAGCCCAGCGCCGTCGGCGGCTTCACGACTACGTTCAACGGCTCGGCAACCACGACCGCTCCCGGCGGGGGTGCGCCGATTGCCAGCGACCCTGGCAGCATTGGCGCGTCGTTTGACGGCACGCCCGATACCAGCGGGTTCGGCTCAGGCCCCAGCATTACCACGAGTGTCGGCAGCGCCAATCCCACGGGCGCAAGCACGATTCTCGGCTGGTTCAGCTTGGCCCAGTCGCCCGGAACCGACGGCACAAGCGGCATCTACTATGTCGCCGGGCGGTCTCAGAGCGGCAACGACCTGGACCTGCAAGTGCAGAACGACGACCGGCTCTACTTCTACACGGCGGGCGGCGGGAATGTCAACGCCGCGCTGCCTGGCCCGGCGCTGAACCAGTACTACTTCTTCGCTGCTACCGAAGACCCCGCCACTCAGATCGCCGACCTCTACATTGACGGCAGCTTGGTCGCGACCAGCACCGGCGATGTCAGCGGCAGCCCGCACACGAGCGCGTTCACTATCGGCGACAGCTCTGTATTCACGCCGCGCAACTTTGACGGCAGCATTGACGATGTTGCGCTTTATAGCAACGCTTTGTCCTCAGCCCAGATTGCCGGCATCTACGCCTCTGCCGCCGCTCCCGCTGCCGTCCCCGAAGCCTCGACAACTGTTTCCTTCGGTCTGCTGCTGGCTTTAGGTCTCGGCGGCGTGGTGATCGCCAAGAAGAAGAAAGCCGCTGCGGCTGCCTAAGTGCAGCGCCGGAGAATGGACAGAGAGAAGGCCGCCGGCATCATGCCGGCGGCCTTTCTTTTTGATTTCTTTTGTGTTTACCTGAGATTTGTGCCTGGTTGGCATGATTTTTGCAGGAAGGGAGGCAAATATCCCGAAAGAAGACTTCTTTATGCTTATTTCTTCTCGCCGTTCACCCTATCCCTTCCGTGGCTTTACCCTCATTGAACTGCTCGTCGTCATCGCCATTATCGCGATTCTCGCGGCGATCCTGTTTCCGGTCTTCCAGAAGGTCCGCGAGAACGCCCGCCGGATCTCCTGCGCCTCCAATCAGAAGCAGATCGGCCTGGCCCTGGTCCAGTACACACAGGATAACGACGAGAGGCTCGTGCCCAACGACAACAACAACGGCGTCACCACAACCGACTGCTACATCGGCTTCCTGATGCCCTACATCAAGAGCGAGGCGGTCTTCACCTGCCCGGACGACAGCAAGCCGACCCGCGTGCTGGGGAACCACCTCACGTCTTACGCGATCAACGACGTTTATTATCAAACTCCCGCTATCGGAGGCCTGTTCGGCACCTACTCGGCGGGCACACCCTTAGCCAGCATCGAGGACTCCTCCGGGACAGTCTTTCTCGCAGACGGGTTTGCCTCCGACCCGACCAATGCCTTCTCTTATCAGATCGCCGCCATCCAGAACTGCACCCTGTCCGCCAACCCGCCGCTGCTCAACGGCCAACAGGCCAGCATGATCGGTCGGCACACCGGCGGGGCCAACTGCGCCTTCATCGATGGCCACGTCAAGTGGATGCGGATGGAGACGCTCTGCCAGACCAAGACCACCACGGATACCCGCTACGGCTCTTACACGACCTACTACCCTTACTTCACGAAGCTGGACGATTGATCGCAGCACAAATTGATCGCGGCGCAATTCGACCGCAGCGCAAATACATTGCTTCCGGCACATGAGGATCGGCTGTAAGATTGATTCGGCCGTAAGATTGATACCGGAGAAACAAACACATGGCCCATACGCCGGATGGAGCGCTAAAGCTGTCGCCGACGGCTTCGACGAAATGACGCGCATTTTGTGGGGCAGGACCGACGGGACCATGTCGCGATGGAACTTAGACATATGGAACTTAGACGACATGGCCTGCAAGAGGAACCGAAGAAGCCGCCTTCAGCCAATTGCAGACATTCTATCGACGCTCAGGCTGCAAGGGCGCTTGCGCTGCCGGTGATTAATGTCGCGGAAGCTGCTGCGGAGGCTGGAAGAGATGCAGATGCTGGAAGCAATATGACTGGAAGAGGCACCCACGGGATCGAGGTTTATGCGGTTCACTTCTCTGTCGCTGGCATAAGCTTTGCGCGGGATCTGGAGCGCGTTCTTGGGAGCCGCCTGGGCGGCAGCCTTCTCATGGTCATTGGGCGAGACGTCCTTAAGGAGTGTGCGTTCCTCTACAACGGCAAGCATGGCGAGTTTACACTCTTCACCTAACGAAACCATCTCTCCTAACGAAACTATTGCTGTGACGAAATTATTTCCCGTGACGAAGCCATTCGCCATTCCTGCCCCAGTCTCACGGGCGGGTATCATATGACTCTCGCCCCTTCCCGCACGCAGCGAGGGCGGCGGTAGGGGAAACCCAAGGAGGCACAGATGAACACCGAAAACGCTCTGACCGAAGACGCCCTGACCGTTGAACCGATCGCGCCGCTGTCCGTTCCCAAAGCGCACGCTCTGCCGCGCAGCACGCCCGAGGCGCAGGGAACGCCCTCCTCCGCCGTGCTTGCCTTCGTGGACGATGCCGAGCGCCGGGCGCTGGGCCTGCACAGCCTGATGGTGGTGCGGCGCGGGCGGGTCGTCGCCGAAGGGTGGTGGAACCCGTACCGCCCCGTAGCCCCGCACCTGCTGTACTCGCTCTCCAAAAGCTTTGCATCGACCGCGGCCGGACTTGCGGCGGCGGAAGGCTTCCTGTCGCTCGATGACGCCGTCCTGTCCTTCTTTCCCGACGAAGCGCCCGCAAGCCCCGGCCCGCACTTGGCGGCGATGCGCGTGCGCCACCTGCTGTCCATGTCCACCGGGCATGACCAGGACACGACGGGCCGCCTGCGGGCCGGCGGCGACTGGGTCCGGGCCTTCCTGGCGCTGCCGGTGGAACACGCCCCCGGCACGCACTTTGTTTACAACAGCGGCGCGACCTACCTGATCTCGGCGATTGTGCAGAAGGCGACAGGGCAGACCCTGCTGGAGTTTCTGGGGCCGCGCCTGTTTGAGCCGCTCGGCAACGCGGCCCCGACCTGGGAAAGCAGTCC
The DNA here is from genome assembly GCA_964241935.1 of uncultured Armatimonadales bacterium. GTDB lineage: Bacteria > Armatimonadota > Armatimonadia > Armatimonadales > Capsulimonadaceae > JANXMY01. The sequence continues at coordinate 67,960 of CAXSZN010000021.1, forward strand.
GCAGGGGATCAACGTCGGCGGCTGGGGCCTGAGCCTCACGACGGAGGACATCGCCCGGTTCGGCCTTCTGTACTTGCAGGACGGGGAATGGAACGGCGTGCGGCTGCTCCCCGCCGGGTGGGTGGCCGAGGCGACGTCCGCGCAGGTCCCCAACGGCGACGACCCGAACAGCGACTGGGCGCAGGGATACGGCTTCCAGTTTTGGCGCTGCCGCCACGGCGCGTACCGGGGCGACGGCGCGTTCGGCCAGTT
>CAXSZN010000022.1:0-15264 GCA_964241935.1 uncultured Armatimonadales bacterium
CCCGCTTCATCGTCATGTCGCTGGGGGAGGACCACACGCAGGCGCTGCAAGCCGGCAAATACACGCCGGTCGCGCATGTGGCGGCAAACGATCAAGCACTCGGCCAAATCGTGGAAGGCGTGAGCCGTTCCCGCTTTTGGAAGAACACGGCGATCTTTGTTATTGAAGATGACGCCCAAAACGGCCCGGACCATGTGGACGCCCACCGCACCGTCGGCCTGGTGATCTCGCCGTATATCAGGCGCGGCGTGGTAGACCACACGCAGTACACGACGGCCTCGATGGTCCGCACAATGGAGCTGATCTTAGGTCTGCCGCCCATGACTCAGTACGACAAGAACGCAACCCCTATGCTGGGGTGCTTCACGCTTATCCCTGACAAAACGGCGTATGCCAACCTCCGGCCAAAAGTGGATTTGGAAGCGAAAAATCCGGGTGGAGGGCCGGGGGCTGTGGCGTCGGCAAAACTGGATTTGTCTGCGCCGGACCGCGCCGACCCGGACGCGCTGAACGCAATCTTGTGGGATGCCTTGAAGCCCGGCGTCAAGATGCCCGCCCCGGTGCGGAGCGCCCGCTTGTCCCGCAATTAACCTGTGAATTATGCTTGCACCTATAAGGAGACACACATGGATCGAAGGAAGTTTCTTGTCAATGGAGTGCTGGCCGGGGCCGGAACGGCGGGCCTGCTCGGGGCCGCTTCCGGTCAAGCCGGCGCGAACGCTCTCGATTTAACCCCGCCCGGTGCCCTGGAAACCAGCCAGATTGTGAACACGGACGGCGCTCGCCTGGATACGGCCCTGTCGGGCCTTTTCCAGACAGCTTCCCATGCCGATCTCGTGTATTACAGCAGCCAGCCGGCTGCGGTTTCGGTCGGCGCGGGCGGTGCGCCAAGTACCATCCCAAACCATGTCCATTTTGACTGGCAGGATCCGGCTGTTCGTGTCTTTGCTGGAAGGCTGGTACCCTCCGCGCACTTTCCCTACGGCGGCGCTTCGTCAGGAATTGACTCCTATATCACGGGGGCTTACGAAGGCGGCGGCGTGGTCATTGAGTTTATGTATGACGGCACAAGCCTGGATTTCGTGACCTACGGCCAGGGCGGAGTGCTAAAAGTGCTGGTGGACGGGGTTCCCGCCGGCCCGTTCGTGTCCGTGCCCAATGACGGCAACTTTTACAACATCAACGTTTCCTTTGACGGCGTCAAGGCCATCCGCCGTCTCACCTTCCTGTCGGGAACCCAGTGCCGTGGGTTCAGCATCAGTCCCACCGACACGATTTGGCGGTCGTCCCGGCAGCTCGGGCCGCGGATGATTGTCATGGGCGACAGCTACACCGAAGGCACGGGCGCAGACTCGGGCGAGGGATTTCCGGCAGTGCTGGGGCGTGTGCTCGGGCTGGAAGATACCTGGCAGTCCGGCAGCGGCGGCACCGGCTACCTGGCAAACGCTTATCCGGGGGTGCATGGCCGGTACACGTTCCGGCAGCGCGTGGCGAAGGATATTATCGCCTACAATCCGCAGATTGTCGTGATTTGCGGCGGCATCAACGACGTGGCCGGCGATGCCGCGTCGGCAGCCGCCTTGCAGGCCGAGGCGGCCCTGCTCTATCGGCAGATTCTCGGAAGCCTGCCGAACTGCCGCTTGTACGTCTGCGGTCCCTGGCGGCCGCCGGCGGCCAATAATTCCAACACCGCCGCCGTCCGCACCGCTCTGCAAGCGGCTGTGGCTTCCGTGCCGGAAGTCACGTTTATTGATGTGGTGTCTTACTTCACCGGCACCGGGTACATTGGCGCCCCGGCGGGAAACGGCAACAGCGATTACTACATCGGCAATGACCGAGTGCATCCGACGGCGGAAGGGCATGTTTACATCGGGACGCGGCTTGCCGGAGACTTCGCCGCCCTTCAGCCGTTCTAAAGCGCCTGAAGCCCCCCGCCCCAAGTTTGGGGCGGGGGGCTTCAGAACTAGGGCGGGGGCCGCCTCACGGCAGCGCACTGCAAAACGCCTGGACACACCGAGGGTCCCATTGAGCGCCGGAGCCTTCTTCCAGAAGAGACAAGGCTTTCTCGCGGCTCATGCCCTGGCGGTAAGGGCGGTCCGTGGTCATGGCGCTGTACGCATCGGCAACCGCCATGATTCGGGCGATGAGCGGCGTTTCCTCGCCGGACAGCCCCGCCGGATACCCGCCGCCGTCCCAGCGCTCGTGATGATAGCGCACCGCATCCAGCGTGTGTTCCAGCCCGGCCACCGACGACACCATGATCGCACCCATCTGCGGGTGCTGCTTGACCGCCAGAAACTCTTCGTCGGTCAGCTTTGCCGGCTTCCGCAGGATGGCGTCGGGAACGCCGATCTTGCCGACATCATGCAGCAGCGCGGCAACGGCGACCGTGTTCTGATCCTGTTCCTTGATGCCCAGCTTTTGAGCAATCAGCAGTCCGTACTTCATCACGTCTTCCGAGTGCCGTGATGTGTAGCGGTCTTTGTTGTCCACCGCCGTCACCAGCGCGTCCAGCATTGAAAAGCCGTCCACATGGGCCAGCGCCCGCCGGACATGGTCCGCCGGCGTGTCCTCCGAGGTGCCGTCTTTCGCGCGCCGCAGCCGCTCATCCGCAAGCTTCATCAGCCGGCTTCGGTCCCGTGTTTCTTCCGGGAACACCGCCGCGCCGATGGAAGCCGTCAGCGGGATCGCTGAGGCCTGCCCCTCGGGCTGAAATACCAGCCCTTCCAAACTTTTCCGAATCCGCGTTTCCACTTCCGCTGCCGCCGTGCCGTTTTCTTCATGCAGGAGCAGGGCAAACTCATCCCCGCCAAACCGGGCGAGCGTGTCCTGGGGACGGCAGACGGTTCGAATACGGTCTGCCGCCTGGCGCAGCACCTGGTCGCCGACCGCGTGGCCATAGGCGGCATTAAAGAACTTGAAGCTGTCCATGTCCAGCATGACGGCGGATAGGCTGATGCCCATTTGCGTGACACGCTCGGTTTCTTCGTCCAGGCACTTGTAGAAAGAACGGTGGTTTAGAAGATTTGTCAGTGGGTCCCGATCTGCCAGGTCCCGGACTCGTATCAGCTCCCGCTCGCGCTCCATCTCGATTTGCTTCCGCTCATCAATGATCTGGGTGACGCCGATCAGCCGCTTCGGGTTTCCCTGAGCATCATACAGCAGCTTGCCGTTTGCGCTCATCCAGTGCGTGCTGCCGTCGGGCCAGATGACACGGTATTCCGCGCCGTAATCGTGATGCTCGTCAATCGCTTTGGTGGCGGCCTCACGGGCTTTTTCGCGGTCATCGGGATGCAGAAACATCAGAAACTCATCCTGCGTGATGTCGCCGACATCCATCCGTCCGAAGTTTTGCTTCCAGATGTCGGAAATCTCAACGTAACAGCGCGTCGCCAGGTCCAGGTCCCAGGATCCCAGCTTGCCGCTTTCCAGCGCCAGCCGCAGCCGCTCCTCGATTTCCGCCAGCCGCGCATTGGCTTCAGCGAGCTGCCCGAGGTCCTCGGACAAGATAACACTTTCTTCAACCAGTTGCCCGTATTCCTCGGTAAGCTGTTCATTGATTTCTGAAAGACGCTCGTTGATACGGGCTAAAGGAAGCGTTGGTGCGGGCGCGGGATCAAAAGGATGTGGATTTTGCATGGGCGTGCTCCCGTTGGCAGAAGATTAACTGCAATGTGAACGATTATACCGTAGTCTCTTTATATATTAATCATTATCATTAATCATCATTTGCGGCATTTATTTGAAAAATGTATGCCAAGAAAATCCGCTTGACATATTCTATAACATAGTATATACTATATGCAGAGGCTAAAAGCAATGACTACCGACAGTGAGCTGCTGCGCGGCAATGTGCCGACGCTGGTTTTGTCCGCCCTCGCCGCCGGGCCGCAGCACGGCTACGCCATCGCGCAGGGCATCAACAAGCGCACAAACAACTCGCTGAAGTTCAAGCAGGGCACGCTGTACCCTGTCCTGCACACGCTGGAGCGCGACGGCCTTGTTTCGGGCGAATGGCAGCACGAGGCCGGGGAGCGTCCCCGGCTGGTCTATGCCATCACCGGAGCGGGCCGGGCGGAACTGGCCCGCCGGGTCGAAGCCTGGCAGACCTTCGCCCGCGCGATGGACACGATTATTGGCGGACACGCCGGGGAGAATTCCCATGAACAGCCCGCTTGACCAGGCGTACCTGTACGCTCAGCTCGAAGATTATTTAGACTATTTGTGTGCGCCGCTGCTCGGCATCGCGCCTTACGCCCAGCGCCGCCGCCTGCGCCTGGAAGCCGCCGACCACCTTCAGGCGCTCGCGGAAGACTTTCAAGCGGAAGGCTTCACGCCCGACCAAGCCGTCCTGCTTGCGCTCAAAGAATACGGCGAACCCTGGGCCGTCGGCCAGCGGTTTGCCGATACCTGCCTCCAGGGCGACTTGCCCCGCCGCCTGATACGCTTCGGCGACGCCGCCGCGCTGCGGGCGTTCGGCTGGTTCGGCGTCTTTTCCGTCGCCTGCCTGCTCGGTCTGGAAGCCTGCGTTTTAACCCCCGCCGAAACCGCCTGGATGCCCTGGGTGCAGTGCTTCGCCGCCGTGTCTCCCTTCGCCGCCGGCTCGCTGACCGGCCTCGGAATGGACTCGCGGACGACGCCCGGCATCTGCCGCGCTGTGGGCGTCCTCAGCCTCGCGTCCGCCGCCGTCGGTTTGACTCTGCGCCCGCACACCGAAGGGCTGACATTCGCCGCGTTCCAGCTTTGCTTCTGGCTCCCCGCCGGCTGCCTCACGGCAAGCGTTACCGCTGCCTTGCGCCGCCAGTTCCGCCTGCACCGCTTCCGCCCCATGCCGCGCTGACAAGGAAAAGAACATGATGAGAAGAGTCCCCCTAGCCCCCAATCATGGGGGAACCGGAAAGAAGAACAAGCCGCATCCAAATCTTACTCCCCTATTATTGGGGGCTGGAGGGACTCTGAAAAACGGCTATACGCTAATTGAACTATTAGTCGTGATGACAATTATCGGCCTGCTCGCTGCTCTGCTGTTCCCGGTGTTCGCAGGAGCCAGAGAACAAGCCCGTCAGACTGTATGCGTGTCGAACCTGCGCCAGATCGGCCTTGCCATCCAGATGTACCAGGCGGACCATAGCGGCGTCCTGCCGGAAACTTTTGGGGATACCAATGAGATTGCGGCGGAGAACCGCCTTTCGCTTGACCCGCTGCTGCCTTATGAACATGCCCCGGCCATCTACCACTGCCCAGATGCGCCGTACCATGAGGATGGCCTGAGCGGGACTTTCGGCAAGGTCTATCTCGACTACAATTACCGCGTTTCCGAACTCCTGGATTGCAGTCAGTGGCTCATCCCTTGCGGCATTCCAAGCGCTGTGATGAAGCCTGAGCCAATGTCCGTACTTGTTGAGGACTTACAGCATGGCAATAGTGAGAGGCTGTATATCATACTGCGCGAAAATGGGTCGGTGTCACGAGTCCCTGAAGAGCAAACCCAGATGTGGCAGTATTACGGAGGAAATTGGCACTCCAGCAACGGTGGCGATCCAAACCAGAGTCAGCCCTGGCTCGTATTTCCGAATGAACCCTGGCCGCCGCAGTTTGAGAAGTAAAAGGAGGCTCCCATGAACATTCTGCCCGCTCGCAAAGGCTTCACGCTGATTGAGCTGCTTGTCGTCATCACCATCATCGGCCTGCTGGCCGCCCTGCTGTTCCCCGTGTTCGCCAAAGTACGCGAGAACGGGCGGCGCACGGTCTGTCAGTCGAATGAGCGGCAGCTAGGGCTGGCGATCTTTCAGTATGCCGCAGACAACAACGAAAGGTTCCCTGTTCAGGGTGACGTTCCAGGATTTGCCGGCGACAAGTGGGTAAGCCAGTGCCTGCCGTACTTCAAGAACGTGGAACTGCTGCGCTGTCCCGATGACACAACGACAGGCTATTCTCCGTTAGACCCGGCGAATCTTGGCTCGCGCTTATCTGTGCATTATTATCCCGATTCTTATGGCCTCAATTCCAACCTGCTGAGGGCTGTGGCCTCCGGGAAAACAGAGGCCAATTTCAGCGCGTTATCCGCTCCCTCTCAAACAACGTTGCTGTTTGAGGTAGACAATGATGCGACGGCGACGATTTTTCAAGAAGCACCTGCGCTGAACGGCTCGGCGACAGGAAATGGTGGAGAAGAGTGCGGCGGCAGCAGCGCCAGCCAATCCCCAACTTTTCCGTGCGGCACGAGCAGTGGCGATCCCTTCAACCTGGTGCCGCTGTATGCAACGGGCAATCTCGGAGGCCGTGTCCTCAATGGCGGCATGGGAAGCCGTGTCAGGCATGAAGGGGGCGCGGACTACCTGGCGTGCGACGGTCACGCCGCCTGGCTGCCTGCTGAGAATGTCTCAGGTGGGGACAGTCAGCCGCCGGGCGGCGCAGGCTGCGGTCAGGATGACACAGGGGCGACATGCCGAGGCAGCGACGCGGCGGCGGGAACGGCAAATCGTCGCTACGCGCTGACGTTCAGCGTCAAGTAGCACGTCAAGAGTAACAGGGTGCGACAAGCAGCACCCTTAAAGGAGCAATGGTATGAAAACTTCGTTTGTCCGCAAAGGCTTCACATTGATTGAGCTGCTGGTCGTCATTACAATCATCGGCCTGCTGGCCGCCCTGCTGTTCCCAGTATTCGCTAAAGCCAGAGAACGCGCCCGGCAGACTGTCTGCGAGTCCAACCTGCATCAAATTGGGCTGGCGATCCAGATGTACCAGAATGACAACGGTAGCGCATTGCCTCCATATTTTTTTGACGCCAGTGCTCTGCCCGCCACAGAGCAAGCCGACCATGATTTGCTGCTGGCCTATGCCCATGACCCGGACATCTACCACTGCCCGAACGAAACCAACCCGATACCTGCGCCGCATTCCGGCCTGCTTCGGCTGGATTACAACTACCGGGTGTATGACATGATCAGCTATGACGACAATCACAGTCTGCCGGATGCCGTAATTAAGCCGGAACCTTCTTCGGTCCTTGTTTACGACAGCAATCATGGGAGCACCAACGAGGCCGGCCAGCCTTACAACGGCTATGCGAAAGGCGTGACTTATGTTGTCTTAAGAGCGGACGGTTCCGTCGCACGAGTCGCCGGGGAACGAACTGCTGATTGGTTTCATTCCGTCGGCGATGCATTTGTGCCCTTTACGCCTCCGGTGACAAGCGGCGAACCGTGGCCTGTCTTTCCAGGCGAACCGTGGCCCATGCAGTTTGAGAAGTAGAATAAGGCAGGAATTGGCAGGGCGATGAGGGAACGGGTGAATATGACCGAGATCGTTCACCGGCCTTTAACGCAGGCGGAAGCCTTGCAGGTGCATGGGGCGCTCAAAGACACGCCGAACATTCTGGGGTACACGGTGCGGGAGCTGACGCGGCTGTCCGATGTCTACGCCGCCGAAGAAGACGGGCAGTTCGCGGGGGTTTGCTTCAGCGTGGATTTGCGGCAGAACTGGACGGAAATTGCTGCGCTGTGTGTTCTGCCGGAGTTCCGAGGGCGCGGGATTGGAAAAGCACTGTTTGACGCGGCCTGGGACCGGGCGCGGGCGCGGCGGCGTCATGTGTATGTTCTGAGCCGCAACCCGCAGGTAATCGGATGGATGCAGGGGCAGGGGATGGACATCGGTGGGAAATGGCGGGACGCGCCCCTGACCGTGCATTGGTACATGGCCCGGCACATGGCAAGTGGGTATCGGATGACGGAGGGGTTTCGCAAGCGCAAGAGTATCAAGCAGTGCCCGCCGCTCTTGCAGGGGATCAAGAAGTTTGCGCTGGCGGAAGCCGCAGGCGAAAAAACCTCACCCGGCTTGGTGTGACCGGGTGAGAGATTTGATCTAGTGATCGAAATGGTCGTGATGATCGCCGCCGAACCCGCCGTCCGGGTGCATCCCATCGCGCTCCATCATGCGGCGGGCGCGGATATGGTGGCGAATAGCCATCGCCCGCAGATGAGCGCGTTCCGCTGCGCCGTAGTGGCCGGTCGCGACATCATGGGCGTAAGCGGCCTTTTGCCGCAGAACGGCCTGGCGGGCATGATGCATCGGGCCATGATGGTATGGGCCATGCTGGTAGGGGCCGGGGCCGCCGTATCCATAGCCGCCCTGCGCGGACGCAGCGGTTCCAAGACCGGCGAGCAGGGCGCAGACGCCGCACAGCGCCAGCCCTTTGGTTATTACAAGTGTCATCTGATTTTCTCCTAAGCCGTCAGTTCGCCAGGCAGGGACAAACTTCCTGCCTGCCTTATCTCCCTGACGGCGCGGCCCCGCAAGATGTTCCGCAGCCTAAGAAGTTCCCGCCGTAGAAGTTCCCGCCGTAGAAGTTCCCGCCGCCGGGTGCAGTTGCTCCGTGAACGGCAGGTCTGGCGGCGAGGACGCCAACCGCACAGTGTGCGGAAGACAAGAGCGGAATACAAAAACCACCGGCTTGTTCTTCCGGTCGCAGACCGGTTGGCCGCAGGCCGCCAGACCTGCCGTTCACGGAGCAACTGCACCCGGCGGCGGGGCATTCACGGCAGGATTTTCAATTAGCAATAAAGGCCACAAAAATTGACGCAAATAAACTTGACACAGGCAGGCTTGACTTCCAATGGCCTGCCGGACCTGCCGCAAATCGCGGTCTTGAAACGCATCGCGGCGCGGCTCTGGACGGACACCGAAGTTGTCGCCCTGTGGCTGGGCGGCAGCATCGCTCGCGGCAAAGCCGACGCCCACAGCGACATTGACCTGCGCGTGGCAGTGCGTCCCGAGGCGCTGCCGCCGTGGCAGGAGCCAGACTTGCTTATGCTGTCGGCGCTGATTGGGGAAACGGCTGTCGGCGTTCACGCCCTGCGCTGGGATAGAACCGTGCTGCATCAAGCGCTGCTGGCGGACGGCGTGATCCTAGATTTGCTGGTTCAGAGCGTGGACCGAGACCCGCCGCCGGATGTGACACTGGTGCTAGGCTGCCGGGACGCGGCGTTTGGAACGCTTCTTGAGTCGGCGGCGCTGCCGCCAACGGAAGAAGCGAGAGCCGCAGAACCGGAGGCCATTCTCGAAGCCCTCACGCAGTTTTGGATCGGCTCGCACAAGCACACCCGGATGCTCTTTCGTAATCTGGACCTGCTGATCTTGCAGGGACTGGCTTTCGAGCTGCCGGTTCTTCTGCGGCTCTGGCACGCCGACGCGACTGGCCGGGATCAAGGCACGCAGCGGCCTACCATCCACACGCTGACACCCATGATGCGGGCCATCACGGAAGCGTTCGGCCCGCATAGTCTGGAAGTGCTAGGCTTGCCCCGGACCAGCCGTGCCGAAATAATCCAAGCCATTGAAGCCAGCCGAAATGAAGTTGCGGCAGTGGGACGCCGCCTTGCCACTAAGTTGGGGTTTGAGTACCCGGACGCTTTAGAGCAGACCGCGCGTCAGAGCTTAACGCAGTACTTAGAAGAAAATATCTTACAAGAACAGATTGCCTACTACCGCGCCCGTGCCGGTGAATACGACCAGTGGTTTTTGCGGCAAGGCCGGTATGACCGTGGCCCCGAGGCCAACGCCCGGTGGTTTGCCGAAGCGGCGCAGGTGGAGGAAGCGCTGGAAGCGTTTGCCCCGAGTGGACGGGTGCTGGAAATGGCCTGCGGTACGGGGCTGTGGACCCGGCACTTAGCACGCTTCGCAGACAGCGTCACGGCGCTGGATGCGTCGCCCGAGGTGCTGGAAATCAACCGATCCCGCGTGAATAATCCCAAAGTCCAGTACGCCCAAGCGGACCTGTTAAACTGGACGCCGGACAGCGTCTACGACACACTCTTCTTCAGCTTCTGGCTGTCCCATGTGCCGCCGGAGCGCTTTGAGGCGTTCTGGACGCTGGTTCAAAGCTGCCTCGCGCCCGGTGGCCGCGTCTTCTTGATTGACTCGCTCTATGACGCCACTTCCACCGCCGCCGACCACGCGCTTGAGGAAGCCGAAGTCGAGACGCAGACGCGCCGCTTAAACGATGGCCGCGAGTTCCGCATCGTCAAAGTGTTTTACCCGCCCGAAGAGCTGGCCCGGAAACTTGCCAAGCTGGGCTGGAAGTTTGACGTGCAGTCGACACCAAATTATTTCCTCTACGGCTCCGGGACACGGCGGCAAGATGAATCCTGATTTGCTGTCACGCCACTCGGCAAAATGCCTGGAACGAGGGAGTGAACTCCCTCGTCCTAATCTCGCGCCTGCCGAGTAAAGCTGAAATGACACAAAACATCACCGAAGAAGAGCGCGATGTCCTGAGCGAATGGCAGATAGGGCGCCTTGTGTCGGCAGTCGTGCCGGCGACCGGGACCGTCAACCGAACGCTGATCGTGCAGGCGGAGCGGGGCGCATTTGCCCTGCGTGTTTCCTCCCGTGCACGGGAGCGCGTTGAATGGGAGCAGGAGTGCATCGTCTTCGCCGCCACTCACGGAGTGCCGGTCTGCCGTCCAATTCCGACGCCAAGCGGTACGATTTTGGAGCGCGGGGACCACTTTTTTGCTTTATTTCCACTGGCACCTGGACAGCAGATCGCGCGGGCGAGTCTTCGCGCCGAACACGCAGAGGCGGCTGGGAAATGCCTGGCCTGCATTCACGCGGCATTAGAAAGACTTCCGGCGGGGCGGGCGCGGGTTAAAAATCTCACGGGTGATATTGCCGGGGCGGTGGCGCTTGTCCCGCAGTTGGACGCGGCGATCCGCGCCCTGCCGGCGCAGACAGCCGCAGAACAGGCGGCACGGGAGCATCTTGCGGGACGCCGCGCCTATTTGGAGCAGAATGCGTTCCTGGCTGAAAGTGTTCCGGGCCGGCTGGCGGCGCTGCCGCAGCGGGTGCTGCATGGAGACTTCCAGGAAACCAATCTGTTCTTTGAGAGCGCCCAAATCAGTGCGGTGATTGACTGGGACCAGTCGGGGCGAGCGGCGCGGGGCTGGGAGATAGTTCGCGCCCTGCATCTGATGCTTCAGCTTGCGCCGGAGCTATGCCGCGCGTTCTTGGACGGCTACAAGAGTGTCACGCCGCTGGAAACTGGTGAGCTGGAAGAAAGCGCGGCCTGCTACGGCCTGCTATCGGACAGCAATCTGTGGGTCTATACAGCGGTGTATTTGGATGGAAATGTCCGGGCGAAGCAGTTCATCTCGCCCCTGCCGTTTCTGCCGTTTGAGGTGCTCTGGAGGAAGTCAGCAGTAGGCAGGCAATAAAAAAAGCGGGAAGCTCAATGCTTCTCGCCGGCGCTCTTTTTGCGAACGTGAATAGAGTATATCACAGTTTAGCGGCATTGTCAACAGCGTAGTTTATGCTGCTGCTGGAAAGAAATACGCAGGGAAAGGCCAGCGTGAGCCAAAAAGTGGGCTGATCAGGCACTGACGGGAACAAAAGCCGCTCTGAAAACAATTTGGCGTGTCTCATAATCGTGACAAACTATGAACATCATTTTGCATATCTGCCGTGCCGGAGACTGGCGCGAGGCACAAGAACTTGGCGAGTACCGCGCAGACAGCTTGGCGACGGAAGGCTTTATCCACTGCTCGACGCTGGAACAAGTCGCGAAGACCGCGAACCGCTTCTACGCCGGGCAGATGGATTTAGTGCTGCTGGTGATTGACGCTGACCGTGTGCCGGCGGAACTCAAATATGAAGCCGCCGACGGCGATCTATTCCCGCATCTGTACGGACCACTCAATCTTGATGCCGTGGCAGAGGCGCGGTCCTTCGCGCCTGCTGCCGGCGGCAAGTTTGAGCCGCCTGAACTGCCTTAGCGGTGATGTTTTGTTAGCGGTGATGTTTTGGATGATGGGAAGGCTTATGGCCCGGCGCAAGGCCGAGATCATGCCATTCGACGGGGAAGCTGTCAGGACCGCCGCGACCTGAGAGGCGGGACGATCCGCCGCGCGAGATGTCCACGTTGCCGCGCGGGAAGCGCCCTAAATCGGCGACTAAAAAGATATGGCTTCGGCCATTCCGGGTGTTCACGACGCGGATACGGTGGTTGAGCAGGCTGCGCCGCGACTCGTCTACCGCGCAGAACCAGGGGCCATGACTGCCGTAGTAATCGCCGTTTGCGAGGTGTGGATCGCTGTCGCTTTTTCGGTAAAACGTCGCGGTGGCGGAAGAATGTCTTCGGTGGGAAGACGCCTCGACAGGCCGTGCGGTCGTCAGCAATGACGGAAGCACGAGGCAGAAAAGAGCAGAGCGTTGTTGGGCCAGCATAGGCGGATGTTCCTTTAGGTCTTCTTTGAGCAGAAGGATTTCTACTACTATACCCAAAAAGCGAACATCCAATCGTATCAGGCGATCAGTCAGTTGCATCTGCGCTTTCACGGAGCAGCGCGTCCACGGCGGCTGCCGCCTGCTCGGCCCGCTGCTCCCAAGTACCACTCAAAACCACATAACGGCGGCCCAAACGCTCCATCTCGCGGACACATTGCCGGCTAAACTCAGCCCGCTCCCTGAAGTCTGGAGTGAAGCGCTGCGGGTCGGTGACCCACTCTTCGGTGGCCGTCGTCACCAGGTATAGGGCATAGCGGTCTTCCGCCGCATGACGCTCCACTTCAGGCGGCACGAAGCCCAAGAAGCAGCGCGACCAGAAGGCTGTGATGAGGGCTTCCGTGTCGCAGAACAGCAGGCCGGACCGGCACTGCTCCGCAAGAGCATCTTCGGATGCGCGGTGCCCCCGCGAGATGGCTAAAATTGCTTCCGGCGTGATCTGTAAGTTCGTGGCATCGAGATACGCACGCGCGTATTCCGCCGCGTACTTGGTGTCATAGCGGGCGGCAAGATATTGTGTCAGCGTGGACTTGCCGCTTGACTCAGGGCCGATGACCGCAACGCGCCGCACAAAGTAGGGCCGGGCGGCGGGCAAAAGAAAATCCCAGTGCCGGGCGGGATCGCTTCGAATTGCCGTTCCTGAAATCGGCACCAGCTCGCGCGGACCATCACCAGGAATATATCGAGCGCCGAGAACTTCGGCCAGCTTTGCGCCGTAAGGCTCCGACGCAAAGACATAGTCCGGCGGAGCGCCTAAATGCGACAGAATGCTGGCACGCCACATCTCCCAGAACTGCTCCGGCGTTTCAGCGTCCGCCGGCTCATCCGGGAGTTCATTTGTGTGATGGATGACCCGCACGCCGCCAAAGGAGCGCCGCATCCAGTCGTACCGCAGGTGTCCAGGGATCGGCTGCCGCTTTAACGTGCAGACCAGCACGGACATCTCGTCCACTTGGCCCGATGCGAAGTCAATCAAATACTTGTGGCCGAGATGCGGCGGCAGGAACTTGCCGAGCACCAGCCCGCGCGTCGGTCTGCTCATACGGCGGCCCGCTCTTTCTCCCGTGCCAGCACCGTCCAGCGCCAGAGGCCGGCCACGGCGATGACGAGAAACGCCGCGTAGAGAGCCGTGGTCACATAAAGATGCTGCTTCGGGTACAGGTAAAAAGCGGAGAATATGTCTACGGCGATCCAGAGCCACCACGACTCCAGCTTCTTGCGGGCATCTAAATACTGCGCCGCGACACTGATCATTGCCAGTGTCGCGTCTAAAAATGGCTGCGAGGCATTGGTGTATGTCTTCATCAGCTCGCCCCAGCCCGCCGAAGCGAGAACAATCAGCAGCAAAAGAAGGGCGCAAACTCCCCACGTCAGGCGGGTCACCGGCAGGTCGTCGGCATGGCGCGGCCCGGCCTTCTTCCAGACCCACCAGCCGTAGAACTGCATCGGCAGAAAGTACGCGATCTGCAAAAGGGCGTCAGAATACAACTGACTGCTGAAAAAGACCCAGCCGTACAGCAGGGCGCTCGCAACGCCCCACCACCAGTTCCAGATGTCATTCCGGGCCGTGAGATAAACCGAGGCTAGACCTGTCAATGCTCCGAAGATTTCAACCCACTTCAATGTTTCAGCCGATGACATATCCATTCTCTTTCAAGGCGAAGATTCCCCCTAGCCCCCAATCATGGAGGGACAAGACTCAGGAAAGGCCCGGTCTTTTCTTTTCCGGTTCCCCCATGATTGGGGGCTAGGGGGTTCTACGGGCACCCAAGATTGATGGGACCGTCGGCGTAGCCGCCGTTTGATGTCGGCATTCCGGGATAAGCCCAGATGCCGCGCTGGGTCCAAGTGTAAATCTTATACTGAGGCGCACCGTTGCAGAGCGTCGAGTCGGCTTCTTTGGCAAGATAAAACTTGACATGGCCATCCGCGAACGCGATGTTGCCGCCGTCGTTATAGACCGCTCGCCAGCGCAGCATGTTGATATAGTCGCTGGCTTCCAGCGTGTTGTAGTCGCAGCCGATCCCGTTGCCGTAGGCGCTGGTGGCCTGGTTCAGCATAAACGCCATTGTAGAGGACGGCTCTTCAATCTGGCCCAGCGTGATCGGCGAAGACAGCGGGGTGCCGTCCGGCGTGTGCGTGTACGGGTCGGCCGGGTCAAAATCGCAGGACCCCGGCGCCCCGTTGTTGCAGGAGCCGTCACGCCCGAGAAACCAGTTCATGTTGTAGGTGTTGGTCAGCGTCATGCCGTTTGACGTCGCGCAGGCCCCGGTGAAATAGTTCGCTTTGTCCGGCATCCAGGGGGAGCGGAAGATGCCGGCGCTTTGAGTGTAGGCCAGCAGGTGCAGCCCCCAGCCGGTCCAGGGCCGGCCTGGAGCCGGGCCATTCGGGTTGGTGAACGGTGTGATCGTCGGGTCGTTCCAGCCGCCGACCGGCACCCAGGTTTCGTCGGCGTCGCCCGCGTACATCTGCGCGGCCAGCCCGATCTGGCGCAGGTTGGACATGTCCTGCGTGTTCCGCGCTTTGTTCCGCACTTGGGAAAAGACCGGGAACAGGATGGCGGCGAGAATCGCGATAATGGCGATGACGACGAGCAGTTCAATCAGTGTGAACGCTTTGTCTCGGCTTGCGGATGTTTGTCTCATAGCGTGCTTCCAATCCGGCACAGAGTGCTTATTCGCCGCTCATGCGCCAATTCCTCTTTTTGTTTGCGTAGTTTATACACTATGCTGTTATACCCGATTCACCGTGGTTTTTGCTGTATACTGAATTTATGCAAATTCGCTCACTCGCTTACCAAACTGACCTATGCTTTCCACGCCTTGATGGGGAAGTCGTGGACAGAGGCGACTATGTTGTCATCCGAACACCGTCTAACCCAACATTCTACTGGGGAAATTTTCTGCTGTTTGACCGGCCGCCTGCTTGCGGCGATCTGGACCGCTGGCGGCGGCTGTTCGCAGAAGAAATCGGCGCCGCGCCTGC
>CAXSZN010000022.1:15364-67830 GCA_964241935.1 uncultured Armatimonadales bacterium
GGCCGGTTCCAATCGGTCGGCACGCACCCGGACTTCCGGCGGCGCGGCTTCTGCGGGACGCTGGTTTATGAAGCGGCACAGTGTGCCCTTAAACAGCTTGGGGCCAAAACGCTGGTCATGGCCGCCGACGAAGAGTATTATGCCGCCGGTATCTACGAGTCGGTCGGATTTCGGCCGACCGAGCATCAAATCGGCATGGACTGGTGGGAAGAATAGCCGTGATGCGCTTGGCGTCCAGCGAATAAGTCCTGTGCCGGCTGGAAGTTCGGGCACTGAAGTACCCGTAGGAACAATCTCGCCCTCTGTTCTGAGCCTGTATTTTGTCCCCTGGACAATCGGCTAAGCCTTCCAGACGGGTACTTCAGTGCCCGGAGAAATTCAGTGCCCGGAGAAATCAGGTTTGAAGAACAATATCCAATTGATGACCGAGGCCACGCTGATCGAGCGGAGCCGCCTGCGGCCCTGGGAACGGCGCATGGAGAGCGTTGGCTGCATTTCCGGGCTGCTGCTGAGTGTCTGCGCTGCCGCCGGGACGCTTCTGCGGCTGGGATGGGCGTACTTGATTGCCGCAATTATGGCCTTTTTTGCGGTCGGCATTGCTGGGGCCATCTTCGTTTCCTGGGCGACCCATCTGCGGGCCATGCCGTACCAAAACGAGCTGAGGCGGCGGCATCGGCTGCCGGAGCTGCCGGGGTCAAGCGCCGAAGCGGAGCCGCTGTTTGCCGCCGATACTTCCAATACTTCAGGAAAAAGTGAGCCGCCGGACGCCGTTTTGCTTCTCAAGGGCCACGGGCTGCCGCATGGGAAAACGCACTTTGCCCGAGTGAAGCTATGGCAGGGAGAAACGCCGCGTGGGACGCTGCTGGCGCAGACACTGTCGCGATTTGATTTTGACCGGGACATGCCGTTCACTGCCGAACACGGGGAAGCGGTGCTGACCGCTGAAGAATGCGCCGGATTTTGGGCGCAGACGCCGGAAGTGGAAACATCAAGCACGGACAAGCTGCAGGACTTCGTGATGGATGGCTTTCCCTGCCGGCTGGTCGTCCTGCGGCGCGAGCCGTTTCAACGGATCGAGGCAAGCTGCAACTTAGCGGGCATTCGGGAAGCGGACGCCGCGCACCCAGTTCCGGCCATGATGCAGGCCCTGCTCACGGCAAGCCGAAAGGCGGTGGCAGCGCCGGATGTCCGTGCAGTTGCTAAATCCTCTTCGCCTCAGCTATAATCTCTTATTCATCCTAATCATCTGAACTCACTTTGATCCTTTGAACTCACTGATGCGGGCCTGTGTCCCGCACTTCATTCGACAGAATGGTGCTTCATGCCGCCGCCCATAGACCCAAACCAAGACCCTGCCAATGCTTCCATCTCTGCCCCCAGCCTGCGGGCCGCCGACATCTTGGAGCGGGTCAAAGATGCGTTTGTCGCTTTGGACAGCCGGTGGCGCATTCTTTATGCCAACCGCGAGGCGTGCCGCATCAGCGGCAAGCCATTGGAAGCGTTCCAGGGCAGGCTGCATTGGGACGAATGGCCGGGGGCTGTCGGCACGGACCTGGAACGCCATCTCCGCCGGGTCATGGACGACCGGGTGGAAGCGCACTTTGAGCATTTGTCCGTGGCCGGCGCTGCCGGCGTTTGGCTGGAAATTGATGTTTACCCGGCCGCCGATGGCGGCCTGAACATCTTCTACCGAGACATCACCGAGCGCCGCCGGGCGCAAGCCCGTGTCCAGAACAGTCAGGAAGACCTGCGCCTCGCCGTGGATGCGGCGCGTCTCGGCACCTTCTACTGCGACTATCCTCTGAACAAGATCCTTTGGAACGACACCTGCTGTGAGCACTTCTTTCTGCCGCTAGGCACGGAAGTGGACTTCGCACTGTTTTACTCGCTGCTTTATCCGGACGACCGGGAGCCGACGCGCCAGGCTATTGAGAGTGCCCTGCGGGATCATGCCGAATACAACGTGGAGTACCGGACACTGGCTTCCGATGGGCGCACACGCTGGATAAACGCCGTCGGGCGCTTCCGCTACGATGCCGCCGGAAACCCAACCCGTTTCGACGGCGTTACCCGCGACATTTCCCGGCGTAAAGCGGCCGAAGAAGAAGTGCGCCGACGTGCCGCGCAGGAGCAGTTTTTGTCGGCCCTGGCGGAGCGGGCGCGAAAGCTGACAGCCCCCGAGGAAGTCATTGCCGACGCGATGCGCTCGCTGGGACGTTTTTTAGGAGCCGCCCGGTGCGTTTTTGCGGACATTGATTTGGAAGCGGACGAGTGCACGGTTCCCGTGGACTACTGCGCGAATGAGACAGTAGCAAGCATCGCCGGCACATTTCCCATTTCCGCGTTTGGCTCTTTTGTCGTCGCGGAGTACAAAGCAGGCCGCGTCGCCGTGGTTGACAGCATCTACGCCGACGCGGTCAAAGTTCCGCCTCAGACCGTCGCCGCTTATGAGGCGATCGGTGTCCGTGCCTATGTCGCCGCGCCCGTGCTGCATTCTGCCCGCCTGGTGTCGGCAATCGCCGTTCACAGCACGACGCCAAGACAATGGCAGCCCGAAGAAGTGGAACTTATTCAGGCGGTCGTAGAACGGACGTGGCTGACCGTGGAAGTGCTGCGCCAGCAGCGCACCCTCATGCACGAGGCCCAGGAAAGACAAGCGGTCAGCGCACGCATCGCGGCCATTTTGGAGAGTATCACGGATGCTTTCTTTGCCCTGGATCGGTCCTGGAACTTTACCTTTCTGAATGCCCAGGCAGAGCGCCTTCTTGCCCGCACCCAAGAGGAACTCTTAGGCCGGAGCGTATGGGCCGAGTTTCCGAGCGCTGTCGGAAGCACCTTTGAGCATCAGTATCGCCGCGCGGCAAGGGAGGGCGTCTCCGTATCCTTTGAGGAGTTCTTCCCTCCGCTGGAGACATGGTTCGAGGTCCGTGCCTATCCATCGGAGGATGGCCTGTCTGTGTTCTTCCAAAACGTGAATGAGCGCAAGGCACTGGAAGCGGAGCGGGCGCAGATCGCCGAACGGGAACACCGCATTGCCCAGCAGCTTCAGGACGCCCTTCAGCCGCCGCTGCCGGGAGATGTTCCAGGGCTGGCGGCCGGCAAGTTCACGCGGCCTGCGCTGGAGGAAGCGCAGGTCGGCGGCGATTTTTACGACCTGTTTCCCTTAGATAAAGAGCGGTACGCACTGGTGCTGGGGGACGTCTCAGGCAAGGGTCTGGCGGCGGCACAGCAGCTTGCGCTGATCCGAAACAGCCTGCGGACCACCCTGTATTTGTCCCATTCGCCCGCCCAGGCCGCCAGCGCCTTGAACCAGATCGTGACCGCGCACGACCTGCTTGTCGGCTTCGTCACGGCCTTTGTCGGGGTATATGATGCGGGAACCGGCGGAATTACCTACTGCTCCTGCGGGCATGAGCCGGGCCTGATCCGCAGAGCAAGCGGAACAACAGAAGAGATGGAAACGACAGGCCCGCCGCTCGGTGTGGCGGAAAGTGCGCGGTACGAAGAGAAAGCGGTCACCCTTTCGTCCGGCGACACGCTGCTGCTGTACACGGACGGCCTGTCGGAAGCCGGACCAAGCCGCCGCGACCTGCTCGGCACCGGCGGCTTGACGCGCCTGTTTGGGGCATTGCCCGCCGGCCCCGAAGTCCAGACTCAAGCCGAGGCGCTGGTGGCTGAAGTCGCTGCTTTCTCCGAAGGCGTGTTCCACGACGATGTGGCCGTCCTGCTCCTGCGCCGCTTATGATCACTCGTCCTTGCTTTGTAAGGACTGCCTTTGTAAAGACTGCCCATGATTGCTCCACTGCCCGACAATGAAACCGAGCGCCTGCGCTGGCTGCGCGAAAGCGGCATTCTGGACTCGCCTGCCGAAAAGGAGTTTGACGACCTGACTCAGCTTGCCTGCCAGGTGTTCAGCGTTCCTGTCGCGGCCATCACGCTGATTGACGAGCAGCGCCAGTGGTACAAAAGCCAGGTCGGCCTGGCGTACCCGCAGACGCCGCGTGCCGTGGCGTTCTGCGCCCACACGATCCTCCAAACCGAAGTGCTGGCTGTTTCCGACGCCACGCAGGATGCGCGGTTTGCGGACAATCCTTCCGTCACCGGCGACGAGCATTTCCGGTTCTATGCCGGAGCGCCTTTGATTACTTCCGAAGGCTTGGTCCTCGGTTCACTGTGCGTCATTGACACAGACCCGAAACAGCTTGACGACCAGCAGAAATCCGTGCTGGAAGTGCTGGCGCGGCAGGCGGCAAGCCGCATCGAGCTGCAGCGGCAGGTCGCTCTTCAGGAAAAACTGATCGTTCAGCAAAAGCTGGCCGAGCAGCGTCTGGCGGAAACCGAGGAGCGCCTGCTGTTTGCGGTGGAAGGGGTAGGCGTAGGCACGTTCCACTGGAACCTGATCAGCAAAAGCATTGTCTGGTCGGATCAGTCCAAGGCGCTGTTCGGCCTCCCCGCAAGTGTTCGGATGACACGGGAGCGCCTGTCTGCAAGCCTGCATCCCGACGACCGAGACCGCACGCAATCTGCGATTGAGCAGGCGATAGATCGGCATGAAACCTATGACACCGAATACCGGGCGCTTTGGCCGGACGGCAGCGAGCACTGGCTTTGGGCCAGAGGCCGCGGCTACTACGATGATGACGGCCGGCCGCTGCGCTTCGAAGGCACGATTCAGGACATCAGCGCCCGGAAGTCGGCGGCGCAGCAGCAGCAGACATTTCTGCGGGATGTGCTGGCGTCGGTGACGGAAGGCAGGCTGCTGCTGTCCAGCAGCCCGGCCCAGCTTCCTGCCGTGCTGGCACCGCTCGGCGCTTCGATCCCTTTAACCAAGGAAGACGGACTGCGGGAACTGCGCCAGCGGACCCAGGAAGCGGCGAAAATGGCCGGCATGAGCGAGGAGCGTCAGTTCGATTTAGTGACGGCGGCGTCGGAAGCCGGCATGAACGCGGTTGTCCATGCCGGCGGCGGCACCGGAACGGTTTCGGCCGGTGGAAACGGCGCCGTTCAAGTGCGTGTGGAAGATCAGGGAACCGGCATCACCATGGAAAACCTGCCGAAAGCGGCGCTGGCCCGTGGCTTCAGCACGAAAGCGACGCTCGGTCACGGCCTGAAGCTGATGCTGGAGACCGTGGATCACCTGTATCTTTTGACGGATCCTACCGGCACGACGATTGTCCTGGAACAAGAGCGGGAACCGCCGCTCCCGGCCTGGCTGTAGCGCCGGGCCGGCTCCTTTTTCGTCAGTCTCCTGTGCGCGTTAAAGTGACGGCGGCCAGGTTCATCGGCTTCCACGCCGCCGGGTCGGCAGGCTTCATCGTAACGACACAGTCGCCGGCTGCCGCCACTTTGAGGCTGCCGGAAACAGCCTGGTAGTCGTCCCAGCCTGCCGTGCCGGCAACCGCAGTGGGGGCAGACGCGCCGGACCCGGCGTCCGCCACAAACGCCGTAGCGCCGTTAGCCGCCGACGCTTTTGTCGAAAGCGCATAAGTGCCGGGCTGGTCGAAGTGAACGTTCCAGGAGACGGTATCGGCCGCGCTGGTCCAGTAGCCGAGGTTTGGGACCGCGCCGCCTTGCTCTTGAATACCGCCGTGCAGGATGGCGGCATCAGGCGTCAGCGTCCAGGTGCCGCCTGCCCCCGCGTGGATAGGCAGCGGCGGCGGGGCCACCGGCTGGGATGCGGTCAGGTCCAGACCGGTGATTTTGAGGGCATAAGCATGGTCGCATGGCTTCTGCGCGGGCAGTGTCACAACAAGGCCGGCGGCGGTCTGGGTCCAGGCCAGCTTCTGCGGCGAGCCGAGCAGCGAGACTGTTTTGATCTTGCCGACAAGGCCCGGCGCGGCTGCCGCCAGGGTGCGGACAGTCAGGATGCCGTCGTCGGGCCAGCCCAGCACGGTGGCGTACAGAACATTGCCTTTGGTCGTAAACCGGAAGTCTTTGGCCGTATAGGGCTTCCGGTCCTCACTGAAGCCGCCGCCGCCGGCTTTAATCGGCCCTTCGCCGTAGAGCTTCCACGGGCGGGTGGCGAAGACCGCTTCGCTGTTGACCGCCATCCACGCCGCCATTCCTTGCAAAAACGCCACTTCATCCGGGTCAATCGTGCCGTCGCCGCGCACGGGGATGCTGAGCATGAGGTTGCCGTTTTTCGAGACGATGTCCACCAGTGTTTTGATGACCTGGTCCGGCGTCTTGTACGAATGGTTTTCGTAAAGGGAGCGCCGGTAATGCCAGTCGCCGATACATGTATCGGTCTGCCACGGGTGCGGGCGGATGACGTCGGACTGGCCGCGCTCGTAGTCCTGGATCAAGCACTGCTGCTGATCGTCACTGAGGTTTTTGCCGTTCAGCACAGCCTGCATGGTGCCATGCACCTTGAGGCTGGTATTGTAATGATGCGCCGCCAGCCGCAGGCCGACTGCCGGGTCCACTTGATAAAGCGGCAGGATATTGTCGTCGAAGTACAGCAGGTCGGGATGATACTTGTCAATCAAATCAATGATGCGGTTGTAGAACTTGTCCCGATACGCCTGGCTCGGCAAATCACCCTTGCCGTTGTTGTTCCAGTCCCATTCCAGTCCCATCGGCGTGTGATTTTGTTCGTACAAGTCCTGTGGGTCCAGGCCCTCCCACCAGGTTCCCTGGCCGTCGGCTTTGGTCAAGTGGCCGTCATACGGAACGCCCGCTAAAGGGCCGTCTTTGTCTGCGCCCTGCGCTCCTTCAAACCAAGACCAAGTATGAGAGCCGTGGCTGCTGACGCCGAAGTGCAGGCCGTGGGCGCGGGCGACTTTGGCCCAGGTTCCCACAATGTCTTTTTTCGGCCCGATGGCGACCGAGTTCCAGGGCTGGTACTTGGAGTCAAAATTGTCGAAGTTATCGTGGTGCTGGGCCAGCGCCATGAAGTATTTGGCCCCGGCGGCTTTGTACAGCCCCATCAAATGCTCCGGGTCCCAGTTCTCGGCGTGCCACAGATGGTCAATGTCCTTGAAGCCGACTTTCGACGGATGACCGTAGTGGGCGCACTGAAAATTGTAATCGGGGTTGCCCTGATCGTACATTTGATGCGCGTACCAGTCGCCTTGTTCGGGAACGCACTGGGCGGTCCAGTGCGCCCAAATGCCGAACTTGGCGTCCCGAAACCATTCCGGGCATTGGTACTGGTGCAGCGAGGCCCACGTCGGCTCGAACGGCCCAGAAGGTGTGACCGCGTGGGCTGTGCCGGCCCGCCAAAAGGCCAGCGCGGCGGCAGTGGCGGCGCTGCTTTGTATAAACTTACGGCGAGTGAGTGTCATGTTTGCCTTTCGCGAGCGTGTGACGCAATGGTATCATGCGAGAACTTGTTTGTCAAGCACGCCTCGGCACAAGCATCCGCCTCGGGCGGCGCTCGGTTTCGCGTGCAAAAAATCAGGATAAAAGCAGTAAATCGTCAGGATTTGTCGAACTTGGCTTTGTTTAGCAGCTTAACTTATACTAAAGGAAGTCTTTATGACCACCCAAACCTCGCCTCATGACTGGGAAAACCCCCGCCTGCTTCAGCGCAGCCGCCAGCCGGCTTATGCGACGTCTGTTCCGTACCAGGACCGTGAGACCGCCCTGCGCGGCGAGCGCGGCGAGTCCCGCTTTTTCCAGCTTCTAAACGGAAGCTGGCAGTTCCACTACCTGCCGTCCCCTGCCGGAGTGCCGCCGGACTTCTTTGAAGAAGCCTTTGACTCGGCCTCTTGGGCGTCTCTGCCGATCCCAAGCTGCTGGCAGATGCACGGTTATGGCCGGCCACAGTACACGAACACCAAGTATCCGTATCCGGTGGACCCGCCGTTCGTGCCGACGGAAAACCCCGTAGGGCTGTACCGCCGGACATTTACGGTGCCGCCGGACTGGAGCGAAATGCAGGTCTTTTTGGAGTTCGGTGGGGTGGACTCGGCGTTTTATGTCTGGCTGAACGGCCGGCCGGCCGGCTACAGCCAGGGCAGCCACATGCCGTCTGAGTTTGATGTCACTTCGTTTCTGACGGCCGGCACGAACACGCTGGCCGTGCAGGTCTTTCAGTGGTCCGACGGCAGCTACCTGGAAGACCAGGACCAGTGGCGTCTTTCCGGCATCTTCCGGGATGTGTGCTTGATCGCCCGCCCGGCGGCGGTGTCGGTGCGTGACGTGCAAATTCGGACCACTTTTGACGGCACGCTCGACCTGCGCCTGGAAATGCGCGGCGATGCCCCGTGCCGTGTCAGCGCGGCGATTTACGACGGCGAAACAGTGATTGCGGAGCAGGCCGTGCCTGGAACAGGGACGCGAGCGGCGCAGATCAGCGTTCCGCAGCCGCGCCTGTGGTCCGCCGAAGAGCCGAACTTGTACACGCTGCTGGTGACGCTTGCAGATGCGGCGGGCCGCACGCTGACCGTGGAGCGGTTCCGGGTCGGTTTCCGGGAGCTGAAGGTGGCCGAAGGGCGGCTGCTGGTCAACGGGACGCCGGTGACTCTGAAAGGCGTCAACCGCCATGACACGCATCCCGATTTAGGGCATTTCACGCCGCGCGAGCACATGCGACGCGACATCGTGCTGATGAAGCAGCACAACCTCAACTGCGTCCGCACCTCGCATTATCCCAATGACCCGTACTGGCTAGATTTGTGCGATGAGTACGGCCTGTATGTCATTGATGAAGCGGATTTAGAGGCGCACGGCTTCGGCGATGCCGGCGACTGGAGCCGGCTGTCGAACGATCCCCTCTGGCAGCAGGCGTATGTGGACCGGGCGGAGCGAATGGTGCAGCGGGACAAAAATCATCCGGCGATCATCTTCTGGTCCCTCGGCAATGAGTCGGGGTACGGCCCGAACCATCTGGCGATGGTGGATGCCATTAAAGCGCTTGACCCGACCCGCTTCGTGCATTATGAAACTTCTTATATTCTGGACGACGTCGGCGTAGATGTCATCAGCCGCATGTACACGGACGTGCCGGGCATCATTGCGGAAGGGCGGAAAGACGATCTCCGGCCCTTCTTTTTGTGCGAGTACGCCCACGCGATGGGAAACGGGCCGGGCAGCCTTAAAGACTACTGGGACGCGATCAACATGTATCCGCGGCTTTTAGGCGGCTGCGTCTGGGAGTGGGCCGACCACGGCATCCGGCAGAAGACGAACAGCGGCGAAGAATGGTTCGCCTATGGCGGCGACTTCGGCGACGTGCCGAACGACGGCAGCTTTTGCATTGACGGGCTGACCTCGCCGGACCGCGTCCCGCATCCCGGTCTGCTTGAGCTGAAAAAAGTCATCGCGCCGGTTTGGGCCGAGCCGAAAGACCTCGCGTCGGGAATTGTCACCGTTCATAACCGTTACGATTTCTCTGCACTCGCGCACCTGGAAATGTCTTGGAGCGTGCAGTGCGGCGGCGAGGTCACGCAGCAGGGAACACTCGCCATGCCGGACATTCCTGCCGGCGGCTCGGCGGAAGTGACGGTGCCGTACCGCCTGACGCTCTCCGGCGACGTCTGGCTGAACCTTGCCTGGACTCTGGCGGCTGACTGCAAATGGGCCAGGCGCGGCCATGAAGTGGCCTGGGCGCAGCTCGCCCTGCCGGTTCCCGCCGCCTCAGCGCCGCTTCTGCGCCCTGAAGCGATGCCGGCGCTGGCCGCTGTGGAGACCGAGCAAGCGCTGGAGATTTCCGGGATTGACTTCCAAGTGGTCTTTGAAAAACAGCGCGGCCTGCTCAGCCAGTGGGTGTATCAAAACGCGCCTTTGCTGACCTCCGGGCCGAATCTCTGCGTCTGGCGTGCCCCGACCGACAACGATGTCGCCCTGGCAGTGGAATGGCGGCAGGCGGGCCTGGACCGGCTTGTTCCCCGTTTTGAGGATTTGCGGTGGGAGCGGCTGTCGCCCCAAAGCGTCCGGGTGGAAACTCGCCAGGTTCTCGCCCCGGTGTCCCAGTTTCCTGCATTTGCCGCCGCTTTTCAGTATACGGTCTACGGCAGTGGGGAGATTGTGCTGGAAACCCATGTTCTGCCGCTCCGAACGCTGCCGCCCCTGCCGCGCCTCGGCCTGCAGCTCAGCCTTCCCGCAGGCTTTGACCGCTTTGCCTGGTACGGGCTTGGCCCGCACGAAAGCTATCCGGACCGCCGGGAAAGCGTCAAGGTGGGCCTCTACAGCGGATCGGTGCAGGATCAGTTCGAGACGTATATCCGGCCCCAGGAAAACGGCAACAAATCGGATGTGCGCTGGGCCAGCCTCACCGACGCCCGTGGCCTGGGCCTGTTCGCCGCCCCGCATCCGCTCACAAACGAAGGGCAGTCACTCCTGAACGTCAGCGTGCATCACTTCACGCCTGAAGACCTGACGGCGGCTAAACATACGTTTGATCTTGCGCCGCGTGCGGAGACTATTCTGCATTTAGACTTTGCCCAGGGCGGTCTCGGCAGCCAGTCCTGCGGTCCCGGCCCGATGCCGCCCTACCTGCTTCAGCCGGCAGAAACACGCTTTGCGGTGCGCTTCACGCCATTTTCCCAGGAAGCAGTCACCCCGGCGAGCTTAAGCCGGCGCATGCTGGAAGCGCCGCCAGAATAGAAGAAAGTCAAGTACCGCTCCCTAAAGGAAGCGGCTTGCCCCTAGACCGATAGCGACTGCACAGGGCAGGCGCGTGTCTGAGACAACAGGCCGCTTGAACTTTCGGCCCGTACTCCGATATTCACGGCGGCATTTCTGTCGGCGTTAGTCTCGAAGCCACAGGAAAGACAAAGGAACTTGGCTTGGCTTTTTCGGTTGGCTTTATCGCAGTGTCCGCACTTGGAGCAAGTACGGCTTGTGTTACGAGGGTCAACCGAAAAGAGAGGAATACCTGCGGCTTCTGCCTTGTACGACACAAACTGCCGTAGTTGGTCGAAAGCCCAGTTACCCATAAGCCAGCGCATCTCACGTCCAAAACAGTTTGCTCGGTCTCGAATATCGGTGAGGTTTTCGAGACCGAGTGCCTTTCGTGAGTTCGCCGCCGTAGCGACAAGACGCTTGGAAATTACATGGTTTGTATCACGAGAAAACCGAGACTGCTTCTGCCGAATATGCTTCAAGTGCTTCTTGGCGGACTTGGTTCCTTTGGCTTGCAGAAGGCGGCGAATACGCCGAACACGGCGGCGCACAGACTTGACGGCTCCGCCCGAATACTGATTGCCTTCGCTGTCGGTGGCAATCTCCGTAATACCGAGGTCAACGCCCAGAACGCCAGTGCAGACGGCTTCGGGAGCGTTGGTTTCAACAACGACGTGCAGAGAGAAGCAGCGCGTCTTGGCGTCAAAGCAAAGGTCGGCGGAGCAGGGTTTCCATGTGAGATAGCGGCGATAGTACCCGCAGACGTTGAACCGAACGCGAACGCGCCCCGCAACAGTAGCGAGAGACGTCCTCCCTTCGGCGAGTTCCACCCAGTAGGAACGGGCGTCGTAGCGAACAGGGCAGAGTTCAGATTTTGGACAGCCTACATTGCGTCCCTTTTTGAGCCGTTCGTCAACGGATTTCAGGGCCTCCGTTGCTTTGACACGGGCCGCGCAGTGCAGTTGCGACGGCAAGGCAGGATAGTCTTCGCGCAAGCCTTTGTAAGTAGCGTGGTGCAGGCGGGTTCCGTTGCGCTCTGCCGACGCCCAGCCATGAGCGGTAACGGCGTTGAAACAAGACGTAGACTGCCGCAGGGTTTCCAGCAGGATACCCTCAGCCTCACGGCAGATATGAAGTCTCAGTTTCAGCGTCGCTTTCACGGTCTACTTGCCCTTCTGGTTCTCGATGTATCGGTGGATAACATCTTCGGTGACGGCTCCTGCCGCCCCAATGTAATAACTTCGACTCCACAAGGACGGAAGTTTTCTTTTGAGTTCGGGAAACTCCTGCCGCAAAACACGGGAGGTATAGCCCTTGAACTGATTAACGTAGTGCTGGGGCGCATCGTTAGGGGGCGCGGTGATAAACAGGTGAACATGGTCTGGCATGACTTCGAGCATGGCGACTTCCACGCCCAGAACGGCGGCTTTCTCGTGAAGCAATTCTTTGAGCCGTGTCTCGATGTCGCCAACAAGGACTTTACGGCGATACTTCGGACACCAAACGATGTGGTAATTCAGGTTGAAAACCGCGCCTGCGTTGGACTTGTACCTCGGTGCCGTCATGCCTGTGTTATACCGCAAAACAATAGTTATTTGTCAAGCATCTACTATACGAAAGGCAGGAGTACGCCTTCGGCAGACAGGAAATCCATTCCTCTGTCGCCTAAAGGCGGAACAGTCTCCTGGATTTATTTTATGAAACGAGTGACTTTAGTCACTCGTCTCAAGCGATCTGTTTTGCTGCTTCAGCGGGCTGGCGTCAGCAGCACGGTGTCGCGGCTTGCAGCCGTTTCGGCGGTGACCGTGACGCCGCCGGGCCGCTTTCCGTCCTCATCATAGATGACAAGCGTGTTTTTGGCCGGCGAAAGCCAGCATTCGGGAACGTACAGACCCTGCACCGGGACCTTTTCCGGGTAGCGGCCTAGATTATGCCCGTTTACCCAGACCGAGCCGTGGCCGAGACCCGCAGTCACCACGCGCCAGATCGGATGCGGCCCTATTGCGGGAGGCGGCGCGGCGGTGAATGTCGTGCGGAAGAACATCGGCCCGCTGATGCCTGATCCTGCCGGCGGCTGCAGCGCGGACCAGCCGTCCTGCTGCTCGGGGTCGCCGGGACCGCCATGCAGCTTCCATCCTGTGGCGACTGCCGGCTCCCCACGCTGGACCACCAGCCGCACGGGACCGTCTATGCCGCCCGTGCCGCCGGTGTTTTCCACAAAGAGTGTCAGAACCGACGGCGGTCCGGCGGGGATTGTCAGGTCAAACGCGCTGTTCCACCCTTGATGCGTCCCGATTTTCACGCCGTTCAGGAAGACGACGACATTGTCGTCCACGCTCTCAAAATGCAGCGAGACGTGGGACGCGCCGGCAGTCGCCGGAATGCCGCTCTGGAACCAGGCAAAGCCGGGCCGGCTGTTGAAAACGTCGGTGCCGACCGTGTAGTCCTGCCAGCCGGCGGCTTGGGGACCAGGCGGGGCCGCATCGCCGGCGCTTTGGCTGGCCGCCGGAAGCGTGCGCCACCGGGTCAGCGGACTTTGGCTGCCGCTTTCCAAAGAGACCTCGCCCGTTAGCCCTTTCGGGTCCTTCATCAAAATAGAGCCGGTGTAAGCGTACAGCTTGTCCCGTCCATCATGGGCCGTGAACAAGGCGAGTGTGTGCCGGCCCACCGGCAGGGTCAAAAATACGCCGTTGTGGATGTTGCCTGCGCCAACCGGCTTGCCATCCACAAACGCGGTGACACGGTCGCCGCCGCTTGCCGAAAGCACATAAACTCCGGTGCTTGGAACAGCAATCCGGGCGCGATACCAGGCGTCCGCGCTGCCATCGCCGTCGGCTCCCATTTGCGGGGGAAGATCGCCGGCCAGCCAGGCATGGTCGTCATACCCCGGCGCAGCCGGCGCGGAGGCGTCTTTGGCCTGCCAGGCGCTGAGCGACGGAGTGCGCGGATGGGCGGGAGCCGCCGTGCCTGAAAGCCGCTGGGCCGGGCCGGCAGGCGCGTACAGCAGGGCGTCCTGCTTTTGAGCCTGCTGCTCCGGCCAGGGCTGCTCCGCGATCATCTGAGTGCGGCTGCCCTGCGCCTGCACTTCGCTCACATAAGCCGGGCCGCAG
Organism: uncultured Armatimonadales bacterium; assembly: GCA_964241935.1. Taxonomy (GTDB): domain Bacteria; phylum Armatimonadota; class Armatimonadia; order Armatimonadales; family Capsulimonadaceae; genus JANXMY01. Next base: position 29,044 of record CAXSZN010000022.1, read on the forward strand.
ACAATTTGCTGCTGCGCTCCCGCTTCCACAAACCAGGTCCGGTCGGCCAGAGCGTCGCTGACGGCAAGGATCCGCACCCGCTGCCCACCGGCAAGAAACGTGCATTCTTCGGGCGCACCGTCGCGGAACTGCGTTCGGCAGATCAGCGTCCCGTTCGGATCGGCATGGAGCAGCGCCGGCCCGGAAACCACTCGCGCTTGGGGGGCCGAGAAAGCCAAAGCTGCCTGTGAGCCGGCGGGGCCGTAGATCACAAGCGTCGTAGTCGTTCCCTGGGGAACAATGCCTAGAATGCGGGTCTGCGCTTCTTGAAGCGTCACGCCGGGCAGCAGCGGAAAGTCCCGCACAACCGGCAGGATCTCGCCGGGCGCAAGCGTCAGCGTCCCCGCCGGCAGGCTGCCGTAACTGGCGACGCTTGTCTGCTGGGGCGCGTTTGTAGGATTATCTAAAAACAGAATCGAGCCGGCAGGGCTGGTCCGGGCGCTCACTTGAAGCGCCGGATTGGCGGCCTGCTTGCCGCTTGCCGCGATCTCGGGAGCGTTCGTGCTGTTTTCCAGAACGTCCTGGAAAGAACGGGCAAACCAGGCGGCCCGCTTGATGGCAAAGTAGATCGGGCGCAGGTCGCCGGCCTGACCGACCGCCGCGCCGTAATCATAAGAGGCCGCGTCTTCGTTGTCGTTGGTGTAGCCGAAGTTTGTGCCGCCGTGGGCCATGTAATAATTGTAGCCGCTGCCGCCGTGCGCGATGATCTTCCAGGTCCGGCGGCCATACTCAGCCGCGTCGGCATCGGTCGAGCCGTAGCGGTCGTACCAAACACTCCAAAACTCGGTTGACATCCAGGGATTAGGCCGCGCGGGATCGTCCAGCAAGCTGTTATCGCCGGCGGGGTCGCTGCCATGGTGCAGGCCGCTGAAGAAGTACGGCACTTCCAGCCCCAGCTTAAGCGCCGTGGTGCGGAGGTGCGTAAAGTAGGGGTTCGCCTCGTCGGTGCCCCAGCTTGCTCCTTCGTTTTCGAGCTGCACCAGGATGACCGCGCCGCCGTGGCTGATCTGGTTTGCGGCAACAATCGGTATCAGCCTGCCGAAGAAGCGGTCCACGGCGGCTTCAAAGACTGTGTTATGCTCGCGCACGGCCAGGCCGGGCTTGAACCGGAGCCAGAGCGGGTAGCCGCCTTGATCCCATTCCGCGCAGTAGTAGGGACCGACCCGGCAGATCGCGTACATGCCCATCTGATGCACCAGCTTCAGATAAGCGTCTAAGTCATGGTCACCCGAGAAATCGAACTGACCTTCCTGCGGCTCGTGCCAGTTCCAGAACGTGTACACTTCCACGCAGTTGAACCCGGCCCGCTTCAGGCGTAGCAGACGGTCACGCCACAGGGCATGGGGAACACGGGCGTATTCCATCCCGGCGGAGACAATAAAAGTGCGCTTGCCGTGGATCAGAAAGCCTTTTTGGTCAAAGTCAACAAAGGGCTTCGCGGATGCCGCCGCCGGAAACATATGGTCATTGGCCCGCGCGGAGGGCAGGAACACGCTGAACAGAGCCGCGAAGATCAAAGCTGCAAGCATCAGCGCCGCAGGCGGGGCAGGCCGCTGGCGGCCCCAGTGAGCCGGAGAGCAATCAAGTAAATTCAAAGAGTTGTTTCCTTTTCTTCGTGTTCGATAAACTGCTTCAACAGAAGAATTCGAGAGAACACTTGACAGAGCTGCAATTACATGCCATTATACCTTCGCGGATTAAATCCATATGATTTAATAAAAGGAAGAACTTGTGCAGGGACAAGGAGAAAAGCTGGCCCGGAGGCTTTCCGGAACGAACATTGAGGCGGCGCATTTCCATAATCAGCGGGTAATTCTAGAAACCGTGCGGATTTATGGCCCCTTATCCCGCGCGGAGATCAGCGGGCGCACCGCGCTTTCCTCGCAGACGATCTCAAACATCGTGGACAAGCTGCTGGATCGCGGGACGCTGGAAACACGCGGGCGGCGGGTTGGGCGGCGCGGCCAGCCTGCCATTGAGCTGGACATCAACCCGCGCGGCGGGTATGCGGTCGGCTTGTCTTTAGACCGGGACTATCTGACTGGTGTGCTGCTGGACCTCGCCGGGACAGCGCACCAATTTATTCACCATGAATGGGACTTTCCCTCGTCTGCGGCCGCGCTGCCGCTGATGGTGGAAACGGTGCAGCAGCTTATCGAGAACCACTCGCTCCGACTCGAAGACGTATGGGGCGTCGGGGTGGGAGCGCCGGGGCCGCTTGATCTGGAGGCGGGCAGCCTGGTGAACCCGCCGAACTTTCCGGGCTGGAACGGACTGCCGCTCCGCTCGCAGCTTTCTGAAGCGCTGGGCCTGCCGGTCCTTCTGGAAAACGTGGCGACGGCGGCGGCGGTCGGCGAGCGGTGGTTCGGCCAGGGGCGCGGCACGCATGACTTTTTTTATGTCTTCTTCGCGCTCGGCCTTGGCGGCGGCATGATTTTGGACGGCAGGCCGTACCGGGGCGGTTTTGATAATGCCGCCATGTTCGGCCACATTCCTATCGAGCCGGGGGGACTAAAGTGCGAGTGCGGAGGCACCGGCTGTCTGGAAATGTATGTTTCCATGGCATCGCTTTACCGGACTCTGCAGGAAGGCGGGCGGCCGGCGGAAGGTGCAGAAGAGCTGAATGCGCTTTTGGCTTCGGCCGATCCGGTGCTGATGGGCTGGCTGGAACAGGCGGCGGAGCGGCTGGCCCGTGCGCTGGTAACTGTGGAGAACCTGCTCAACCCGACCACGATCATTTTTGGGGGCCGTCTGCCGGTTCCGCTGATGGACTGGCTTTTGCTGCGGCTGGAAGCGCGGCTGCCGGAGCTTCATATGCGGGCGCTTTCCCATCATCCGCGCCTGCTGCGGGCGCAGGCAACCGAGCACGCCGCTGCGCTGGGAGCGGCGACCCTGCCGCTGTTCGAGATGTTCACGCCCGGCCAGATGGCAAATGCTAAAGCCGAATTTGTTTCGTCTTCACTGGATTAGATTTCCGCTCACGATCTTAAGTTTCGCTCACGATCTTAAGTTTCGCTCACAGAAAATAGGAAAGGGCCTTATTATGTTTATCTCATCTTCTTTGCAGAAGACCCGAAGCCGCAGCGGCTTTACGCTGATTGAGCTTCTTGTCGTCATTGCCATCATCGCAATCCTTGCGGCGATACTTTTTCCCGTCTTCCAGAAAGTCCGCGAGAACGCCCGCCGCGCTTCCTGCCAGTCCAACGAAAAGCAGCTCGGCCTGGCGTTTGTCGAATACAGCCAGGATGCCGATGAAAGCTACCCCACTGGAACCGACGACACGCCTGCCGGTCCCTGGGGAGCGAGCTGGGCTGGCCGTGTGAATGCTTATGTTAAATCCCCTGATATGTATCACTGCCCGGACGATTCAACGGCTCCTATCGGCTCCGCCAAAACGTCTGTCGCGCTGTCCTACAACTACAACCGCAGCATTGCGTTCACCAACCCGTCCATCGGATTTGGAGGGCCTGCCGGCCATCTTTCCGGCTTCAATGCTCCTGCCAAAACTGTACTTATTTGCGAGATCAAAGGCGACCCGGTGGATGTGAATGCTGACCTGATCCCGCACAACGATGCCACCGTTAATCAGTCCATTGGGCTGAACGGCGTCTGGGAAGCTTACTACAATGTCACAACTCCAGGCAACAATATCTACCCACAGTTTGTCACCGGACCGCTTGGCAACCGGGCACCGGTGGCGGGTGCCGGAAGCACACCGCCGCCTCTGTACGGCGGCTATATTGACCCGACGACCGCTGGCCGCCATACGGACGGCAGCAACTTCCTGCTGGCCGACGGGCATGTGAAGTGGTATCGCGGCAGTCAAGTTTCATCTGGCTTCAATGCTGCCAATTCAACCGACCCGCAGCAGCCCGGCTCCGATGACGGCGCTGTCCGCGCTGCTGGAACCGAGGACTCGACAAACCAGTATGCGATTACGTTCTCGGCAATCTAAGAAGTCAACTAAAAGTCCCTCTAGCCCCAATCATGCGGACTGGAGGGAACCCTATACTGTATTCCAATGCAAGACCAAGAAATCAATCGCCGGACGTTTCTTCAAGGCGCGGCAGCGCTGGGCAGGGCGCTGCTGCTGGGGCAGCCGCAGCCGAGCCAGGCGGAAACGGCGGCCGTGAAGACGGTCTACGCTGTTTTTAAGTGCCACCTGGATGTTGGTTTCACCGACACTCAGGCCGGCGTGCTGCGCCGCTACTACGACCACTACATTCCCGAAGCAATAGACCGGGCCGCGTCTTTGCGGGCGGCGGGCGGGCCGGAGCGCTACACTTGGACTGTCGGCTCGTGGCTGATGTCCCAGTATCTGGCACAGGCCACCCCCGCCCAGTCGGCGCGGGCCGGTCAGGCCGTAGCGGCCGGCGACCTGGCCTGGCACGGGCTGCCCTTCAACTGGGAAACGGAAATGGTGGACCCGGCGCTGCTGGAAGCCGGGCTGGGATTATCTCTGGCGCTGGATAAACGCTTTGGAACCCGGACCACCGGCGCAAAGATGACCGATGTGCCGGGGCATACGCGCGGCCTGATTGGGCCACTGACACGGGCGGGGGTAACGTTCCTCGACATCGGCGTCAACCCGGCGTCGTCCCCGCCGCAGGTGCCGGCCTTGTTTCGGTGGCGGGACCCGGCGGGAGCCGAAATCATCACGCTGTACCACCGCTCGGACTACGGCGGGGTCGTGGCCGTGCCGGGCGGCGATGTCGCGGTCTCGGTCAATGTCCGCAGCGACAACAGCGGCGTGCATACAGTGGACGAGATTAAGAGCATTTACGCCGATCTGGCCCGGAAGTTTCCTGGCGCTCAAATCAAAGCAGCCAGTCTCAGCGAAGTCGCGGCGGCTTTGGAGCCGTTTCGAACAGCGCTGCCAGTCGTAACGGAGGAAATCGGCGACTCCTGGGTTTACGGCTGTTCCAGCGACCCGGTCAAGATCGCGCGTTACCGTGAGCTGTGCCGCCTGCGCCGGGAGTGGATCGCAAACGGCACTTTGAAGGCCGGGAGCGCCGAAGATTTGGCCTGGGTTCCCTGGCTGCTGCTTGCCCCCGAGCATACCTGGGGCTGCGACATTAAGACCATGCTGGGCGACTGGGGCGTTTACACGCCTGCCGAGCTGAAGGCGGCCCGAAGCAAAGAAAACTTCCAGAAGGTCGAGGCGACTTGGGCCGAGAAGCGGCGAAACAACGATGCGGCAGTGGCCGCCCTGCCGCCCACCCTGGCCGCAAAAGCGCAGGCGCGAGTGGCCGCGCTTGCGCCCCTTCCGCCCTCTGCAAAAGGTCTTTCCCCGCTGGCGCCCGGCGAAGAAGTCAAGACCAAGCATTTTGTGCTGGCGCTGGATCCGGCGACAGGGGCGATCTGCCGGCTCAGAAACCGGGCGACCGGCCGGGAGTGGGCCTCGCCGGCCCATCCGCTGGGAGTGTTCGCCTACCAGACCTTCTCCGAGGCCGATTACACGCGGTTCCTGAGTCAATACCTCACGATCCAAAGCTGGTGGGCGCCGCAGGACTTCGGCAAGCCGGGGCTGGACAAGTATCCGGCTCAAAGCCGCACCTGGCTTCCCGTCAGTCACATCGCGCACGCCGGGCGGACCGCGCACGGCGTGCGCCTCGTTTCGGAGCTGGCGATGCCGGAAGCCGGCGATGCCGCGCCGTTTGTCGCCTGGCCCCGGCAGATGGTGATGGAGCTGACGCTGCCGGATGACGATCCGGCGGTTCACCTTCAGTTCCAGTGGTTCGGCAAAGAAGCGAACCGCCTGCCGGAAGCGCTCTGGCTTTCGTTCCAGCCGGTGGCGGCAAACACCGACGGCTGGCGGCTGGACAAGGCCGGCCAGCCTGTCAATCCTCTGGATGTGGTTAGCCGAGGCGGGCGCAGCTTTCATGCCGTGACGCGCGGAGCGTCGTACCACGACGCCCAGGGCGGCTTCCATCTCCAAACACTGGATGCCCCGCTGATCGCGCCGGGCCGCCGGAGGCTGCTGGATTTTGATAATCGCCCGCCGGACATGGCCGGCGGCCTGCATGTCAATTTGTTCAACAACACTTGGGGAACAAATTATGTGATGTGGATGGACGACGACATGCGTTTCCGCTTCGTTCTGCGTGTCTGACCAGGCAACAACTATGAGAAAACCAGCAATCGCCGCCCTGCTCCCCGCTGCTCTGCTTGCGGGCTGCGCCATGCACGCGCAGCCGGCAAGCGGCGGAAGCGCTCTTGTCAAGGGAAAATCCCTGCGAATCATGGCGCTGGGTGACTCCATCACGCGCGGCTCGGGCAGCGGCTACGGCAACTACCGTCGCCCGCTCCAGTTTCTGCTGACACGCGCCGGCTACACCTATCAATTTGTCGGCACCAGCACGGAGCTGTCCTTGAACTATCACGGGAGCGACCCGGAGCAGACGTTCCAGCCTTACCAGCCTCCGCATGAAGGGTACGGCGGGTTTCGGATCGAGCAGATCAGCGCCGATACGTCCGCCAAAGACGACGGCGGCGTGTCTTATCCCGGCTTGACGCAGGTGCTGAGCGCGGATAAGCCGGACGTCGCTCTGGTTCTGCTTGGCACAAACGATGTCAATCAGGCTTTTGATCCTGGCGGTCCCGGCTACGCGGGCGGGACAGGCTTTGCCGCCGATGCCGCCGGGCGGCTCGACACGCTGCTTGATCGCCTGTATCAGCTTTCTCCCGGCATCACGGCCGTCGTCGGCAGGATTACGCCGCTGGCGAACCCGGCCAAAGAAGCGCAGGTGCGAGCCTACAATGCGCTCATTCCACAAATCGTGGCCGCGCACCAAAAGGCCGGCCAGCACATCCTTCTGGCCGATATGGAAGCCGCCGTTTCCAAAGACGATTTGTCGCCAGACGGCGTGCATCCGGGAACACGCGGCTACGACAAGATGGCCCGTGCCTGGTACGCGGCGCTGACCGGCCAGACCCCGCCTCCGCTGCCGGCGGTCAAGCCGCCGGAACATGGGCCGGGCCGGATCGGGGCCGCAAACGTGTTCACTCCGGCGACTCAGGTCGCTGTTTCCAGCACGTTCGCCGGGGCTGCTCTTTCCGGGGCGCGGCTGGCGGACGGCACGCCGAAAGCGTTCGTGTTTGGCGACATCAAAAACGAGCGTGTCAGCTTTTCAGGGTTTACCGGGCGGATCACTCGTCTGCGCTTTTTTGATGCGCCAAGCTATACAGGCCGGACGCCGGCAAGCGTAACGATCTATTCGTCGCCGGACGCCCAGGCATCGCTTCGCCCGGCGGATTACATCAAGCTCGGCACGTTTCCATTGCCGGTCGCTGGGGACGCTTATGAGCAGCAGACTTCGCCTGCCGCGCATCCAGACGCCGGCGATCCTGCCGCACGCCCCAGCGCGGTGATCGGCTTCTGTGATCTAGGCGGTCTTGCGATCCCTGCCGGCACAAAAAGTCTGCTGCTGGACTTTTCCAAGACTGACGGCGACGGCGACGGCCTTTCCGAAATCCAAGCCTTCGCAGATCAAAGGACCAGAAAATGAGCATCAAGACAGCTTCCGCAGAAGCGTCGGCGGCATCCGGGGGAAGCCGGGCATATTTGTTTCTGCTGACAGGAGTCGCTGCTTTGGGCGGCCTGCTGTTCGGGTACGATACTGCCGTGATCTCCGGCGCGGTCGGCTTTCTGCAAAAACACTTCCATCTCAGCGCCGGGCTGACCGGGTGGGCCGCATCCAGCGTGCTGGTCGGGGCGATGATCGGAGCCGCCGCCGGCGGCCCTCTTTCCGACCGCGTCGGGCGCAGGCCGGTGCTGCTGCTGTGTGCTTTGCTGTTCGCCGTATCCGGCGTTTTAACGGCCCTCGCGGCAAGCCTGGACCAGTATGTTCTCATGCGGCTGCTCGGCGGCATTGCCATTGGAGCGATTTCCGTGGTCTCGCCGCTGTACATTGCAGAAACTGCGCCTGAGCGGGTGCGCGGACAGTTGGTTTCACTGTATCAGCTTGCAATCGTGTCCGGCATTCTGGTTGTTTTTTTCGTCAACCTGCTGATCCAGCGGCAGGGAACGGAAGCATGGAACGTCGCTTACGGCTGGCGCTGGATGTTCGGCTCGCTGGCGCTGCCGGCCCTGCTGCTCGGCGGCTTGGTGCTGACCATCCCGGAAAGCCCGCGCTGGCTGATGAGAATGGGGCGGCGCGAGGCGGCGCAAACAATTCTGACACGCATCGGCGGGGCGGCGGCGCAGCGCGAGCTGGCCGAGATCGAGCGGACTGCGGCTGCCGGCGAAAACGGCAGGTTCGCCGAGCTGTTCGCGCCCGGCTTTCGCGGTGCGCTTCTGATCGGCGTTTCCTTGGCGGTGCTGTGCCAAGGCAGCGGCATCAATGCGATTATGTACTATGCGCCTGAAATCTTCAAATCCAGCGGCGCGGGCACCGGCAGCGCCTTCACGCAAACGCTTCTGGTGGGAGCGGTCAATCTGCTGTTCACGTTTGCCGCTATCCGCCTGATTGACCGTGTGGGGCGGCGGCCCCTGCTGCTGGCCGGCTCGGCGGTTCAGGTGCTGGCCTTAAGCGGCGTCGGCCTGGCGTTCGGCCTGAAACTTGGCGGTGCGTTTTTGCTGCTGCCGATCCTGCTGTTCATTGCGGCCTTCGCTGCGGGCATGGGACCGGTGCCGTGGGTCGTGATCTCCGAGATTTTTCCGACACGCATTCGCGGCGCAGCGATGGCGGCGGCGACTCTCGTGCTTTGGGTCGCCGATTTTGCGGTAGCGCAGACGTTTCCGCTGCTGAACGCAGGCATCGGCCCGGCCAGAACATTTGGGATCTACGCGGGGTGCAGCTTGGCCGGCCTGCTGTTCGTATGGAAGGTGGTCGTGGAAACGAAAGGCCGAAGCTTGGAAGAGATTGAGCGTGCCTGGCGGCCTGAAGCCGCGTTCAAAGAAGTATGAAAGACACGTATTACATCGGCATTGACGGCGGCGGCACTGGAACACGGGCCATTCTTACCGATGCGTCCGGGCGTGTCTGGGGCCGCGCCCAGACCGGATCGGCCAACCGAAACCACCATTCGCGCCGGCAGGTGCAGGACGCTCTTCAGGCCGCGCTGCGGGAAGCGCTGGCGGGGCTGCCGCCGGCGGGAGCGCTGAGCGGCCTGTATCTCGGCCTCGGCGGCGTCTCGACCGAGGACGATAAGCAGGAAATCCTGTCCATCCTGCGCGGCATCCCGGAAGCCGGCCCGGCGGTGCGGACGACAGTGGATAACGACACGGTGGCGGCGCTGACCGGCGGCCTCACCGGCCAGCCCGGTCTGGCACTTGTTTCCGGCACCGGCTCCGCCTGCCTCGGTGTCAGCGCCGGCGGCGAGCGCCGGCTTTGCGGAGGGTGGGGAGCCTTAGCCGACGACATCGGCTCCGCCCCCTGGGTCGGGCTGCGGGCACTGCAAGCTGCGGTTCGGGCGGAAGACGGCCGCCAGCCTCCGACTTTGCTCCAGCGGATTGTTTTTGATTTTCTCGGGCTGACCGAGCCGCGCCGCTTGATCAGCCGGGTCCACAACCAGGGGCTGGAACGCGCGGACCTCGGCCGGCTTGCGCCGCTTGTGGTCCAGGCCAGCCTGCAAGGGGACGAAGCCGCACAAACAATCCTTCGCGCCGCCGCGCTTGGCCTGTCCGAGATGGTCGGCGCCGTTTCCCGCCGCTTGTTTGGCCCGGACCCCTGCGAGCTGATCTTGGTCGGCGGGCTGGCGCTTTCCGGCCCGCCGTTCCAGCCGATGCTGCTGGAACAAATCAGCCGCGACTGCCCGGCTGTGACTGTCCGCGACCCGGCGCTGTCGCCCGTGCAGGGCGCAGTCCTGGAAGCGCTGCGTGCCGGCGGCGTCCCCTGGGGACCGGAAGTCTTCGCCAATCTGACTGAAAGCTGACACTGTGAGAGCCGGCACTGTATGTATTCTTCTTTTCATCCCTTCAACTACGACAAGTTTCCGGTGGTAGACATTCCCATTCTTGATGCCGCCTGGCGCGGCTGGGACAGCCTCTGCGAGCGCCTGCGGCAAGAAATCAAGGCGCGGCCAGGGTGCATCATCGCGGCAGAATGCTATACGGGCCTGCATGACGACGAGGTCGCCGGCGAGCTGCGCCGGCGGCTGGGAGCAGGCCACTGGATTACGACCAAAGAAGCATTCAAGCCGGCGGCCGAGATTGACCGGATGCTCGCGCCGTACTTAGGCGGGGACGACCCGCTCTTCGGGTTTCTTTCGCCGCTGACTTTGGACTCGTTTTTCGATGCCGGCAAACAAGAAGCGCTCCGGCAGCAGATCCGCACGCTGGCTGGGAGCGTCGTGGTGTACGGGCCGGGAGCGCTTTTGTGCGCCGATGCCGATGTCGTTGTCTATGCCGACATGCCCCGCTGGGAGGGGCAGCTTCGGCAGCGGCGCGGAGAAGTCTCGAACCTCGGCGCTGACAATCAAGGCTTGAAAGCTTCGCTGCAATACAAGCGGTCGTTTTTTGTGGACTGGCGTGTCTGCGACCGGCTGAAACAAAGCAGCATGGAGCGGTGGGACTTCCTGCTGGACACGACTGTTCCCGGCGACCCAAAGCTTGTGACCGGCGATGCGCTCCGGGCCGGCCTGGAGCTGACTTCGCGGCGTCCGTTCCGCGTCGTCCCGTTCTTTGATCCGGCCCCGTGGGGCGGGCAGTGGATGAAGGAAGTGTGCGGCTTGGACCCGGACGCCTCGAACTACGGCTGGTGCTTTGACTGCGTTCCCGAAGAAAACAGCCTCTGCCTGCGCTTCGGCGCGATTACTTTGGAAATCCCGGCGCTGAACCTGGTGCTGTATTGCCCCCAAGCACTGCTCGGCGACACGGTCTTTCAAGCGTTCGGCCCCGAGTTTCCGATACGCTTTGACCTGCTGGACACGATGGGCGGCGGCAACTTAAGCCTGCAAGTGCATCCCGTGGCAGAGTATGCACGGGAGCAGTTCGGACTGGACTACACGCAGGACGAAAGTTACTATATCTTGGACGCGGGCGCGGAAGCTTCGGTGTTTCTCGGCCTTGCCGAGACCGCCGCCCTGCCGGGCTTGCTGACGGCCCTGGAAGACGCGCAGGCGGGCGGGCAAGCGCCGGACATCGCCCGGTTTGCCGCCCGCTGGCCGGCCCGGACGCATGACCATTTTCTTATTCCCGCCGGCACTCTGCACTGCTCCGGGGCGGAGACGATGGTGCTGGAGATCAGCGCTACGCCTTATATTTTCACGTTTAAGCTGTGGGATTGGGGCCGCCTGGGCCTCGACGGCCTGCCGCGTCCGATCAACTTGCAGCGCGGGCGCGAGTCGCTGCAGGCGGAGCGCGACGCCGCATGGGCGGAAAAGAGCCTTGTCAGCCCGGTCGAGCCGGTTGCGGCGGGAGACGGCTGGCGCGAGGAACGGACCGGCCTGCACGCTTTGGAGTTTATCGAGACGCGCCGGCACTGGTTCACCCAGCCCGTCGCGCACGACACCGGCGGGACGCTCCATGTACTGAACCTGGTCGCCGGCGCAGAAGCGGTCGTAGAAAGTCCTTCCGGCGCATTTCCTCCTCTGGTGGTTCATTACGCGGAGACTTTTGTTCTGCCCGCAGCCGCCGGCCCGTACACGATCCGGCCGCAGGGCGCGGCGATTGGAACGGAATGTGCCACTCTTCAGGCGTTTGTCCGTGAAGACGCCGTGAGATGACTTGACAAGCGGGCAGCATGGAGGTATCATTGCAGCAATGTGGCGGCGTAGCTCAGTTGGTTAGAGCAGCGGATTCATACCCCGCAGGTCCCCAGTTCGAGTCTGGGCGCCGCTATTTATTGATAGTCGTTGATAGGTAGGTTCATTCCTACCCCTCATACAGACCGGTTGAATACACAAAAGAGGCTCAAACCCGCTCCAGCGCGGGTTTGAGCCTCTTTTGCCATCTGTGGCCCTCTGACTCAAACCCCTGTTATACTGACTGAAGCCGATGCCTCCCCGTACTGAGAACTGCGGGGACCCGAAACCAGACGGGCCTGACCGACCACCCTTATCTTGCCCGCGTTCTTCTCGAGAGGCTCAGGAGACTGGCTACGGCTCCTGGGTCTGCGCCCCGCAGTTGCGGGACGCGTTGACCGCGGCAGCGGCAAGATGTCCTCGTCTCGGACCTGTTTGCCACCGAAGGCGGAAGTTTTTGCACTCCGCACAATCCTACGAAGGGGTGATATACGCCATGCCAGATAGACCAGGGACCGGAAACCAAACGCGTTCAAGCGACCTCCTCTATGATGGTGACACATCGTCACAGAAGAGAAAATTACAGGTGAAATCCCATTTCGTCAAGCGCGAATACTTGAACGACGTCGGGGCGAACAAGGCGAAAACGACCTACAAGAGTTTTCAGGCCGCGCTGAACCGGTATGGTCGCTTCCTCGCTTCCGAGGGGCAGCCCGACCCCGACTGTGAGTTCGCCCTGGCCTTCGAAACGGTCCAGCAGTACAAATTCTCGCTCATGAAGTCCGGGGTGAAGAAGAAGGGAGGATTGCTGGGGCAGACGGTCCGGGCGCAGCTATGCCCGCTGAGCGGGATGTGTTCCTACATGATCCGTATGCGGATCATGGACCCTCACGAGAATCCATTCGAGAAGATGGAGTTGCCCGACTGTAAGACCGCAGTCCGACTCCTCGTCTCCGATGAAGAAGTTGCAGGCTTACTCAATGGCTCAGAGAGACAAGCAGACCCGAAGCGAGTGGCTTTCTCACGTCTCCTCGTGTCTGCACTCGTCCACACGGGCGTCCGGGCAGAAGAGCTATCCAACATCGAGATCGGACACATCTCGCTGGAACAGGAGACGCTGGAGGTCCGCTACGGCAAGGGCAGTAAGAACCGTATCCTCAACCCGCCCCGTGAGTTCTTCATCGCCCTCGAAGGGTGGCTACCCTTCCGGGACCCTGATCGACTCTATTGCGAAGGACTGGCCCGCATCCGAGGCGTCGGCCCCCACGCCCGGATCAGCCCCCGCCGCGGCCACTGGCCCAGCCACGCCCCGGTACCAGCCCCCCACCCAGTGGCCCCGAAGGACAGAGACGTTGCCGCCCGCGCCGAGTTCGACGCTCTGGGGGACAAAGACCGGAGTGAGTGGGAGGCGCTGGCGACCAAAAAGATCACGGCGAGAGGCTTTTCGCTGCGCCCAGGGCCGCTGGGCAGCAAGATGATCGCGCAGGAGGCTTACGCGCTCTGGCACTCGGCCAGAACAGGCCGCGTGCCGCCAGAACAGACGGAGACGGCATGAACACTGACAAGCTGGCCTACGACGGCCTGATCGACGCGGCCCAAGCCAGGCGCGATGCCTAGCGCGTCCTGTTCGACGAAGCCGAGGCGGAACTGACACCCGAGCAGGAAGAAATCCTGCGCCAGCGTGCTTGCAACGCCGTCCACCCGGACTGGCTGAAGCGAGGCGAGGCCAAAAGCGATGCCATGATCGAAGCCAACCACAAGGCGCTTCTTGAAGGCACGGAAATCAAAGAATACACGGTTTGGAAGACCGCGGATGACGTGGATGTGGAGGAACCAGCTTCAGAAGAAGACTGATCGCTTGGATCAGACACCTCGTTCACGATCTTTGTGTCGATCTCCTATGGATTGCAAACGATCTCGGTACTCGTACAACGGGCGGCGGGCGTCATCGTGAAGATGTCTGACACCTGGGACGGGACGGGCGCTGGTGGTGCTGGCGGTCATCTGCGAGTCGATCATGGGGGTGCTTGAGACGGAGACGCCGTGGACGCAGGCGGCTTTGGACTGGGTGCAGGAGGTGATCAGAAGCTAGGCTTGGGACGAACAAGGCCCTTCCCTGGTAAATACCCAGGCCGCACAACACAACGAAGTCCTGAAAAACCAGAACCCCCAGTTCTGGGACTCTCAGAACTCACAGCCAAGTTCTGATGCTCTCAGAACTCAACAACCGAGGAAAAGTAATGGTTGGAGGACTCTTGAATGCTTGTTGATAGTGAACCAATCTCGCTGAAGGACCTGCACGCCGCACTGGAGACTCGTGGCGTGAGCAGGCCGTACTCCTCTTTGTCTCAGTTCCTGGCTTTAGGGGACATTGCCGAACAACTGGGGGCAGGCGGCAAAGGCAACCGCCGCGAGTACCCACCGGAAACGGTCGGCTTTCTGGCCGTTCTGATCCCTGAATTTGAATCGAAGAAGCTGAACAAGGAACACGCGGCTGCGTTTGTTCGGCATCGATTGGCCCAATTACGAGAATCTGAAAACTCCATAACTGTTGAGTAGTGGTCTAATTTAAGTTGTTTTCCAAGCGTCTGATGTTGTAATTGTGAAGTTATGCCTGGTGTCGCCTTCACGATTACCTGTCGCCCTAAGTGTTTTCGACGCCTGGCAACTTACTGAAAACAACTTGAATTAGACCACTACCGTGCTCCCATCCGGTGCTGCGATCCCAGCCAAGCGGAGTGGGAACGTCTGTGCTGCCGATGGCTTTGGTCTTGCCGACAAGCATCTTGCACACGTCCAGGAGGCGCATCCGCTGACCGCGATGCTTAAAGCGTGAGTTCTCATACCAGACGCTAGCCTGCACCGTCATCCAGTCGTTGTGCCTTCCCACCTTGCCCCACTTTTCCGAGACCCGGACATGGCCGAACAGCGCCTGGGCCGTAGCATACAAAGTAGGAGCCTCCTTCTCGTAGGTGGTGAGGCGGATTGCGGAGGGCTTGCGCTGCCAGATCGCAAGTTCCTCGTCTCGGGCAATGAGATGGCCGAAGGACAGGCGGTTTTCGGAGAAGAGCGAGTCGTCGAATTGGTTCATGGGGCCATAATAGTTCCAACGGGAGGCGACGGACGAAAATTGCTTTGGAAAGTTTTGTGGGATTTGTCGGGGCAAGCCGAGAAGTCGCCGCTGAAACGCACCTTTAAGAGACTAGGTAGGTATGCTCCTGTACTTCTTCACCCGATCACCGAGGTATCAGGATCGACCCAATGCCGTTAGAAGTCGCGAACGGGCAATCACGAGTCCTGCCTTCGCCTGTGCTACAGCCCCCTGCGCCCGCGTCAGAGCCGCGAGTGCGTCCAGACGCTCCGCGATGACGGATTTTCCCGCATCGTATCGCAGATTCGCCAGGTCGGAGGCTTCCTGTGCCACCCTAACGCCCTCGTTCGCCGCCTGAACCTGTGCGGTGGCTGTTCCCAGCATCAGCCAGGCCGTCGCCACTTGTTGATCCACGGTTTGACGGACCTGGAGCGCATCGGCCTCCGCCCGCAGACGCCGCGCCTGTGCTGCGTCAACGTCGGCCCGCCGCTGGCCGCCGTCGTACAGCGGCAGGCTGGCCGTCAAGCCAAGGGTGTAGCCTGTCCGCCCCACGCCCGCTCCCGCCGAAGCGTCTGCCATGGCAACGCCGTAGACCTGGGGCGCATACATACCCTGCGCGGCTTTGACAGAACTCGCGGCGGCTTGGACCTGGCGCATCGCCGCTGCCAGTTCAGGGCGGCGAGTGTCGGCAAGGCGCAGTGCGGTCACGAGGTCTGCAGGCGGGGTCATATCGGAGAGAGTGTCGAGCGAGTCGGCCAAAGCAATCTGGGAGGCTTGAGAGATGCCGAGCGTCGTTTTCAGCGCGATGAGCGCAAGCTGAACATTGTTTTGTGCGGCGAGAAGCGCCTGGTTCGCATCGGCTTGTTCCGCTTGTTCACGCAGAAGGTCCACGGGAGCAAGGCGACCTGCCGCTACTTTCTGCGATGTTTCCCGCACTTGTTCGTCTTCGGTTGTGACGCGGGTTTGTGCCACCGTCACCAATGCCTGCTGAAGCAGGGCGTTCGCATAGCCCTCGGTGACATTCTCCGTTACCGCCAAAACCGAGGCTGCTCTGCTGAGACTCGCCGCCTCGCTTTGCTGGCTTGCGGCAGCAATGTTGTATTTTAGCTTGCCACCCGTGTAAATCGGCACCATGAGCATCAGGTTCTGGTCGGCGAACCCGTGGGGCGGGACACTGAAGATGTTCTGCGGCAGAACGCCAGGCGAAGTGGTCAGGATGTTGAACGAGTCGCCGACCGTGCCGTAGGTAGTAGTGGACAGACTAGGCTTCGCCTGGCCGCTGGCCGAGTGCGCTGAGGCAGAGGCGATCCCCGCATCGGCTTGGCTTTGCTTCAGCATCAGATTATTCGCGGCGGCAATCTGAAGCGCCTCTTTCAGCGTCATGTTGCTGCTCGTAACAGTCGGCAGTTCAGGAAGCACTTGGGCGCAGGCGGGAAGTACGAATGCCACCGAGACAAATGTGCTTACAAAGCAGGTGGATACCGAGAAGGCTGTCCTAAAGTTCATGAAACACACTCTCCTTTTCCGCTGACAGCCGTAGTGCGTCTTCGGACTGATCGCGCCGCCACGTTCTCCAGTGCCCAAGATCATCCACAAACGCGTGCATGACGGGGATGACCAAAAGTGACAGCGCCGTCCCGACCGTCAGACCTGCCACGATGACCGTTCCGAGCGGCTGGTACGCATCCATACCTGTTCTCGGCGCGAGTGCCACGGGCAGCATGGTGATGATCGTAATCAGTGCCGTCATCAAAATGGGGCGCAGGCGGTCGCGGCAGGCCAGGGCAATCGCTTCATCGCGGGGCAGTAAGTTTTCTGCCCGTCGCCGCCTGATCTGGTCAATGAGGAGGATAGCCGTCGTGATGTCCATGCCCGTCAGCACGATCACGGCCATGATGGAG
This sequence comes from uncultured Armatimonadales bacterium, assembly GCA_964241935.1. Lineage (GTDB taxonomy): Bacteria > Armatimonadota > Armatimonadia > Armatimonadales > Capsulimonadaceae > JANXMY01. Next base: position 45,760 of record CAXSZN010000022.1, read on the forward strand.
ACGCTGGAAAACGCTTGATGCGCCAAAAAGAGGCCGATGAAAACGCCCGTGAGTTCCAGTGGAATGGAAAGCACCATTTGGAGCGGAGACAGCAGCCCGCCGAACTGAGCCACCAGAACTAAAAAGATCAGCAGTACCGCGATTTCAAGGCCGCGCAGGAGGCGGGCAAATGAATCCATCATCTGGGTCATGTCCCCGCGCATTTGCAGCGAATACCCTGGTGGAAAGTTTATCGTAGACGACGATTTCGTAATAATACTCATGGCAAGGTCCATCGAAGGTGGACCGCCCTTACGGTAGTAGGCCAGGACCGAAATTGACCGCTGCAAGCCGTCGTGCTGAATCAGCGTCGGGACAAGCTGTGGCGTCGCCGTCGCCAGCGTCTTCATCGGCACCTGAACCACGTTCCCCGCGCTGTCTTTTCCCGTGATCGGCATCTGCATCAAATCAGCCACACTTTTGCGCTGGTTTCCCTGATAACGGACATCAATCGTGTCTTGGCGGACGTTCGGAATGCGGTAAAACTCATCGGTCAGCGCCCCGCCCATCGCGTAGTACGCCTGGTCTGCGACGTCGGCGGGCGTCAGCCCGACTTCCGCCGCTCGCCGTGCATCTACTGTCAGCGTGTACGATGGCTTCTCGACGCCCCAGGAAGTGGAAACTTGGGTCGCTCCTGGCGTTTGCCGCGCCACGTCCGCAACCTGATCCGCAAGTTTGGACAGGACGTTCAGGTCAGGCCCCGTGACGAGAACTGTCACGGGCGCTTCCGACGAGGCCATGACATCGCTGCCCATTTCTTTGATCTGCAAACGGCGGATGTTCGGAATAGTCCGAAGTGCCTCTGACTGCACGGCGTCAATGACCTGCCAGACGGTTGCAGCACGGGCGTCTTTGTCGGAAAGCGTGATCATCAGCGTCGCCGAGTTCACCTGACTCATGGCATAGCCTGTGAAGTAGGTCCCGCCCGTCTCCTCACCGACTTCCGTGGACACTTTCTCGATTTCAGGGTGCTTCAGCAAAATCCGTTCCAGCGCCGTGGTCGCCGCTTCGGTCTGAGCATAGGAAGTGCCTGGCTGCATCTCCAGCACGCCGTATGCCTGTCCGACATCGGCCAGCGGCATCATCTCAGAGCCGATGAAGTGGTAGAAGCCGAAGCCGACAATGATAGTGCAGAGCGCGGCAGCGACGACTGAGAACTTGTTACGGAGCAGGACGCGCACGAAGCGTTCGTAGCGGCTGTCCATGCGTTCCAATCCGCGCTGCACGGGAGCCAGAAAAAAGCGCGAGAACCAGCTTCGGCGCTCAAAGGCATCCTCTTCCCGCAGCAGCTTAGAGGCCAAGACTGCGGTCAAAGTCAGCGACACTTGAAACGATGCGATGAGGCCGAAGATAATCGGATAGATCAGGCCAACGAACATAAGCTGTGTGATGCCGCCGCTGAAAACCAGCGGCAGCAGGGCCAGTACCAGCATAATCGTGGACGCGGCTACGGCTAAGCGAACTTCGGTAATTCCGTCTACCGTCGCCGTCTTCGGGTCTTTGCCCATCTTCAGATGCCGCTCAACGGCGTGGATGTCAATCACCGAATCGTCTACCAAGCGGCCAATGGCAACCAGAAGGCCGATCAGAGTGGACGAGTTCAGCGAGAAGCCGAACGGCACCATCAGCAGGATCGCCATCGCCATCGAAACGGGGATCGTAATGACGGAAATCAGCGTCGCTCGTCCGCTGCCGAGAAAGAACAAGACCGCGAGGCCGCACAGCCCGATTGCAACTGCCAATTCCTCGCCTGTATTGTGGAACAGGATATTGACAAAATGGGCATTGTCGTAAGCGACATGAAAGTGCAGCCCAGGATGGTCCTGTTCTAGTTGGTCCAACTGTTTCTGGACGGCGGCGATGACGGGCGGCGAACCTGCCGACGGGTTCTGGATCACGGCGAGTTCTACGGCGCTGTGGTCCAGGCCCTCGATCCTCTGACTGCGCCCGTCCACGAACTGATAACCGCTGCGCTGTTCACGGGAACCGTCCGTGATCGAGGCCACATCTTTGATGAAGACGACTTGACCGTCTTTTGCACCAAGCGGATAGTTTGCGACGGTCGCCGCATTTTGAGCCAAGCCCGCGACACGCACAATACTTTCGCTTGCGCCGCTCGTGATAACGCCTGCGGGTTTCGCAACACTATTTTTGTCAATCGCGTCTCGCACGTCCAAGATCGAGTAGCCGTAGGCGGCCAGCTTGTCGCGGTTCACCACAACCCGAAGCTGGCGCTTTTCGCCGCCGTAGACTTCGACCGACTGAACATCGGGCACCTGCTTGAGCGCGGCGACGGCTTGGTTCTCGGCGAACTGGCGCAGCGCGGTCGGTGTCCAGCCTTTGTCGGCATCGCCTGTCACGGACAGCGAAAGAACAGGAATGTTCAGCGGGTCAATCGGCAGCACCCAGCTTGGCTTGAGGTTTGCGCCTGTCTGGGGCAGGTCCGCCTGCGCTGCATTCATCACCGATTGAACGTCGCTTTGCGCCTTCTGCATATTCGTCCCGTAGGGGAACTCCAGCGACACGATTGAAAGGCCGTCCTGCGAAGTAGAGCGGATGTACCGCGCCCCGCGAATGTCGGTCATGCGCTCTTCGATGGGCTTGGAAATGTACGTTTCCATCTCCTGCGCCGACAAGCCAGGCTGCATGGTGACGATGCCGATGAGCGGGCTTTCGACGTAGGGCATCATGCGCCGAGGCATGACCCCGCCGAAGACGGCGACGAGCGCAAGGATCACGACGGCGGTGTAAAACGAGATCACCACCCAGGGATGTTCGATGGCCCATGCCGAGGCGTTGAACCCGCTTCGCGGCTGCTGTGTGCCGCGAATAGAGCCTCCGTTGCTGTGTCCGTTTGTGGATAGGTTCATGGCGATTACATCTTCATGCCGCTCATGCCATCGGCAGGAGCAGGATTTGCGGGGGCGGAAGTGACTGGAAGTAGCTTGCCGCCGTCCATCGGATCGATAAAATTGTGCTTCTTCGCGTCCGCCGCCGAATAGGTCATCCCGCACTTCTCGCAACGGTAGACCGTTTGGCCGTTGCTGGCAGACGCCGCTGTCGGGAGCGACTGGGGTCCGTCTGAACCCCAAGCTGTCGCCGCGACTTGCGCTCCGTCCGTCAGTCCCGCCTGTCCGTGCGAGACGACTTGCGTACCCGCAGTCAGAGCGTCGGAAGACACTTCAGTCAAGCTGCCGTTGGTGGCTCCGGCCTGAACCGCGACTTGATGCGCTGTTCCTGACGCTGCTTGTGCGGATTTTATAGGGACGAGAGTGCCGCCGTCCCTGGGGTCGCGGTAATGGTCTTTCTTCGCATCCGCCGCCGAATAGTGCATATGGCAGACGGTACATTCATACACTTGATTGGTCACTGCTGCGCCGCCCGCCGTCCAAACGTAAGACTGGCCGTTCTCCGTCACCACGGCGCTCGTGGGAACGAGAAGCGCATCGGCAACTGGATATTTGGCGATCTGCATGGTCACGAACGCTCCCGGAAGCAGGCGATGGCCTGGATTGGGAACCACGGCTTCGACAACTGCCGTCCGCGTCTGGCTGCTGGCCGACGGAAACACCGAAGTCACGCGTGCCGCAATAGTTCTGCCACTGCCCTGCACCGAAATGGTCACCGGGGTACCCCGTTGAACTCCAGCCAAGTCTTCGGTCGCAACATTCGCCTGCACCCGCACCTGATCAATCTGCGCGATTTTGAGGACGACGGTGCCTGGCTGCACCAGCGTGCCTGGCGCGGCGGGCCGCGCTGTCACGACGCCGCTGAAAGGTGCAGTGATGCGGCTGAAGTCCTGCTGAACCGTGGCTGAGCGTGCCGCAGCATCAGCGGCGGCGGCAGTTGCTTCCGCTTGCCGTGCCTGGCCGTCCGCGACGGCGATGTCCGCCTGTGCCATCTGCACTCCTGCGCGGGCTGCGTCTTCCTGACGCCGCGCCATCTGCACCTTAGCTTGGGCTGACTGCGCTGTAGCCCGTGCCTGCCTTTCTTTCGCTTGGGCCTGACTCAGCGTCGCTGCGGCTGTCTGCGCCTGGGACAACTCGTTTTGATACTCCTGCTCCGATGCCGCGCCCGCGTCGGCAAGCTGCTTCTCACGCATGATTTCCGTTTTCCAGTAGCCTGCCTGTGCCTCGGCACTCACCGCGCCAGCCTGCATATCGGCAATCGTCTCCTTGTCCGCTGTTGCCTCTGCCTGAGCGTCCAGAACACCTTGATGAGCTACCGCAACCTGATCTGAGGCTTGTTCGAGTGCTGCTGTATGATGAAGGTGATGTGTGAGGTGCGCCACCTGCGCCCCAATCTCAGCCTGCCGCGCTTCGGCTTCCGCCTGGGCCGCTTGAGGTGCTACTTGAGACGTGTCGAGCCGAGCGACAATCTGGCCCGCCCGCACAAAGTCGCCTGGATAAACGGGGAGAGACAAAAGGGTTCCCGTGATGCGCGGGCTGATGTCTTGCTCGTTGTAGGCGAGAATGCTGCCCGTGTAAGTCACCGTGTCCGCAATCGCCCCATATCGGGCCATCGCCAGCGCCACCGGAGCCGCCCCCGTCGGTGGCCGCATCTGAGACATATCCACGGACTGGGCCGTAATTACGTCAAGCTGGCCTGGTTTCTGGTAATGCCTCACGACCCATCCCGTGCCGAGCAGGACGGCGACCATCGCTACGGCGCTGCTTCCATTTTTAATCCAGGTGTTCATAGTAGTCAGTATCTCAACATCTTGTTTGGGTCCGGGCTGGAAAAAGCCAACCCGAACCATTGTAGGGGATGCCTACTTCTTGGCTGCTTTGACAGGAACGAGCGTCCCGCCGTCCATCGAGTCCTTGTAGTGGTCTTTCTTCGCTGTGGCTGCACTGACTTTCATGTGGCATTTAGTGCATTCGTAGGTCGTGGCAGCCACCGCCTTCTTAACGGGGAGCGTTCTTGCGGGGGCCGCAGACGCGGCCAGCGGAGGCAGGCAGGTGACGACTGCCAAAGCAATCATCCTTTTCAAATCAATCATTCTCAAGTTCATCGGTTTTCCTTTTCTATGAGTTTGTGTTTAGCGGACAATGATTTTCCCGACCATGCCGCCCTGGGCATGACCGCGAACGGTGCAAAGGTAGACGAACGTGCCAGGGGACGCGGGCGCATGAAGCGTCAACTCCTCGCCGTAGAACGCGGTCCCGGACATATGGGGCAGTTCGGATGTCCCAACAGACGTTTTCATGTAGGAGGTCATCACACTCGGATAAGACTTCAGGGCCATGCCAAGACGGACGTTGTGCTTCATGTCGTCGTCTGTGTTGACAAACAGCATCTTGATTGTCGTGCTTGGGGAAACAACGAGCGTCGGGTTGCGCTTGCCGTCAATGCGGTACGAGAGCATATCGTTCTCCGGTCCGGTCACTGCGACAAGGCGAACCATTCTCTGCCGAAACAAGAGCGTCTTCCCGTCTGGCGACGCTTGACTGGGAGTTTCCGTTCTTTGAGCGGCAGTCAGTCCGCTAGAAGTCACGACTCTGGAAGCGCCGACACCTACCGTGAAAGGTGACGCTAGTGCTGTGGCAGCACTGCTCATGAGAGCAAAGCCGAAAACTGAAGACTGGCCCAAGACGTGCAGTGCTGTCGGCGCAGATGAGTGCCCAGCACGCAAGGATGTTTTGGTCATCAAGTGACTCCTAGTTTATGAAGAACAGGACGCCGACGGAGCGCCAGCGGCGGTCACCCTGTTCAGGCGTCGAAAGACGAAAAGAACACAAAAGAGAGTGGTGAAGACGTAAAGCGGCAGGGCCAGTAAAGTTAGACCAGGCGCAAAGGGGTTTAGGCAACAGGAGGAGCAGGAAGACCGAAAGAATAAGCAGGCGTGGAAGAGGGAAAAGTGACCGTCGGCGGCGGACGCTGCCGAAGGGCTAGAGTGATGGGAGTGGAAACAGCAAAAGCCGCTGTCAAGGGAAGCGAAGCCTGCATTGCGGCAAGGTTTCGGCGCAGATGGAAACTGGTTTCCGTCATGCCCAGCGCAGGGACAGCAAGGCTTGTCAAAGTGGGATGACAGGCAGGAGGCGAAAATGTCTGTTTGCCAAGCGTGTTGCTATAAGCCGTTGACTTCGCGGGACGGCAGCAAGGCATGGAAGGCATCGTGCCATTCATGGCTGAACTGCCCATGAGACATGGCATGGCGGAAGGCGCAGCGCCAAACGCGGCAGAAACGATGCGGGAAGAGTAGTGGCATTGCCACAAGGCAGGCGACGGCACGGCGCTTCCGCCGACCAGAAGGACAGCAAGAAGGCATAAGATCGTAAGTTTGAGCCGCCGTAGAAGTTTCATGTCTTAGTCACTATACCCGCTGGGATTTGTTTCTGTTTCATCTAGGCCAAAAATGCACCGCAGCCGTAGGCGTAGATTTTTGCAGTGCATTACGGTCGCGTATCGCATAGGCAGCCCTTACAATCCCAGCATTGTCCGTGACCAAATCGCGTGGACGCGGCTCATCAGTGCCCTGAATGCCGAGCGGCAATGGCCGCTCAAACGGCTGGTTGAAATGCTTGATTCCATGCTGGAACCGGGTATTGCCATTGCCGCTATCCCGCCGCACCGGGCATATCAAGCCTTCTAGCCGCTGCGAACTCTAGCAAAGCGGCTGGCTGCCAACGGGCGGATAGATGCGACCGCCTGTCCTGTGCGGCACACGACTATCCGCCGCATTATCTATGGTGGTCCCTCCACCCGCGCTCTTCATCGCCAAACGATCCAAGTGGAAGAGGGAGCGTTGGTGCAGGGCCAGCGCGTTCTGCTGCTGGACGACATCACCAAAAGCGGGGCAAGTTTGGTGGCGTGTCGAGAGATGCTTCAAGAGGTGGGCGCGGAAATGGTACAGGCGCTGGCGCTGGGAAAGGCGATTGTGGACGTTCCACGATGAATATTGTGAAACATTTATGAGATTTCAATTCATGATTTTCTGGTACTTATATTGCCACTTGCCATCGGTAAGAAGCGCATTCGGTCAAGATTATTACTATGAAGTCAGCAATACTGATTGAGCCTATTTTGTGACCGCCTTGACTTTGCGGCTAAAACCTGATATACTATATTTACGTTCGCAAAAACGGACGACAGCGAGAGGCGAGCAGCCTCCCGCTTTTTTGTTGCCTCAGCCTATTTTTAGCCTTGGATCGCTTCTTTCAGCTTGCCGAAAATCCCATCCAGATCGGCATCTTCAGGCAGTTCCGACACCTGTGCGTCTCCAAGTTCCACCACCAGCCATTCACCCTGCTTTGTCTTCGCGACGTCCATGGTGAAGAAGCGGCTCTCCACATTCGCTGCCAGGCGAGTAAAATACTCCAGCGGCGGCGTCTCGCCCGCGTAGTCACCCTGGTCCCAGTACCGAGACACCTGGATCGGCTCGCCGTCCAGGAAGAACAACCGGAACTCGCGCGTCAGCGGCATTCCGCTTCTCACATGGGGGGCCAGCGGCTCGAAATCCATAAACTCCCGCAGCACCAGGCCGCCGCTTAGGTCGTCACCTTGCAATTCCAGAAATCGCCCTGTCACCCGTGCGACGGCTTCGGCATCGGCGGCGGACGGAATAAAGCACGCCTCCGCCCATTCGTGCTTGCGGGACTTGACAAAATCTTTGACAATGACAGGGCGGTCGCCGAAACTTTGGAGCAGGACCATCAAACGGGCGAGTGATGTATCTCCTGCCTGCGTCCAAACCGAGCGCGGCGTATGTCCTTCCAGCGTTTTGTACCAGCGGGGCAGGTAATGGCAGTGCTCATACTGCTCAGGTGAGTTGACTAAAGTTACCCGTCGATCCGCCAGCGCGTCATACAGGGCCGCGTACTGCTTGGGCGTCACCATCCAGCCCCGATAGACGCCGATTTCTCCTTCTTCAGACGCAGGCGCAACACGAAGCACGGCTCGCTCCGCATCGCCTTCGTCTACGAGTGCCTCGAAGCTGACAAGGGAGCAGGTAATACCGAGGCGTTCCGCAGCGGCGACTTCGTGTGCGTAGGCCGCATCGGAGATGCGCGGATTCATTGGGTCTTGATTAAAGAGAAGCCTCATCATACACCGTCCTATTCACCATTCCCCACTGACGAAAATTTACCAGTGACAAAGCATCCCGCCGCCTTCAGCGGGATGCTCTCGATTCGTTCCCGTTAATCCTTGACCCGTTAATCCTTAAACGGGTCATGCTCGTTTTCGCCTGCCATGGCTACGCCTAGCGGCGACAGCGTGTGAAGCACGCGCACCGAACCCTTGTGGTGGCTCAGGACTTCAGGCAGACGCTTGTATGCCTGTGGGCTTTCATCCGTCCCTGCCCCCCGAAGCTCCACGCCCAGCTTGCCGATCCACTCCATCATCATGTCGCGGCTCACCAGCCCAGGCGCAATCACCTGCTTGGTCTTGTAATTGATCTTACCCCGCGCCTGCGTGCGGCTCATCGCCCGTCCTGCGCCATGCACTGTCGAATGTAGCGCTGCGGTCGCTTCGTCTGAGGCTACCCCTTCCAGGATGACTGAGCAGTCGCCCATCGAACCGCCGACGAAGCCGCGCTGACCTGCAAACGCGGGCGTGGCCCCTTTGCGGACAACCATCAGTTCTTTGCCGCCGTGTGTCTCGATCCAGCCGAAGTTGTGGAAGTTATGGACTGACTCCAGAACCTTTACCCCAAGCATTGAAGCGACCTTGTCGCACACCCAGTCACGGCCCGCATAAGCATACTGCCCTGCAAGTACCATGTGGTCATAGTAGTCCCGCCCCAGATCAGACTCTAGCGCCAGTACCAGCGGCTCGGCATCCATGCTATCCGACGCGCCGCCTGCTTTCAGGAAGTGCGTTGCGGTCTTGTGGCCCAGACCGCGTGAGCCGAAGTGGACCCCGACCCAGGTACGATCCTGCTCATCGCTGAACAGATCGACGTAGTGGTTGCCTGAGCCGATGGTGCCAAGCTGCCCCTGCGCCATCTGCTTGAGCGGCTTCAGCAGCGGCCCGCGCCACAGATCGCTGTCGAACAGTGGATGATCGGTCGGACCCTCGCTGCTGTTCTTGCGCCCGACGCCAAAGTCGAGCGTGCGCCACACATCATCCATGATGCTTTTGATGTTGGCCCGAACTTCGGTTGCAGGAATGTCAAGTCGGCAGGCTTTGTTGCCGCAGCCGATGTCGAAGCCGACCGCTGACGGGCTGATATGACCGTCGTAGGCCAGCACCCCGCCAATAGGCACCCCGTAGCCTTTGTGTCCATCGGCGGCCAGCACTGCGCCGACGACGGCTTCATGCGTGGCGGAGCGCTTGATCTGCGCGAGAGTTGCCTCGTCGTGATCGCCGAAAATCTTGATGTCTTCACTGTTCATAGCTCACTCCAATAACTCTAATAAACCAAAAACTCTGTAAAAGCGGAAGGCAGACGATTTGAACGTCATCCCTTGAAGGACGCATCGCTTAGCAAGCGAGCCGTGTAACCCGTACACGCTTACCTTCCGTGATAAGGCAGAAAATCATGATGAGGCGAGAAAATGTGGAGGGCGGACGACTCGAACGCCAGCGCTTTCGCGCCGCTTCGCCTTCCAAGCGAACTCCCTGCCTCAGAGATTCACCCTCCGTTTATGTCTTCGCACAGTCGAAAGGAAGGCGGGCGACTCGAACGCCAATGACTAATGCCATCGTCCTGTTTTCGAAACAGGCTGCGCGCCCTGGCGCATTCACCTTCCATCTCCAAAACTGCTACGAACCAAGAAGTGCCTTAATGATGAAGACAAGAAGTGGCTTAATGATGAAGAACCGCTCTCGGCAAGATTTGAACTTGCGGCTTCGACCTTCGCAGAGTCGCGTTCTGTCCGCTGAACTACGAGAGCATCTTATATGAGCGTCTTTAACCTAAAGGCATGGAGAGCGGACGGATCGAACGCCACTCGCCTGCGCGAGCGTACCGCTTTCAAGGCGGCCTCCGCACCAGCAGAAATCACTCTCCCGAACCGTTATCTTCTTCCTCAAACAATGGCGGGGCTGACGGGAGTCGAACCCGTTCCTTCTCTTCGACAGAAAGAGATGCAAACCGTTACACCACAGCCCCACAAGTAGAAAATCACAAAACACAACGGCTCCTCCCTCTGGATTCGAACCAGAACAAACCGATTAACAGTCGGTCATGCTGCCATTACACCAGGGAGAACTAAAGCGATGCATTTCTAAATCCGTGTCACTGAAAATTTGCTTCTCCTTTCTTTTCCGAATGCCCTGAGCGAGATTCGAACTCGCACCCTCTTCCTTTTGAGAGAAGCGGCTCTGCCAGTTGGCCCACAGGGCTTTTTCATGCCTGCCCTCGGGGAGACTTGAACTCCCACTGACCGAGGCTTAAACTCGGTGCCTCTGCCATTGGGCTACGAGGGCGTTTGTTGTTTTTCGGCTTCTGTTTTTCCGAACTGCCGCTGGAGAGATTTGAACTCCCACTGGTCTGGTTCTAAGCCAGATGCCTCTACCGTTGGGCTACAGCGGCGCATGATCTAAACAGCGGCGCATGATCTAAATCGAAAAACAAAACGACAAACAAAAACGGCCTCTCGCTTGATGCGGGAGGCCGAACAGTTTACTTGGATTAGGAATGCTGCGTTTTAGCGGAAGCATTCTCCTTTATGTAAACTGTTCGGTCCTGCATCGAAGTTCAGGACATCCACCAAGCTGAGACGGCGATCACTCAGGCAGGCGCGGCTGAGGCGTGACAAATCTGAGGATAAACTGAGAATGTCCAGTGCGGCTGTTTTGTTGTGATTACTTGTCTTCATTGTTTCTACTCTTGTTCAACAGGCCAGGCAGGATTCGAACCCGCGCGGGCATCACTGCCGCCAGATTTGGAGTCTGGTCCCTTCAGCCTCTTGGATACTGACCTTCTTCAACGCCTCTTCAAGTTATGGGTAACTGGCGGGATTTGAACCCGCGATTTTCACTTTCACAGAGTAACGACTTGACCGCTCGTCCACAGCTACCATCAACTGTCTCATAAAGGATCGGGACAGTGATAAAAATCGGGGTGGAAAGAATCGAACTTTCGACTCTATGTCCCAAGCATAGTGTTATTCCATTTCACTACACCCCGTTCACTACACCCCCGAAGTGCTTCCAACGGGACTCGAACCCGCACTGCTGTTTCCAGCCTAAGACACCCGCCAACGCGCTTCCTCCTGCTTGTTACTAAACCCGCCCTTTCAGGCCGCTATGAAGTGCCTCCGCAATCAAGTGTCTATGACGCCCCGTTCCAGTTGAGGGCCGCTTTGCCTCTTTAGCTATGGAAGCAAGATTTTGTAGTTTCTTTTCTGAGTGCCTGACCGAAGAAAATATCGTCAGTCAGGCACGATTTCAATGACTTTACACATCATTCGTATCGGTGATGTTCTTTGCGAACAGATACGGGTCGCCGATGTACTTGAGGCAAACCCGCCCCACTTTCGGGTCCATGCGCTCGTGCAGCGGCTTCACAACCACGCCCTCGCGGATATGGTCCGCCTCTAAAGTTGTCGCGCCTTCCGAGAGCGCTTTCACCGTTTCCAGAACATACGGCCCACGATACAGCACGGGAACGGTTGGCACGCCGAACTCCGAGCAGACCGAAAGGAATATGTCCGTGTTCAGGTACTTGCCGTCCACCAGAAGGTCAAAGGCACGGAAGCCGAGTCTGCCGACCTGACCGTAGTTCAGGTTCTGAACCTTGCTGCCAAAGACCTCACCGTAGAGGATCACCTGACGCGCACTCTGGCCGAGGCTTTCCAGCAGTGCCTGCACCCCAGCCAGTTCCATCGGCTGCCAGTAGATGCTGTCCGACAGGCACTCAGGCCGTGCGCGGCGGACCGACATCGAGCCTGCCATCAGCTCGCCCTCGATCAGCCCCAGGCGGCAGTTCGTGCCGTGCAACTTCTCCGTGACAATCACCTCTTCGCCGTCCGTGAGAACAGCGGGGAAGTTCCGCAGGTTCTCGACATCCGTGTATTCGCCGAACAACGGATGGGCTGGCGCAGCATCGCCTGCTCCCATCTTCACAGGCGGAACATATTTGGTGATGCCGTAGTAGTCCTTGACATCCAGCCCCTCCGCCCATGCCTTATCTTCTCGGTCCACGATCACGCCGAACGACGGCTCGCCGCGCAGCTTGGCGCAGCGCACCCGCCCGTTGGACAGGTATTTGGTGAAGCCCCAGCGGTCCGAATGCTCAGGCGGAATGACAGCGTCGATGGGAATATAGGTCACCAGATCATCGGCCAAGTATCGCCCTTTTGGGATAACGCACTGCCAGCCCTTAATCTGAGCCAGTTCCAGCGCATCGGCATTGCCATGAGGCAGGACTTTCTCTATTCGGCTGACTTCCACGATTAATGTTGACATATCTTCACCTCAAACCCCGAAAAACTCAAAGCCTCGAAAAAGCGTCGGGGCGGATTCGAACCGCCGAAGAGCGGTTTTGCAGGCCGCCGTGTTAGACCACTTCACCACCGACGCAAACAAGCTTTGGCAACAAGCTTTTCGACACGCATAAAAAGAAATGGGCAGTGAGAGATTCGAACTCCCGCGCATTTTACTGACTGGGGCTACAACCCAGCGCCATCATCCACTCGGCCAACTGCCCGATATTTTAATTCCGTTCCTTCATGTTTGTTTTGAAACTGTCTTGCAGCTATCGCATTGTGATCTTCACACCTTCTGTGCGTATCTAAAAAGCCCCAGCGAGACTTGAACTCGCTTTGCAGCCTTGAAAGAGCCGCGTCCTACCCATAAACGATGGGGCCAAAATAAGACTTTATTGCTGTGGGAGCACGGAGATTTGAACTCCGATACTCTGGTTAAAAGCCAGAACCGTTGACCGTTACGGACATACTCCCAAATATCGCTACACCTCGTAGCAAGCAAGCATGGAGACAAACAAAAAGGCTCCAAGCGATGCTTGGAGCCGATTGCTGCTTCTCTGTCAAGTAGGTCTGTTAGGAACAGTACCCCCTGCGGTGAAAAGCGGGCGCAATCGGCGGCGCGAAACGGTCGTCTTGTTTGGGTTCGTTATTGTCACAATCATCATGTCGGTAGCTCAAAGCTGTCAAGTTTGCTTCCAGTTCCTGTACGCTGGTTTGGACTGCCAGAAGCTCGGACTGGGAATGCACTAAACCCAAAACCTGCGGCGTGACAACGGGCGACCAGAGCAAAGGCTGCTGGCTTCCGAGGGCAACGTTTAAGTTTTGGATTTGAGTGAACATGGTACGGCGAATAGTCTAGCACAGGCTTTCCGCATTTGTCAACCCCTGCAAAAAATTATTTTTTAGGCTTCTTTTGAGGCCCAAAAGCTTGCTTATGTTCCAAGAACGTGAAACAGTATCCCGAAAATTGTAAGAAATAACAGAAAGACACTGACCGTATTGTGTCTACTATCAAAACAAATAGATTACCTGTTAATCCTTAAAACTGAGTGGCGGTTCGTCGGAACGTATGAAGCGGAATACGAGAGATGGCACTGTTTTTGGCAGATCGGATTGCTCTTCCCGATCACGATGTCTTTGAGCATCTCTTACCAATGACTTCGCCTTTATTTGCCACGTTATGTGACGGGAACAGAACAATTCGGCGCTGAATTCACAATACCCTTTCGCAGCAAAGGCAGAACCGCGTAAACCGATTGCAAGCGAAGAGCATCAACGGAAGGAAAAAGAGCCAGCGAAGTCAACTTCCCAAGACGTGGAAAGTGGGGTCATAATTTCAAGTATGGCGGTTCAAACAACTCTGCAAATACAAACACAAGTTCGGTTAAGCTGATAGACATGGCTCTGTCTGCCGACGCCATGGCATTGGGCCGCGCGGCGAACTAAATGAGCCTGCGTAGGCGTGGGCGCGGTTTTCCTCGCCCCCGCCTTTGTTCCTCTCATCCCACTGATTTGTCTCATTTGGTGAGACTCTTTGAAGATGGCAAAACCTCTTCCTCTTTCCACTCCCCATTTCTGCGCCTGCCTGTGATACCCTGATGAACCACAGCGTATCTTTGCCTGGGAGGAAACATTGCCATGCCAAACACACTTTTCCTGAACTGCCCATACCCAAATTGCCGAAACGTGTTGCCAGCATCCGCCTCTTCTACCGCGACGGCTCTTTGGATAAAGAGTATCACGCCGCCGTCAACCATGCAGAAGCAGATCAAGCGGAAGGCGGCTACACCGTCACCTTCGCTTTCGGACGACGCGGCAATGCGCTGACGGCAGGCACGAAGACGAGTATGCCTGTGCCGCTCGCAAAGGCCCAGCAGATTTACGACAAGCTGATTGCCGAGAAGACCGCCAAGGGCTACACGCCCGACGGGTCGGGGGCGGCGTTCGCCATGACGGATTATGAAGGGCGGCTGTCTGGCCTGCACCCGCAGCTTCTGAACTCCATTGGCGAGGAGGCCGCGCTTCGCCATGTAGAAGATGATGCCTGGTGTATGCAGGAGAAGTTCGACGGCAAGCGCATCATGGTGGCAGTGGTGGGTGGCAAAGCCGAAGGCTCCAACCGCAAGGGCATGTATGTGTCTATGCCGCAGGAGATTAGCGACGGCCTTTCCTACCTTCCTGATAGTGAACTCGATGGCGAACTGCTGGGCGGGTGCTACGTTGTCTTCGATCTGCTGCGACTGGAGGACGCCGATCTGCGGGACCGTCCTTATCAGGAGCGGTATGATCTGCTTGCCAAGACCATCACCTCGTGCGCGGAAGTACGCTTGTCGGAAACAGCCTGGACTGGAGCGGCAAAGAGGGCGATGTACGACAGGATTGCGGCGGCTGCGCGGCCAGTTCGCGTCTCTGGAAGAGTTCTGCTCCCGATGCCATTTTCTGAGCCGAGAGCAGATTGAGTGGCTGACGCTGGCTGGGGCCTTAGATTGCCTTGCTCCAAATCGGCGGCAGACACTTTGGGGCTTACCACTCCTGCATCGGGAAAGCCGCCGCGAGCAGCGGGGCGTGAATGAACGGGGTGCAGATGGTCAGGGCGCACTCGACGTGCCGATCCCGGTGACGATTTCGGACGGCTTGGCCGACTTTGACTTCAATGACCGGTACTGGAAAGAATGGTCGGCGCTCGGCTTCTCACCGCTCGGCCATCCGGTGCATTTTGTCCGGGACGCACTCACCGCGCGGGGTGTGATGCCATGCGCGTCGCTTCAAAATGCCAAGGCAGGCGAGAAGGTGACGCTGGCGGGGCTGATTATTCGTGTGCACAAGCCGCCCACGGCGGGTAGATGTGTCTTTTTCAGCTTGGAAGACGAAATGGCTCTGGTTCACGTCACCGTTTTGCCCGACGCCTATCAGCGGATTGGTGCTGCCATTCATGGTGGGGGAATGGTCGTGGTAGAAGGCCGAGCCGACAAGCGCGGCGAGGGTACGGGTTTGCTGGCGGAGAACGTACAGGTATGCCGATCTATGACCAAGTGACATCGCGTTGTAGAACTCCATGATTGCCCTTCTATCTGAGACAAGACTCAGCGCGGTGCGGAATGAGCAATCGGCGCAAATGCCGTGATGTTCGCGCCTTCTGGCCCCCTGGGCTGCTACTCGCCTTGGGGAAGAGTCCAGCGGACCATGTAATCAGAGCGTGCCGATCTTAGCGTTCCTGCCTTCGTTCCCTGCGTGAAAATGCTCCCTTTGTTGCCATTCGCTTCATAGTTCAGTGTCTTGCCTGCAAACCTAAAGCGATTGTTCTCCAGCACCATTAAGTAGTTTTTCCCAGGATACAGGATACTCTGAAACCCCCCAGCTTTGTTCGTGAACGAGGAAGGCCAGACACTGCCGACTGTAATCTTATTGGGCGACTGAGAGAAGATCACGAATGTGCCTCTGAGTGGCTTCATGGTCCGCCTGTCGTAGGCTTGACCTTGGATTGGTATTTTCTGACGGGACTCAGGATTGACCGGAGCGAACCACCCTGTAGTGTCTTGCGGCTGTGTCAAATGCGTCAAATTGCCAGAACTGTCGATCACAGGAGGGTTCAATTTCGCGAAAAGCAATGGCGTGTCTTCCGCTCTCAGCCATTTTGTGTGTCCATCCGCGAAAAGGAAATCGCTGCCACCGGAGTGGCGTCCTGGCTGCGGTACAGACTGGCCGCTGTCGCTGGCATTCCTCACGCCTCGGCTGCTTTCGAAGACGGCCACGATCATGTTTGGGTTGTCGATCTGGCTGAGTGACAAAGCAGAAAGCGCGTGATTGAAAGAATAAGTCCATGTTTGGTCCGGTGGAGACGCAGGATCGTGGAAGATGGCAGCGATCCGCTGCTGCCTTTCTGCACCCATGATCTGGGCGGGAACGAGATAGGGAGTGATCTGGTCCATCCAATGTGCCGCGTCTGGGAAGCGTTCATGGTGATCTGCGACGTACCTCACGAGGGCCAATCCAATAAGCCCATCGCTCTGGCTCCCAAAGACCCCAGGGCGTACACGAACCGAGGCGAGCAAGAGTCCGAGCAAGGCGACAGCGCCGCCGCTCCTCATGACCTGAACCAAGCGATTACCTTGAACCCAAAAATTGCGTTTGCCTACCTTGATCGTAGCGTCGCGTACACGAGTATGAAACAGTACGACAAGGCGATTGCAGATGCGACGGAGGCGCTTGCTCTGGACCCGAAATATGCAATGGCTTACAACAACCGTGGCTACGCTTATTTGCAGAAGCACCAAGCGGATCAGGCCATTGCCGACTGTTCGCGGGCCATCGCGTTGTCCCCGGATGCCGCCAACTTCTACCGCAACCGGGCAGCGGCGTATCGAGCAAAGGGAGAAGCAGCAAAGGCTGCCGCAGATGATGCCGTGGCGGACAGTCTCGGCAAGTTGCAGCCCGCAAAGCCGAAACCGATTGCGGGATGAAGTAAGAGGACGGCCATGATCGTCTTCAGCGAGTTCTCGCCTGGGCTGCCGCCCTCATCCAGCACCGCCGACCTGCGGAAAGCTACGGAAGCAGCAAAGTTGACTGGGTGCGAAATGTACTTTATCCCGCAGGACTTCGAGCAATGCGAGACGGCGGAAAACGCGCTGGCTCATGTTTTGGTGCAGGAGCAGGAAACACCTGCCGTCTGGATTGGCTACATCCCTGACCCGAACCGATATGCGGCGATCTACACGGCGGCACTTGTCAAGAATATCCGCCTACTCAACAGCCCGGAGCAGCATCTGACAGCGCAGGAGTTCGACAGGGCCTATCCACGGCTGATGGGCTTGACGCCCGAAAGCGTCATTATTACCAGCGAAAAAGACTGCGCCGATGCCGCAGCGCAGCTGGTCTGCCCGTGTTCGTCAAAGGAGCCGTGCAGTCGCGGAAGTCTCGGGGATGGAAAGCGTGCGTCGCTGAAACAGCGGAGGAACTGCGTTTGCTTTGCCGCCATCTGCTGGAACTGGACAACCGGTCACGGGGCAGAGTTGTTGTGAGGAAGCTGGTGAATCTGCGCCACAGCCGCACTTCCGCCGAAGGCTTCCCGTTCGGGCGCGAGTACCGTGTGTTTCTTTTCGCCACCGAAGTGCTAGGCTACGGCTACTACTGGGAGGGTGATGATCCGCTCAAGGTTCTCACCGCAGGCGAAGAGCGAACCGTCCTGAAACTGGCGGTGGAAGCAGCGCGGTGAGTGGAAACGCCGTACATTGCTGTGGACATCGGCCAGACGGAAGACGGCGACTGGATTGTCATCGAAACCGGAGACGCACAGTTCTCAGGCGTGAGCCAAACGCCGCTGTTGCCACTTTGGAGCAAGCTGTCGCAGAAAGTGTCATACTCATGACTTCAAGCAACGGTGTTTCAGCCCGCAACGCCTACAAAAATCATTTCAAGCGCGGCCAAGAGTTCGCTGAAGAGAGAAGGCTAGAGGAAGCTGTCGGCGAGTACCGATATGCCCTCGCCGCAAACCCGACATCCACGAAAATCCTGTTTCACCTGGCGATGGCACTTGCCCAACTAGGGCACTCCGAGGAAGCAATCAGGCTTTGCGAACAGATACTGAGCCGCACTCCTGATCACGCATCCACACAGATCGTTCTTGGAAACGTCTTTCTCAACCTCGAACAGTGGCCTCAGGCCATTACTGCATTTCGCGAAGCCGCTCGCCTTGATCCTGATGACACTGTCGCACTGTTCAACCTCGGCATCGCGTTACAGCAAGACGGCCAGTCGGAAGAAGCGGTGGAAGCCTACCAACAGTCTCTCGCCCTGTGCCCAGACGAGGCTGACGTCTACTACAGCCTCGGCAATGCACTGCGGCGGCTGGACCGTCTTGAGGAAGCTGTTGCCGCTTATCAAGAATCGCTGCGCCTTAACGCTGAAGCCGTCGAAACATATTGCAACTTGGGACTGACCTTCTGTGACTTGGGGCGCTATGCGGAAGCGGAAACCATCTTGCTTCAGGGACTGCTGCGAGATGCAAGCGATTACGATCTTCACTTAGTCTTGGCATTGCGCTCAAGAACCAGGGAAAGCGGGAAGAAGCCATGGCCGTTCAGGAAACCGCCATCAGCCTTTCCTCGGACTGTGCCGAGGCTCATGTTAGCTTGGGGCGAATGCTGCGGGACCTGAGCCGTTTTGAGGAAGCTGTCGCCCATCATCAAGCCGCAATTAGAGTTCAGCCTGACTTTGCCTACGCCTACGAGAACTTGGGCTATGCACTGGCAGATAGCCGCCAGCATGAACAGGCTGCGGCGGCATACAAGCAGGCACTGACTTTGTGCCCAGAGAGCGCCAGCGTCCACAACAGCCTGGGAATCAGTCTTGATCTCACGGGGCATTATGACGAAGCGGTTGCCGCCTATCATGAGGCACTGCGGCTGGAACCGAACTTTGCTGCCGCTCATAGCAATCTGGGCATCTCGCTGAAGAACCTGAACAAGCTGGACGAAGCCGTGCTGGAATATCAAACGGCCATTGCCATGGCTCCAGAAGTGTCAAACTCCCATTGCAACCTCGGCAATGCGCTGTGGGATCAGAACTTGTTCGTCGAGGCTTTGGCAGCTTATCGTGAGGCAATCCGTCTGGAACCGGACGCGGCAGACGTTCGTTTCTTTCTGGGCAACTTGCTTGCCGAACTTAATCACCTGGAAGAAGCGTGCGCCGAGTGGCGATTGGCTGTCTCATTGGATGATAGTGAGGTAAAGGGACAGGCGCAGGAAGCCTTGGATGCTTGCACTTTTACCCAGGTCAGGAGTAGCGAACAATCGGAGAATTAAAAGGAGCCAGTATGATACAGTCTTCGGAAGCATTCTGGTCCGACTATCGCCGCCTCGTTGCCAGGCTGATGCCGCCGCTGGCACCGGGCGATGGCGTTCCTGAGTCAGAGATTGCGGCAGCGGAAGCGCGGCTGGGCATGAACCTCCCAACGCTCCTACAAGAGTTCTATGCGCTGGCGGGGAAGCGCGAGGACATCAACCACAGCTTTGAGCATCTCGTTTCCGTGGAAGAACTTCAACTCGACGGCGGGATGCTGGTCTTCTACGAGGAAAACCAGGACGTGACGTTCTGGGCTGTCAAAAGCGATGACACTGCCGCCGATCCTGCTATATTCCGCGCCTTCAACGAAGAAAATCTGGATTGGGAGCCAGACAGCGAACTCTTAAGTGAATTCTTAGTTGCCATGTTTGTTTTGCAGGCCGTCAACGGCGGGATGGCTTACAGCGGCATTGGTGACGCCAACCCAGAGCGAGTGACAAACGCGAGGGCAGACTGGGATCGGATCGAACTCCGCAGACCCTGGGGCCACAAGATACTCATGCGCGACGGTCAGGCGCTGTTTGTCGACGGCAGCGCAGGCGAGGAGGCATTCGGCGGCGGACGAACGCGGAAAGACTTCCTAGCTGTCGAGGAAGCCTTTCAGGTGACCTGGAATTACAGCACGCTGGACGATGAACCCAATGAAGAACTGAATGAAGAGGATGAAGATGCGTAGCAAGTCAACCTCGAAGCGCCAGTCCCTGCAGGGAATTAAAAGCGGACGCTGTATATGGTTACTCCTTTCCGTTATCCTGGCCTCAGCGACATCCGCCGCTCTCTCCTCTCCATTGCGCTTCACGGTCACAGAACTGCCGACGCTGGGGGGGCGGACAAGCGACGCTTATGCTATCAACGACAAAGGTCAAGCTGTCGGCGAAGCGCAAACCCGTCAGCATTCGCTTCATGCTGTTCGGTGGGAATGCGGGCGAGTAAGTGATCTGGGTGTGCCGCCAGGTTTCTTCGACAGCCGTGCCCGTGGTATTAACGGTAAGGGTGACATTGTTGGCAGCGCGAACCACGAAGCCTATGACGAAAATGGTCAGGCCGTACTTTGGCAGAAAGGACACCTCCGCTTGCTATCCGCGCATGGAGCGGCCCAAAGCACGGCAGTAGGCGTTAATAACGCAGGAGAAGTCGTCGGCAGCTACTCTTCGGTGAAGACCGATCAAGGTATCTATGTCCAAGCCTCGATTGGAGAAAATCCAAGCCCGGTCATCATACGTGCCTGCACTTGGCAGGACGGCAACGAACAAAACTTGGGTGTGACAACCGATAGTAGTACAAATTCGGTCAGCGGTGCGAGTGCGGTCAGCAACAGCGGAATCATCGTTGGGATGCAAAGCCAGGTGAACTTGCCTTCTTATGCCGTCGTTTGGAGTCGTGCAGGAGAAATCGTTCTTGGTCAGGGAACGGCTAACGCGGTGAATGGTTGCGGGATAGTATCAGGCTATACAATTTCTTCATCGGGCCGAAGTCGCTACTCCTGGAAGCCACGTGCTTGCCTCTGGATCAACGGAAAAAATTATGATCTTGGTCTTCTGCCCGGATACACCTCCAGTATAGCTTTAGCTCTGAATGACGCAGGCGATGTTGTGGGCGAGGAGCAACGTCCCGGTCGGGGCAATTCGACTAAGAGACGGGCTTTCTTGTGGCGGGCGGGCCACAAGTATGACCTCACCGTGCTTCTTCCAGCCCACACGGACTGGCTACTTCAAACAGCACGGGGCATTAACCGTGTAGGCCAGATCGTCGGTGTGGGTCTGTATCACGGACAGCAGCGTGGTTTCCTCTTGACGCCTGTTACTGACGGCAGAACAAAAGTGAATAATTGATAAACCCCCCACAATTCATCCACTCTTTCCCCGCCCACGCCGACGGCATGACTTCGGCTTCGTTCTCCCCAGACGGCCAGATGCTTGCCACAGGCGGCTATGACTGCCAAGTCCGCCTTTGGGACACTCGGACATGGCAGGAGGATCGCGTGCTTCCTGGACATCGGCGCGGCCATGTTGCCTTTTCTCGCGACGGTATCCTGCTTGTGAGTGGTGGTACGAATAAAAACGTCACTGTGTTTGAGACGGCCACCTGGCAAATCAAGCGTACACTCTATGGTACGAGCCGCACTTGGTGTCTATTCTTCACCCCGGACGGGAAGAGACTTGCGATTCCAAAGCCTGACGACGAGCAGGATAATCCCGCTCACCTGATTGAATTCAGAGACACCACAACCTGGCGCATCAAACAGAGACTAAGCCTCAGTGTTCCGCATCTTTTTGCCTTGGCCTTCCACCCGGATGGAGAATACGCGGCCATTGCCACTGGGCAAGGCCATATTGAAATATGGAATGTGGACTTCACGCAGAAGCTGATAGAGTTCTCGGCGCACCGCCCGTTCACTTGGGGATTGGCATTCTCGCCTGATGGTACTCTGCTTGCTACGGGTGGCGCGGACAATGTCGCACGGATTTGGAACACAGCAGACTGGACCTTGAAGCATGAACTGGCGCATGAGGAGTTTGAGGAAGCAGAGGTGGCAAAAGGGTTTCGGAATGCGGTGCTGTGCACGGCTTTCTCACCAGACGGGAAGCTGCTCGTGACGGGCGGGCTGGATGGAGTGCTGACGGTCTGGCAGCTATGACGCAGTGCCGCTCGGCTGCGGGTGAAGCCTCACCCCGCAGGCGAGTCTAATGAACGACGACCTGAAACCTGACAAAGATCGCCGTTCTGCTCCAGGATATGTGGCCGAAGGAGTAAACGTGGGGGTAGTGTCCTAGTTTAGACAGTTGTTGTTAGACAGTTTTTGTTGTGTTCGTGC
>CAXSZN010000023.1:0-66195 GCA_964241935.1 uncultured Armatimonadales bacterium
TGCTTCTTCGGTAAACATATTAGCGATCAATGTCCCCTAAAACAATGTCAATGGAGCCGATAATGGCGACAACATCAGCAATCATGCGGCCTTCAGCCATCTTCGGCAGCGCCTGCAAGTTGTTGAACGACGGCCCCTTAATCTTGACACGGGCCGGCTTGTTGGAGCCGTCGCTGTAGATATAATAGCCTTTTTCGCCGCGTGCGCTTTCAACGCAGGCATACGACTCGCCGACGGGCGGATGGTAGCCTTCGGTAAACAGCTTGAAGTGGTGGATCAATGACTCCATTGATGTGTCCAGCTCGGCACGGGGCGGCGGGGCGATCTTGCGGTCGCTCGTCATTACCGGCCCGCTTGGAACGTCTTTCAGCGCTTGAACTAAGATACGGTGCGACTGGTTCAGCTCTTCCATGCGGCACAGGAAACGGTCGTACACATCGCCTTTCGTGCCGGTGGGAACATCAAAATCAAACTCGTCGTAGCCCGTGTAGGGATTTGCTTTGCGGATGTCCCACGCGACGCCCGAGCCGCGCAGCGACGGGCCGCTGAGGCCCCACGCTACGGCGTCTTCGGCGGAGATGACACCGACTCCGCTGAGGCGCTCAATAAAGATTGGGTTCTTGGCGATAAGTCTGTTGTACTCGCCCAAGCGGCGCGGGAAGTCGGCGACAAAGCGGTTGACTTTGTGGAACCAGCCTTCCGGCATGTCGCCGCGCAGGCCGCCGGGGCAAATCCAAGACGTCATCATGCGGACGCCAGACATCATTTCTTTCATGTCCAAAATCTGGTCACGCTCGCGCCAAGTGTAAAAGAACAGGGTCATCGCGCCGATGTCGAGCGCATGTGTTCCCAGCCACAAGAGGTGCGACGCGATCCGCTCCAGCTCGTTCAAGATCAGCCGCAGGCGCTGGGCGCGGGGCGGAATCTCGCAGTCAATCAGCTTTTCGACGGCCATGGAATACGCCAAATTGTTCATCAGATTAGAAAGGTAATCTTCCCGGTCCGTGATGGTCAGCGCCTTGTAGTACGTCATGTTCTCCATGGTCTTTTCCAGACCCGTGTGGAGATAGCCGATATGCGGCGTCGCTTTCATGACGTTCTCGCCGTTCAGCTCGACCACAAGGCGCAGAACACCGTGCGTAGACGGGTGCTGCGGCCCCATGTTGACGATCATCAGATCACCGTCATCGGTCTGCACCCGTTCAGCGTCAATTCCCGCCCCAAGACGCTGGATCAGCGGCTTGTCGGTCTCGTTTCGGGGTAACAAATCTTGTTCAATCAGTGCCATAGTCTTGGTTCTTTCTACTGGCCCCGGACATTATGTGTAAACTCAATCTCTTCGCCGCCGATTGGAAAGTCTTTCCGCAGAGGATGACCTACCCAGTCATCGGGCATGAGAATACGCCGCAGATCGGAATGGTTGTTGAACGCGATACCGAACATGTCATAGACTTCGCGCTCGTTCCAGTTCGCATTCGGCCAGACACCTTCCACGGTGTCAATCGTCGCGTCATCTTCGCCCACTTGGGCTTTCAGGCGCAGACGCCCAAATGTTCCCATGGAGTACAGATTGTAGATAACTTCAAACCGCAGTTCGCTTTCGTCATCTTCGTCCATGATGTCTAAACGGTCAAAGCAGGTGATGTCGGACAAATAATTGTAGTTCGTCTCGCGGGCATCACGGAGCATCTTGCAGATGCCGACGACGTTATCTTTCTTGATGATAATCGTCTTTTCGCCGCGAAACAGCCGCGTTTGCACCACCGAGCCGGGAAACTGCTCTTGAATCAGCCGCAGCTCGACGCAGTCATCCGGGTTCAAGTCTACCCATTCATCAGGGCGCTTGACTTGTATCTCTCGAAGCTGAAGGTCTGTGGGTGTCAAGCCTAAGCGTACATCATAATCCATAGTTTGCTCACTTGCTAAAAGGAGCGTGTAGTTGGAAACTACGCGCTAGGAAAGGCACTCTTCGAGTGGAAGAAAGCCTCGCACTCTCCTGCGTTCGCAGAACGCTTAACCTAGCGAGTAGTTTTCAACTACTCGGCTTACTCTTTCCATTCACTATCTCTGATGGTGATCGCTGAAATGCTCGCGGTCAATCTTCTTCTGCAACTGATTAATCGCGTAAATCAGCGCATCCGGGTTCGGCGGGCAGCCCGGCACATAGATGTCTACCGGCACGATCTGATCCACGCCCTGCAAAATGGCGTAGTTGTTGAACACACCGCCGCAGGAAGCGCAGTCGCCCATCGAGATAACCCACTTCGGCTCCGGCATCTGGTCATAAATCTGCCGCAGCACTGGAGCCATCTTTTTAGACACACGCCCTGCGACAATCATTAAGTCGGCCTGACGCGGGGACGCGCGGAACGCTTCCGAGCCGAACCGGGCCAGGTCATAACGTGAGTTCGTGCTGCCCATCATTTCAATCGCGCAGCAGGCCAGGCCAAACGTCGCCGGCCATACCGAGTTTCGACGCGCCCAGTTGACCACTTTATTCAGCGGCACGGTCAAAACGCCAAGATTTTGCTCTACTCCCATTCAAACGCACCTTTTTTCCAAACATAGATATACCCAACAAACAGGATCACGATAAAGCTGACCATCTCGTACAAGCTGAAGCGCTGCAAGAGGGAATGGTAGCCCCATTTCGTAAAGGTCACTGCCCAGGGGTAGAGAAAGACCGTCTCAATATCAAACACGATGAAGAGCATCGCGATCAGGTAAAACTTAACCGGGAACCGCTCCCGCGCCGACCCAACGGGAGTCACGCCGCATTCATACGGCGCAAGCTTGGCCGCCGAAGGGTTCTTCGGCCCCAGTATCCAAGACAGCCCGACCAGAGCGCCCGCAAGCGCGACGGCAACGAACAGCAGGACAATTAGCGGCAAGTAATCAGAAATGTGCGGCGTTGGCGATGGAACAACAGGAAGCATTTCGTTCCCTCTCTAAGAGCAATCCCGAGCAGAAAAACACACGATGCGCCACTCAGGTTCCCCTGCTGACGCTACTTGTGAATTATGTCACAAGCCCCTTTGTTTGTCAATGGGCGCGTCAACAAAAACAGCGTCATGTGTCGAAGGTGCCGTCCCAAGGTGGATAGAACACGAGCTGGTTTGGCATTAACTCAACGAGTTCATGCTCATCTTCCGGCTTCGTGACGTCCACGAGACCGAAGACCGCTCCATCTATTGTCATGGAGAACAGCTTGATTGCTACATCGCAATAATGAAGATCTTGGAGGCCGCCTAGCATCTCATTACATTTGGCTCTTGCCTTGTCAACAACAGCATTTTCTCCATCGGCTGTTAGTCCCATGAAATTGGCTTGCGAATAAAGATGATCTCCCTGCTCATTAAATATGTGAAGCACGGCGTACCATCTTTTGTGATCCTCCCAATCCTTGCCGAGCAAATTGTAAGGTAGCGTCGCCACAACAAAGGCCATAAACTGGCTACCATTGACGTATCTGCCTATGTCGTGTGTCCAGTAATCTTCTACCCGTTCGATCTTGATTGTCTCAGGTATTGCCATCTTTGTTGACTGCCAAAGAACCATGTGCTAAAGCATACGGCTATTGGGCGCGTACGCCGTGAACCCGCCGCTTCGTGGGCTGAGATTTGACTTCGTTTCAAGTATTCGTTGGTAGGACAGGCTGACACTCCGAAAACGAGATGCTGCTTGGGATTGCCGGAAATGCTGTCACTGAACGCTCGCCAGAAAAGGCAGCAGATAAGCATTAATGGCCCCTGGGTTTTCGAGAGGAGCCATGTGCGAAGTTTTGGGGATAATGTGCATCTGAGCACCCGCAATGCTTTCCTGCAACTGACGAGCAGCGGAGGGAGGAGAGCTTGGGTCGAACTCGCCGACGAGGATGAGGGTCGGACATGACACGCGATGCAGATGCGAGATAAGGTCCAGGGAAGAAATCATGTCCCACATTGCCGCGTGAACCAGGGGATCATCCGCAAGCAATGTTTTTGAGACGCGATCAATAATGTCCGGTCGCCGCGTTACTGTTTCCTGCGTGAACCAGCGCTCAATCGTGGACTGAAGGACAGCCTGCATACCGCCGTCGCGGGCGGCCTTCGCTCGGACGCGCATTCCGGCTCGCCCTTCCTCCGGGAACGCAGCCGCAGTGTCGATCAAAGTGAGCGACCGGACAAGATCAGGCTGGTCAAGGGTCAATGCTTGTGCAATCATGCCGCCTACCGATAAGCCGATGAGATGCACCCATTGGTGTTCAGTTGACCGAATGACTTCCCCAAGCAGAGCCGAAGCATGATCCAGCGTCCAGTCAGCCGGACTGCCCGGTGTCCGGCCATGACCCGGCAGGTCATACGCCACGACATCGTAGTCGTCGCAGAGAGCCTCAATCTGACTGCTCCAGTAGGTGAGATCCAGCCCTACCGGATGGACAAGAACGACCGGCGTACCGCCGCGTGGTCCTGTTCGAACCGAATTAATCGGCAGGGCAGAAAACTTTTGATCTGCAATCGTCATTTTCATCTCTTTCAGCGAAGGCCTACGCGAACGCCCAAAACAGGATACCTAGCAGCCTCGCGCAAGTGGAAAAAGCAATACCCGCTTCAGTGTTCGGATGTCCAGCTATCCGGCTTCGGGTCGAGATCAATATCAAGAATGCCGACAAAACGGGCCACCATCATATAATGACCGATCAGCAGGATCACCGTGGCGATCTCCCGATCCGACAGCATTCCCTTGATCTCGGCAAAGACCGCATCCGACACGCGCGGCACCGCGACACATTCATCGGTAAATCTCAACACGGGCGCAAACTCGCTCAAAGCACCCGAAAAATCGCCCGCTTCAATGGCGGCTATTTCTGCCGGGGTCCATCCCGCCTTTTTCGCTTGTTCTAAATGCTGCATACGCTCATAAGCGCTGCTGCTAAGCGCAGCCACGCGAAGGATGACGGCCTCGCGCAGTTTTGGGTCCAGCCCCGAAGTACGCAGCGCATTGGCCAGGTTAGGCAGGGCACTTGCAAGGCGCTTCTCGGTAAGGAGGAGACCGCGAGAAAGGTTGGAAGGAAACCTATCATACTGCTCGCGCTGTTCGGGTGTCATATCCTCAACGCGGATTAACGGAACACGGGACATAATGGTCTCCAGTTTCATGTTATGTCGGTCGCGATGTGCTTTTCGAGTTTTGTAATCTCAAGCGCCCGCCAAATTGTTTGAAGGCATCGGCAGGCTAAAGGTACTGTACACTTGTACTGCTGTCGTTAAACTTGATGCCCCTTTTTTGCTCGTCTTGAAAGAGTTGACTTTTATCTCTTCTGAGGCTTGCACTGCCCGGCGGGAAACTGCCGTTGCACTCAATCCGGGTCGTAGTTCAGGACAGGGGCGAGCCAGCGCTCGGCTTCCGACAGTTCCATCTGCTTGCGGCGGGCATAGTCTTCGACTTGGTCGCGCTCGATCTTGCCGAGCGAGAAATACTTGGCGTCAGGGTGCGAGAAGTAGAAGCCGGAGACGGATGCTGCCGGGGTCATCGCCATGCTTTCAGTCAGATGGATACCGGCGTTGCGCTCGGCATCCAGCAGGTCAAAGAGCGTCCGCTTTTCGGTGTGGTCTGGACAGGCCGGGTAGCCGGGCGCGGGGCGGATGCCCCGGTAGCGCTCTTTGATCAGGTCTTCCGAGGTCAAGTTCTCGCCGCAGCCGTAGCCGCTGTCCTCACGGGCGCGTTTGTGCAGGTATTCGGCAAAGGCTTCGGCCAAACGGTCAGCTAAAGCGCTGACCATGATGGCGTTGTAATCGTCCAGCTCTTCCTTGAACTTGTGGGACAGCTCTTCGACCCCTAAGCCCGCAGTCACAGCGAAGCCGCCCAAGTAGTCGCTTAATCCACTCGCTTTGGGCGCGATGTAGTCCGACAAGGCTTTGTTGGCGTGGTCGCCGGACTTCTCGCCCTGCTGGCGCAGCGTGTGGATGACGCTCAGAACTTCAGTGCGCGTGTGGTCGGTGTACAGCTCAATGTCGTCGCCAACGGAATTGGCTGGGAAGAAGCCATAGACGCCGCTCGCGCGTACGGATTTGTCGGTGACGAGCTGAGACAGCAGCGCCTGGGCTTCTTCGTACAGCTTGCGGGCGCTGTCGCCGACAACGGCGTCGTCGAAAATCTCCGGGTAGCGCCCGTGCAGCTCCCACGCCCGGAAGAACGGCGACCAGTCAATAAACGGCACAAGCTCAGACAGGGGCAGGTTGGACACGGCGCGAACGCCGGTAAAGCTGGGTTTGGCAATGTCTTCAGAACGCCAGACAATCGGCGTTTTGTTTGCACGGGCAGCATCAAGCGTGAGCGTTTTCTTCTCGGAGCGCTTGCCGGCGTGCTGGTCCCGCGCGGCCTGCTGCTCACGGGAGATTTCCGCGACGTAAGCGTCTTTGAGATCATCGCTGATTAAGTTTGAGACGACGCCGACGGCGCGGGAAGCGTCCAAGACATGAATAACTGGGTTATGGTAGAACGGGGCGATCTTGACTGCCGTGTGGACTCGGCTTGTCGTGGCGCCCCCAATCAGCAGCGGCACGGAAAAGCCCTGACGCTCCATTTCGCGGGCCACATGAGTCATTTCGTCCAGCGACGGCGTAATCAGGCCGCTCAGGCCAATCACGTCGACATTTTCTTCTTTGGCTTTGGCCAGTATCTTCTCAGCGGAGACCATGACGCCCATGTCAATGATCTCATAGTTGTTGCAGCCCAGCACGACGCCGACGATGTTCTTGCCGATGTCATGCACGTCGCCCTTGACTGTCGCCATCAAAACTTTGCCCTGCGCCCGCGTGTCGCCCGACGCTTTCTTTTCGGCTTCCATGTACGGCAGCAGGACGGCCACGGCTCGCTTCATCACGCGAGCGCTTTTGACGACCTGGGGCAGGAACATCTTGCCTGCGCCGAACAGGTCGCCAACCACGTTCATGCCGGTCATCAGCGGTCCTTCGATGACTTCGAGCGGCTTTGGGTACTTTTGACGGGCTTCCTCGGTGTCCGCTTCAATGAAGTCCGTGATGCCTTTGATCAGCGCATGAGACAGGCGCTCTTCGACACTTTCCGAGCGCCAGGCTTCCTCTGTCTTCTCGCTGACGACAGCGCCTTTCACCGTGTCGGCAAACGCCAGCAGACGGTCGGTGGCGTCGGCACGACGATTGAACAGGGTGTCTTCGACCAGTTCCAGCAGGTCTTTAGGAATTTGTTCGTAGACGCCAAGCTGCCCGGCGTTCACAATGCCCATATCCAGCCCGGCTTGAATAGCATGAAACAGAAACGCCGTGTGCATGGCTTCGCGCACAACATTGTTGCCCCGAAACGAGAACGACAGGTTGGACACGCCGCCCGACACATGGCAGCCTGGCAGCGTCCGCTTGATTTCCCGCGTCGCTTCGATGAAATCTACCGCGTAGTTGGAATGCTCCTCAATGCCCGTGGCAATGGTCAAAATGTTCGGGTCAAAGATGATGTCTTCCGGCGGGAAGCCAACTTCCTGCGTGAGTATGTTGTAAGCGCGGGTGCAAATCTCGACTTTACGGTCTTTGGAATCGGCCTGCCCCTGCTCGTCAAACGCCATAACGACGACCGCTGCGCCGTAGCGCCGGATCAGCTTGGCCCGTTCTTTGAATTCGTCTTCGCCGGATTTGAGGCTGATGGAGTTGACAATGCCCTTGCCCGGCAGGCACTTGAGGCCCGCTTCAATGACCGACCATTTGGAGCTGTCTACCATCACTGGAACAGGGTTGATGTTCGGCTCACCCTGCACCAAGTTCAGGAAGCGGGTTATGGCGGCTTCGCCGTCCAGCATGGCCTCATCCATGTTCACATCAATCACCTGAGCGCCTTGGTCCACCTGCTGCTGGGCGATGGTAAGCGCGGCCTCATAGCTGCCTTCCAAGATCAGCTTTTTGAACTTCGGCGATCCGGTCACGTTGGAGCGCTCGCCGACATTGACGAAGTTGACTTCCGGTCTCCAGGTAAACATCTGTGTCCCGTTGAGACGAGTCAGCCGGGGAAGCTCAGGGACAACGCGAGGCTTGAGGCCCTTAACTGCCTCTGCAATAGCGCGAATGTGCGCGTCGGTCGTGCCGCAGCAGCCGCCGACAATGTTCAGCCAGCCCTGCGCCGCCCAGTCCTGAAGCTGCGGAGCCAGAGACTCCGGCGTTTCCGGAAAGCCGGTTTCCAGCATTGGGTCCGGCAGGCCGGCATTGGGGTAGGCGCTGAGATAAACCGGCGCAATCTGCGACAGTTCTTGGATAAAAGGCCGCATCTCCTGCGGCCCCAACGCGCAGTTCAGGCCGACCGACAGCAGCGGCACATGAGAAATCGAGTTCCACATGGACGCTACGTTCTGCCCCGACAAGTTGCCGCCAGCGAGATCTGTGATCGTCAGCGATGCCATGATCGGCACAGAGCGGCCTGTGTCGTCAAACAACTGCTGAATTGCAAACAGTGCGGCCTTCAAATTGAGCGTGTCGAACGTCGTCTCGCACAGCAGCAAGTCTACGCCGCCGTCCAAAAGCGCCTGAGCCTGCTCGTAATACGCCTCCCGGAGCTGGTCAAAGCTGACGTTTCGCACTTCCGGGTGATTGGAGTCCACCATGACCGTCGCCGAGCGGGTCTGCGGTCCCAGCGCCCCGGCGACAAAGCGCGGCTTGTCCGGGGTAGAGTACGCATCGGCAGCCCGGCGGGCAATCTGCGCCGCCGTCCGGTTCATTTCCATCACTAAATCTTCCATGCCGAAGTCAGCCATAGACACAGCGCAGGCATTGAACGTGTTGGTTTCAATGATGTCCGCGCCGGCGGCCAAATACGCCCGGTGGATGTCTTCAATGACATCGGGCCGGACCAGCATCAGCGCCTCGTTGTTGTTTTTCAGGTCCAGCGGATGATCTAAAAAGCGCTCGCCTCGGTAATCCGCCTCCTCGAACTTGTGGCGCTGGATCATCGTTCCCATCGCGCCGTCTAAGACAAGAATGCGCTCCTTCAGCAGTTGTTGAATGTCATCCATAGTTAAGTTTCTTTTCAGTCCGCCCAATTTTCGCACGTCAAGCCTGGAACCCGTTGGAAGTCGCGCAGGTTCCGGGTAATCACGGTCGCGCCTTTTTCCAGCGCAATTGCCGCAATTCGCAAGTCCATCTTGCCGACGTTCAGCTTCATCGCAAGAAGCGCGTTGTAGCGGGCAATGGCGGCTTCAGAGAACGTAATGATGTGGAAGTCCGTAATCACACGGATTGAGTCCGTGAGCCTTTGGTAGCCGAATGCGGTTTCGGCATCGCCTTTGGCGCGTCGCAGGAAGGCAAAATGCCCAGCCATTTGCTCTTCGACAGTGATCACTGCAACTGCAATTTGATTGAGAGGCACCGCATTCACTTTCGCAACCACGGTTTTTTGCCCGCGTTCGTAAAAGGAAAGCGTGTCTGTGTCAAGAAGATATAACAAGCTCAATAATTTGGGTCTTCCTCGACTTGACGCCGGTACTCCCGCATGTCTGCAAGCCATTCATCGAATGTCGGATCATCCATAAATATACCGGCCGCATTTGCCAGGGGATGACCTTCCGCTTTGAGCTTTTCAATGAGACGCCGCGACTCTGCTTTCTCTTCTTCAGTCATCGGCGGCATGGGAGCCGGATAAAGTATTTCCACTTTTGTATCCATAATTCTGATTATAGCACAATCGCACGGCTGCTAACCTTGACTTCACCCGGCGCGTTCGTTATACTGAAACCGAAGAAAGCGCAAGCAAAGTTATCTGAGTGGGAGCAGCAATTTGGATCATAAGAGTTTGGATCAGAAGAATTATGTGGTCGGTGTGGACTTGGGCGGGACCAATGTCCGGGCGGCGGTGCTGAACCGGGCGACGGAAGAGATTGTGGTGCGCGGGGCAAACATTCCGTCACTGGCGATGGAAGGCATCGCGCAGACGGCAGGGCAGATTGTGGAAGCCGTGCAGGAAGCGCTGAACGCCGCCGGTATTAGCCGCGACCAGGTGCTGGGCGTTGGGATCGCCGTGCCGGGCCATGTCCGGGCCTCCGAAGGGCTGGTCCTGTGGGCGCCTAACTTCAAGGATCAATGGAAAGGCGTTCCTATCGCGCATTTAGTGGAGACGCTGCTGGGGGTTCCGGTGCGGATCGGCAACGACGCCAATCTTGCGGCGCTCGGCGAGTTCCGGTTCGGCGCGGGCCGGGCCGTGCGCCACATGATCATGGTGACGCTCGGCACGGGAGTCGGCGGCGGGATTATCGTCAACGGCAAGCTGCTCGACGGCGCGGACGGCGGCGCAGGCGAGATCGGCCACATGATTATCAATCCCGGCGGGCGCGGCGGCAACACGGCCTTCGGCACGGTGGAAGGGGAAGCCCAGCGCGACGGCATCATTGAGCGGGCCGCCCGCAAGATCCAGTCGGGCCGCCCGACGACTTTAGGCGCACGGGTGGACTATGACCGCTTTGCGCTGACACCCGCCATTATCGCCGAGGAAGCCCAGCGCGGCGACGCCGTCGCTTTAGAAGTCTACGAAGAAACGGGTTACTACTTGGGCGTCTGCGTCGCCAATTTGATCAACTTGTTCAACACCCAAATGATTGTCGTCGGCGGCGGCATTGCCCAGGCCGGCGAAATCATTTTGGACCCGATCCGGCGCACCGCGACGGCCTGCGCGATCCGCTCCATGTCCCGCATCTGCCAAATTGTCCCTGCCGAGCTTGGCGACAACGCCGGGGTGCTCGGCGGCGCGGCGATGGTCTTGCAGGAAGTCGGCGGCGAAGTTTAGCCATGCCTTGCGCCGGGGCATGAACAGTCAGCACGACTTCAGGAGGCGCACCAATGGACGACGACACAAAGACAGAAACCCACGACATCCCCGGCGGCACGGAAACCACGAGTACCAGTCACAAGGAAAGCAGCGACGGCAAAACTGAAATCAGCGAGAATGTCACCGAAGACACTGTCAAAGGCGAAGAAGCCAACGAGATATAGACAATATAAAGAAGCCCCGGCCAGTTGGCTGGGGCTTTTTTGCCATTATCTAAGCAGCGGTGTAGAGCGGTTCTCACGGGGCTGAACCCCCATGCTTTGAAGCGCAACTTCCCGCCTGCGCGGGCAGAATATGTATTTGTCAGGTCTCTTCGCCCGCGAAGGCGGGAGTTTGCGCTTTGAAGCCCTGCCGTTCAGGGCAGGGTCAGCTCTTGAACGGTGCAGGCAGCGGCCCGTTCGCGCAATCAATCTCCCCCGCTTCTTCCGGCGTCAGCCACTTTACATGACCGTCTACATACGAATAGTTGCCCGCGCCTGAGTGCAATGTGCTTCCAACAAAATTTCGACCACAGGAAGTCGAAGATGTGCCCCCGTATAAATCCCCATTTGGGTCAATCAAGCTCCCATCAGGGTTCTCCCAAACTGGACATGCATTCAGCCATATTGTAGAGGGACTGCCAAGTGCTGCGTCCTGTACCCCATATCTACTTTTAGGTAAGAACAAATAAAGTCGGGGCGAGTTATAGGAGTAATCTACAGGATAACAAGTAAAATAATCTGGGGGAGTGCCCGGTGCATCAATTGAGGCTGCAAGAGGGTCGGTTATAAGCACACCTTGTAACTGTTTTGGATGGTCAGGACAGCGAAACACGTTGACATTCTTCAAGTACGAATAAGGGGCGTATGTCCAGTTACCTCTTGGATAGGTGCTGTCGTTGTCCTGGACATATTGCTGCATGGCTATCGCAATCTGCTTCAAGTTGCTTTGGCAGACCGTTCGCCGCCCCCGCTCACGCACCGCCCCAAACACTGGAAACAAGATCGCGGCAATAACCGCGGCAATGCCGACCACGACTAGCAGCTCAATCAGCGTAAACCCATCTTGCGCTTTGTTCTTGACGTTCATGCGTCACCTCCGCTTATGATGCTATTGGATAACGCAAGCGCAGACGGTTTAGGTTCGGCCAGGCTGCTACAAGTTGACGCCGTTGATTTTGAGGTGGAACTTGCAGCCTAAAAAGTCGGCGGCGCGGCGGCAGAGGACCATTCTTAAGACGAAAATCTCGAAGTATTCGGTGACGCTGGCATGGGTGGTATCAATTTCAAGCTCCAAGATGATGGACTTAGACTCGGCGTTGACGTGCAAGTAGGACTTCTGGACCGCGGAGTTCACTCGGTCATGAATATCCCACTTGATGGGGTCTTTTTCTTGAACGCGCGAGAAATGGACATCGGATTTGTCGGCGATAATCACGGCGGCAGAAACGGGCGAGATCGGCAGGCCATTCGGCTCTTCATGGTTGCCGACGGCGCCGATGACGGTGGCGATCTCGCCGGGGGCCATTTTCATGTCGGTCAAAATCGTGTAGGACATCAGCGCCCCGGCTTCCACATGGCCGATGCGGTTGATGACGCAGCCCATGTCGTGCAGATAGCCTGCGATGGCCGCAAGCTCCCCTTCCCGCTCGGGGTGGCTGAGATTGGTCAAAATGGTACGGGCGATAGTGGACACAATGCCGGCGTGGCGATGTCCATGCTCCGTGTAGCCGATGGCCTGCATCTGCTCATTGGCGCGAGTGATATAGGTACGGACTCGGGCATCGTGACGCACTTCTTTAAGTGTCACAAGCCCGGCAGTCTCGGTTGTTGGTTTGTCAGCAGGGGTTTCAGTTATCATAATCGTTTCAGTAGAATGGGCGTCATAGCTCTCAAAGCCGTCGAAGAAGTGATGTGAACAGAGCCGCCGGTGTCGGCAGACCAAGTGATGCCGACTGTTGCTGTGCCGTCACGGTCGGTCTGCACGGAAGCTTGATCAGTCGTACCAAGCGTGGCTTCCACTTGGACCGGCGCAAACGCCAGCGGCTTACCGTTCTGGTCTGTCACGCGGATAATAAGCTGGCTGCGGTCGTGCAGCCCGTTCGGGTCCGGCACAAGGCGGCAGGACAGCGCATACACGGAAATTGGCGCGGTCTTGCCGATAACTGTAATCGGCGCTGTCAGCAAATGGCCTTCGTAAAGCGCGGACACACTGCCGGTACCGGGCGCAACTGTGATAAGATACCCTTTTTGGTTCACAAAGCCAAGCCTGCCCGCAGCCGGTCCCTGCCACAGAATGCCGGGCGCACTGCCGGAAAGCAAGTGCGAGCCGTCCTGAAGCCGCAGCGGAACAGCAGTGCCGACGCGGATCGGCGTAGGAGGCAGGACAATCCGTGCCGCCGGCACGTCTGCTTTGACTTCCGTGTCTTCCTGGCCTGCCTCGGCATCCGCTGTCACGGCAGGCAGCGCCGGAGCATCTGCCTGGAATGCCCGGTCACTGTAGACCAGCAGCATGTCGGCGACAGGCCGCTCGGAGCCGTCGCCGCCGGGATTGCTGACGGTCAAGCCGTCGGCGGCCAGTGTCGTCGAGCCGCCGCCGTCCAAGTTGATCGCGTTCCACGCCCCATAGCGCTTTAAGATGAGCGCCATACCGGCCAGCGAGACGCCTTTGGAAAACGCCTGGCGACCGTCTACTGTCACCAGCAGCAGGTGCCGCCCATCACGCGTCGTGCCGACTGCTGTGCGTGGGTTTAGGCTTTCGGCAAAGCCGGCATCAAAGCCTTCGTCGGCCCAGTCTACCGTAACCTGCCCGTCGGTCAGAAGGCGCGGCCCGCCGCCGACGGCTGACGGCACCATTGCCCACAAATACGCAGACCTGTCTAAGCCTGCGCCCGAGCGTGACGGCAAATCGCCGGCTGTCCGGGGCAGTGATGCAATCTGCAACGCTCCCTGCGTTTGTCCGACCGGCGCAACGGCCAGCACAAAGCTGACGGGATCGCCAGGATGCAGATGCCGCGCGAGAAAATCCGCCCCGTTCCCTGGCCCACCGGAAATGACAAGGCCGCCTGCGGGAATCGTTTCCGTGTCCCCTTGCACTTTTTCCACCCGGTCTACATGCCCCGTCACCAGCTTGTTCGCCCGGATCGGCAGGTTGACTCCAGTGACGACCGCTTCCACGCCCCCCGGCTTGTTGGAAGTCGTCTGCCCATAGATCGGGCTGTACACAATGATCTCACCGGGAGACGTGGACCGGTCAATGCCGCTGACATACGCCCGCGCCCCGTCCGCCGCCTGCAAATCGCCGAGAAACCCGAGCTTGTCGAACAAGACCCTGTTGTCCGGCGTCACGCCCAAAGTCACGCGCGGCCCGCTGCCGTGGATGCCGGGAAACGGCTCCGAAAACAGCTCGCCGTCCCGAATGCCGACGCCTAACGGATCGCCGGTATATGGAAAGTAGTCGGCATTGATCGCCGCCACCGCGCCCCAGCGCCGGGCAAGCCGCGTGACATCTTCGCGCCCCTGGGTCGCATCCGGCGCGTTGACTTTATCCTGCCCGATGCCGACCCCAATCCGCACTCCCGGTGCATCCAAATCCACCGACACGACATTGATCATCAGTGGCGTCTTCTGGTCAATCTCCTGCGTCAGCGTCACCCCCGGCGCAAGCCGCTTCACGGTCGTATCAGCATGAGCCATTTCCACGAGGCAGAGCAGGCTAAGAATTAAGAGCAAAGTTCGTTTTGGCAAAAATGGCATATGTATTTGTTAAAGCGGCTGGTCATCAAGCCCCGGCGGTGGCAGACCACGCTCATTGCGAAACATATAGTTCTCAAGGCGCAATATCAAGATTTCCCGGTCACGCGCCGCCAGTTCCCGGTCATGCCGTTGCTCCCACTTGATTTCCTGAATGATCTGCGTCAACGCCCGTACTTCCTCACGCAAGTCTTTGATGTCGCGACGTACATCATTCAACCCTTGACGCATATCCTTGATGTCGAGTTCATGCTGGTCTATTTTGCGGGCAAGGCCAAGATACTGCTTGCCGAGGTCGATAAGTTGTTTCCACACAGATTAAAGTTTCACCCCCATGCCAGCCAGCATGGCGCGAGTCTCATCTTTCAGCCTGCTCGTTTCTTTCGCCAGCATTTTTTCTTCGGTCTTTAGATAATCAATCTCTACCCTTCCCTGCTTCATCCGCTCGTTGATGATGCTCCCCTCCTCCATAAGCCTCTCAAATTCAGCTTCGTGTTCGGCTATTGTTGACGGTGCAGGGTGCGCTAATAATGTTTTTGCCATTATGTTTTTCCTTTACGGTTTCGTGTCTAGTTGCTGTATCTGAGCCTTCGCTTCTTGCTCTAGCTGACGGTCGGATGGACTGGCGTACTTTTTGTCCTCAACCGTCGAGCAAACTGTTTTAAATTCCCGCAACGCAGTTTCGTTGTGGCTGTCGTGATGCAGGCATAAACCGAGATAATTAAGGGGCAGATGCGTTATGTCCGTCAAGCCCTTCTGCTCGACTGAGGTCCGCTTCTGCTTTGGGATAATCACCATGCTTATAAGCATCCAGACCCTTGAGTAAGTAGATGTCAGAAGAATATCCGGTTACGAAAAGCGACCCATTCAAGACAGCGAAGAAAGCGGCAAACAAGTATGGGACGTTCCTTTTCATGTTTATGGCTTATTCTTCCTCGAACATCGGATTAAACTTCCGGCAGCAGATCTTCGGTGGCGTTGGTGTCGCTCCAAATCAGCTTGGCGTCTATTAAGCCCGGTGCGGCGGTGAGGCGCAGGGACTGAACGCCGGAAAGCTCGCTGCTCGTGCCGTCGGCGCGCAGGCCGAGGCCGAGCCAGAGGCCGTCAAACGAGCCGTCCTGCTCGCAGGTAACGACAATGCGGCGGCCTCGGGCGATCATCTCGACCGTTCCGGGAAACAGCGAAACGCCTTGAGTTTGGCGTGTTCCCGTCGGGCCGGCGTGGTACTGAGACAAGATCGCCGTGACGGAGCCGTTTTGGCCGCTGGGGTCCGGGGCGATGATCTCAACGCTCAGGCTTTCGACATCGCCGGTCGGCACGGGCTGACCGTTCAGAAAGACGAACAAGTCGGCGGACGACGGGCCGCTGACAATGATCTGGGTCAGGCGGCTCTGCATCCGGGCGACTTCGGCGGCGGCAGGCAGATTAGATGCGGCGGCAGGGGTGCCGTTGGATGAGCCGAACATAAGCAGTTTCTCCAAGCATGGTCCCCGGTCTGGAAGATCGGGCGGGTTATGTACGCGAGGGCGTCACGCCACAATCGTATAGGTAATAACTTCGTCGGTGGAAATCCAGTGCGGCTTGTAGACCGACACAAAGGCTTTCACGATGTCGTCTTGGGCGTTCACGTCCACATACACGTCCACGACGCGGTTTGTGACTTCCTGCCCATTGTACCAGACGCGGGTGGCTTGAGGGTCTACCATCGGGTGATAGTTTTCCAAAATGACCTCGTGGCCGGGGAACGTCAGCGTGAGCTTGCCGGGCAGGATGTCCATGGGCATGTCGGGATTGTCCTGAAGGCGTACATAGGCTGTCAAATCGGTGCCATCATAAATGCCTCCCCGCATGGGATTGTCGTACTCATCGCGTCCGGCCCGGACTTCCACAAAAAGCTGCGCGGCTAGGACTTCGACACCGTTGTTGTAGAGAGTTGTGGAGGACCAGTCACCGCCGGTCTGAAATGTCATGTCGTTCATAAGTTCACCTTTGTCGCTTGCAGAGGCCGGGGTTGTAGAAAACCCCGGCAAAGCAGTGTGCTTCGCACAAGGAGAAGCCTGGATAAAGCCATCTTTGTCCGTAGGACATTTTCTGCCGGGGTTTTCTACAACCCCGGCCTTATCCGATGCTGCGATCAGCGGTGCCGTCCGCCCCCAAATGAAGAGCGGCCACTGCCGAAGGAACCGCCCCCAAATCCGCCGCCCCCACCCAAAGAGCGCCCCCCGCCAAACCCGCCGCCCCCAAAGGAACCCCCGCCGAATGACGGACGGCTGCCGAAGCCGCCGGACGAAACAGGCGGAGCCGGAGGCGCAGACACCGGGAAAGAGCGCCGCCCTGCGCCAAATGAGCCGCCGAAGCCTGACGGGCCGCGTCCGAACGAGCCGCCGGCCCCGCCGCTGCCGAAAGCTGGGCGCGGCGCACTGCCGAAGCCGGATGGACCGCGCCCGAACGAGCCGCCGGTGGAACCGCCGGGACGGCTGCCGAACGTGGAGCCGGCGCTGCCGAAGGGACGACGGCCAAACCCGCCGCCGGAGTTGAACGACGTTCGCGCGGCCTGATTGTAGACGGTGCGGTTGACGACGCGCATCGGCGCGTAGCCGTAGGGATGGCTGGTATAGTAGCTGTGGTACGAGTTCCAGCCGTAGTAAGGCGAGCCGCCAATGAGAAAATGCAGGCCGACCATCGGGCCGAGAATGCTGTACGGACTGTACCCATAGTAGCCGCCGTAATAGGCCATGCCCGGATACCAGCCCATGCCGGTAAACGCTCCCCAGCTTGGCGCGATGCCGACATACACCGGCTGCGTGTAGGCGTAGTTCTGCGGGAACGGATACCAATGCGCTCCCGGCTGGGTGGCGTTGTCCAGAAACGCGCCTGGCGGAAGATACAGCGTCGGGAACTGGCCGGAATTGACAAAGTACATGCCGCCGGTTTGGGACTGGCCGAACTTCATCACATACATATTTTGGTTGGCGAAGGGGACGACAATGGTTCCCTGGGGCGAATACAACTGGTAGCCGCCCTGGTCAAAAACCGCCCGGTTGATTTGGACCTGCTGGCCCACGGGAACGTCCGTCCAGTTGTACGCGCCGGCTTGCCCGGTGCCGGTCGCAGCATCCTGACCGGCAGGCTGGGAGATTGTCACCGGCGTCGCCGGCGGAGCCATCACCACCGGCGGTTGATGCGGCGAGCAGCCGGACAAGAGCAGACCGGCAGCAGCGGCAAAAGACAGGATCAAAAAGCGTGTCACAGAAGTTTCCTCACACAAGTTTTTCCGCCAAAATCGGCTTCAGCAAGTAATATGACACGGATGCCAGGAAAAAGTTGCTGAAAGCACCCTAACAAGAAACATTTGTGCAAAAAAACGGGTATAAAAAAGCAAATAAGCAGGCATATAAGTCAGGAAAACGAGAAGAAAAAACAGTCAGGAAGAAAAATGCACTTATCCGCACGGGCTGAAGCAACATCAAACGAATACGCACAACTCAAAGACAGCAAAGAACTTGAGCCGCTGGAAGGCGAAGTTTGCCCGCAATTCATTCGCTGCGGCAAGCCGGGCTGCCGCTGTCAGTACGACAAGCCGCATGGCCCCTACCATTACCGTATCTGGCGCGAAGGAACCCGTGTCCGCAAAGTTTATGTCAAGGCAACCGAAGTTGAAGCGGTCCGCGCCGCTTGTGTGCTGCACCGCACCCTGTCCCGCAGCCTGCAGGACGTCCGGCAGGAAAAGCTCCAGCTAACTCAAAGCATGAACAAAGAATGGCGGCGCACCCAGCGCCTGATCGGGCCGCAGTAGAAGCAGCAGCAGCGGAAAAAAAGCCCGGCCACATCTTGTGGCCGGGCTTTTTGCTGCACTTAGCTTGTTTCGATAATCTCGACGTTGGCGCGGGGAACAGTCACGACCGAGCCGTCCGCAAGCTTTGCTTCCAGCACCCGCACCGACGCCCCGGAGCCGATCACGGTGAGCTGCGGCGGCAGGCCGGATACGGACGCCAGCTTGCCGAAGTAAGGTTCCCGAATGATCCGAATGGGCGTGCCGACGGCAAGGTTGCCTTCGTCATCACTGGTGCTTCGGACCGCACTTGTCTGAGCGCCGAGCGGCACGATCACTTCGGGGCGGATAACGCCGGCTCTAATTTGAGTCGCGCCGTTGATGGACGCTGATTTACCGGCCAGGGACCGCAGCAGCTCGAAGGTCCGCCGGGCCATCGCGATGGTGCCGAAGCCTTCAGTAATGACTAGCGTGAGCGTGATGTTCTCGTGGCCGGTGATGGCGACGCCGATGTCGTAGCCCAAAAAGTCAATCAAGTCTTTGTCAATAATGCCGCCGACGACAATCCCGGTCACGCCGACTTCCGAGGCTTTTCGCAAAGCCGCCCCGGAAATGTTCGCTCCACCGACAATGATCTTTCCCGCCAGCGCCGGAACAATCTCGGCTTCGGTCAAATCGCTTTCCGGCGACTCCGAGACCATCTGGATTTCTCCCACTCGCTCGCCGCCGATCCCAAAAATGCCTTGAATGAGTGCGCCTTCGGTCTGCACAATGACGCCTTCGCCGGGCATTGTCTCGGCGATGGTGCCGGACAGGTACGCGGTCAGGTCAATCGGCAGCGGCGCCTGCCGGACACCGACATTGCCGGAAACGCCGCTGATGGTCTCGACCGTGCCGGCGGTCGGAGATTTCGCTTCGGATTTGAACATACCGAAGAACGCTTTTGTCGCTCCCAGCACCTGCCCCTTTTCGACAACATCGCCTTCTTTGACCAGCAGAATGCCCGGCATCTCGTCGGCGTCAATGCCGAGCTGGGCGGCGACTTTGACCGACTGCATCAAGCCCGGCAGCGACGCGCGGGCGACAATTGTGTCCGGCGTCACCACTTGCCCGGCTTCCACTAAAACGTCCCCCTTGAGAGGCAGGCGGCGGGTGCGCTGGATAATTGTATGCGGGCTGACTTTCAGCCCCGGCGTGTAAGCGGTTCCCAAATAAGCTCCTTCGTGTTAATGTCCCGGCCCCGGTTAATGTCCCGGCCCCGGCTGCAAACGGAACTTTTCGATCACGGCATGGGCCGTGCCGACATCCTGCCAGCCGAGAACAGTTGTTTCCTTGTCTTCCAGATCCTTGTAAATGTCAAAAAAGTGAACGATTTCTTTTAAGATATGCGCCGGCAAATCCGACAAATGCTCGATGCCTTCAAAGCGCGGGTCAGCGGCGGCAACCGACAAAATCTTTTCATCCGGCCCTTTTTCATCTCGCATCATCAGAACGCCGAGGGGCCGAGCGGCGATGAGGCAGCCGGGGAAAGTCGGCTGGGTCGTAATGACCAGAATATCCAGCGGGTCGCCGTCTTCGGCCAGCGTGTCGCAAATCCAGCCGTAGTCAAACGGATAATACAGCGGCGAATACAGCGTCCGGTCCAGCTTAAAGACGCCCAGCTCATGGTCAAATTCATACTTGTTGGAAGATCCCTGCGGGATTTCCACAACCATGTTGACAATGATCGGCGCTTGGTCGCCGAGCGGCAAGTCTAAATACGACATAGATGTTCTATTCTCTGTTTCCCGGATAAATTCCTTTCGGTGTCTTAGCCTACATCTCGCGGTAAAGATAGACACTAACTGCAAAATAAATAATGTTGTTGTCAATAAAGCAAGTTTTATTGTCAGCATCAACGGGTAAATCTCGCGAACTATTCAATCAACTAATCTCTTCAAAGGAAATGGAGCGGTAAGAATATGCTGCATCTTCATTTTGGAACAGGAAGGCTCGGACTCGGCTTGGTAGCTCCATTTTTGCAAAAGCCAGGCTCCGAGCTTTACTTGCTTAACCGAGCGCAGGCCGGAAGCAACGCCACCGGCACTACGCGCCTGGGCGCACAGCGCCGTAATGAGCTTTTAGAAAAGAACCCGCAAAAGCGGTATGTGATCCAGGCTCCCGGAGAAACAACCGAAGTTCGAGAAATTGTTTGCTATGACGGTTTTTATCCGTATTGTTCGGAGACCATTCACGACACAGTGCAAACGATCCAAGCGTCTTCCGCTGCGAAAAAAGACGGGGTCATCGTCACGGCTTCCATCTTAACGGCAGAAAATTATGCGCCCGTGGTGGAAGCGCTGAACGTCATCTGCGCGGCAAAAGACGCCGGGGAGCCGGTCGGCGACGTGTATCTGGTGGCTTGCGAAAACACGCTGAGTGCGCGGGAAGTGCTGGAACACAGCGCGATTTCCCCAAAAGTCTCCGCCAGCGCCCGGCGGCACGTCAAGGGCGTTCCGGCGCTTGTTGACCGGATGTGCGTTGGACTGGAAGAATACCCCGGCGGCCAGCCGCCGGTGACGGAAGCAACGGTCGCGGTGCAGGCGGAAGAATTCGGCGCATTGAAGCTGGCGCTGTCGCCGGAAACAGAGGGGCTTGCGTCCTTGCTCCACGGCAGCCGGGTCGAGTTCAGCAAACACCTGGACATTGAAAAAGAAATCAAAGGCTGGCTGCTGAATGGCTCGCACTGGCTGATCGCGTTGTCGGCGTTCCATGCGACAGGCGGCAATGCGGATTTGAAGCTGAACGAGTGGATCAGTGAAAGCGACGACCACCATGTCTTAGCGGCTGAGATACTGATTGAAATGCGCGACGGCGTGGAAATTTTGCTTCGTTCAGAGCCGCAGTACCGGCAGTTCGTGGAAGACGTTGATGTCACTCGTTACCTGGATGAAGCGACGGCGGCGATTATGAACCGCTTCCGGTGCAATGAAGATACAATGACCCGTGTGCTGGCCCGGTTCCGAACGCCAACACCGGAAGAAGCCACTTCAATCGAAAACTTCACCGGCCGCCTTCTGGGCCGGGTAGACCCGCCGATGGCAGCCTTCGAGCGCGAGCGGGGGATACCGCCGGTGGCGGCAACCCGAAGCCTTTTCAACTTGTTCCGACTCCAAGCTTCGGGAACATATGTGGACACGGAACAAACTCGCTAAAGGACTGCCGCATGAACCGCACGCAGACAGCGCGAAGCCAAACGCTTCCAGACAGCCGCCACCAAAAGCCGCAGAACGACGGCAGAAGTCCGCAGGACGACAGCAAAAGCCCGCAGAACGACAGCAAAAGCCCGCAAGACAACAGTCAAGAGCAGAAAGAGGGCAAGCAAAAAGTCCCCAAGTTCCTCATCTTTGTGACGGCGGTAACGGCAGTTGCGGGCTTTCTTTATGGATATGACACCGGCATTATTTCCGGCGCTCTGCTCCAGATCGGCAGCCAGTTCCACCTCCAGCACACGATGCAGGAAATTGTCGCTTCAGCAATCCTTGTCGGCGCGATAGTCGGGGCGCTGACCTGTGGGTGGGCGTTTGAGCGGATCGGGCGCAAAAGGATGATCCTTATCCTTGCCGGCATTTATATCACGGGGGCGCTGCTTTCCAGCATTGCTCCCAATCCCATTCTGCTGATCCTGGCACGGATTGTTCTCGGTTTTGCCGTGGGCGGCTCGTCACAGACCATTCCGGTGTATGTGGCTGAGGTGGCTCCCGCTGCCGGGCGCGGTCACTTTGTCACTTCATTCAATGTCGCCATCGGACTGGGCATCGTCGCCGCAAACCTGGTCAATTCTTCGCTCCATGAGGTGTCATGGCGCTGGACAATCGCGGCGGCGTCCGTGCCGGCGGCGATCTTCTTCGCTTGTGCGCTGAAGCTGCCGGAAAGTCCTCGCTGGCTGGTGCATCGGGACAAGACCGATGAAGCACGCCAGGTGCTTGCCAAAGTTCGGCCCGAAGGCGCCAATTTGGATGACGAAATCGGCGAAATCCAGGACATCAGCAAGCGCGAAGAAGACGCGCCGGTGAAAGGCTGGAAGGGACTGGCGCAGCCCTGGGTCCGGCCGGCGGCCGTGGCAGCGCTCGGCATTGCCGCTTTCACGCAGCTTACCGGCATTGAGATGATGGTTTATTACGCGCCGACGCTCTTGACAGGCATCGGGTACACGCATGAGCAGGCGCTGAAGTCCAGCCTCGGGTTAGGCATCGTGTACGCCGTCATGACGGCCACGGGGCTGCTGATTGTGGACCGTGTCGGCCGGCGGCGGCTGACGCTGACAATGCTGCCGGGAGCGGCCCTGGCTCTGCTGGTGCTGGGCGCGGTGCTTTTCTTCAAGGTCGCCGACAAGGGCCATGCCTGGATGGTCGTGACTCTTCTGCTGATCTACATGCTGTTTAATGC
Organism: uncultured Armatimonadales bacterium; assembly: GCA_964241935.1. Classification (GTDB taxonomy): domain Bacteria; phylum Armatimonadota; class Armatimonadia; order Armatimonadales; family Capsulimonadaceae; genus JANXMY01. The sequence goes on from CAXSZN010000023.1 coordinate 22,750, forward strand.
CGGAGGCATTCAGGTCGTAGGCTGGCTGTCGGGTTCGGAGATGTACCCATTTGCTGTTCGAGGCGCGGGAACAAGCGCTCAGTCCACCATGGTTTGGGGGGCGGACCTTCTGGTCACGGCGACTGCCCTGACGCTGGTGAGCGTTCTCACCGCCGGAGGCACCATGTGGGTATACGCGGGAATGAACATACTTGCGTTCTTCTTCGTCAAGCGCTTCTTCCCGGAAGTGGGAGGAAAGAGTCTGGAAGAAGTGGAGAATATGCTCCATGAGGAGCGCTTCGCGCCGGCTGACCAGAAGCACGGAAATGAAAAGAACGGAAACGAGAAAAACGGAAACGAGAAAAACGGGAGTTGATCTGAATGGGTGACGTGCTAATTTTTGATTGTGACGGGGTGCTGATTGACAGCGAGATTTTGATTTGCCGCTTGGCCGCCGAGGAAATGACGCGGTTCGGGTACGAAATCACGACAAGCGAGGTCATACGCCGATTCGCGGGACGCCCGGAAGGAGAAATGAAAGAAGAAATCCTGCGGGATTGGGGCCGACCGGTGCCGGAAAATTACAGCGAAACGATCAACGCCTTGACGGTGGCCGCCTACGGGACCGAGCTGCAAATCATGCCGGGCATGAAGGCGGCTTTGGACGAGATCGCCTTGCCGGTCTGCGTCGCATCCAGCTCTTACCCGTCCAAGCTGCGGCTGGGGCTGGAAACGGTGGGGCTGTACGAGCGCTTCGCCCCGAACATCATCAGCGGCACTTCCGTGGCACGCGGCAAGCCGGAGCCGGACGTGTTTTTGTTCGCCGCCGGGTGGATGAAGACCAGCCCCCTGCGCTGCATTGTCGTGGAAGACAGCGTGCCGGGGGTCCGGGCGGCGGTGCGGGCGGGAATGCAGGTATTAGGGTTCACGGGCGGCACGCACTGCGGTCCTGAACATGGCGACCGGCTGCGCGAGGCCGGGGCATCAGTCATCTTCCGCGACATGCGGGAACTGCCGAAGCTTTTGCACGACGCGGCCTGACGGGCCGCTCCGTGTCGAAGCTTTCCCATTTACGGACGCAGCCACCAGTCGGCGTTCGTGCGGGAGGCTTGGACGATTTCGGCGTTGAGGCGGTCATTGGCGGCGATGCGTGCTTCCGCCGCCTCACGTGAAAGTCCCCAAGCGGCCATGTGCCGCCGAGTCAGCCGCTCCATGGCCAGGTCGAGCGGCGTATCCAGATACCACCGCTCATCAAACGCTTCGCGGAGAGCCTGCCAGCCGTCGTCCTGGCAAAGAAGGTAAAGTCCTTCGACCAGCACCAGCCTTGCGTCGGGCGGGACCAGTTCCGCGCCCTCCACCGGGTCGCCGATCTCGTGCTTGAACCCCGGCCAGGAAACGGCGGCACGGCCCGCTTCAGCGCGGACTTCATGCAGTCTTCGCGCCAGCGCGTCGGGGTTAAACGTCCAGGGGGCGCCGCGCCGCGCCAGGGCTTCGTCCGGGTCAGGCAGACGCCGCAGGGCAGCCCGCGTCAGGTGGAAGCCGTCCATTCCCAGGGCGACCATTGCGCCCGGCCCGGCCTCCGCGTTGACTTCGGCGGCCAATCGCGCGGCCAGCGTGCTTTTGCCCGCGCCCGGCAGTCCCGCGAGGGCGATCATCCGGCGTGATTCGCTTGCTTCAAGCAATAACAGCAGCCTCGGCACGGGCTGCTCTAAAATAGGTGGCATGTTCAGGTTGGTTCTCCGGCGTCAGTATCCTGCACTGGAAGTGCAGGCCTTTTGAAGGGCGATTGTCTGCCTTCGCAGACATAGGAATAAACTGTTGAAGGCTCTGGCCTTAAGCCAGGGTATTTTACTTCGGGTGAGGCTTTCTTCATGGGCAGGATTGGATAAAACCGCATGGTAAAATTGACTGAAGCGACATTGACCGGGCTGGCTCCCGAAATCCTTGTGCCGGCTTACACGCGCAGCGGTCTAGGCCGGGGAATTGTCCACATCGGCGTCGGCGGCTTCCACCGCGCCCATCAGGCCCTTTACCTGGATGACCTGCTCAAAGAGGGCGTGCGCGAATGGAGCATCTGCGGCGTCGGCCTGCTGCCCCATGACCGCCGGATGCGCGACGCTTTAGTTCCCCAGGACTGCCTTTACACAGCGGTCAAACGCAGCGCGGCGGGGAACCAGGCCCGCGTGGTCGGCTCCATAACGGAGTTCCTGCTGGCACCGGACAACCCGCAGGCCGTTCTTGCCTCGCTGGCCGCGCCCCAAACGCGCATTGTCACCTTGACCATCACCGAAGGCGGCTACAATTATAACCAGGCCACGGGCGAGTTCAACGCCCACCACATAGACATCCTCCACGACCTGGCCCATCAGCACGAGCCGGTCACGGTGTTCGGCTACTTGGCGGAAGCGATGGATCGCCGGCGCCGCTCCGGCGGGGCGCCTTTCACGGTGCTTACCTGCGACAACCTGTCTCATAACGGCGACACGGCCCGCCTGGCTGTGCTGTCGTTCGCGGCCCTGCGCGACCCGGCCCTGGTCCCGTGGATTGAAGAAAACGTTTCGTTTCCAAATTCAATGGTGGACCGGATCACGCCGCAGACGACGGACGCGGACCGGGCGATGGTGCGGTCCGAGTTCGGCATTGACGACGCCTGGCCGGTCGTCTGCGAGCCGTTCCGGCAGTGGATTATTGAAGACAACTTCTGCAATGGACGGCCGGCCCTGGAAGATGTCGGGGTGCAGTTTACCTCAGACGTGTATCCCTACGAAATGATGAAAATCTTTCTGCTGAACGCGAGCCACTCGGCCATGGGCTATTTAGGAGCGCTGGCCGGCTACGGCACCATCGCCGACATCATGGCCGACCCGCTGTTCCGGGACTACATTGCCGCTTTCATGGATCAGGAAGTGACGCCGCTGCTCGCCCCCGTTCCAGGCATTGACCTTTCGGTCTACAAGAAGACGCTGCTCGAGCGCTTCGCCAATCCTACAATTCGAGACCAGGTTTCGCGCATCTGTCTGGACGGCTCGGCGAAAGTGCCTCGGTTCGTGCTTCCGTCGCTCCGGGAACAGGTGGCACGCGGCGGCCCAACCAAGCTTCTGATCCTGGCCGTGGCCGGCTGGTTCCGTTACCTGCGCGGGACCGACGATCAGGGCCGGGCGATCACGGTTGAAGACCCGCTGGCGGCGACGCTTCAAGAGCGAGCCAGGAGCGGCGGCAGCGACCCGTGTCCCCTACTGAACCTCCATGACATGTTCGGCAGCCTCAGCCAGTCGGAAAGCCTGGTGGACAGCCTTTCTGCGGTGCTGACGCGATTGGAACGCGACGGGGTCCGCAAGACGCTGGCGGATACTCTTTACGGAGCCTGACGCAGATCAGGCGGTTCGCGCCGTGCGGACCCGGTCGAGCAGCACGGCGGCGATAATCACCGCACCCCGGATGACAAGCTGGTAGAAGAACGGCACGTTCATCAGCACCAGGCCGTTATCCAGCACCCCAATGATCAATGCACCGACCAGCGTCCCCAAAACCGAGCCGACGCCGCCGGACAAGCTGGTGCCGCCGAGGATAACGGCGGCGATGGCATCCAGCTCATACCCCACCCCGCCCTGGGGCTGGCCGCTTTCCAAACGCGCGGAGTAAAGGACCCCAGCCAGACCCGCGCACAGGCCGCTGATGGCGTACACCCAGGTCAGCGTCCTCGGGACGGCGATGCCGGAAAGGCGGGCTGCCTGCTCGTTGCCGCCGATGGCATAAACGTGACGCCCAAAAACAGTTCGCTTGAGCACAAACCAGCTCACGGCGAAAACGGCGGCGGCGATGAGAACCGGAACCGGAGCAGGCCCGATAAAGCCGCTGCCCAGCCAGGCGAACCCGAGGTTCGGCTTCACCAGCGGGTAGGCTCCGGTCGTGACATACGCCAGCCCGCGCAGATAAGTCAACGCGCCCAGGGTCACAATAAACGGCTGGAGCTTGAGCCGGGCGACGAATTGCCCGTTGACGAGGCCAATCAGCGCACCCGCCAGCAAGCCGCCCAGCACCGCGAGGGGCGACGGGGCGTGATGCACTTCAAGCCACACGGCGAGTACGCCGGTGACGGCCAGGGCCGAGCCGACGCTCAGGTCAATGCCGCCGGTTAGGATGACAAATGTCAGCCCGACGGCCAGAATGGCATTAATCGAGACCTGGCGAAAAATGTTGACCGCGTTGCGCTCGGAGAGAAAGTGCGGCGCGACAAACGACAACAGGACGCACAGGACAAGCAGCACCAGCGTCATGCCGAGCTGCTGCCAGAGCAGCGCAAGCCGCCCCTGCGCCCCGGCCCGGCCAGTTGCCTGTTCGTGGGCCGTGTCTGGTTCGTGGGCCGTGTCTGGTTCGTGGGCCGTGTCTGGTTCGTGGGCCGTGTCCGGCGACTCGGCGGGCCGGGCCGGGCCGTCGCCAGCGGGCGTCCCTCCCAATAGTTGGTCTTTTGCCGGCTTCTTGGTTGTCTTGATGGTCATCGGTGTCTTGCTCCTCGGCGTCCTTAAACCGCAGCGGCTGCTCTGCCGCCCCGGCCCGCCGCATACGTCATCACGTCTTCCTGCGCTGCGCCGCCGGGCAGCTCTCCGGCAATACGCCCCTCGTGCATGACAAGGATGCGGTCGCTCATTCCCAGCACCTCGGGCAGCTCGGAAGAGATCATCAAAATCGCTACGCCCTCCTGAGCAAGCCGGCTGATGATCCGGTAAATCTCCGCTTTGGCCCCGACATCCACGCCGCGTGTCGGCTCGTCCAGGATCAGCACCTTCGGGCGCAGCGTCAGCCACTTTGCCAGCACCACCTTCTGCTGGTTGCCGCCGCTTAGGGAGCCGACACCGAGGTCCAGGGAAGCGGCTTTGATATGCAGGCTCCGCACCTGCTCGTTTGCTGTCCTCCGCGCCCGCACACGGCTGATGATCCCGCCCGAAGACAGCTCCGGCAGGTCCGCGATGACGATGTTTTCCCCCACCGCCATCTGCAAAAACAGCCCCTGCTCCTTGCGGCTTTCCGGCACCAAGCCAATCCCGGCCCGGATCGCATCCCTGGGCTGCCGGATCGCCACCGGACGGCCTTCCACCAGTATCTCTCCGGCCCGGCTGCGGTCGGCACCGAAGATCAACCGGGCCAGCTCGGTCCGGCCCGCCCCTATCAGGCCCGCCAGCCCCACGACTTCGCCTCGGCGCAGCGTCAAAGAGCAGGGCTGAAGAAAGCCGCCGTCGGTCAGCCCCCGTACTTCCAGCGCCGCATCCCCCGCCGCCGCCGGCTCCCGCGCGAACAGATCGTCTAAAGGCCGGCCTACCATCAGCCGGATCAGTTCGTCGGGCGTCAGCTCGGCGCGGTCGCGGGTTGCCACATACTGCCCGTCGCGCAGGACTGTCACCCGGTCGGCCAGGGCGTAGACTTCGGCCATACGGTGGGAAATGTAGATGATTGCGATGCCGCGCCCGCGCAGGGCGCGAATGATCTCGAAGAGCTTCTGTGATTCGCGCTCCGACAAAGCCGCTGTCGGCTCGTCCATAATCAAAAGGTGTGCGTTCTGGGACAGCGACTTGGCAATCTCAACAAGCTGCTGCGGCCCGGTTGACAGCGTACCGACCAGGGTGGCGGGCGAAAAAGCCGCACCGACTTCTTTTAGCACACGGGCCGCGTCCGCTTCCATCCGACGAAAGTCAATCAAGCCAAACCGGCTGCGCGGCTCCCGGCCCATGTAAATGTTTTCCGCCACGGACAGGTTCGGCGACAAGTTCAGTTCCTGGTGGATAATGCTGATGCCGAGAGCGCGGGCCTGATCCGGGCCGCTGATTTCGGCCGGCTCCCCATCTACCTTGATGCTCCCCGCATCCGGCTTGTAGATTCCGGACAGGATTTTCATCAGTGTAGATTTGCCCGCGCCGTTCTCGCCCATCAAAGCGTGAACCTCGCCCGCACGCACTTCCAGTTGAACGTCGCGCAGGGCGTGTACGCCGCTGAAGCTTTTCGAAATATGCTCCATCCGCAGCAGGGGAGGCCCCGCTTGAGTCGCCTGTTGTTCCATCGTCGTTTTGTCTTTCCCGGCGGCGATCAGCGCTTCGATTACCAGCCTTTGTAGCTGCCGACATTGTCCTGGGTCACGAGATGCACCGGCAGCACAATGCTGGCTGGCTTGCGGCCGGCGATGATCTGCTGGCCGACCTGGACAGCCAGCTCACCTAAGCGGTGCGGGTCCTGGGCGCTTGTGGCGGCGATCAGGCCGTGCGCCTTCATGTCCGCGACGGCGTCCGGCGATCCGTCCACGCTGACAATAAAAAAGTCTTTGCGGCCCGCCTGCTTGGCGGCAAGGGCCGTGCCGGTTGCAAGCTGGTCGTTAAGCGTAAAAATCGCATCCAAGTGCGGGTTGGCCGTCAGAATATCGGTGGCTTTGTCCAGCCCCTGTTCTTTGGAGCCATCAGTAATTTGCCTGGCAACCACCTTGATGCCGGGGAACTTGGCGATGGCGCTGCTGAAGCCGTTGTTGCGGAGCGTCGTGCCTTTGGCGGGGATGCTGTCCACGACGGCAATGCTGCCCTTGCCGCCGAGCCTTTTCGCCAGGTACTCCCCGACAAGGCGGCCCGCCTGCTCGTTGTCGGAAATCACGGTCGCGTCCGTGCCGCCGTCCGCCTCAGCGTCCACGGCGACAATGGGAATGCCGTCCTTATGAACCCGCGTCACGGCCGGCCCGATGCCCACTGTATCCACGGTGTTCAGCACGATCAAATTGACCTGCTGCACGTCAAAGTTGTCCATGATGTCGGTTTGGTTGCCGATGTCTTCGCGCCCGTCCTGAAGGGCCACCCGCGCGCCAGTGCGCCTGGCTTCATCCGCGACGCCGCGCTGAATGGCGACAAAGTAAGGATTGGCGATGGACTGGACGGTCAGGCCGATCGTTTCGGTTTTGTCGCCCGAAGCGCCGGCCTTCCCGCCGCAGCCGGTGAGGAGCATCGCAGCCGACGCTGCGCCCAGGGCCAGCGCCGGTCCAATTGTTTTGTCGTTCATCCGTCCTTTTTCCTCTCGCTCCCGGTACTTGGAACAGCGGTGAGTGCGTTGTTCCCGCCGGAAAAAAGAAGTAAACCGTGCGAACATTCGGAAAATCGGGGGTTAATAAAGGCGTGGGCCTGGGCAGGCAGCAGCGCAGACAGTCCGAGCAGGGGGCAAACTTTTTGCAGATAAGTTCTTGCAGAAGGGGGGACTGCCTTTGCAGGCTCAGAACCCCAGACTTAGCCGAGCGTACGGGCTACTGACGCGCGTGCGCCGTCGTTGTAGAGCTGGGTCAGGGCTGCCGCGAGGTCACGAACAAACGGCTCAAACTGCGCGAGGCTATCGAAGAGACCTGTGAGGGTCAGAAGCGGGCGCGGGTCTGTCCCGCCTTGCTTTGCGAGAACGTGAAGCTCCGCCGCGAGGGGGTCGTCAATCAAGAACGCTCGGCCCTGCTCGTCTGTTCCAGTCAAGTAGCGCAGCCACCCGGCGAGGGCGAGCGTCAGCAAGCGGTGCGGGCCGCCGGCACGGATCGCTCTTTGCAGCGACGGCAGCAGATACTGCGGGAACTTGCCGGAGCCGTTGAGACACAGGCGCGTGATTTGATCTTTGATCGCCGGATTATCGAACCGGTGAATCAGCATTGATTTGTATTCGGTAAGGTCAATGCCCGGCACGTCCGGCAGCAGCGGCGAAACTTCCTCGTCCATCATGCGCCGGATGAATGTGCGGAACTGCGGGTCGGCCATGATCTCAGGCACTGTCGTGAAGCCGGCCAGGAAACCCAGATGCGCCATCACAAAATGGCTGCCGTTCAGCAGCGACAGCTTCATGGCCTCATAGGGCGCGACATCGGCCACAAACTGCACGCCGACCTGCTCCCATTCGGGGCGGCCATTGCAAAAGTCGTCTTCAATGATCCACTGCTTGAACGGCTCGCAGACGACCGGCCAGGCGTCGTCTATTCCAAACTCCGCGCGAACTAGATCACGGTCGGCGTCGGTCGTCTGCGGCGTGATCCGGTCTACCATCGAGTTTGGAAACGCGGCGTTCTGGGCGATCCAGTGAGCCAAATCGGTGTCCGGCGCAGACGCCAGCAGGGCGCGTTTTGCGGCATCACCGTTGCTGGGAAGATTGTCGCAGGAAAGCACCGTGAACGGCTTCAAGCCGGCATCACGGCGTTCGCGAAGCGCTTCTGCCAGGTGCCGAAAGACGTTCTGCGGCTGGTCCGGCTGCGGCGTGTACCCGCCTTCGGTGATGGTCAGCGAGACAATCCGCGTCTGCGGTGAAGCCAGTACCTCCCGCACGGCCTGCGGCTGTTCGGGGCCAAACAAATAGCGGACAAGAGAGCCGATGACCCGCGCCTCATCGCCGGATGCGTCGCGGGTGACAAGCGTGTACAGGCAGTCCTGCGGCACAAGCGCGTCCCGCATCGGCTGGTCCTCGGGCCGAAGCCCGACCCCGCAGATGCCCCACTCTTTCGCGCCGCCCTGTGCCATCAAATCATCTATATACACCGCTTCATGCGCCCGGTGGAAGCCGCCGACGCCAATATGCACGATGCCTGCCGAAATGCCGGCACGGTCATAACTTGGCACGGCGACATTTGCCGGCAGCGAGAAAAGAGCATCATTGCTGAGAATAGCAGTGTTGAGAATGGCAGTCATAGCAGTGTTGTACCCCAGAGTGCCTGTCTGTTCAACAGCGGAAATGGGTATATCTGGGTTTATGCGACCACTTATCAGCGAAGTCCGCTTTAATCGCCTCCTGACCCAGGCCGCACTTCTTCCCCTCCTGCTGATGGCGCTGCTTTCGGGGCTGCTGATCTGGCAGATATTCACCCTGCTGGATGCGTTTAAGTGGGTCGGCCACACGGACACCGTTATTGCCCAGGCCAACACGACGCAGAAGCTGCTCCTGGATATGGAAACCGGCAAGCGCGGTTACCTGCTGACCGGGAAACTAAGTTATCTCCAGCCTTACCTCGATGCACAGAGCAAACTCCCGTCCTCCATCAGCCAGCTCGCGGCGGACCTTAAGGTAGACGGCACGCAAAAAGAGCACGTCACCCAGGTTCAGGGTCTTTACACGCAGTGGGCGAAGTACTCTCAAGCTCAGATTACACAATCTCCAATTACACAATCTCAGACAAGACAAAGATTGAGGCGCGATTACGACGGGACCGGCAAGATTCTTATGGACAAGATGCGCGTGCAGTTCACAGACCTTATCGGCGCAGAAGAACGTCTTCGTGCTGAGCGGGTGCGGGCAGTTCACCGCACTGCGTATGGAGTGATAGCCTCGGCGCTGCTGGCCGCTTTGATTGGCGGGGTGCTGCTGGCACTTTCGTCCCGGCGTCAGCTTCTTGCCCTTTCCGCCGAGTACGCCGAAGCCACCGCGACCACGCGGCGTCAAGCGCAGGCGATCGAGGATAGTGAAGACCGGCTCCGCCTTACCATAGACACGGCGCTGGATGCCGTCATCAATGCCGACTCGCGGGGCGTCATCACCGGCTGGAATTCCCAGGCGGAGAAAATCTTCGGCCACACCCGCGCGGAAGCGATCGGTCAGGCTTTAGACCAGACGATCATCCCCGAAGCTTACCGGGACAAGCATCGGCGCGGCCTGGCCCATTACCTACAGACGGGGGAAGGGCCGGTGCTGAACCAGCGCATTGAGATCGCGGCGCTGCGCCGGGACGGCACGGAGTTTCCGATTGAACTTGCCATTGTCCCGGTGAAGGCGCATGACGGCGTTTCCTTCAGCGCATTTGTGCGGGACATCACGGAAAGCAAAAAAGCCGAAGAAGAGCGCCTGCGCCTTTCTTCTTATAATCAGCTTTTGCTGGATTCTACCGGCGAAGGCATTTACGGCATTGACACGCAAGGCAACTGCACGTTCCTGAACCGGGCGGCGGCACGGATTTTGGGCCTTACGCCGGAAGAGGCGCTTGGAAAGAACATGCACCGGCTGGCCCACCATAGCCACCCGGACGGCAGTCCCTACTCTTCTGAAGACTGCCCGATTTCCCAGGCGACCCAAGCCGGGCAAAGCTGCCGCGTGGAAGACGACGTTTTCTGGTACGCCGACGGCACTTCTTTCCCGGTCGAGTACACGTCCTCCCCTATCCTCAGCGAAGGCCGGATGCAGGGAGCAGTTGTTACGTTCGCCGATATCACGCAGCGCAAGCAGGCGGAAAGAGAGCTGCGGGACGCAAAAGACGCCGCGGAAGCGTCGAGCCGGACCAAGTCTCAGTTTCTAGCCAACATGAGCCATGAGCTGCGGACGCCGATGAACGCGATTCTGGGCTACTCGGAGATGCTTCAGGAAGAAGCCGAAGAAGAGGGCTTAGATAACTTTACGCCGGACCTCCAGAAGATCCAGAATGCCGGCAAGCATCTTCTCGCGCTGATCAACGACATTTTAGACCTTTCCAAGATCGAAGCCGGTAAAATGGAGCTGTATTTGGAAGAATTTGATGTCGCCAAAACGGTGCAGGATGTCGCCGGAACAGTCCAAACTCTTGTTGCCAAAAAGAATAATCGCCTGGAAGTCTCCTGCCCGTCGGATATTGGTCTTATGCGCGGCGACCTCACGAAAGTGCGGCAGTCGCTTTTCAATCTCTTGTCGAATGCTGCGAAGTTTACCGAGAACGGCTCAGTCTCGCTTTCAGTACGGCGCGAAGATTCATTTTATGTGTTTGATGTTCAAGATACCGGCATCGGCATGACCCAGGAACAGATTGCCGGCCTGTTTGAAGCCTTTTCGCAGGCGGATGCGTCTACGACGCGCAAGTACGGCGGCACGGGGCTGGGCCTTGCAATCACGCGCCGTTTCTGCCGGATGATGGGCGGAGAAGTCTCCGTGCAGAGCATTCCGGGGGCCGGGTCAACGTTTACGATGCACCTGCCGGTTCTTGTGCGGCCTTTGTCGGAAGCGTCGGTGGAGCAGACGCTTGGCCTTGCGTCTGGGATAGACGGGGCCACCTCCGTGCAGAACGACACGGTGCTGGTCATTGACGATGACCCGGCGGCACGCGATCTCATGTCACGCTTTTTAAGCCGCGAAGGGTTTCATCCGGAAACGGCGGCAAGCGGCGAGGAAGGGCTGCGTTTGGCCCGGCAGGCCCACCCGGTTGCGATCACTTTAGACGTGATGATGCCCGGCATTGACGGCTGGACCGTGCTGCAGCGGCTGAAAGCCGACCCGGAAACGCAGGACATTCCGGTCATCATGCTGACAATGGTGGACGACAGAAACATCGGCTTCGCGCTGGGCGCGGCGGACTACATGACCAAGCCGATTGACCGCGCTCGTTTGAGTGCAATTCTAGCCCGTCACCGGTGCGCGGATGAGGCAGGCTGCCGGGTGCTCCTAGTGGAAGACGATGAGCCGACCCGTGACATGATGGGCGAGATGCTTGGCCGTGAAGGCTGGAAAGTGGTTGAGGCCGCGAACGGGCGAGCTGCGCTTGAGTGCCTGGAAAGCTCCTGCCCGGACTTAATCCTGCTGGACTTGATGATGCCGGAGATGGACGGGTTTGAGTTTGCCCGCCGCCTGCGCGACCGCCCGCAGTGGCGCGATATTCCCGTCGTTGTTCTGACCGCGAAAGATCTGACGCCGGAGGACCGGCGGCGGCTGAACGGCGATGTCGAGAAAATCCTGCAAAAAGGGGCGTGGGATCATTCTGCGCTGCTTCAAGAGATGCGCCGCCTGGTCGGCGCGAAAATGTGAGAAAGCCAATGCCGCGAATCCTGCTGGTGGAAGATAACGAAGACAATCGGGATATGCTGTCGCGGCGGCTGGCCCGCAAAGGCTATGACGTCACTCTGGCGGTGGACGGCAGCGAAGGCGTCGCCCAGGCGCTTTCGTCGCGCCCCGACCTCATTTTGATGGACATGAGCCTGCCGGTGCTGGACGGCTGGGAAGCGACCCGGCAGATCAAGGCCGCGCCGGAAACAAGCCGGACCCCCGTGATTGCGCTGACCGCTCATGCGATGTCCGGCGACCGGGAAAAAGCGGTCGCCGCCGGCTGCGACGACTACGACACCAAGCCTGTCGAGCTGCCGCGCCTGCTCGGCAAGATCGAGGCGCTGCTTGGAAAGGAACCCGAGTGAACGAAGAAGCGCTGGCGGAACTGCGGCACGATCTGCGAACCCCGATCGGCCTTGTCTTGGGCTACGGCGAGATGGTCCAGGAAGAGCTGACGGAAGCCGGTCGGCTGGACCTCGCCGCCGATGTCGAGAAAATCCGGGCGGCAGGCCAGCGCCTGCTGGAAATGGTCGGCCAGCGGCTCAGCGCCGAAGCGCTTGGAGCACCGCCTTCAGCGCCGCTGCGGCCTGCGGCGCTTGCCGCTTTGCCGCCGCAGTTGACACAGGTTCCTGAAAACACGCAGCGGGACGAAGAAAGCGGCCTGCTGCTGATTGTTGACGACAACGAGGACAACCGCAGTGTTCTGGCCCGTCGCCTCGAAAAGCAGGGGCATTGGGCGGTGACGGCTTCCAGCGGCCCGGAGGCGCTGAAAGCACTGGCGGAGCAGCCGTTCGACCTCGTGCTGCTGGATATTATGATGCCGGAGATGGACGGCTATGAAGTTCTATCGCGGATCAAGGCTGACACGAACACCCAGCGCCTGCCCGTCATTATGATCTCGGCGCTCGACGAGATTGAAAGCGTCGTGCGCTGCATTGAAATCGGCGCAGCGGATTACCTGCCGAAGCCGTTCAACCCAACTCTGCTGCGGGCGCGGGTCGGGGCCAGCCTGCGCGAGAAACGCGCCCGTGACCGCGAGCAGCGCTACACAAAAGAAATCGCGGAAAGCTACCGCAGACTTCAGCAGCTTGAACGGCTGCGGGACGATCTGACCCACATGATTGTCCACGATCTGCGGACACCGCTGACTTCTCTGCTGTCCGGCCTGCAGACGGTGCCGCTGGTGGGTGAGATGAACCCGGTTCAAACAGAAATGATGGACATCGCCATCAGCGGCGGCGAAACTCTACTCAGCATGATCAACGACCTGCTGGATGTCGAAAAGATGGAGCATGAAACGGTTCCGCTGACCAAGACGTCGCTGGCTGCCGCCGATCTCATCGAGAAAGCCTGCCTGCAGGTGGCGCTGCTGGCATCTGCAAACCAGCTCTCGCTGGTGCGCGAAGCTGCCGAAGACCTGCCGCTGTTTGAGGGCGATGAGGACAAGCTGACCCGCACTTTAGTCAACCTCGTTGGGAACGCCATCAAGTTTACGCCGCCCGGCGGCACGGTCACCATTCAAGCAGGCCGCAGCGAGAACAACTGCCTGCTGTTTTCCGTGCGCGACACCGGCGAAGGCATCCCCCCGGAGGCATTTGATCGCATCTTCGAAAAGTTCAGCCAAGTGGATAATCGCAAGGCCGGCCGAAAAATGTCCACCGGCCTCGGCCTCACGTTTTGCAAGCTGGCTGTAGAAGCGCATTGTGGACGCATTTGGGTGCAAAGCGCCCCGGATCGCGGCAGCGTTTTTTTCTTTACGGTGCCGCTGCCGGACGCTGTCTAGCGCCAATTCAGCGTCCGCGCCGGCGCATCTCCTCACGCCGCATCGGCATCCGGTCAATTTGTTCCGTCAGCTCGCTTAACGTGATGGGATTTGGTCCGCCTGATGCCACATGCCCGTCTTTACCAATCAGCAGAACCCGGAACTGGCCGGGCTTCACCCCGTAGCGCGTCCGCAGGACTTTTCCCGAATTCCCCCCCGCTTCCAGGTAATCTAAGCGCACTAAATCTCGATCCTGGAATGCCGCATCGCCGTTCTGAAGGAGACTATTCTGCTTTTGCCACCGCGGATCGGTTTTACTAGGCGCAAAAATCAGCAGCAAGCGGTTTTTGTCTCGGTAGCGCGACAAGTCCCCCTGCGCCAGTGACGGGGCCATGAGAGCGGCAATTGAGACGATAAACAAAAGAAGTGTTTTCATAGCGGTGGTACGGAACCCACCCAGCACAAGTGCCTGCCCTCCCGAAACGGGAGGGCAGGCACTTGTGCTGGATGGGTCCCTACGAAAATCCAAGAACCGGATGCGGGACATACGGCTCTTCCAGGGACGCGATTCCTTCCGGCGACAGCACAACATCGAGTGCAGCGACAGCATCTTCCAAATGGGTCATCTTGGTCGCGCCGACGATCGGCGACGTAATCACGGACTTCGACAGCATCCAGGCCAGCGCGATTTGTGCACGCGGCACGCCGCGCGTCTCGGCCAGCGCCGCGACCGCTTCCACAACTTTACGGTCTGCGTCTTCCGTAGCGCGGTACAGTGTTTTGCCGAACTCGTCCGTCTGCGCCCGTTCCGTGCTCTCGTCCCAGGGCCGGGTCAGCTTGCCGCGTGCCAGCGGACTCCACGGGATGACCCCGATGCCCTGGTCGGCGCACAGCCCGAGCATCTCGCGCTCTTCTTCCCGGTACAGCAGGTTGTAATGGTCCTGCATGGACACGAAGCGGGTCCAGCCGTGCCGGTCCGCTAGGTAAAGCGCCTGAGCAAACTGCCAGGAGTACATGGATGACGCGCCGATATACCGCGCTTTGCCGCTTTTGACAACGTCATGCAGCGCTTCCAGCGTTTCTTCAATCGGCGTGTCGTAGTCCCAGCGGTGGGTCTGGTACAAGTCCACATAGTCTGTGCCGAGACGCCGCAGGCTGGCGTCAATTTCGGTCATTATGGCTTTGCGCGACAGGCCGGCCCCGTTGACATCCGGGTGCATCCGGCCATGCACTTTTGTTGCGATAACAACCTCGTCCCGCTTTGCGAAATCCTTCAGCGCCCGTCCGACAATCTCTTCGCTTGTGCCGTCGGAGTAGACATTCGCGGTGTCGAAGAAGTTAATGCCCAGCTCCAGGCTGCGCTGGATAAAGGGCCGGCTTTGTTCTTCCGGCAGGGACCAAAGGTGGCTGCCCCGCTCCGGCACACCATAGCTCATGCACCCGAGACAGATGCGCGAAACTTTCAGGCCGGTCTTTCCAAGCTTTTTGTACTGCATAATTTTTGACGGCCTTATTGGTCGGCAGAACCCGGCTCGGACATCTTTCGCTGTACTTCGGCGGAAACGGTCGGCGGCGTGAATTCAGTCGCCAGGCCCATGGCTTTGGTCTTCAGCGATCCAGCGATGACCTTGTCTTTGCCAGCCATCAGCGCATTGAAACCGTCCCGCGCGACATCCGCCGGATCGTCTTTCTTGCTCGCGCCTGCCGCCGTGTCATCCATTTCGGCCCGGTGGAAGAAGTCGGTTTCCGTCACGCCCGGCAGCAGGGCCGTCACCGAAACGCCGGTGTCTTTCAGCTCGTTTCGCAGGGCTTCGGCAAACGAAAAGACAAATGCTTTGGTCGCGCCGTAAACGGCCTCAAACGGGGCGGGCATGAGGCTGGCGATGCTTGCCGTGAACAGCATCCGGCCGCTGCCCCGAGCGCTCATGTCCTGGGCCATGTGCTTTGCCAGATGCACCGTCGAAACGCAGTTCAACTGGATCATGCTGATTTCTTTGTCCAGGTCGGTTTCGCGGAAGTCTCCCCCCACCCCAATCCCTGCGTTGATTGCGACGGCGTCCACGGGCCGGCCGGTGGCCTTGATGGCATCATAAAGCGTTTCCACGCCGTTTAATTGTGTTAAATCCACGGCGACTGTCGAGACGCTTCCGCCGAGCGCCTGCACTTCGGAGGCGGCAGCCGCAAGCCGGCCATCCGGCTCTGCGGCCAGCAGCACGTCAAAGCCGTTGCGCGAGAACTCCTTTGCAAGCTCTAAGCCGATCCCATTGGACCCGCCGGTCACGACGGCAAAGGATTTTCCAGTTGTCTCCATGATCTTACCTCAGCTTTTAGAACAGTTTTTGATTTGCGACACCGGCACTGGTGTCACCCTGTTATTTCCCGCTCATTCGGAAGTTAAGCATTTATCTTACACTACATTTTTTCGTCAGCTCGCCGTAACTTGAACACCTTTCCAGAATGCAACACGCCCGGCGACTTGTTCCGCGCCTGCTTTTGGCTCCGGGTAGAACCATGCCGCGTCGGGATTTATCCCTCCGGCAGTCTGCACCGTGTAGTAGCTGGCCGTGCCTTTCCAGGGGCAGACAGTGTGGGTCTCGCTTGGCTTGAAATACTCTGAGTTCATGCTGCTGAGGGGAAAATAGTGGTTGCCTTCGACAACAACCGTGTCATCACTTTGCGCCAGCACAACGCCGTTCCAAATCGCTTTCATCTTTTTCTACTCTTTCGTTTCAGCTCTGGTTCCAGCAGTCGGGCGAAGTCAGCAAGTCCAGTGTCGCCGACTGGACATCGGAAGTCTGCGCCGTCGTCGTGTAGAAAATGGACTCGCGCAGGAGGCGCTGGGCGGGGCTGGACAGCAGGTGCGCCCCGCCGCCGGTGGCTGTGACAACCGCGTGGGCGGCGCGGGTCGCCAGCGTGATCGCTTCAGCGCGGGCGTGGAGGGCGCGGTCTTTGTAGTCCGGCTGCTCCGCGCACGCCCCGCTCCACTGCAAGGCTTGGGCGCGGCAGGCATTTATTTCCTGCTGAAACTCGGCGGCGGCCTTCAAAAATTCTTGGTTGTGCCGCTGCTCCGCGAGCGCATTCAGGGCGAACACACTGCCCCGCGCACAGCCGAGCGGCAGGAATACATGGCCGGTGATGCCACAGAAGTCGCCGCGCTTTAAGGCTTCCGCCGGGCGCTCATACAGCACATAGTCGTCGGGCAGGAACAAGTCTTCTAAAGTCACTTCAACAGTGTCCGACGCATTCATCACAACCAGGGGGATGGATGGGCCGGGATGCAGCGCGGCTTCATTGCCCGCTTTCGGCACATAGAAGTAAATGTGATCGTTCTCGGGCAGGCGCACCGCGCCGAGAATAAACGAATCTAAGAGGCTCCAGCCGGTCACCCAGGGCGCCTTGCCGGAGACTTTGTAGCCGCCTTCGATACGCTTCGCCGTCACCATCGGCGGACCGGGGCGGCGCAGGTGCGAAAATGCGACGCCGCACAGCTCTTCTCCCGACGCGAAGCGCGGCAGCTTTTCCGACTTCAGCGCTGGGTTCCGCCCGCCGCCGACAAAGCCGCCCCCGGCGTGAAGCTGCTGCTGGACAAAAGCCGTCACGCCGCAGGCCGACGCCATGACTTCAGTGTATTCCCGCCGCGTTGGCTCGTCCGCCCCCAGCCCGCCATAGTCCGGACTGATGCCCAGCCCAAAATAGCCGGCCTGCCCGAGCATCCGCACATTTGCTTCCACTTGTCCGTGAACGTCGCCCTGATCGGCTTCCTGAGCATGAGGCCGGAAGACTTCGGCTGCCAAGCGCCGCGCTTCCGTTAAAATCTTCTCGTTGAAAATCCGGTCTGTCATAGCCAAAGTATACCCAACTTAGTGGTACACTCTCCTTTCATGGCGAAGATTCTCATTCACACGCTCGGCTCTTCCGGCGACTTCAATCCCTTTACGGCTTTGGCACTGGAGCTGCGGCGGCGCGGCCACGAAATTCAGTTCGCACTCAGTCCCAAGTTCGCGGAGAAAGCGTCGGCACTGGGCTTTCCGGCAGTTGTGGCAGGAGAAGACCCGGACTGGGACTCGGACCTGCTTCGGCGAATGCTGACGGCGCACACGACTGCTCCTGTTTCGATTTTGTTCAAAGAAGTGCTGATTCCCGCGATTGTCCCCGCCACGCTGGCGCTGGAGCCGCTGGCACGAGAAGCCGACCTATTTGTTTCGCATACGATCCAGCTTGCCGCACCCGCCGTGGCCCAGCGCACGGGAACACCGTGGGTCAGCGCATCCGCCGCGACCCTGATCTACGAAACGGCGGCTTACCCGCCGCCGAGCATCGCCTGGAAAGGCTGCCCGGCCTGGCTGTCTCGTCTCGGCTGGCGGGCCGGCTACCGTATTTTGGGCGATTTTGACACCCTGGCCGCTGCCGAATATGCCAAGCTCGGGGTCGGCCCACGTACCAACGTCATAGCCGGCGGCGCGTACTCGCGGCGCTTGACACTCGGCCTTTGGTCGCCGTCATTCTTCCCCCGCCCTGCCGACTGGCCCTCCTGGTTCCAAGTGGGGGGGTATGCAAGATGGGACGGAGCGGAAACCGCAGGGAGTGCAGGAGGCGCGGCGAAGACAAGGGGCGCAGCAAGCAGCGCCCCTACCATCCTTTTCACCCTCGGCTCATCGGTCGTTAATCACCCTGGAGACTTCTGGCGGACCGCGCTTGCGGCACTGGCATTGGCTTCGTGGGACGGTGTGCTGCTCGGTGCGCCGACAGACTTTCCCGTTCCGGACGCCCTGCGCGGGCGCGTCACGCTTGTCCCCTACGCGCCTTACGCTGAGGTGTTTCCCCAGGCAGACGCGATTGTGCATCAAGGCGGCGTTGGAACGACGCAGGCGGCGTGTTACTACGGCATCCCGTCGCTGGTTGTGCCGCGCGGGTTTGACCAATTCGAAAATGCCGCGCATATCCAGCGCGAAGGCTGGGGCCTGCGCCTGATGCCGGGCCAGTTCACGCCGCACGGCCTCAAAATTCGGCTGGAGCGCCTGCTGCATTCGGCGGAGATTGCCGCGAAAGTGAAAGCGCTCGGCGCGGCGATGCAGGCCGAGCCGGGCGTTGTTCGGAGCGCGGACTTCGTAGAGGCGGCTTTGCCGGCATCGCGGAAACCTTGACAGCCAGCAGTGCGTACCGTATAATTAAGAAATCATTTTAACGGAAAACGGCATGAGGGCGTGGAACTGAAGTTCTGCGCTTTGGGGCGAAGCGCCCAGTAACCGCCTTCGCGGGTACAGGAGCTTCAGCATAATCCTATTCTTTGTCCATGAAGATAGACATTAGGCGTCTGCGCCCCACAGCGCAGAACTTCAGTTCCACGCCCCGTGACTAAAGCAATTATAAAGAAGCGTTATCGTCTTCGCGGAGGAAGAATTGAAGCAGGATAAGTACACACGATACACGGCACTGGCGATTTTGGTCCTGATCGCCCTGTCTATTTGGGTTATGGTCGGGACGCACCGGGACCCGGCGACCCATCAAAAAGTCGCGAACTTCCCGACGCATTATGGGCTGGACATCAAAGGCGGTGTCCGGGCCATCCTGCAGGCGCACCCGGAACGCGCTCCCGGCGTGCCGTATGATGAGACGACAATCCAGCACATTTTAGAAAACCGCATCAACTCCGCCGGCATCGGCGAGGCGGTGGTTCAGCCGCGCCCGCAGCAGAAGCAGTTTATTATCGAGCTGCCGGATGTCAAAAACAAAGACGCCATCATGGCCCAGCTTGGCACGACGGCGCAGATGACGTTTTACTACTTCGCGGATGTACAATCCCAGCGCAACCAGACCGCTCCGCTTCGGATTACTGAAGGCAGCACTGCTCCCGGCGCAAATCGTCAAACATCTTTCCTCGTCACACAGCCCTGGAACGGCTTCACGCCGGGCCAGACATTCCGCGACGGGGCACAAATCAAGGCAGACTGGACGAACCTGCTGGCGGCGGCAGGCAAGAACACGCTTGGCGGCGGCAATACGCTTTACACGCCGCCGGCGGCTGACCCGTCTCAGTCCCAGGTGCTGGGAGCCAGCTACGACCAGTTGACCTCGGATGCGCCTGTTTATCTGACGCCGGCCCAGCAGCAGCAGGCGGCAGCGCTCAACAAAGAACTGAATGGCTGGAACGCGCTGCTGACCGATTCCGTCAACGCCTACGGCGGCAAGCCGATCCTGACCGGGGCGGACTTGGAGCCGCAGTCAAGCGCCCACCTCGGCACGGACGGTGCCCCGACTGTCTCGCAGGTCTTCAATCCCAAAGGCACAGCGGCATTCGCGGACTTCACGACGCAGCATACCGGCGAGATCATGGGCATTGTGCTCGACGATGCGGTTTTGTCTGCGCCGTACATCAAAGATCCCATCTTGGACGGCCAGGGCGAGATCAGCGGTGGGTTCCCGACACTTGGCGAAGCGCAAAGCTTGTCCAATCTGCTGAACGCCGGTGCGCTGCCGATTCCGTTGGAGCAGGTGCAGACGCAGAGTGTAGAAGCGAGCCTCGGAGTCGGCGCAGTCACGAAAAGCCTGATTGCAGGCGGCGTCGGCTTGGCGCTGGTCCTGCTGTTCATGGTGGCCTATTACCGGCTGCCGGGCTTGCTGGCGGACATCGCGCTTCTCATCTATGCTTTGTTCACGCTGGCGATCTTCAAGGGCGGCTTGAACTGGCTGTTTCCGGGGCTGATTGTGACGCTGACTCTGCCGGGCATCGCGGGCTTTATTCTGTCCATTGGTATGGCGGTGGACGCCAACATTCTGATCTTTGAGCGCCTGAAAGAAGAGCTGCGTGATGGGAAAGCCCTGCGCCCGGCGATTGACTCGGCGTTCAAGCGGGCCTTCACGGCCATTCGCGATTCCAACATCTGCACCTGCATCACCTGCGTTGTCCTGCTGTCGCTCGGCACGGCCTCGGTGCGCGGCTTTGCGCTGACGCTCTTGATTGGCGTTCTGGTCTCGCTGTTCTCGGCGATCACGGTTACCCGAACCCTGCTGTACCTGCTGGTGGACGTGTTCCCCGGCCTTGCCAAGAACCCGGCGCTGTTCGGCCTCGGCGTCAACTCGCTGATTGGGCAGACGACCGGCAGCGGCACTCGCGCCGGCATGAACATCATTGGCCGCCGCAAGCTGTTTTATAGCCTGAGCCTGGCGATCATCGTTCCGGGATTGGTCTTCCTTGCGCTTGGCGGTTTGAAGCCGAGCATTGAGTTTACCGGCGGCACGCAGATTCAGGTGAAGTACGCGCAGCCGGTGACGCAGGCGGAAGTCCAGAAAGCAATCTCAGCACAGGGCTTCAAAGACGACACGATCCAAATGGCTGACGGCGGCGCAACCGCGATTGTCAGCGTCTCGGAGCAGACGAAGACCGCCAGCAAGCTGCAAAGTCCGGTGTATCGCCGGTTGACGGCGGCGCTCGCCACGCTTGGCCCGAACACGGAGCAGGCTTTCGGCAACGTCGGCAGCGTGATCTCGAAGGAAGTCACTTCGAATGCCCTGCAAGCTGTTATCATCGCGTCTGGCCTGATTGTGCTGTATTTGGCGCTTGTTTTCGGCATCGGCGGCTTTGTCGCCGGGCTGAGGCTGGGGACGTCGGCGGTTGTCGCACTCCTGCATGACATTCTCGTGCTGCTGGGTGCGTTTGCGATCTTCGGCTATTTCTTAGGCTGGGAGATTGACAGCCTCTTTATCACAGCCATGCTGACCGTCATCGGCTTCTCGGTCCATGACACGGTCGTCATCTTCGACCGTGTCCGCGAGAACCTGCGGCACAAGGCACGCGGCGAGAACTTCGAATCCCTAGTCAACCGTTCTATCGGCCAGACGCTGGCTCGCTCCATCAACACGTCGCTGACGGTTGTGATGACGCTGGTCGCTTTAGTGGTTCTCGGCGGGCAGACGACGCGGCTGCTGAACGTGGCACTCTTGATCGGCATTCTCAGCGGAACTTACTCGTCTATCTTCAATGCCGCGTCCATTCTGGTAGATTGGGAAAACTGGCTGGCAAAGCGCCGGGCGAACGCTCCTGTTCCTGTGGCCGCAGCGGAAAGCGCCGGCAGCGCAGCCGCCTATCCGTCCAACAGCGGAAACGGCGGCAGCACCAGTGCGGGCGCAGTTCGTCCCGCGACACCCGCTGCCGCTCCGCGTCCACCCGCGCCCGGCGAGATCCAGATTTCGGCTATTAAAGCCAAGAAAAAAGGGCCGGTCAAGCGGTTTTAGACAGCCGCCGCCATGTTAGAAACCGGCAGTGAAAAACTCCGGGCTTAAGCCCGGAGCCTCTAACAGTCTTTATAAGGAACAAGTTCCGGTTCGCGCGGTGGATGTTGCTGCTGCTGGCGGCGGATGTAGTCACTGACAACCGCTTCGTTGACGCGGCCTATCGTCTCGGCAAAATAGCCGTCCGACCAAAAGCTCGTACCCCACAAGAACTCCTCGAGATCCGGGTACTCGTTTCGCAGCACCCGGCTCGTGCCGCCTTTGAGCGTCTTGACCACCGAGGCGATGCTTTCGCGCGGATGCATTTGCAGCAGCACATGGACATGATCAGGCTGAACGGCAAGTTCCAGAAACAGCCACTCGTTGACGGCAGCGGCCTGCCGCAGCAGGACTTCTAAACGAGCGGCGACCGCCCCTTGCAGCACACGCACACGGTACTTCGGGATGAAGACCAAATGTACCAGGAGCCGATGCCGCGTGTGTGCGCCGGACCAGTACCGGCTCGGTGGGTCTTGCTGGCCTTCGGCAGAAGGGGTTTGCGTGTCATCCATGGCCGATTATAGCACGAGAAAACAAACAAGTTCACGCAACAGTAGCCCGGCACCCCAGCGGGGGTTCCAAGAGGCGCTTCCTCACCGGCCTGAAGGCCGGGGGTTCCGCGCCCAGAGACAGAAGGTTTAGCGAACACGCAGGCTCTCTGAAAGTGCCGGTCTACTCTTGAATGAAAGTCGCCCCGCGACTGAAGAGCGGCTCACACAAACGAGTTTGCAGTGTGGGGGACACTTTCACTTTATCGTAGACCGGCACTCGCAGTGCCGGTTCCGCTTTTCATCGTCCAGTCTGAGTAACGTCTCTATTATGCCTTCACAAAACAGAACATCACAATTCCAAACACGCTGGACGGAGCCGGAGCGGAACCTGCCGGCGGAGCAGCGGCTGGTCCAAGAGCTGTACCTTCATCCCCTGACGGCGCGGCTGCTCTGCAACCGAGGATTGACCGAGCCGGCGGACGCGAATGCGTTTTTGATGCCGTCTTTGACTCAGCTTTTGGACCCGTTCGGCTTGCCGGATATGGACAAAGCGGCGCATCGAATCAAAGACGCGCTGGACAGCAAAGAAACGATATTTATTTACGGCGATTACGATGTAGACGGCGTGACATCTACGGCGGTCTATGTCCGGGCGCTGACGGCGCTTGGGGCAAAGCTGGAATACAAGGTGCCCCACCGGAAGCGGGACGGCTATGACCTTAAAACAAGCGCGATTGAGTACGCCCACGAAAAAGGGGCGACGCTTGTTATCACGTCGGACTGCGGCATTCAGGCACGGGAAGCGGTCGAGTATGCGAACAGCCTCGGCATGACCGTCATAATCACGGACCACCATGAGCCGGGCGAAATCCTGCCGCCGGCGTATGCGGTCGTCAATCCGCACCGGCACGACTCCACGTACAAGTTTCCCAATCTCGCAGGTGTTGGGGTCGCGTTCAAAACGATGCAGGCGGTAGTACGCTTAGTGCATCCGACGCACGAAGCCGCGTTTATTCAGAAGTTTTTGGATTTAGTCGCCTGCGGCACCGTGGCCGATGTGATGCCGCTGCTCGGCGAAAACCGCGTCTTTGCGTCGTTCGGGCTGAAGCAGCTTGCTTCGACCCGCAAAGTCGGCCTGCGGGCGCTGCTCGACGGCGCGGGCATTGATACCAGCAAACGGCTGTCGGCGGAGACTGTCGGCTTTGGGATCGGCCCGCGCATCAATGCCGTCGGGCGGCTGGATGACGCAGCCACCGCTTTAAATTTGCTGCTGACGGGTGACCCCGAAGAAGCGCGAGGGCTGGTGGAGAAGATGAATGCGTTTAATGTGGAACGCCAAGTCGCCCAAAAGCGTATTTTAGAGGAAGCCAAGCGGATTGTCGAGAGCCGCGATTTGGACCAGATCAAAGTGCTGGTGGTAGCGTCGCCGGGGTGGAACGCCGGGGTTGTCGGCATTGTGGCGGGAAAATTGGTGGAAGCTTACGGGCGTCCCGCGATTGTCATCGGCGTCAACGACGAGGAAACGTACGGCAAAGGCTCAGCCCGCTCTATCAAAGGCTTCGATATGTTTGAAGGCATGCAGATTTGCAAGTCTCTCTTGCAAAGCTGCGGCGGGCATGAGATGGCGGCGGGCCTGTCGCTGTCCATGGACAACTTGGAGCAGTTCGAGCTGGCAATCAATGCCCACGCGGCGGCGACAATGACCGATGAAGACTTTATCCCTAAGCTTTTCCACGACGGCCTGATTGACCCGTCGGCGCTCAGCGTTAATTTGCTGGAAGAATGGGAGCAGCTTGCGCCGTTCGGCCATGCCAACCCAGAGCCGAAGTTTGCGTCCGAGAACTTATTGATTTGCGATGCCCGGCGGATCGGCAAAGATGCCAGTCATCTCAAGATGCGTGTTCGCGCGGAAGCCATGGACCCGACCGACTGCATTGCCTGGGGCCAGGGTGATTTGGCGGATACGTCTAGCCCCGGCGATTATCTGGAAGCGCTTTATACGCCGCAGATCAACGAATGGAACGGTCGCCGCCTGCTCCAGCTCAATATCAAAGACTTACGCAGCCGCTAAAGCCTGCTTTGACCTAAGTAGCCGTGCATCTGTTACCCGGCCTTTCAAGGCCGGGCTGCGAGAGTACAAAGCCCTTCCGGGGCTGAAGAGAATGTGCGATTACTTTTGCGTGATCACTTAGAAAGGGGAACTACCCCCGATGCCGAACTACCGCCGGCAGCGACTCTTTCTTGTCGTTCTGCTGACATTGTTTTGTCTCGTTCCCGCCTTGGCCCGGTCTACAAGCGGCCTGCGCTGGGAGAAAATTCATGTTTACAACACGTCTCCGACCGTCGTATTTGCGAAGCTGGGGCTGACCCACAGCACGAAAAACGGCTACACGCGGGACGGCAAGCAGGGGGTTCCTGACCCGACGTTCCCGCCGGGCCTCACCGATGTTGTGCCGTATGATGCCGAAAAACTGCTGCTGGTGCGCGGCACTCCGAGCGGACTGAGCGTGTTCCGAGCGCGTGTCGCCGCCGCGGACGTGCCAAATCAGCCCCTGCATCTGCACGCGGAGCTGACGCCGCTTGGATCAGATCAAGTGATCGGTTTTCAAGACCAGGACAAGCTGAATAACGGTGTTCCGGTGCAGATTGTGCTGGGCGACGGAGCGCGGGTGTACCAGATCACGGAACGCGCCAATCCCGACGGCACGGTTTGGGTAGCCTGCCGGGTCAGCCTGCCCCTGCCCGACCAATCCAATCTCTCGCCGACCGGCCCGGTCTTCATTCCTGAAAAGATCTGGGCCGATCCGATGAGCCGCAAAATCCGCCCCGGCGAGACTGCGGAGTTTGATGACCTCGCTTCAGCACGGGAGGCTGCCGCTCAAAAGGTCGGGGCGGCAGGCACGGATAGCGGCGAAGATTACACGCTGCGAGTGACGCTGACGCTGGGCGCGGCACGATAGCGGGTGCAATCTGTGCCCGGCACTGCAAGTGCCCGGCTCTGGAAGTGCAGAATGTCCGCTTCGCCGATGAAGACAGAACCTGCGGGTGCATTTGTCGTCTCGCAGAGACATCTTGCTTTATTAACGCCCGGCACTTGCAGTGCCGGGTTCTTCTTTAAGGAACCTTATGCTCCAAGCTTTGCTGCCCCTGCTGGTGTCCCCTGAGACCGGCGGGCCGCTGACCCTGACCGTGCGCCGGCGCACCGGCGAAGAAATCACCGACGGCAGCTTAGCCGACGACGCCGGCCACGTTTATCCCATACAAGACGGCATTCCGCGCCTTCTGCCGGTTGAGCTGCTGGAAGCCCAAAAGTCTGAGATCGCCGCGCGGGACGCCCAGGTCGGCGCGTATGACGCGATGGCCTTTCTGAACTTTTTCGGCAAAGTGGAGATTCCCCTGACGCTCCGCGCTCTTGCACCAAAGTCAACGGACCGTCTGCTGGAAGCCGGCTGCGGGACAGGACGCATGACGCGCCTTTTGTCGCAGAGCGTCCAAGAGCTTGCCGCCATTGATTTCTCGTTTGAGTCCCTGCGCGTCAACCGCCGCAAGCTGCTCGCCGCCGGCATCACCAATGTCCATCTGGTTCAAGCAGACTTGTGCCGCCTCCCGTTCGCCGAGTATGCTTTTGACCGGGTCGTCTCCTGCCAGGTTTTAGAGCACGTTCCCGGTCCGGTAGCCCGCGCCGCCGCCGTTCAAAGCCTCAGCTTCGTCCTGAAGCCCGGCGGCACACTAGCGCTTTCCGCCTACAAGCACTCGCTTTTGACCCGAGCGTTCAGCCAAAAAGAAGGCCGCCATGACGGCGGCATTCCCTTCTTTCGGTTCACGCGCTGCGAGATGCGCGACACGCTCCGCCCCAAGTTCACCGTCCACAGCATCACCGGTGCGTTGGTCTACCTGTACCTTGCGAAATGCAGCAAAATCCCGCAAAAGTAGGGAAGGCTTGCTCCTCCCCCTTCCATCTTCCCGCCCTGAAGGGCAGGTCTAGCGGCGCGGACGCCAACCGCACAGTGTGCGGAAGAGTGTTACAGTCGGCTCTTTGTCTTCTGCTGTCTTTGTCTTCTGCTGTCTTTGTCTTTCGGTCGCAGACCGATTGGCCGTAGGCCACAAGACCTGCCCTTCAGGGCGGGAAACACTGGCTTGCGATATAACCTTCACTGTATCGGCTACCATGAGTTAGCTTTAACGGCTTGCAGTCGGGGATGAGGAGCCTTGAAAAGCCTGAGCGACGTTGGGGTTGACCTGAAGCTGATCAGTTCGCACCTGGGCACATTTTTGGATCAGCGTGGCTTCGCTGTCTTGAAAAGGATCCAGCGGCGTGACGGGCTTGGCATTGCTGTAAAGGCTCCAAAGAGACTGGCCGCCGCCTGTCCACGATACTTTGTAGGTCCACATGGAAGAAGATAGGCGCTTCTGCTGAAGGCTTTGCAGCAGGCCCGCGAGAACTGTCGTTGTTCCGTGCGGCTCCAGGCCATACTCCCCAATGTAGTAAGGTATCTGGCGGCGGGCTTGCTCCTTTTCCACGGTTTCAACAAACGCGGACACTGTTTTCTGCTGGTCCTCAGCGGACTTCGCGTCGAAATCGTAATAATGGACGCTGTAAGCGACGTTCACCCAGCCGGCGGGCGCGGGGAACGGCATCCACTGAATGCCGGTGTAGCCGTCTTCGATAAAGATCAAATGCTCCGGGTCACCGGCTCGGATCGCGCGGTACAGCCGGTCCTGCACGACATACAGCGTGTCTGAGTTCGGCGTCCCTGTCGGCTCGTTCAGCATGTCATAGCCGGCGACAACCGGGTTGCTGCGGTAGCGGCGAGCGATTTGAGTCCAGACCGCTTCGGTCTGCGTGATGTTTGCCGGGTCTTTGAAGAACGCATTGACATCCGCCTGGCCGGTGTGTCCCTGGTCGCTTTGCCCGCCGGGTGCACCGTGCAAGTCCAAGATGACATACATCTGGTTTTGGCCCGCCCACGCCACGGCCTGATCCAGCCAGTGCAGTCCGCCAGGCTCGGTGACGATGCTTGCCAGGAACGGCAGGCGGACGCAGTTGAACCCGGCGGCATGGATGCGCTGGAAGTCGGACTCGTTCAGCCAGGCATTGCGGAACGCCGCCTGAACCCGCGCTTTCCCCGCCGGCCCGAACCGCTTCTCCACGGTTCCCCAAAGAGAAACATGGTCTTTGATCGGCGCAGACGCCGAGCCGGGCGGGGGCGTGGTCACAAATGGCTGCATCCACATTTCTTCCACCAGCCACCCGCCGAGATTGATCCCCTGCAACGTCACGACATGGCCGGATGCATCCACAATGTTCGTCCCCTGCGCGTGCAGCATCGGCAAGGGCGCTTGTGGTGCTGCCTGAGCCATCCGGCAGAAAAGAAATACAAGAAATAGAAACAAGACTGACGCTTTATAATTGTGTTTCATTCGTGTCCTTCAGAAACGCGAAAAATGGAAGGAGCAATCACTCCTCCCATTCTTTGCAGATCAGCGGTCTCGGTGACTACAGTGTGCTGAAGGTGGCCGCGAAATTCGCGCCGTTGGACGACAAAGCATTGGTCCCGGCGGCGAAGCCGGTTGAGGACGCACATGCGCCGTTTGTGAAGGTTTGATCCTGGCCGCAGTTGGCAGAAATGCTGTCGAAGCCCGATGAAACCGCACTGGGCCGCAGGTACTTCACATGGCCGTCGCCCATCAGGAAGTTAGACCCGTCGGTGTGACGCGCCGGGCCGAACTGGGCTTGACCTGTCCGCGCCGGATTGCCCATGCCGACCTGGTTGCCAGGGCCAGAGACGTAGGTGCTTTTATGGTTGTTCAGTTCGTATGCCCAGCCATCATGGCCGTCACCGCCATTCACTTCTTCCGAGCCATAGGTACTTGTGGCAGCAGGCGGATTAGGAGGATTGTTGATAGCCCAGCCGTTCGGGTCGTTGCTGACGTTGGTCAGATCAGCGTTCATGGTCTGCATCTCCACAATCATCACCGTCGAGGCAGGCGCAGCGGCCTGTGCCAGGCCGCTGTTGTTGTAGTTAGCGTCCAAGTTGATGTTCATGGCATAAGAGAGCGGGTAGTAGGTAGCTGTGTCGCCCGCAATTGTCGCCGGGCCGGTCGGGTCATCAGGGCACTTGTAAACACCCGTGCTTTTCACATAAGGATAAATCCGAGCAGCCCAGCCGGAAAGGGAGTAATACTCTCCAAACACTCCTGCCGGGTACTTCTCGTCTGCATCTTGGGTGTACTGAATGAGCGCAAGACCGAGTTGCTTTTCGTTGGATTGGCAGGAAGCCCGCCGTGCGTTCTCACGCACTTTTTGGAAGACAGGAAATAAAATTGCCGCAAGAATTGCGATGATGGCGATGACGACAAGGAGTTCAATGAGTGTGAACCCAACACGGCGCTGTTTCATAGTTTTTCTCCAATAATATCGAGATGCCGGATAAAAGGTTTATCCGGTTAAGTGATACGACATGATAACACGCTAAACCGCATTTGTCAATAGTGTCATCTTTATTTTGTCTTTGACAATTCATGGGGAACACACTATAATAGAAACACGATGCCTACGATTAAAGATATTGCCAGAGCGTGTAATGTGTCCACGGCAACAGTTTCCTATGTCATTAATGGGAAGAACACGCTGCTGCCGGAAACGCGCGAGCGAGTTCTGCATAAAATGCGCGAGATGAACTATCATCCCAGCGCAGTAGCGCGGGGATTGACCAACAAGCGCATGAACACGGTCGGCGTTTTGTTTGACAATGTCGGCTCGGAGATCGCCATCTGGCATCCGTACACTTCGGGCATTTTGCAGGGCATCGTCACCGCTTCCGCCGGGGCAGGGTACAGCGTCACGCTGTTCACGGAGCTTTGGCAGAACGCCGAGAAGTCACTGCCGAAGCTGCGGGACCAGCGGACGGATGGACTGCTGATCGTCGCCCCGCCTGCCGATGCCGATATTCTGCCCAGCCTGCGGTCGGCGGGTCTCAAAGTCGTGACAGTTTCCTCGGAAAGCGCTGTGTACGGGATGCCGTCGGTGGATGTGGACAACGCCGCCGGGGTTCGCCTTGCCGTGCAGCATCTGCGGAAACTCGGGCATACGCGGATCGCGTATCTCGGCGGGGAACAGAATATGTTCAGCGCGATGGTTCGGCTGACCGCGTTCGAGGCCGCGCTGCAAGCCGCCCAACTTCAGGTTCCGAGGGAATATGTTGCAGCCGCTTCTTATCAAGACTCGGAGATCGCGGACCGGCAGACGCGGCAGCTTCTCCTCCTGCCGGTGCCGCCAACAGCGATTGTCGCGGGCAATGATCAAATCGCCATCGCGGCGATGCGGGCCGCACATGATCTCGGCGTCAGCATCCCGGCCCAGTTGTCCCTTGTCGGTTTTGACGACATGCCTGACGCCGTGCTGATGAAACCGGCGCTGACGACAATCAAGCAGCCTTTCGAAGAAGTCGGGAAAGCCGCAACGCGCCTGCTTCTGCAAATGCTTTCCGGGGAAACGGTTCCTGCCGAGCGGGTACTGGTCGAGCCGAGGCTAGTGGTGCGAGAAACGACGGCACCGCCGGCAGGGTCAGGATTGACATGAAAATCTTCCAAATTGATGCGTTTGCTTCTGACGTCTTCCGAGGCAACCCGGCGGCGGTTGTGCCGCTTGAATTCTGGCTCTCCGCCCCCCAGATGCAGGCCATCGCGTCGGAAAACAACCTTGCCGAGACCGCCTTTTTTGTTCCCACTGAAGACGGCTACCAGCTGCGCTGGTTCACTCCATCTCAAGAAGTGCCACTTTGCGGCCATGCGACTCTGGCATCAGCTTTTGTAATCTTTACAGAGCTTGACTTGGGTTTAGAGGTCGTGCGCTTTGAGACGTTGAGCGGGCCGCTTACGGTCCGCCGCTCTGGCGAGATGCTTCAGATGGACTTCCCTCAATATACGCTCGCCCCGGCGGAAGCGCCGCCTGCGCTGCGGGAAGGCCTGCGCCTGCCGCCGCGCCAGGTGTTCAAGACACACGCGCACTCGAACAGCCAGGGCAGGACAGAGATTGATTATTATGCGGTTTATGAGACGGAAGCGGAGGTGCGTGCTCTGGCTCCTGATTTCGGCCTGCTCGGCGGACTTGATTTGCTGGGAGTTGTCGTGACTGCGCCGGGCGACACCGTAGATTTCGTGTCGCGCTACTTCGCCCCGCGCCTCGGCATTCCCGAAGACCCTGTCACCGGCTCGATCCACTGCGCGCTGGTTCCCTACTGGGCGGCGCGGCTGGGCAGGCGGACGCTCCACGCCCGGCAGGTCTCGAAGCGTGGCGGGGACTTGTTTTGCGAGGAAACTCAGGAGCGTGTACTTATTGCCGGCTCGGCGGTGAAATATCTGCAAGGCGAGATTTTCATTGAGCGGCGATCCCAAACGTCTGCCGCAGATAGCTGAGATAGACATCGTCCTGGCACATGGCTTTTCCGGGGCTGTCGCTGAGTTTTGCGACAGGCCGGCCGTTGCAGCGGGTCATTTTGATGACGACAGACAGCGCCTCGAAGCCCATGTCGTTGGTCAAGTTCGTGCCGATCCCAAATGACGTGCGGAGGCGGCCGTTAAAGTGCCGGGCAAGCTGCATGGCTTTCGGCACGTCTAAGCTGTCGCTGAACACGGCGGACTTTGTTTTCGGGTCAATGCCCATCGCTTTGTAATGCTCAATGAGCTTCTCCCCCCACTCCACCGGGTCACCCGAGTCGTGCCGTGCGCCGTCATAGGCTTTGGAGAAAAGCTTGTCGAAGTCGCGCAGGAAAGCGTCCATGCCGACCACATCGGATAGGGCGATCCCCAAATCTCCTCGGTACTCCTGCATCCAGGTGTCTAAAGCAAACTTCTGGAACTCCGGCAGAGCGACAAGCGCCTGACACGCCTGCAGGAACTCATGGGCCATTGTGCCGTAGGGCCTTAACTGAAACTGCCTGGCCGCAGCGAGGTTGCTGGTGCCGAGAAGCCGCGGCCCGAGCGCCTCTTTCAGATGGGCGATGACCGTCTCCTGCCATTCCCGGCTGTACCGGCGGCGCGTGCCGAACTCAATCAAGTAGACCGGTGGTTCTGCGCTTTGAAGCAGCGCGGTTTTGGCTTCCAGCCGCGCCCTGCCCTCGGCAAGATTGGCGGCATCGTCAGGCTGGGTGTGCCGGAAGTAGACCTGGTTAATAATTGCGAGCAGGGGCACTTCAAACAGAATTGTCTGAAACCAGCTTCCAGAGATGCGAACTTGGAGCCGGTCTTCCGGCGCGGCGGTCGGATCAGCCGTAATCTCGACATTCTGCGGGCTGAGGGTCAGGTCGCGCAGGGCATCCAGGTAAGACGGCTTCAAGTAGTAGATGCCGTGCAGGAAGCGCAGCTCGTCTTCGGTCAAGCGCAGGGCGCAGTAGGCGGCAAGCTCTTCGCGAATCTCGTCTGCATAAGGCGACAAGTCTACGCCCCGGCTGCGGCAGCGAAACGCATACTCGACCTGAGCATTTGGGAAGTGGCTCCAAACAACTTCCTGCATCGTGAACTTGTACAAATCCGTGTCCAGCAGCGACTCAATAATCATAGTTAATCTCTCATTTAGGCCAAAAACTCCGTCGTCGTAGACAACCGCATTCCGCGAGCGGTCATCTCTGAAATAAAGCTGTCTTCAAGCGTCTCAAAGCCGCCAACAGGGCTGACGGCGTCGCGCAGCAGCACGATTTTGGACAGCAATGCGTCATCGCCAAACTGGTCCGCCAAATCGCGCACGGTGTTGGCAACGCAGTGGCTTCCCGCTTCCCCGGCAACGGCAAGAATGTCGGCCTGTTTCAGCGACTCGACCAACGCCGTGTTGACCTGGGTGCTGGGGTCAGCCGGGTCCGGGACATCGGCTTGAATGGCGGAGTAATGCTCCGTGTAGATGTTGCTGCCCTTTTGAACATAGTCCACCACGGCATAGCGCCGCTCCCAGTCTTGCAGCGCGTCAAACAGCACCGGCTGCACGTCATGCCCCCGGCTGCCAAGCAGGCAGTGCGGCGGCCAGATGCACAGCGGGTAGCGCCCATGCACAGCCAGCGCCTGCACATACGCCGCCGCACGCTCCCGCGCCTCCGGCTGCGCCGCCGTCCACCGGCCCAGTGCCACATCTTCCGCGCTGATGATCGTAAACGGGGCCGGGTGGCTGCCGCCCGCGTCCTGCCAGAAAATCGGATGCGCGATGTCTACGAAGTGATGCGTGTCGAGCGTCACATGGATCTGGTCCAAGCGCGGGGCCAGCCGCTCAACCATTTGCGCCAGCCGGGCCATGTCCTGATCTGCCCCGGCAACAGACAACGCGCCGCCGGGGTCACAAAAATCAATCTGCGGATCAATCACCAAAAGCTGTAAGGGCATTGCGTTCTCCAATTAGTGTAAATATAACACTAATATACCTGATTTTCGCGCTTTTTATCCTCTTGGATAAATTTTACAACGCTGTCGCTTTCATTGGGGCCAATGACGACGCCGGCGTGGCTTTTGAGCTGCTCCGTGGCATTGCCGACAGCGACGGCGCGGTCTGCCAGTTGGAACATCTTGAGATCGTTGCTCCCGTCCCCAAACACGACAATTTCGCACCCCGTCAGTCCATAACGCTGGATCAGCAGGCGTATCGCCTGGTCTTTTGTCGCTCGGCGGTCATGGACGGTCAGCCAGAACCAGCCCGGCGAATACAAGTTTTCGAACAGGTGCGTCTCGACCGCGCCGCCATGTGCCGACAAAACTGCGGCTTGAAGTTCGGCCAGGGGCTGTTCTTCAGCAACAATCGTCAGGCAGACAACTTGCTCCCGCAGGGACGCGGCTAAATTGCTGGAAACGCCCTGCCAGCGGCGGTCGCAGTGCCGGCGGCGGTCTTCCAAGTACCAGTGCATCCCGGCATTTGTGGCCGCCGCGTAATGAACACGGTCTTCGGTACCGTCGAAGCTGGACACAAACGGGACAAGATGATGACGAAGCACCAGCGCGTAAACACTCTCGGCGATGGACGGACTTAGAGCGTTGACCGTCTCGTGCCGGCCTGTAGCAAGATCGGACAAGAACGCGCCGTTGAACTCGATCACCGGCAGCCGGAGCGGCAGCCCGCGCAGAATGCCCTGCATCGAAACCACGCTGCGGGCACTGGCAACGGTGAACAGCAGGCCGTCAGCCAGCATCTCGCGCAGCGCCGCTTTGCTAAACTCCGAAAGCGCAGCGTCATTTCGGAGCAGTGTGCCGTCTAAATCTGAAACATAAAGAGACTTCATGAAAGCGCAGTCATCTGCACCGGGGATATTTCGCGGCAGTGCCGCACGGCCCATTGCTGGCTGCCGTGCGCCAGGCGCGTTTCGGCTGTCCCTGGTTCCAGCCAGATCAGCGTGTGATCGGGTTCGGTTGCCGCGCCGCCTGTGTCAGTCACCGTGGCCGCGAAGAAGACGCAGTCTTTGCGGATAGCGTAGTCATGGCCCGGCGTGTCCCGGTATTCCGCCGCCTCACCGAGCCGTCTGCCGACGCTGATGCGGAAGCCGCATTCTTCCTGCACTTCCCGCACCAGTGTTTCTTCCGGCGTTTCGCCTTCTTCCGTGCCCCCGCCGGGCAGAAAGCAGCCGCGCGGTGTTTCCATAACGGCAATGCGGCCTTTAGCGTCAAAGATCAGTCCATAGGCTCCGGGACGCGGCACATGAACTTTGCCGGGCGTCCGGTCGCCAAACTCTGGAATGCCGCTTTGCGCGTGATCTGCCATACGTCTGTCCTTCCCAAAAATCTGCCTGGTGAGCTTGTCATCTTGGGAAGTGCCTGAGCGGCTGCGCCTCCATAATGATCAGGGTTTCTTCTAATCAGCACACGGTCAGCCATCCTCGGCTTAAGCCTGACTCATTATACCAAGTTCCTACAGCCAAAGTAGGGTTGGAAAATAGTTGCGAAATAATTCGCAAATACGCTTGACATTCTGGCTGATATGTGCGAATATATTCGCAGGAGAGATACCAACATGCCGAAGCCACTGACACACAGCCTGAGCCGGCGCGAGCGGCAGATCATGGACGCGGTTTATGCGCTGGGACAGGCGTCCGCCGTGCAGGTGCTGGAAACGCTGCCGGACCCGCCGGGATTGTCATCGGTCCGCAAGTTGATTCTGATTTTGGAAGAAAAAGGCCACTTGAAGCACATTCAGGAAGGTCAGCATTATGTGTACCTGCCGACCCACCCGCGCCAAGCTGCCGCAAAGTCTGCAATGAAACAGGTGCTTCAGACGTTTTTCGGCGGCAACTTGGAGACGGCAGTGGCGACCCTGCTGTCGGAAGCCGAGACGGAGCTGTCCGATGCCCAGGCCGCCCGGCTGTCGGCGCTGATTGAAAGCGCAAGAGTGACAGAAGGAGACTAGCGATGCCTATCAATTTGCTTGCTGAGAAGTTTGTGTTCATTCTGGCAGATGCTGCTGTCAAGGCCGCTTTGCTGCTGACGTTCGCCGCCGTCCTTGTGGTTTGCCTGCGCCGCGCGTCGGCGTCTTCTCGGCATCTGGTCTGGGCACTCGGCCTCGGCGGGGCATTGTTTCTGCCCCTGCTGTCCTGCAACCTTCCCCACTGGCGCGTTTTTGTGGCGACTGCGCCGGTACCCGTGCAGTCGGCGCGGACACTTCCGGCGCTCGCATTTCAAGCCGCGCCGAAGGTAGTGGCGGCTCCGGAAGCACCCGCAGTCAGAGTGGCCCCAGACTCGGAGGCCACGCCTCGCGTGTCTGCTCCGGCGACGCCCGCGGATGCTCCCCTGCCCGCTCCTATCGCAGAGCCGGCCCGCGCCGCCCCTGAAGTTCCATGGACTGTTCTTGTTTCTTTGCTATGGTTGGCCGGTACCCTGCTGATGCTGGTGCAGCTTGCATGGGGGCTGGCGGCGCTTCGGGAAGTCTCGCGCGGCAGTGCTGTTGTGACGGCCGGCCCGCTGGCTGAGGCGGCGCAGGCCGCGGCGCTGTCTTTGCAGGTGACGCAGGCGGTTGAGGTGCGTCAAGCCGTGGCCGACGGTCAAGTCACGGTTCCGCTGACTTATGGTATGCGCCGGCCTGTGATTGTCCTGCCGGCAGAGGCATGTGAGTGGTCTTTTCCACGGTTGCAGGCGGCGCTGCTGCACGAGATGGCGCATGTGAAGCGCCGGGACTGGGCGCTGCAAGCGCTGGGCCAGATTGCCGGAGCGCTGTACTGGTTCCATCCGCTGGTCTGGGTGGCGCGGTCACAGATGCGGGCCGAAAGCGAGGCGGCGTGTGATGACCTGGTGCTGGCGGCAGGTGTCCCGGCCACAGAGTATGCACGTCACCTGCTGGACGTTGCCCTGTCGGTGCGTGACCTGCGGCATCTGCGATTAAACGCGGTGGCGATGGCGCAAACTCCGAAAGTGGAAGGCCGCCTGCGGGCGGTGCTTGCCTCGGGCCTGTCCCGGCGTCCGGTGGCCCGGCGTGCGGCTGCCGTCGTACTCGTTGCTGGTCTTTTGCTCCTAGTCCCGCTGGCGGCACTGCGTCTGGTCGCGCAGGTGAAACAAATCCCCGTGCCTGCCGCCGACAGGCTTCAGCTTCACGGCGACTTTACCCTCCGCTACGCTGTGACGGTCACTGACAAAACGCCGGTGGCGGCGCAGCTTCGCGAGTATCAGCAGCTTCGCACCCAGTACGCCGCCCTGCTGAAACAGGACCCGTATTATCAGCCTGTTCCTGCCGAGTATTACGCGCCGTTTTCCTATTTTCAAGAGCGTCAGCCTCGGACGACGCACGAGATACTCACGGTTTCCTCCCATAACGGGCAACTGCTCTGGCGCAGCGAGAAGGGCAACGATACTTATGCCCTGGTTTATGATGGCAGCGGCACGGCATCGTTTGGCAATGGGTACGCCGGAACGGTCTTCCCTGGGCTGTACTTTGGGCTAATGCAGGATTGCCCCTTTCCTGCCGCCGGCTTGCCTCACATTCCGCTGCTGAAGAACGCGACACTCGCCGCCTCATCGGGCAATCAGCAGACGTGGCAGGCGGAAATTATCGGTATCGGAGAAGAAAGGGCGCGGGGTCAAGCTGCTTACGACAGTGGAACTGTTCACGCTCTGAAGGATGCGGGTGTCTTAAAGCTGCTGGATGCCGACAGCACAGACCAGAAGTGGCAGTTCCTCCAGCACCAGAAGTTCGAGGGTCTCTGGATCGCTACCCAGATGCGTCTCACCCAATATGGAACTGATATGCCATCTCCGTACCGCGGTCAGCATTTTACAAAGCACGATGCATCGAATTGGTTCAGGACAGTCAGGCAGCCTATCAACGTCTGCGAGTACCGCTTGCTGTCTGCCAGCGCGACGCCGCTGGATTTGAGCGCGGCGGGAATGCACCTTGTCAGTGCCGCGCCGCACGGTCCGGCCGATCCCGCCGCCGCGCAGGTTCAAGCGCTTGACAGCTTTGATGTCCAGGAAGCGCTGCATCTACGCTTTCATTTGCAGCCCTGGGCCGACAGCCACCGGGACCTACTTCAGCAGATGGCATCAGGGCAGCGCGGAGCCGCCGCCAAAGTCGCCGCCTCGCTGGCAGCCCTGCCGTTTCCGCTTTGGTCAGGCGACCCGCGCCCGAATCATGTGTGGGACGGCGACCCGCGCGTCGGTCACGCCGGGCAGCCGCCGCAGTTTGAAGCGCTGCGCCTCGCCGGGCCACTCTCCGCGTCCCGCGATTTCCCGGTGGCACGCTCGCGCACTGCTGATGCCCGCTCGCATGTTCCCAGTGTCGTGCTGTGGGCCAGTGGACGCATCACGATGACCACGCCGGGTATAGGACGTGGATCCAGTGTAGTTGAGCAGGATGCGACGCCGCCTTTTCTTGCTGAAAGCATGAGCAATGCTCCAGAGGATGCCGCCAAAGCCACATGGCTCGGGACGCCTCCCACGGTAGCTCCCATGCTCAAGCCTGCCGTCGGCTTTCGGCGCTACACCAGCCGGCTTCTGCCCGACGGCTCACGCTACACTTTCCTGTATCCGTCCTATTATGCCCATGTTCAGCCAGGCTGGCTTGACTCGCAGTACCAGTTTGGGACAGTCCGTATTGACTGCATTGGAACGCAGCCTGTTCCCTGGACCGCTTACTCGGGACAGCAGGCAATTTCATACTACCAGCACAACAGTTCGGGGGTATCGTGGCTGTCACCGCATGAAGAGTTCTGCTCCGTTGTTGTGGGACGCGCCGGGCACGCCGTGTTTCCGCCAGGCAAGCGCTTTCTGCGCCGGGACAACCGCTGGGTTGGGCAGAACGGCAGTCATCATGATTTCTCCATCACGGATGCACGAACCCACTACGCTTTTGAGGTGATCCATGAAGATCGCTATACCCCGGCCTTGTTCAAGCAGACTGACCCGGTGATTGACAGCAGCTTCCGCATCCTGCCTGCTGGCCATCGGCCCTGACGGCACTGTCACTGAGTTGGCGCGGCAGGGGCGGCAGTGCTGTCCGCCGGGGCAGTGGTTTCGGTAGGCAGGTTGATGATTGCGCCGCTGGGGACGCCGACGATTTCAATGTCTTTGATGTGGCGGAACTTGACCAGGCGCGGGGTCAGCGACGCAGCCCGGATGTGGGCGGCTTCGGCCTGGGCCTGCGCGGCGAGAATGGCCCGCTGGTTGGTGATGGCGTTAAGCTGCATGTTGAGCGTAGACAGGCGCAGGTTTTGCTGGGCCTCTAAGCGGGTCCGCAGAGTCGCCACAGTCGCGTCGTCGGGGTAAATGGCCCGGATTCGCACTTCATCAATGACAATGGAGTCAGGGTTAAACTCGGTGTTCAGCTTCTGGAACGCATACGCGGCGGCGGCTTTCTTGCCGTCGCCGGTCATGGTGTCAGCCGTGTTTTTGAGGCCGAACGCATCCACAATCGCCTGGCGGAATGCGGGCCGAAGCTGCTTTTCTTCGAAGTCGTTGAAGTCAGTGAACTGGGTCCGGTACTTGTTGTACAAGCTGACAATCTGGTCCTCATGCTGGGGATCGAAGTTGATATGATAGGAGATGGAGCAGTCCACATGCAGGGTGTTCGAGCTGAGGGTGTTGACCATGACGCTGTCATCGCCCTGATGCGACCCTTCGGTCTGGTCCTTGACCATTGTATAGGTCCGCATATGGGTCGGGATTTCGATGATCTCGTTGCCGGAAAATGGCGGCTGCGGGTTGAACCCGGCATGGCGCACACGCGGGTCCACCTGACCGTTGTAGTGGTTAATGATCAGCGCCACATTGCCGGGCTTGACAACAACGCCGTTGCCGCTGCGTCCCATGCCGCAGCCTGCGGTCACAAGTGAGGCCGCCCCGAGTGCAGTAAGAATTAGCAAAGATTGCGTTTTCATGTGTTCTCTTATTTCGCTTAGGGTCACTTGCTGAGAAGACCCATCAGGTCTTTGGACGGCAGGTAAAGCTTCTTTACTTGTCCAAGCTCCTGGTCCTGGACGTATAAGTCCGTCAGCGTGCTGTTCTGGAGCTGATTGATCTTTGCGTCTGTGCGGGCCTGCTGAAGCAGGGTCTCGTTGTCGATTTTCTGCTGCTGCAAGGCAAGCTGGGCATTGGAGATCTGCTGCTGCATGGCGAGCGTGGACGACAAGAGCTTCTTGGTCTCCTCGTCCTGCTCGACGCCCCGGACCATGAAATTGGAAAAGATAATCCCCTGCGGCTCCCATTCGTCGTTCAAGAGCTTCAGGGCTTGCTGCTCGGTTTCCTGCTTGCCGGCGGTGGTCAGCGCCTTCATCGTGTCCATGTCGCCCATGGAATAGTTGACGGCTTCTTTGACGGCCGGCTCAAGCTGGATCGCCTCGAACTCATCCAGGTTCTCAAACTGCTCATGGAACTTGCGCCACAAATCGCCCGACTTGTCCGGGTCAATATGGTACTGGCAGCTTACATCTACTGTCAGCATGTTCGTTGGCGTGTTGACCTGGACCGCACGCGCCGAGACGTTGCCCTGGGCATCTTTGTCGGAGTTAGTCAGCGAGATTGTGCGCTGCATGGTCGGCACTTCAATGACCGTTTCCCACGGGCCGTTGTAATGGGTTCCCGCCGACATATACTTCGGCTCTAAATCGCCGGTATAGGTATCTAAAACAAGACCGATATTGCCCGGCTCAATATGGGTCGGCCCGGCGACATGGCCGCCCGCCGACAGGGAGAAGATCGAGAACCCGGCAATCACCGCAAGGCCGATACCGGCGGCGGCAATTGTCTTTGTGCGCTTGGACGTTCCCGAAGTGTATTTCGGCATTTTTGTCTCTTTTCTTATTTCGTCTGGTGCTCAAACTGCGCTTCAGTCAGCACTAAAGACGACAAGCGGCAGTCCGGGCAGCCCCGCTCGGTCAGCGGCCCTTTAAAGTGTTTGCCGCAGCCGAGGCAGACCAGTCTGGTCCCGGCTTCGTACTTGCGGGCTTCTTCCCGCGCTGCCGCCGCTTCGTCACGAGCGCGAAGATCACTCTTTTGAGCGTCAGCCCGGTCCTTGCGGGCGCTTTGAAGAAAGAGGGCCAGCAGGACGCCGCCAACGACGACAAGCACAAGAACAAAATCGCCAATCATTCACAGCCCCTTCCTAAATTGTGTTCTATCAATTAAGACACGACGGGGGCAAAAAGGTTGCAGGGGAAAGTGAAGACAGGCTCAGTGATGCTCATGCGCCGTTTGACGCCATCTCGGCCCGCATCAGCGTTTGATTGCCGTCGTGGAAGCTCTTCATTCCAAGCGGGAACGCATAACTTTCCAGCATCTTGTCAATCGCAGGCTGATCGTTCGCGGCGAGATGCCGGCGCAGGGCGTGGATGTAGTCGAAAGACAGGCGCTGACGACGGCGCATCTCAGCTTGATTGGTCGCGACTTGTCCGTGTCCTGGAACGAGAAAACCGACGGAATGCTTGTCTAAAATCTGGTCCAGCTTGCCCAAAGTCGCCTCGTAGGCGGTGCTGCTCTGGTAGATGTAGGGAAACTCGATGTCCGACAAATAATCCCCGGCCAGCAGAACGCCGTGCGGCTCAACGACCGTCAGCAGGCCGTCGGGATTGTGTCCGGGCGCTTTGTAGAACGTCAGCTTTGACGTGCCGAGAGCAAGCGTTTGGCCGTCGTGATCTGCCGCGACGCTGATAGGAGGATAAACAACCTCGTAAGGCCGCTGAATATAATACTCGCTGTCCCAGGCCAGAACGGCGCTCACGGCTCGCTGCGGGTTCGGGCTATTTACGAACTCCAGGCTGGCAATTGTGATGGCATCAGGGAATGCTCCGCGGCCGAGAATATGGTCGAAGTCCGAGTGTGTGAACAGCAGGTACAGGGGCCGGCCGGCACGAACTGTGCGGACGTAGACGGCGATTTCTTCCACTTCCGACGGCAGCCAGGTCGGGTCCACGACCAGCACGAAGCCGTCGCCCTCCATCACGGCAGAATTGGTCTGGAAGAGCGCACTTTGGAACACGGTCAGGGAGTTGTTTTGAAAGATGATCATGGCAGCTTGCCGCTATTGTACCAGCAGACTTCTAGTTTTCTCACGAGATGAGAATAATCCGATATCACGCGCGAGCCTCTCCGAAATGCTTCCATTTGTAGCGCCGGGCTGCGGTACACTGAGTTACACTTATAAACGCACCCGGAGACGCATTATGTTCAAGCTCAATCCTCTCAAGCCAAGTCCCACCGCCAGCTCTCGCTTATTCTATCGCGACGGCTCTTCGGACAAAGAATACCATGCGGCCATTAACTCCGTAGACGGCGGGTACACCGTCACGTTCGCCTTTGGGCGGCGTGGCACTGCGCTCACAGCAGGCACCAAGACCAGCAGCCCCGTGCCGCTAGAAAGAGCGCGTCTCATCTATGACAAGCTGCTGGCGGAGAAAACGGCCAAAGGCTACACGCTTGCCGGGACCGGCACACCGTTCGCCGACACGGGCAGCGAGAACCGTGTCTCGGGCCTGGTGCCGCAGCTCTTGAACTCAATCGATGAAGATGCCGCGCAGCTTCTGATTGTTGATGATGGCTGGTGCCTCCAGGAAAAGTTCGACGGCAAGCGCATCATGGTGAGTGTCAAGAGCGGCCAGGTTGAAGGCTCCAACCGCAAAGGCCTGTGCGTGTCTCTGCCCCAA
This sequence comes from uncultured Armatimonadales bacterium, assembly GCA_964241935.1. Lineage (GTDB taxonomy): Bacteria > Armatimonadota > Armatimonadia > Armatimonadales > Capsulimonadaceae > JANXMY01. The sequence continues at coordinate 64,098 of CAXSZN010000023.1, forward strand.
GAAGTAGTGGATTCACTGATACACTTGCCCGACTGCGAGCTGGACGGTGAGCTGCTGGGCGAGAAGTATGTCGTGTTTGACGTGCTGAAGCTTGATGCGAATGACCTGCGTTCTTCTTCCTATCGCACCCGTTACGAAGTGCTGCAGGATCTGCTTCGGTTAAGCTTTGGGCCGTGCGCAGGCGTTGCCGAAACTGCGTGGAACACGGCGGTCAAGAAGGCGTTCTATGACAGGATCGCAGTGGCGGGCGGCGAGGGCGTCGTGTTTAAGAAAGTCAACAGTCACAGCGTCGCCGGGCGGCCGGCCTCGGGCGGCTCGCAGGTGAAGTGCAAGTTTTACGCCACTTGTACCTGCTTGGTAGCCGCCCAAAACGACCAGCGCAGTGTGAAACTTTCGCTGCGGAACGAATCAGGAAATGCCGTGGGGGTCGGCAATATGACCATCCCGAGCAGCAAAGCCATTCCGCCGGTAGGCGCTTTAGTCGAAGTGCGCTATTTATATGCTTATAAAGGCGGCTCTTTGTACCAGCCGGCATACTTAGGGGAGCGGGATGATTTGGACGAGACCGGCTGTGATTTGGCGCAGCTTAAATACAAGCTGGCTTGACGCTCTCATGCTGGGTATACTTGCGGAATTGAAAAGGAGATTACACAATGAACTATCGTACACTGGGCCGCTCCGGCCTCCAAGTTTCTGAAATTTGTTTAGGAGCCTGGATCAACTTCGGCGGCAGGATGCAGGACGATGACACGTTTGCCGTGCTGGACGCCGCCGTGGAGGCGGGCATCAACTTCTTTGATACCGCCGACGTCTACGCCGGCGGCAAAGCAGAGGAAGTCATGGGGCGCTGGATGCATGGCAAGGACCGCCGCCAGATTGTGCTGGCGACCAAGTGCCGGGGGCGCATGTGGGACGGCCCAAATGGCGAGGGCGCGAGCCGGAAGCACATCTTTGAGGCTGTCGAAGACAGCTTAAACCGTCTGGAGACGGACTACATTGACTTGTATCAAATTCATTGGCCCGACCCGAACACCGGCGCGGAAGAAACAGTTCGGGCGCTGGACGACTTGGTGCGCCAGGGCAAGATTTTGTACTTCGGCTGGTCCAACCATGACGCGGACCAAATTGAGGAGCGGGCGCAGGTTTCGGAGACGCTGGGGCTGAACCGAGCCGTTTCTTTACAGAACTATTACAATCTGCTCGGCCGGGAAAATGAGAAGACCATCACCCCGCGCTGCGAGGCGGAAGGCATCGGCCAGATCCCCTACTCGCCGCTGGCGCAGGGCTTGCTGTCGGACAAGTATCTGAGCGGCCAGGCACCGGAAGGCAGCCGGGCGGCGGGCAATGCCGACTTTGAGGCGCGGCTGCAGAAAGCACTGCCGACACTTCAGGCGCTGGCAGCATTCGCGGCCGAGCGGGAAGCGTCTCTGTCCCAGCTTGCGCTGGCCTGGCTGCTGCATCAGCCGGCGATGACCGCGCCGATCATCGGCGCGACAAGCGCCGAGCAGGTGCGGGAAAATGCAAAGTCCGTGGACATCAAGCTGTCCGCTGAAGATCTGAGCCAGATTGACACCATTCTCGCGGCTGCCCCGGCGGCTGAATAAAGCCTCTTTGTTTATAGCCCTTTTCACCCGATAGTAATGTCAGAGTCAACAGCTAACTGGAACAGCAGAGTTGCTGCTGTCGTCAGCTAACCGTGACAAGAGACATCACTTCCGTGAAGAAGGCTAAACTATGGATACTTTAGGCTGGGACTGCTCTGCGTCCAATGATGATTGTGCTGAACACGCTTCAATAACAAGTGACAGAGAATACGACCTTTGGGAACTAAACTGCTGTGTCGTGCGGGATGCCTACCGGCAGGGCGACGCCGCTTTATGGGACCGCGTCTTATCCTATTGGGACACACTGCTGACACAAGAATAGGCTTTTCGCATGAGAGACAAGTCGCCATGCCGCCTCGCCTTGACGTACCGCGTTCCACTCAGCAAACAATCCCCACTGCCTCAAAAAGCAGTGGGGATTGTTATTTTACACTGTTTGGCTTGCAGGAAGCCGACACGCGGATTCGAACCGCGGACCTGCTGTTTACGAAACA
>CAXSZN010000024.1:0-52835 GCA_964241935.1 uncultured Armatimonadales bacterium
GTCCCGGACGACACGGGAAGCAGCCCCATGATGACATTCAGCAGCGTAGTTTTGCCGGCCCCATTGGGGCCAAGCAGCCCGGTGATCTCCCCCTGCTTGATGCTGAGGAAGACATGGTCCAGCACCAGCCGGTTTCCCCGGCGCACAGCGACATCTTCCATTGTCACGGCGTCTGCGTTTTGCATGAATGATACTTCATTTGAGCGCATCAAAAGTTACCGCGAATGCGCTTAAAACCGTACAGGACCTCTTGCGTAAGTCGCGGTGCGCGGCCCGGATCGGAAATCCGGGTCTTCGGGAAAGCGATTGTCTGCCTCCGCAGACATAGGAACTGCCGCCTTTGCCAATCTTGTGTCTGCGGAGGCAGACAATCGCACTTCTAAAGCCCTGCACTTTCAGTGCAGGGTACTTACGCAAGAAGTCTACAGAACCCCGCCCTAAAGGGCAGGTCTGGGGGCGCCGACCGCACGGTGTGCGGAAGACAAAGAAACCGACTGGGACGGTCTTCTCGGTCGCAGACCGGTTGGCCGAAGGCCCTCAGACCTGCCCTTCAGGGCGGGGGTTCCTGCCAGAAAAACAAGCGCCTTGTGGCAGCATTGTACCCCGCTGGGTGGCTCACTGCCTGTGTCCGCCGACAGATGAAGCGCTGCCGGACAAAGGGAAGGGGACAAATTGACCAATTTTGCAGTATTATCACGACATGAGACTTCCTGTGTCCCCACATATTCCCCGCCGCGCCTTCATGCTGCCTTCTCGTGGCTTCATGCTGCCTTCTCGTGGCTTCATGCTGCCTTCTCGTGGCTTCACGCTCATCGAGCTGCTTGTCGTCATCGCCATCATCTCAATTCTAGCCGCGATTTTGTTTCCCGTCTTCCAGAAAGTACGCGAGAATGCCCGGCGTACTTCCTGTCTGTCCAACGAAAAGCAGCTTGCGCTGGGCCTCACGATGTACACGCAGGACTACGACGAGTTCATCCCGCCGGCCGCCACTTACGCTCCCGATGGGGTGACTGTCATTCTCTGGCCGGACATGATTAACAGCTATGTCAACAACAAGCAGCTCCGCCTCTGCCCCTCCGACAGCACGGACAAAAACAATTCCTATGGCCTGAACGAGCTGACTTTCGTAGATGAAACCGACTTCTACCCGCAGACCGCGCCGACTTCCTCGCTCGCCGTGTTCCAGACTCCCTCGGCAACGGTCATGCTGGGAGAGCTTGGGGTGGGGCAGATCGGCCCTCACCAGAACACGGACTGCACGGACCCGGCCAACAACTGTTCCGACGTGACAACTCCGGTCATGGACGCTTACAAGCTGACCGTGCCGGATGTTCCCCTGAATGACCAGTATGATGCCCGTCCGGCGGCGCGGCACTTCGGGCAGGCGAACCTGTCGTTCATGGACGGCCACGTCAAGTCAATGCGCCTGGAACAGTTCTATCTAGGGCAAACGCCCCCCGACAAGTGGTTCTGCACGAACCCGGACGACACGGCGAATTGCCACGGGAACGACTAAAGTCTGATTTCTAAAGATATTTTCAGAAAGCCGCTTTTCAGCCTTGACAACCTCTCCACGCCTGCGGGTATAATCCGTCCGTATCCGACTGAATTAGTCGGAGATACGCTCCCAACAACAAGAATGCCCTGAATGTCTGGAAACACTCAGGGCATAGTGCAGAATGCGGCAGAACCACATCCAGTTGCATGGTTATTCTACCCCATTTTGTGCCTTCTGTCCTCCAGCAAATGTGTCTTCCCGCACATTGCCCTCTATGAGAAGGATCACTTTATGTCATTTCAGTCTCCGGCACGTCTATCGCGGCGTGGCTTCACGCTCATTGAGCTGCTTGTCGTCATCGCCATTGTCGCGATTCTCGCCGCGATTTTGTTTCCCGTCTTTCAGAAAGTGCGCGAGAATGCCCGCCGCACCGCCTGCATGTCCAACATGAAGCAGATCGGCCTTGCCGTTCAGATGTATCTTCAGGACACCGATGAGCGGCTCTTCTTCCGCGTCGCCAAGTCCAGCACCAGCACCGGCAGCGGGCGCTCCGGCGCTTACATCAGCAGCACGACCAATCCCGTCGCTTACGCGCAGGCCCAGTGGTGGAACCTGATGATGCCTTACATCAAGTCGAACGGCGTTTACTCCTGCCCGGATGATCCCTTGAAGCCACTGAGTGCGGACAGCAGCAGCAACTTGACTATTCCGCGCTCTTATGTCGCTTCCTGCACTGCCGAAGACTTGACGCTGGCCCAGCTTGACAACCCCACCCAAACGATTGTCATTACCGAAAAGTGGGCTTACAAGGACAACGGCGTCGGGACGGCTGCTCCCACGGCGAACAACGAAAGCTGGATGGAGCCGTTTGACGGTGACGAGTGCCAGGCCGGCAGCGATGCGAGTACCTCCGGCGGCTGTCTGGACCCGCGGCCGGGTTACCCGACGGGCATGGTGAAGATGGCGAACTGGCATGGGGGCGGCATGAACAGCGCGTTCTTTGACGGCCACGCCAAGTGGCTGCGGCCCACGGACATCTGGGCAAGTGCCGATTTGACCGGCTGCACGCTGATCCATGAGTATCCGTCAACCCAGCCGAACTCGGAAGTCTGCGACAGTTCTTATCCGTCCTGCACGGCTCCCGCAAACCGCGACCTCTGCAACACGTTCACTTACGCCCATTAGCACTGTTCTCCAGCGCTACTCTGCCGTTACGCCCCAGCTTCCGGTGAGGGTTTCGCCGGGAACCAGCGCAGCCAGCCCCCAGTTGGGATGGTTGAAAGCGTCGGCCCCGCAGGTCATCGGCTCAATGGCAAGCGCATGGCGACTGTGATCGGGCGGCAGCGGATCGCCGGAATACAGCACGACATAGTCAAACGCAGCGTCCATCCAAACGGTCACTGCTTTGTTTCCCGCTGACAGGCGGAGGCGAAGCAGGCCGTCCGGGTCGCGCTGAGGCTGAAGGTAGCAGGTGTTCAGGACGGTTTCACCGACAGGGCGCGGCTGCCGGAAATCAAACTCGGTCCCGGCGACCGGCAGCACTTTTCCTGTCGGAATCAGTGCGTTATCAAACTCCAAGTAGCTCTCAAATGGGATGTGAAGCGTGTCGGTGTTGATGAGCGCGGAGCCGGCTGTAAAATATGGGTGGAATCCCGCGCCGACGGGCGCGGGCGCGTCGCCGGTGTTCTCGATCTCAAACTGGGTTTCCAGTCCGTTCCGGGACAAGCGATAGGTCAGGGTGACGTCCAGCGAGAACGGGTAGCCGGGATGCGCGTCCGGTGCGAGCGCCGTGGTATAGGTTACAGACTCGGCGGAAATCGAGGCAGTGTCCCAGAATACTGAGCGCAGAAAGCCGTGAATGGCGTTCGGACCTTCTTTGTCGTTTTTGTCCATTTGGTATTGCTGGCCCATGAACGAATACTGTCCCTGATTGACCCGGCCTGGAAAGGGGATCAGCACATCGCCCTGGCCGCCGACTTTGCCCGCCGCGCCGGTGTAGCGTTTGATGACTTCCGCGCCGCCGTGCAGCAAGCCGCGCAGGGACGCGCCGTAAGGGGCCGTGAAAAGCTGCCAGTCGCCCAAGCTGAGTGCATGTTCTGTATCGGGTGTGTTTAACGTATCCATACGCTGATATTCACCGCGGAATTCGTGCTTTCCTGCGTTTCTTAGCAGCCGCTTGGCGCTGAACTTTGACACAGACGCGCGAATCCAGTATAATGGAGGCAGCGTCAGCGCGGACGCACCATTTTACACGGAGTATTACGAAAATCATGCCCAGGACACGACGCACCCCGGCGTCCGACACCCCCGCCCAAGACGCGGCGGCGGTCGAGACCCCGCCGGTGAATTCCGACACGTCTTTTACTGCCGACACCCCGCCGGCCGACACAACTCAGCCCCCCATAGAGCAGCCCGCCGCAGAGCCGGCAAAAACGCCTCGGCGACGCGCCCCGCGCCTGCCGAAAACAGAAGCGCCGGCAGCGGACGCCGCCGAAGCTCCGGCAAAAGCCGTTCCGGCCCGGCGGCGCGGAAGCCGCACGACTGCCCCCGCTGCCCCTGCGCCTGCTGCCGAAACGCCGCCCCCGCCGCGCCGGCGCGGCCGGCGCACGGCTGCGCCGGAAGCCGAAGCGCCTGCCGCTTCCGAAGAAACTCCCGCAGAAGACTTCGACATCGAAGCGCCGGTGGTTGAAGCTGCTGTTCCCGCCCCGACCCGCCGGCGCGGACGGGCACGTCAAACGACACTCCCCGAACCCGCGATTGCCGCCGAAGCGCCGGAACCAATTCTGGAAGCCGTCAGCGATGTGCCGGCGGAAGACGTTCCCTACGATGACATTCCACTCGAAGCCATACCCGTGGAAGACGCGGCGGAAGACGCACCTGTCCCGGAAACAGCTTCTTCCAGACGCCGGCGCGGACGCCGCCGGGGTGCCTCCGTGCTTGCCGCAGAGCTGCCGGATGTCGAAGCGCCGGTCATGGAAGCGGACACCGAAGACAGCGGCGAAGCTGAACCGGCGGAAGATGCCGAAGCGGACGCGGCAAAGCTCAGCAAGCGGGCCAGGCGCGGCCGGCGTCGGCGCGGCGGCTTAGAAGAAGTCACCACGGAAATGCTGGAAGCCGCCGGGTCCGCCCTGCTGCTGCCGGAAGAAGCTGCCGTAGAAACGGTGGAAGAAGAGGAAGATGACACGCTCCTCGTGTACCCGCCGCCTGCGCCGCCGATCTACGCCGCGCCGCCGCTTGTCGCCCGTGCCCTGCCGCCCGCCGATAACGTCTCTCAGCCGCGTGTGACTGCGACGCTTGCGGTGCAAACGCGCGGCCTGTCCAAGATCCGGGTCAACGACGCCGACCATGCGCCCTACTTCTTCTTTGTCAACACCGAGACCGCGCAAGACGGCGAAACAGTAGACGCCCAGATTCGGGAAGCGGCGGCAAACGGCATTCACTTGTTCTCCAGCATTATGTACCTGCCGTTCCGCAACGCCTACGGCGACCGGTCATTTGGCCCGATTGATGCGCTCGTTTCGCAGGTGCTGGCAGCAGATCCGGACGCTTTTATTCTGCCACGCTTGCAGTTCGTGCCGACAAACTACTGGGCTAGGACGCATCCCGACCAGATGGCCGACTATTCTAATGGTTTTGAGGGTGACGTGTCGCTGGCGTCTCCTGAGTTCTGGGCGGACTGCGTGGACGCGCTTGACGCCTTGATTGCCCACTTCAGCGACCCGGCGACGCCCGGCGGCGACCGGGTCATCGGCTTCCATCTGGACCGGGGCGAATGGTTCTACGACGCCACTTCCGGCTACGATCAGTCGCCGCTGAACCAAACGGCGTTCCAAAACTGGCTTCACGCCAAGTACCAGAACCTGTACGCGCTCCGGGCGGCCTGGCATGACGGTGCCTTGACGTTTGAAGACGCGCAAATCCCGGCCTGGCCCGGCGTCGCGGCGGTTCTCAAAAAGACCGACACGCCGCTGTATTCCACCCGGCGCGAAGGCCGCTGGCCGGATTACGCCCAGTTTTCGTCCGACATGGTGGCCGAGATCATCAGCGGCCTGGCCGAAGCCATCAAGACGCTGTCCCAGAAAAGGCTTTTAGTGGCCGCGTCTTACGGCTACACGCTGGAATTTGCGGGCCGCAACGACTCCGGGCATCTCGCGCTCGGCAAGCTGCTTCAGTCGCCGCATCTCGACATTGTCGCCGGGCCGAACTCGTATGCCGGGCGCGAGGCCGGCAGCCCTTCGGCGTTCGGTGCGCCGCTCGACTCCGTTGCCCTGCGCGGAAAGCTCTGGCTGGTGGAAGACGACACCAAGACGTTTCTCGCCGACGCCGAGACCGACGACACGTACAACCCGAAAATCGCGTCCGGTGCAGACACGCAGGCGATCCATCAGCGTCATTTCGGCGCAGCGCTGGCGCACCGAGCCGGCGTCACCTGGATGGATCTGTGGGGCCAGGGCTGGCTGAATAGCCCGGACATTTGGCGCGAGCTGGGCAGCTTGACCCGCGAGTCTGCTCGCTGGGAGCAGATCGTCCCCAGCGCACAAGTAACTCCCGATGTCGCGGTGTTTGTGGACGAAGCCTCACTGGCGTATCTGAAGACCGACCCAAACGGCCTCGGTGTCAATCTGGTTAGCCGCAGCCGCGACCTGCTGCTGAAAGCCGGCGCTTCGGTCGGCTTCTATTTGCAGAGCGATGTCACGCTGCCGAACGTCCCGGACGCCAAGCTCTACTTATTTCTGAACGCCCTGCGGCTGACGTCCGAAGAGCGAGCGGCGGTGCGCGAAAAGCTGCAAAAGCCCGGCAAAACGCTGGCCTGGCTGTATGCGCCGGGCGTCTTTGACGAAAACGGGCCGTCATCGGAAGAAGCCGGCGAAGTGGTCGGCATGGCTCTGCGGCAGCAGCCCTGGAACTCGCGCGGCGGCAGCGCAGTTTTGGACATCAAGCACCCGATTACCGACAAAATACGCGGCGTCAAAAAGCTGGGGACCGATGAAATCTTAAACCCGCTGTTCGCCGTTTCCGACCCGCAGGCCACGGTGATCGCTGAATACGCCGCCACCGGCGCGGCGTCGCTTGCCGTGCGCGAGCACAAAGCCGGCTGGAAATCGGTCTTTTTCGGCGACCCGCAGCTCACCACCGAGCTGCTGCGCGGTTTGTATGCCTACGCAAACATTCCTGTTTACAACGCTCAGGACGACGCAGTCTACGCCGGCTCCGACGGCTCCTTAACGGTTCACGGTTCATTTACCGGCCAGCGGACACTCAGCCTGCCCCGCAAAGCCTCGGTGTACGATGTTTTTGACGGCAAGATCATCGCGACCAACGCCCGCTCGTTCCGCGCTTTTGTCCGCGCCCGCACCACGCGCCTGTTTCTTTGGGGTGACGGCCCGGCCTTGTCCCGCGCCACGGGCCTAGACCTGCCTGCCCCCACCGCCGAAGTCGAACCCGCGCCCTCCACGCCGCCGACCGTCTCCACGCCCCCGCCGCTCACCCCGCGCGAGCCGCGTCCCGATTCTGTCATTCCCGGCCTGGAACCCGAGACCATCCTCCAGACCGTGACGGCGCTGGAAACGATGGAAGTTACTATCACCGAAATCACCGCCGACCTCGGCACGGAGATTGACGGCGGCATTGACCAGGACACCGACGGCGACGAAGCCGCCGCCGATGCCGAAGGCACCGACTCCGCCGGTGCGCCTTCCCGCCGCTCCCGCTGGCAGCGCCGCCGCGCCGCCACCCGCGCCCGCCGCGACGCCGAGCGTGCCGCAAAGCTCGGCGAAACTTCTCCCGAAGGGGCCGCTCCCGCCGCGCCTGTGGACTTTGCGACGCTCATGCCCGGCCTGCCCCCGCGCCGCACCCCGCCCCCGGCCTCCGACCCTAGTCCCACGCCGGGGCGCGTCGCCGACATCCTCGCCGCCGACATCGCCGACGACGAAGCCTTCGGCCTGTCCGAGACGACTTTGACCGAGACAACTTCAACCGAGACAACTTCAACCGAGACAACCATCACCGACACCGCCGCCCTCGGCTTCACCGACGCCGCCCTGACGGACATGTCCGACGACTTAGGTGAGGCAGAAAGAGAAGAAGCGGAGGAAGAATAGGCAGGATCTCACCCGGCGGCAAGCCGTCACCCTTTCCTTTTCGGCAGGAGAGGGGAAGGACAGCAGCAAGTAAAGGAACAACATAGTACAGAAGATAGATGCAGAACTAGCGCGACTTGCTAAACTCGGTCAGACGCCGAAAAGTATTGAAGTAGGTGAAGACTTTTACGAAGCTATGTACGAAGAGCAAAATCCGTTAGTCATAGCAGCTATCGTTTGCCCTGGTAAAAAAGCCCCTGTTCACATTGATAAAGAAGTAACAGAGTACAATGGAGTTCGGGTCTTCAGAATGAGCAACGTGACGAGCCATTACCTAAACATTTCGTATTAGGCTACTCGGCTCACACAATCTTTTATTGTTGAGAACACCTTCATGCCACAACATTCAGAACGCTTTATGCTTGAACTTCCGCTTGAACAAGTCCATGCGGGGTGTCAATTTGATGTGCTGTTGCCGGAAGATATTCGTCAGGACTTTGAGCGGGCATAGGGGGCAAGATGAGCTTGAAATTTAATGTGACGCTGGATCGAGACGAAGACGGAGTCTGGGTGGTGGAATGCCCTGCGATTCTTGGCTGCGTCAGCCAGGGGCAAACGCGGGAGGAAGCCTATGCGAACATTGAAGATGCGATTCGGCTGTGCTTAGAGGTTCGGGCCGAGCGCGGCCTGCCGCTGACACGCGAGACCCGGCTGGTCGAGGTTATCGCCTGATGCCAGTCACACCGCTGCTGAACGCTTCCGAAGTTGTCATGGTTCACCGCGGTTCTGTCATAGGTGAGAGAAGAAGGACAACCAAGCCCTGCCGCAAGGCGGGGCTTTTTTGCATGGTATAATGGGAACAGGAGGAAAAACGATGAACGACAGCCTCACGATGGAACCGACTGCTGCCGAGACCCAGGAGTTCAAGCTATTTCTACAGCAGGGCCTGGCGGAAATGGACCGCCTCTTTGCATTGATGGCGGAAGACCAAAAAGAAATTGATCGATTGGCGGCTTCTTCAAAGGAAAATCTGCGGGAAATTCAGAAAGTCTCCGACCAAACGGATGCCATTCTCGCGACACTGAAGTTTGCATAAGAGGTAACACAATGATCCCATGGAAGGAAATTGCCGCAACAATCAGCAAAGTTTTCACGCTGACCCAAGAAGTACAAAAGATCAAGGTTGATGCCAAAGAGACGCGCGACGAACTAGAGGAGCTGGAGCGCAAAGTCACCCATGTCGGTCAGCAAATGAACGAACTGACCTTTTCCTTCCAGCGTTTTTATTATGAGATCCAGCGGCTTCAGATGAGATCCGGCATCTTCGTGATGACAGCGAGCGCCGGGACAAGGATGCCGCGCGGGAACGGGAAAACTTGATCCTGCGTCTAGAAAACCGGCTGCTTCGCGCTGAGCGCGGCCTGCCCCCGCCAAAAGCGGGTGAAGCCGAAGATTGACTGGGATTTGTCTCAACTTATTGTGAACATTTGGTATAATAGCTCGTCAGTAGCGCGTGACATGTCCCGGCAGGCGTCGGGGTTGAGGAGGCTTGGATGGTGACTCGTTCTTCGGCGGACACTCGGCATTTAGCGCATTTGCTGCGGCGGGCGGGATTTGGGGCGCGTCCTAGTGAATGGACAGCGTACTCAAAGCTGGGGCCGGCGGGGACGACGCATCAGCTTTTGCACCCGGAAACAGTCGCGGACCCGTTTCCAGCGCTTTTGTCGGAAGTGCAGGGCGATTATGTGGATTTCGACAGCCTGGACAGCATCAAAAAGTGGTGGCTGTACCGCATGTCGCACACGCCCCGGCCTTTGGAAGAGAAAATGACCTTGTTCTGGCACGGGCATTTCGCGACCGCAAACTACAAAGTGGACCACCCGCGCTGGATGTGGCAGCAGAACGAGACCCTGCGGACCCATGCGCTTGGCTCGTTCCGAACGCTGTTGCAGGCGGTCTCGCGTGACCCGGCCATGCTGGTCTGGCTTGACGGCGGTGAGAACCGCAAAGGCCGGCCCAATGAAAACTATGGCCGGGAGCTGATGGAGCTGTTCACGCTGGGCGTCGGCGGCGGCTACACCGAAAACGATGTCAAAGAAGCCGCGCGGGCATTCACCGGCTGGCAGTTCGACCATGACACGGCGGCGTTTATGTTCCGCGCGGACCAGCATGACGACGGGGTGAAGACGTTCCTCGGTCAAACAGGCAATTTCAATGGTGACGACATCTTGGATATTCTCGTGCGGCACCCTTCGACAGCCAATTTTCTTTGCACCAAGCTGTTCCACTTTTTCGTCCATGAAACGCCGTCACCGTCCGACATTGCGCCGCTGACAGCGGCCTACTTTGCTGGCGGGTACAGTATTCAAGCGGTTCTGGCGGCGATCTTCACATCCCCGGCGTTCTATTCAGACGCCGCCATCCACTCCAAGATCAAAAGCCCGACTGAGTATATCGTCACCGCGCTGCGGACGTTGGACGCGCCGTTTGCCGCCACCAACAACAATCTGCTGGGCGCAGGCCGGACCATGGGCCAGGAGCTGTTCAACCCGCCGAATGTCAAAGGCTGGAGCGGCGGCAAAACGTGGATGAACACGATGACGCTGATCACGCGGGCCAATTTCGCCAATGGCCTGACCATGCAGATGAGCCAGCACGGCCAGTTGTCGCCGCGCCTGCGGACCGGCATTGCGGCTTACGGCACCGCGCCGAGTGGCCTGAACTCACCGGAGCAGATGGTGGACGCACTCTGGGGCCTGCTGCTTCCCGGCCATGCGCCGAGCGCGGCGACACGCGCGGCATTAGTGGATTATGCGTCCGGCGATAGGCACTCGCTCGATTTCGACGGAAAAGCGCCTGGCTTGACGGCTTTGATCTTATCCGCGCCGGAGTATCAGTTGGCTTAGAACCCCCCCAGCCCCCAATAATGGGGAGCATGAAAATGGGTTATTTTCGCTCTTGTGTTCACTCCTGCTCCCCCATTATTGGGGGCTGGGGGGACTGTATGGAGTTATCTACTAAATGTCACTCAACAAACCCACCACACGCCGCCAGTTTTTGCAGAACGGTCTCACCTTTGTCGGCCTCGGCCTCGCCATGCCGACATTTCTGATGCAGGCCGCGCAGGCGCAGGCCAGCCGGCCGTCGCCGGCCTCGCCTTTCGGCCTGGACCTGCCGCCGATCCCCGGCGGCAAAATTCTCGTAGTCATTGAAATGTCCGGCGGCAACGACGGCCTGAACACGGTCATTCCCTACACCGATGCCGGCTACGCCAAAGCGCGGCCTGTCATCGGCATTCCATCCAAAGATGTCGTGAAGCTCAGTGACACGATTGGCCTGCACCCGGACATGGCGGCGCTGAAGCCGCTGTATGACAAAGGGCAATTAGCGGTCATCACAGGTGTCGGCTACCCGGACCCCAACCGAAGCCATTTCCAAAGCATGGACATCTGGCAGACCGGCAACCCGCAGGTGGATGTGCGGGAGCGCACCGGCTGGCTGGCCCGGTATTTCGATGCCGACGGCCACTTCAAGGGCAACCCGCTGTCGGGGATCACGCTCGGCTCGGCCCTGCCGCTGACTTTGTTCTCAGACGACGTTCCCGCGTCGGTCATCGGCGGCGGCTCGGACTTCGGCTTTGTCAGCAATGCACCCGACAAAAATCAGCAGATGGACACGCTGCGGGCGCTGTATGCCCAGGGAACAGTCGCGGGCAGCAACGCCGAGTTTGTCCGCAATGTCGGCAGCGAAGCGTATTCCAGCTCCCTGGAGCTGAAGAAAGCATTTAAAGACTACGATGTCAGCGCTTCTCATGCCGCCAAGTATCCGCAGACCGGGCTTGCGTCGGGCCTGCAGACTATTTCCAAGCTGATTACCGGCGGAGTCGGCACCCGCGTGTATTATTTGAACTTGGGCGGCTTTGACACCCATGCAAACCAGCCGCGCCAGCACGCCAATCTTTTAGGCGAGCTTGCCGACGGCCTGACGGCGTTTTATGCCGATCTCGAAATGCAGGGCCGGGCCAACGACGTGATTACCATGACGTTCTCGGAGTTCGGGCGGCGGGTGCATGAAAACGGTTCGGCGGGGACAGACCACGGCGCGGCCAGCGTCATGTTCCTGGCGGGCGGTGGCCTCAAGGGCGGCATCTACGGCGACTATCCAAGCCTCAGCGACTTGGACAGCGGCGATCTGCGCTTCCACACCGATTTCCGCTCGGTTTATGCCACGCTTTTGGACAAGTGGCTCCAAACTTCTTCGCTTCCGGTTCTCGGCGGCTCCTTCCAGCACCTGAGCTTTGTGTAGGCTCCCAGCCCCCAATAACGGGGGAGCCAGAGAAGACAACCGTTTCCTAATCTATATTGCTCCCCCATTATTGGGGGCTGGGGGGCCTCCTACTCCATCTGCCACAGAAGATACACGCCGAGGCAGATAAACAGCAGGGCGGGGGACCACGCGGCAAGCGCGGGCGGCATCCGGCCCGCCACCCCCAAAATCTTGGTCAGCAGCAGCGTGTTCCACGCCACCCAGACCATGATAATGGACAAAAAGATGCCCATGTACGCGCCCGCGCGGGCGAACCGCAGGGCAAGCGGCGGGGCGCACAGGGCAAAGCCCAGGCACAAAAACGGCAGACCCAGCTTGGAATAGTAGTTGAACGCCACAACCGTCGTGTCCTGCCCGGTGCGCTCCAGCGCGGCCATCTCGTTCCCCAGCTCGGCCATCGAAAGATCGTCGGCGGTGTCCGCCGCCGTTCCCGCCAGGCTCTCCATCGGCACCTGCAAGTTCAGCTTGAACGTCGGCGAGACCGCTTCAATTGCGACAAACCCGTCTTTTCCAAATGTCACCACATGCGCCCCGTGCAGGGTCCAGACATCGTGGTCGTAGTCTGCGCTTTGCGCTGTAATCAGGGTCGCCAGCCCGTCCGAGCCGATGGGGTTCTGGAAGATGACCAGCCCGAACAATTGCAGCTTGTCGGCCCGACCGCTCGGGTCTTTTCGAATCTCCCGAATGTGGAACGCATAGTCCTGGAACGTAAAAACTTTGTTTTCGGCTACCGTCGGCGATGCCTGCAGGGCATACGCGAACAACTGTCCCTGCGTCTTCTGGAACGCTCGCCATGCCGGAGGAACGACCCGGTCTCCGACAAAGAACGAGGCCAAGCTTGCCAGCACTCCGACCAGAATAATTGGCAGGAACAGCCGCTTCAGAGAAATCCCAGCCATTCGGATCGCTGTAATCTCCGAGTCTCGCGCCAGCCGGTTGATGGCCCAGGCGGAGGCCAGCGCGACGCCCGGCGGCAGTGTCAAAGGGATGAGAATAGGCAGGTTGAAGACAATCAGCCGGGCGACAATCAGCGGCGGGATGCCGTTCTTAACAATGTCTTCAATCAGTGGAAACAGCGTGTTGCCGACCAGCATGACGACAATTAAAAGAATGCCACCGACAAACGGCAGCACCATCTCTCCCAGCAGATAGCGGTCCAAGCGTTTCATAAAGTTAGCCGTAAATGCCGGGTATAATTCGTGCGGTCTACGATCCTGCGGTAAGAGTTATAGTCCAGTTAGTAATGTCCAAGTCGTTAGTCGTCACGCCGTCGGCAGTTGTGCCGCTCACAATGACCGGGGCACCGCTGACATACTGCTCGACATCTCCTGGCCCTTCGTTGACCCCGGAGCCGATGTTTGTGAACGTATTCGCCAGCAGTGTCCCGCCCACGTTTCGGATAATCAAATTGACATAGTCGTTGGCGTACTGCTGCGGCGGATACAGCGCGTCAACGTATTTCGCGGTCGTGATGTTCTGCCCGGTGACGGGAACGATATTGGTGGCGATAAAATTGATTTGCAGGCTGTTGATCTGGTCGGCGGTCACCGTGGAAGTGGTGAGGTACGCCAGCGGCAACTGGAACGTCAGCGTATTCCCTTGAACCTGCGGCTGAATAAGATAGGACTGCCCCAGCGTCACTGATTGCAGCAAGTTGGTATTGGCGATGGGGGCAAAATAGTTGAAGTTCGTGCCGCCGGGCAGGCCGCTATTATACTCCACATAATTAGTATATGCCCCTGCCGCGTAGCCGTTGCCGTAAGGCGTGGCGACAACGGGAACCGGCCCGGTGACACTGGTGCCGCTTGGCCCCGGCGTGTTATTGACATTGAACAGGATATAGTAGTAGTAGTTCGGGTTGATAGTGCCCGCGACTGTCATGGTAATAATAAGCTGCGGCCCGGACACAGGACTGGTACTGCCATTGCTTGGGGACTTGGCGCACCCTGCCGGCAGGAGAAGAAGCAGCACAAGCAGCGGCTTGAGAAGTTTGAGAAGTGACACTTGCATAGGTATAGTATAGCAGGAATGAAGCGCGTTGACAACTAAGGAGCAGAAGAAGCGAAAAGGGGAAGAGGCGCGAGGGAGTGAATTCCTCTCGCTCCAAGAAGGCCGTCCTTCGGACGAAACACACGCGGGCACACCCGGCTCTCCCGTCCGAAGGACGGCTCTTTATAGCGAGAGGAGTTCACTCCCTCGCACTCTTTGGCCTTGCTTCCCTGTACGCTCCCTTGCCTTCACCGCGCTGTCCGGCCTGCTGCTGGCGGGAGCGCTGCCGCATCTGGATTGGGGCGGACTGGCCTGGGTTGGCCTGGTGCCGTTTCTGACGCTGTTTCCCTTCAAGAACACGCGGACGGCATTCGCGCATGGGCTGGTACTGGGCGTCTTCTATCTGGGCGTCATGGCCTACTGGGTCGGTGTCTTCGCAGGACATATTATCGGTCCTGCGCTCAGTGTTGTCGGCTGGGCATTAGTAACACTCTACCAGGCGTTCTACATCGGCGTCTGGGCGGTGGGAACCCAGTGGCTGTGGCGGCGCGGGATTTGGGCCAGGCGTCTTGGCGTCCCGGCGCTCTGGGCCATTGTCGAGTGGTGGCGTCAGTCGGGAACGCTCGGGCTGGGGTGGGGCGACCTCGCCTACACGCAGCATTCGGCCCTGCTGATTTTGCAGACAACGAAGCTGACGGGTATTTGGGGCCTGGCATTTTTGATCGTGCTGGTCAACGGGGCGCTGGCGGAGCTTTGGTTCACGGGGCTGAACCCCCGTGCTTTAAAAGAGCAACTGCCCGCCGTCGCGGGCAGAGGAAATGCAGAAGATGTGAAAATCTTCGCCCGCGAAGGCGGGGGCTTGCCCTTTAAAGCATGGGGGTTCAGCCCCATGTCCTTCCGGTCCTTCCCCGCTGCCGTCGCCCTGCTGCTTCTTGCTGCGCTCACTTACGGCACTGTGACGATCCGCACGGAGCAGCTCAAGCCGGCGTTTGTCGCAGCGGCTTTGCAGGGGGACATCAACCAGAACGTAGACCAGAACCCGGCGTACACGGCGCGGGTCGTGCAGACGTTCAATGCCCAGAGCCGGGAAGCGGCGGCGCGAGGCGCGGTGCTGACGGTCTGGCCGGAAACGGCGTATCCGGGCTATTTGCAGAACTCTGATCTCGCGCACATGCAGGTCGCGGCGGAAACAGTGCGGGACCACCAAGCGGCGCTGATTGGCGGGGTAGAATACGACTGGGCGCAGCGCAAGAACGCCAATGCGCTGCTGCTGCTGCTGCCGACGGGCGTGGTCAGCGGCAGCTACCAGAAGCGGCAGCTCGTGCCGTTCGGCGAGTTCGTGCCGGGCCGGCGCTTCCTGCCGTTCCTGGAAGCGCTCCATGTGACCACGTTTGACATGAAGGCCGGCGCGGACAGCCAGCCGCTGCTCGATGCCGGGCCGGTGATTGGCAAGGTCGGCGCGACAATCTGCTTTGAGTCGTCGTACCCGCGCTTTCTGCGGGAGCAAGTCGCGCGGGGCGCGGGCCTCTTGGTCATCTCGACCGATGATGCCTGGTTCGGGCGCACGGCGGCGGCGCGTCAGCACTCGGCGATTGCGGCGGTGCGGGCGGCGGAGACGGACCGGTATTTGGTCCGCAGTGCGGCGACCGGAATTTCGCAGGTCATCTCGCCGACCGGGCAGGTGCTGGCCGAAGCTGATCTGTTCCGGCCTGCCGTTGTCGCCGCGCCGGTGCAGTCCCGTTCCACGCGGACGCCGTATGTGCGCTGGGGTGACTGGTTTATCGGGTTTTGCGTGCTGCTGCTGGCGGCAGCACTCCTGCCGGGCTTTAAGCGAGGAAACAATGGAACCTTCTGAGATTTGGGCGAACGTGAGTAACCGGGTCCGGCAGCAGATCGCGGACCCAACGGTCTGGCTGGCGATGCGTGCCGCAAAGCCTCTGCTGATTGACGGCAATTTCTTTGTCGCCGGACTGTCGAAACAGGATGAATATCTGGCGGTTCATCTGCTAAATAATCAGGCGACAACCGCTGTCGAAGACGCGCTGCAGGAAGCGGCAGGCCGCATTCTGGCATTCCGCCTGATTACCGGCACGTCCGCCGCCGATTGGCAAGCCGAGAAGGCCGCCGCCGAAGCAAACGAGTCGGGCGGCGAGATCCCCGACGAGTTCCGAGGCGGCTTCGACGACGACCTGCCGGCCGACAACCTTTCTGCTTCACACCAGGCGGCGGCGGGCCGCCCCGCCCCGCCCGAAGCCAAGCGCGAGGCCGCGCAAACCTGGGAAAAGCTGTCCGAGCGCTTAAGCCAGGGCTACAAGACTGCGCCGTTCATCAAATATCCGCATGGGCAGGCCCAGTATGTGCTGACCGCCGTGAAGCATATTTCCGACACGATGGACGTGCTGATGCCGGCTGCCGGAGCGCCGCGTGACGACGCGCAGGAACGCGCTTTGGCGAAAGTCATCGAGCGTTTCAGCACCATTGTCACGCTGGACCCGCTGTTTATCTCGCTGGAGCTTTTGCGCTACCGGGAGCTGCACGGCAGAAACACAGACATTGCGCTGTGAGTCTCTTGACATTGCTAAAGCGCATATGCTAGAATTAATCTGCTTGCGGGGCTATGGCTCAGTTGGTAGAGCGGTTCGTTCGCATCGAACAGGTCAGCGGTTCGAATCCGCTTAGCTCCACTTGATAAGCATCCCGAAAAAGCCACTTTCTTGATCAGAAGTGGCTTTTTTGCGTTTACGCCGCCATTATACAAACTTCGCTTTAGCTTCTGCGGCATCAACTCGCGTCTGTTTGATGCGGCGAAAGGTGAGCGTCAAGCTGATGCTGGTCGCTGCTACTATGATGCCAATGAACATAAAATCTAGATTGTGTCTCTCGGTCGTGATCATCACTCTCTCGATGTGTGTGGTTGCCGCGTCATGCCTCCGCTGCAGGATAAACCAGGTAATGTTCATGGCAGCGAGTGTTGCCAAAGTAACGAATGGCAGCAGACATCCAGCCCAATTCCGTAAGCCACCTGAAGGCATCAAAATTGCGTGACGATCACAAAAATTGTTGACGACAGCAGGCAGGTACGCAAGTCTAGCCCATTCTCATCGCGCAAACTTTTGACGAGGCTTAGCCGCGACAGCGGCACTTTTGGCGTCGAGCTGCGGATGCAGGCAGCTAGAAAATCATCGTGCTCGGACAGCGGTTCAGGCAAATCGGGTGGCGGGGGCCATGCCGGCGGCTCAGGCATTGGGAACCTCTCCGGATTGGAAATCCAGGTCTTCGAGAAAGCGATTGTCTGCCTTCGCAGACATAAGAAGCGCTCACGAGAACCAGTCTTATGTCCACGCAGGTGGACAATCGCACTTCTAAAGACCCGAATTTCTAATTTGGGCGCTCTTTGAGAAGAAAATAGTGTCCGGCACAGCGTCGTTCAGGCAGGAGAACTTCCTGCCCGACGCCAACTGTTTTCTGTGAACGAAATCACTGAAATCTTGCGGCGCGGAGCCAATGAAACGTGGCATCTGGCCCTTACCGACGCCCAAATCGGCCAGTTCGTGCGCTACGCTGAGCTGCTGGTCGAATGGAACGCGACCCGGATGAACCTGACCCGGCTCCTTTCGCCCCAGGACATCGCCGTCAAGCATTTTCTTGATTCGCTGGCCCTACTGACCATCCAGACGCCGCCGACGAATGCACGGCTGCTCGATGTCGGCACCGGCGCGGGCCTGCCGGGACTGGCCCTCAAAATCGCACGGCCCGACCTGCGCGTCACGCTGATGGATGGCACCGCGAAAAAACTGACGTTCTGCCGCGCTGTCGCCGACGACTTAGGCTTAGAGAACGTAGACATCGTTCACGCCCGCGCCGAAGACGCCGCCAAGCGCTCCGATCTGGCCGGGCGCTTTGACTGGGTTGTCGCCCGTGCCGTCGCCCCGCTGGATAAGCTGCTGCCCTGGCTCGCCCCGTTTGCTGCGCCCACCGGCCTGCTGCTATCTTTGAAAGGCATCGCGGCAGACACCGAACTTGCCGCCGCCCGCCCGGTCGCTAGGCGCCTCGGCCTCACCCTCGACACTTTCGCCGTGCCGCTGCCCGAAGCCGCCGAACCCCTCGTGCGTCAGATTGTCCTCGCCTCCCGAAAGGAACTTCCATGAGCCTTCCGCCGCCCGCCGACGCTTCTGCACCCGCCCCGTTCTGCGCCCGCTGCGGAGCGCCCAATGACGCCGGGCTGGCCCAATGCCCTCACTGCGGGCAGAGCCTCCTCGCGGCTTGGCCGCCCCCGGCGGGGGGCTACGCCCCGCAGGCGTACCCACCTCCGGCGGCAGGGGGCAGTGCGCTCGATGCGATCATTCCCACCAAGAACCCCTCGGCGCTAACCGCCTACTACTTAGGCGTTTTCTCGATTATCCCCTGCCTGGCGATCCCGATGGGTACTGCCGCCGCCGTGCTGGGGGTGCGCGGGCTGAAGCTGTTTAAGGCGCATCCTGAAGTGCGCGGGCGCACCCATGCCTGGGTCGGCATCATCGCCGGCGGCTTCTTCGCGCTCCTCAACCTCGGCGTGATCGTGTATGCGGTTGCGGCACTTTACTTCCGCTCCGGCGGTTAAAAGATCAAATAAGTCGGAGTCCCCCCAGCCCCCAATAATGGGGAAGGAATATAGAACAAGAACGGATGCTCCTACTCTGACTCCCCCGTCGGGTGCAGTTGCGCCATTGTTGGGGGCTGGGGGACGCCCGCACCGTCTTTTCAGCCGCCACTTTCAGCCTGTAGTCATAATCCGCTTCGCCGCGTTAGTTCCTGACAGGGCGCAGAGGGGGACGCCGCCGCCGGGGTGGGTGCTGCCGCCGACAAAGTAGAGGCCGTCAACGTCGGGGGAGACTTGCGGGGGGCGCAGAAAGCCTTGACGCCAGCCGTTCGAAGACAGGCCATAGATCGCGCCTTTGTACGCATGGTAGCGGCTTTGTAAGTCCACTGGGGTCCAGACTTGTTCGACGACAATGCGCTGGCGCAGGTCTTTTAGGCCCATGCGTTCTAATTTGGTCAGGACGATCTCGCGGTAGCGTGCGGCTTCGATTTTCCAATCAAAATTGGGCGAGAGCGCGGGGGGATTAGTCATTACGAAGAGGTTGGAATGACCGGGCGGAGCTTTCGTCGGGTCGGACACGGACTGGCAGGCGACGCCGATAGTCGGGTCTTCAGCAGGCTTTTGCGCGTCAAAGATAGATGCGAATTCCCGTTCGCCGTCGGCAGCGAGAAACGAGTTGTGATGGGCCAATTGGGGATACTCGCCTTTGACGCCGAGAAGCAGCAGAAACGCCGAGGTGCTGGGTTCAATTTTCTCCACACGGGCCGCGTTCCATTGACGCCGGGCGGAATAGGGGACAAGCGACGCCAACGCTGTGAGGCAGTCGGCATTGCAGACAACCGTGTCAGCAAACAGCCTGTCGCCGCAGCGGGTCTGGACGCCCCGTGCCCGGCCCGACTTGACGATGATCTCGGCAGCTTCGGTACACATTTGGAAAGAAACGCCAAGACTTTCGGCGGCACCCCGCAGCGCCTGGGCAAGCTGGTACAAGCCGCCGCGAACGTAGAAAGTCCCCTCGCGCCACTGGACATCGGCAACAGTCGCAAAGATGCCGGATGCCCGCGCCGGGTGCGAGCCGCTGTACAGGGCGTACAGCTCGAAGACTTGGCGCAGGCGCGGGTCGGAAAAGTGTTCATGCACGACATCGCGCAGGGAGCGCCAGGGCTTCAGCGCGAGAAACTGCGTGAGCTGGCCCCACTGCTGCGGGCTGGGAATGCCGCGCACGGACGCGCCGAAGTCCTGCTTCAAAAACGGCTCGGTGGTGGCTTCGGACACCTGCCGCGCATAGTCCAAAAAGCGCCGGAAGCCTTCAGCGTCGGCAGGAGCGAATTCCGCGACAGCACGGGCGGCATCTTCCGGGTTTCCGGGCGCGTCCAGCGTTTGCCCGTCCTCAAAATGGTAGCGGCAGACCGTGTCCAGCCGTACCAAATCCAGCACGTCTTCCAGCCGCCGCCCGGCATTTCCGAACACTTCTTCCAGCGCCCACAGCATGGTCAGCACATGCGGCCCCGTGTCGAACTTGAACCCGTCCTGCTCCCATACATTCAGCTTCCCGCCGACGGTCGCATTCTTTTCCAGCACCGTCACGCTCGCACCCCGTGCCGCCAGCCCAATTGCCGCCGCCATCCCGCCGACTCCCGCTCCGATGACTATCACGTTCATGTCAGCAAGTGTACCCGATGCACGGATGAGAGGTAAGACAAATCAACAAGGCAACAAGAACTCCCGGTGCTGGAAGGCCTGTCGTGCTGGTAGTTCTTGCCGGTGCCTCTCGTACCGGCGTTGACTTTGAGTAGACTTAAAGGCTATAATCAAGGGCAGAAAGTACCTCATTATGGCTGAACTGATCCAACTCCAAGTCCTACCGTCGCTTCCAATTGCGCCGGCAAGCAGCGGGCCGCGCTCCGTGAACCGGCGTATTCCTGAATGGCTGACGATTAAGCTGCCCAAACGCCAGGGAATTGAAGAAGTCGAAGGGCTGATGCGTCAAGCCGGGCTGGTGACGGTGTGCGAGGAAGCCCGCTGCCCCAATCTTGGTGAATGCTGGTCCAAAAAGACCGCGACGTTTATGATTCTCGGCGATACCTGCACCCGCGCCTGCCGCTTTTGCGCGGTCAAGACCGGCAAAGGCGGCCCGCTTGACCCCGCCGAGCCGCGCAAAGTGGCCGAAAGCGCGGCGGCGCTGGGACTGAAGCATACGGTCGTCACAAGCGTCAACCGCGACGAGCTGCCGGACGGCGGCTCGCGCCATTTCGCCCAGACCATCGGCTGGCTGCGGGAGCTGCTGCCGGACACGATCATTGAAGTGCTGACCCCGGACTTCTTAGGGAACAAAGCCAACATCCAGACCGTCATAGACGCCAAGCCGCACATTTTCAATCACAACATTGAGACCGTGCCGCGCTTGTACCGCCAGGTGCGCCCGCAGGCGCGTTACGCCCGCTCCCTCCAGTTTTTGCAGTATGTCAAAGCGTCCGACCCAGAGATTTACACGAAAAGTGGGTTCATGGTCGGGCTGGGCGAGACAAAAGACGAAGTGGTTTCTCTGCTGGAAGACCTGAAAGCGCATGATGTGGACGCCGTCACTATCGGCCAGTACCTGAAGCCGGGCAAGAACTATTTAGATGTGGTGGAGTACGTCCACCCGGACGTGTTTGCCGAGTACAAGAAAATCGGTGAGGCTATGGGCTTTTTGTTTGTTGCGTCCGGCCCGTTTGTCCGGTCGTCTTACAATGCCAAAGAGTTCAGCGATATGTTTTTGGCGAAGAAGGCTGGCCGATAACGAGCCTGGAGCCGGCACTTCCAGTGCCGGCTGCTGTTTGTTTTTTCTATTTTGCATGAATGAACGACGCCGCCGACAGCCCCGACACTCTCCTTCCTGCCTTCCCGCCGGTGCGCGGTGGGTCACCCGCAGCCTCGCCACCCTGCCGCTGCTCTGCCTGACCGTTTCCGCCGGCGTCTACTGCGCGTCGGTCTATCACCTGCTCCACGCTCACCTGATTCCCATTGCCGAAGCCGAGCTGACCCGGCAGTACGGGCATGAAGTCCGTATCGGCAGTGCAGACTTTACCGCCGGCAAGCTGGTCCTCGGCAATCTTGCCGTTTCCAACAAAGCGACCTTCGCGGCGGGCGGCGGGGAAGCGTCGCTGACAGCCAAACGCATCACTGTCGCGTACAGTCTCCACTCGCTCCTTTTTGACAGCGGCAATGCCGCCCATGCCATCGGCGACGTAACTTTGGTGCAGCCGACGCTTTTAGTGGAGCGTCTCTCGAAGTCCCAGTATAACTTCTCCGATTTTATCAAGCCGAGCACCAAGAAAACAAAGCCGTTTGCCGGACGCATTCTGGTTCACGACGGTGTGCTGCGCTTCCGGGACTTTGACGCGCCGGACCGGGGCAAGCGGCCTGCACTGAACACGCTGAACGGCGTGGAAGCCACAGTAGACCTGCACTCTGAGCGCAATGTCTACTTTGACGTGCGCGGGCTGGGAACGCAGAACCGCTTTGATAGCCTGCTCGTCAACGGAGATGTTTCGCGCACGGTTTCAGGCCGCTACCACGGCCACGTTGTCGCGGTCAATGCCGATGCGGCGTACTGGACCGACTACTTTAAAGCGTTCCCGCAGGCACGGATTATCGCAGGGCGTGCCGACGCCGATGTTTCTCTTGCAAAGCTTGCCGCGAAGCCTGCGCCGGGGCTGCCGCTGGATTTATCCGGGCGAATCACGCTGCGCCGGACGACGATTCTCGCCGCAGACAAAAAGCTGCTTCGGGTGCCCCTTGAGAACCTGAACGGCACGGCAGGCTTTACCGGCGCGGGCGTCTCACTGGATGCGTCCGTGTTCTTAGGCGGACAGAAGCTGGCGGCATCGGGAACGGTCTTTGATTTCACCCATCCGCAGGTCGCGCTGACAGTGCAGTCCAGGGCGCTTGACCCCGTTCGACTGGCCCGCGCCGTGCCGGCGCTGACTTTGCCTGCCGGTCTCCAAGCCGCGCCGGGGCCGGTTTCGGCAAGCTTTACGGGAACCGTCGCAAACCCGACAATCACGGTCAATGCGTCGCTGCCTGTGGTCCATTACCAAAATAACACAGCAACGGATTTCGTGGCGTCGGCGACTTACGCGGGCAAAGTTTTGACGGTGCCGCTGGCGACGTTTCGGGTCAACGGCAGCGGCAGCGGCGCGGTGCGCGCAACCGTAGACACGCGGGCGGCCAAGCCGGTCTTTCTGCTGGCCGGGAACCTTTCGGGCATCAACTTAGCGGGTGTGCATCTGCCGCCGTCGGCCAACTCCAAGAAGCTGTCGCTGGGGGGACAAGCGAATGCACAGTTTATCGCAGACAACCTGAACCGGCCTTTTTCTGTCGCCGCCGATGTGCAGGTGGCTCACCCGAAGCTTCAAAGAACGACTCTGGATTCACTTTCCGGGCGCGTGCTGTGGACGCTGGGAAGGCCGGTCACTCTGGTTCGCGCGGCGCTTGCCAGGGGTTCGGGCCGGGCGGCGGCAAGCGGGACCATCCCGGTGGGCGTCAAGAACGGCCAGTGGAACCTGCGGGTGCGGACGGCAGGCTTGGAATTGTCGCCGCTGCTGCGGGCTTACACGGCGTCTGCGATCAGTGGGCAGGCGGCGTTTGACGGCAGGATCATCGGGCCGCTTTCCGCTCCGTCGGCAGTGGGCGCGGCAAGATTGATCGAGCCGCATGATGGCCGGTTCTCGGCGGATTTGGTCAGCGGGAATATCACGGCGAACTCAAACGGGCTGCATTTTCAGAACGTAACCGTGCGTCGGTTCCCGACCCTGGCGAGCCTGGACGGCAGCGTTACGGCACTCTCGTCCGGGAACCCGAAGCTGGCGCTGAATATCCGGCTGTCTGAAGGCGATGTCAGCGATTTCCTCAATTTAGCCGAGCAGGCGTCCGCGCCGTCGGTGAAGACCGCATTGGCGCTCAAGGCCAGCCTGCCGAACCTGACGGGAACGGCGCAGGGGTCGTTCTTTCTCGGCGGCAGCGTCAAGTCGCCGAGCGCCTACGGCCATGCGCTGGTCTCGGACGCGACCGTGGCTTCCTACCGATTAGATCAAGTCGCGGCTGACCTGCGCTATGTAAACGGCGTACTGACGATTGAAAACGGGCGGGTGCAGTCCGGCGCAGCGGCATTGACGGCCCACGGCTCCCGCTCGGCGTCCGGCGTGTTCCAAGTGGCTTTCGCGGCATCGGGGGTGGACTTGACCCGGTTCCATCAGGTGCTTGACCCGCTGGCGGAGATCGAAGGCACGGTGGCGCTGTCCGGCAGCTTTTCGGGGACGCCCGCCGCGCCGCATCTGAGCGTGCGCTCTTTGACGGTGCCGGACCTTGTAGTGAACACTCAGAAGTTCGCGCCGCTGTCACTGGCCGGGCGCTATGATGACGGCGTTTTCACGCAAATTGGTAAACCCTGGCAGTTCGTCGTCAGCGTGCCGCCGGACTACGCCGCCGAGCCGGGCGGGCAGGTGGAGTACGATGTCAGCCGCTTGACGCTGACCCTGCCGTCCCCCGCGCACCGCAAGCGCCCGGCGGCGCTGACACTGGCCGCAGCGATCCCTGCATCCGCGCCGGAGCGGCTGTCGCATGTGTTCCGCACCATTCGCCAGACCCGGTGGGCGCAGACGGACGCCGGCAAAAACTTTCTGGCCCGGCTCCTCGCCCTGCCGCAGCCGCTTTCCGGGACATTCGCCCTGCCGAGCGTCCGCGTGTCCGGCCCAATCAATGCGCTCACGGTGTCGGCAGACCTCAGCGCGTCGGACCTGCTGGCTGGGGAAACCAAAGTCGCCGGTCTTTCGGCCCGTGCAGACTACAAAGGCGGACCAAGCCCCTCCGGTCAGGTGAGCGCCTCCGCCCATGACCTGCTTGCCGGAGGTGTCCCAATTGGGGCGGCATCGCTGGATGCCGTTTACAGGAACCGGATTGTGACGCTGAACTCGCTCCATGCCACCAATCAGCGGGCCTTTGTGAGCGCGTCGGGAACGGCCAATTTAGACGGCGACATTGCGGCAAGCGTGGATGCGTCCAATATTCCACTGGCGCTGCTCCGCACGGCGGTTCCAAGCGCCGCATCGTATCTTAATCTGCTGCCGCGCGAGATCAGCACGCTGTCGGTCAATGCCAATGGGCCGACACGCTCTCCCAATTATATCGGCTCCATCAGCTTGTCCAACCCGGACAGCGAGTCGCCGGGCAGCGCCGCCGCCCCGGCACTCGCTTTGGACCGGATCCGCAGCGGCACGATCACGCTGGCGTCTGCCACGCCGAATGGGCCGAAAGTGCTGACCGTCAGCTCGCTGTCCGCGTTCAAGAACGGGCGTTTGATTGCGACGCTGTCGGGCACGCTGCCGTTTCCGCTCGGCGGCCTGCTCAAACCGGATGCCGTTATATCTGATGTGCCGGATCAAGACGATCTGCACGCCCAGCTCCATGTCGCGGACTTGTCCGCTCTGGCGGGCTTCTCCCCCGGCCTGCTGAACCCGAACAAGACCGGCGGACAGCTCACAGCGACCGCGAACTTCGGCGGCGGGCGGCTTTCCGGCTTGGTGACGCTTCAGGATGCTTCGGTCGGGCTGTCCAGCTTTGATACTTACGCGAACAAAATCAACGGAATTGTTGTTCTGGCAGATAACAAAGCTGCCATTCAGTCGTTTACCGGCCAGTCCAGCAAAGGCGGAACGTTTGCGCTTTCCGGCGGCGCAGCACTTTCCGGCGCTCCGGCGATGAACCTGAAGCTGGCGGCAAAAGACCTGACTTTGGATGAAGTCAGCAAGCAGAACTTTTTGTATCAGAAGTTCAGTTCCGGCGCGAAGGCCACAATCAACGGCACGATCACGGCAGTCGGACCGTTTTTGACCCCGCGCATCGCGACGCCGCCGGAGTCGCCTATCGTCATCAGCGATGCGTCCGGCACCTTGCCGTCGGCGTCGAATGCGCCGGCGGCAGCGGCAGCGCCGTCGGCCTTTAACCCGTCGCTCGCGCTGGCGATCCAGCTTGGCGGCGGGCGCACCGGCACGGTGATGGTCAGCAACGCGCTTCTGAAAGCGGACGCCGGCGGTTTAGTTCAGATTGGCGGCACACTGTCCGATCCGCAAATCCGCGCAAACTTGACCGTCGCGAAAGGCCAGTTCACACTGCCGCCGTCCACGGTGCTGAAGATCGTCAAGCCTGTCACGGGAGATGCAAACACCGTCAGCGCCACCTACCCTTATACGGGGCCGGATGGCCTGCCGGCGCTGCGAACCCGCGTTGACTTATATGCCCAGGCGACTGTAACGCCATCACAGTCATCGCTTGCCCAGTACCGGTCAGTGGCAGGCGACAGCATCGGCGAAGCCGCACCGGCGGTCTCGGATTTGTCCAGCGCGACGCCGTTTGGCGGGACGCGGCAGCGCTACACAATCACGGCGCACATTCACGGGGTTTTGAATTCGCCGGACCAGCTTGCCCTGGATTTGACTTCCTCGCCCGGCGGCCTGACGCGCCAGCAGATGCTGGTGGCGCTGGTTCCGGCAAGTGCGCTGCTGGCAAGCGGCGGCGGTGATTTAGAGTCGGGGTTCAAGCAGGCGCTTTACTCTGCCGCGCTGTCTCCGCTGACTTCAACGATTGGGGATGCGCTTGGGCTGTCGGACCTCAATGTCGCGTATGATCCAAACCAGCCGCTGTTTGTGGCTGGAACGGTTGATCTCGGCCCGCGCTTGACTGTGACTTACTCGCGGTCGTTCGGCGCACGCGGCACGACGGAAACGTCTTTGCAGCCGCCGCAGTACACGGTGCAGCTTGGGTATGACCTGACCCGCCGCCTGCGGCTGGGGATTTCTACGGATGACCAAAACAACAAGACGGTGACTTTGGAGTCGGTGCTGCAATTTTAATGGGTGGTAAGGAAAAGAAACGAGGGAGTGAATTCCCTCGCTGGAAGGTAATCAGAATTACCACCTGTCCAGGGGACAGCAAGAAGTTGAGGAAAGTTCAAGAAAAACACGACACGGAGGATAATTGTATGTCACGGAGCTTGACAGAAATTAATTTGCATTTTGTTTGGGCGACCAAGAAGCGCGAGCCTGTTTTGACCGCGCAATGGGAGCCAATGGTTTGCAGGTGCATTCGGGGCGAGTGCCAGCGATTAGGTTGTACGGTTCTGGCTTTGGGCGGCTTGGAAGATCATGTGCATCTCCTGGCTGTTACTCCCGGCCATATCTCCGCGTCCAAGCTGATGCAGCAGGTTAAAGGCGTTTCGGCGCGTTTTGCGAACGGCGAGCTGCCGCTGACGGCGTTTCTCCAATGGCAGGAAGGCTACTGTGCGCTCAGTGTCAGCCGCTCTGACACTGAGCACGTCAGGGAATATGTTCTGTGTCAAAAGCAGCATCACGCGGATGACAGCGTCTGGCCGGACTGGGAGCAAAACTCAGATGACTGACAGATGTTTTACAGAGGGTACGAGTTCTACAGAGGGTACGATTGACTGAAGTCACTCGCTGGAAGGGCTTCGCCCACCTGTCCAGGAGACAGAGGAGTAAGAGCAGACGCAACTGTCACAAACCTGAACCCTCTCGTGACTCTCTTATTGACTGCCTCTTCTGTCCCCTGGACAGGTGGGCAAAGCCCTTCCAGCGAGTGACTTCAGTCAATCGTCTCCTTACTCGTTTTCTTGCCGGTATTTTACATACCACGCCGAAAAAATTGTGAAACATTTCACTTTTAGTTTTGTCCAACGGAGTAGCACACCCAGTGCCGCGCTGGCACTGATGCCTCGGGAACGGCTTTTGCCGGCTCCGTCGGCGTCGTCAGACCGGGCGGGGACGGCGCAGCGCGAAGACCTGGCCCTGGTGCGGGACTTTGATGCGCTGTACGCCCGCTACGGCAAGCAGATTTTTAACACGATCTACCAGTGGATCGGCGATTACGAAGAAGCCGCCGATCTGACCCAGGAAACGTTTCTTTCGGCCCATAAAGCGCGGGATCAGTTCCGGGGCGACTCCAAAGTCTATACCTGGCTGTACCGGATCGCGCACAACCACTGCAAGAACCGGTTCAAGCAGCGCGGGCGTCAGCGCGAGATGGAAGGGCCGTCTTTGGACGCCGGGATGTCCGGCGACGGCACAGATTTTGACGAAGCCGCCGTGACCCGCGAGATCGCGGACTGGAGCCAGTCGCCGACGCGCCTCTTGGAGCAGAAAGAACTGCAGGCGCAGATCAACCGCGCCGTCAACAGCCTCGCCCCGGAGTACCGTGTCGTGCTGGTCCTGCGCGAAGTGGACGGCCTGGCGTACAACGAGATCGCCGAAGTGACTGGGCTGACACTGGAAGCCGTGAAGACCCGCCTGAACCGAGCGCGGGCGATGGTCCGGCAAAAAGTTGAGCCGTATTTGAAGATTTGATTCGAAAAGATTTGATTCGAGAAGATTTGATTTTGGGAGTTTTTGTTTGACTATTTGGAATAAAAATCGGGCGCAGGTAAAACGAACTTGCGCCTTTGCTGCGTCCGCCGCCCTGGGGCTGGCGCCGCTTCTGCCGGCACGGGCGCAGGGGGGCGGGCCGACACCCGGAACGGCTCCGGTCAGTCCGGTCACTCCGGCTTCCCCCGCCGCGCCGCCTTCCGCGAACCCCGCCCCGGAAAACGCAACCCCAAACCAGCCGGGCAATCCGGCCGGACCTACGCTGCCGCTGCCGGCCCCGAACCCAAATCCAACTAAAGCGGCTCCATTCACGCTGCCGCCGACCTTGACCTCGCCGACGGACAGCACCGGCGGTGATACGGCCCCGGATGCGCCGCAGCTTACCGGGCGTATCTCGCGCATTTTGATTGTCGGCAACCAGAACATCAACGATGCCGCGATTCGCGGCGTCATTACCAGCGCGGGGCTGAAGCTCGGCGCTCCCTACACGACAGACACTGCCGCCGCCGCGCGTGACGCCGTCAAAGGCATGGGTTATTTTAATGGGGATGTCGGGCTGTCGGGTGCAGAGGACCCCGCAGGCGGCGTGGACATCACTTTCACGGTGAAAGAAAACCCCGTGATCAAGACAATCAAGTTTACCGCCAACACGCCGAACGGCGAGCCGACAATCCCATCCTCCAAGCTGAAGTCGCTGATGACGACCAAAGAAGGCCAGGTCCTGAACACCAATGTTCTGGTGCGTGACCTTGACAATCTGTTCAACCACACGACAAGCTATGTGTACCAGCAGGGCTTTATATTTGATGTCAGCTCGGACATCAATATTGATCCCCTGACCGGCGTTCTCACGGTCCCGCTAGTGGAAGCGCATATCAATTCCATCAAGATCACGGGGCTGAAATCAACGAAACCGGTTGTGGTGACGCGCGAGCTTCACTCCCAGGTCGGTGATGTGCTGGATGAGAAAAAGCTGCAAAAAGACCTGACCCGTGTTTACAACTTGCAGCTTTTTGACGAGGTCGGACCGTTTGATCCTTCTTCCACCGATGTCGGCAAAGTGGATATTACGATCCCGATTACCGAAAAGCGCAGCGGGCAGGTTTCCGTCGGCGTCGGGTATTCTTCCACGCAGAAGCTGGTTGGACAAGCGGAGCTGGCGCAGAACAACTTCCGGGGCCTCGGCGAGCGTGTCAGCCTGCAATGGCAGGTCGGCGGCGTGGACAGCCAAAGCAGCTTGGAGTTCGGGTTTTTCGAGCCGTATCTGGACAAGAAGCACACATCGCTTGACTTGGACTTGTACGACAAAGCAATTTACCGATTTAATTCCAGCGGACTGACCGGGATCACCGGCAACACCGGGACCACCGATACCAACACCGGGGATACGAACACCTATGTCGAGCGGCACCGAGGCATCACTGTTGGGATCAACCGACCGGTGAATGACGCGCTGACGGTCGGCCTCACGGGCCGCACTGAGACAGTCACCACCGACAACTTTGATGCCTCCACCACCGATCAGTATA
Source organism: uncultured Armatimonadales bacterium (assembly GCA_964241935.1). GTDB lineage: Bacteria > Armatimonadota > Armatimonadia > Armatimonadales > Capsulimonadaceae > JANXMY01. Next base: position 29,418 of record CAXSZN010000024.1, read on the forward strand.
TCCGCCAAAAAGGCAATGTTACCGGCCTCGGCCTGCGCGGCGTCCAGTCCAACCGGGACAACGAGTTCGCACCGGCGGCCGGCGGGCTGACTTCGGTGTCGTATGAGCTTGTCGGCGCCAGCACCGAGCCGGCGGACAGCCTTGCGGTCAGCCCGCTTGCGCCGGGCCGGGAATACTTCACCAAGCTTGGGCTGGACATCCGCCGCTATAACAGCCTGCAGGGGCCGCGTAAGCCCGGCAACTTTAATCAGCCGAAGCGGGTGCTGGCAACGCGCCTCTTGATTGGAGCGACGGCAAAAGATGTGCCGTTTTTTGAGCAGTACTTCTTAGGCGGCGCGGACTCGCTGCGTGGCTTTGACCAGGACCGCTTCTGGGGCAGCAACCTAGCGCTGGCTCAGGCGGAGGTGCGCGTTCCTGTCGGCAAGGACAACAACTTCCAGGGCGTGCTGCTGTTTGACGGCGGCGATGCGTGGAACTCGATTTACCAGGTGCAGGGCCTGACCCAGGACACGGCATTCAAGTTCCGGTACGACTACGGCGTCGGCATTCGATTGGTGACCCCGATCGGTCCCATTCGTTTGGATTACGCTATTCCAAACGGCGGCGGCAGCGGGCGGACCCAGTTCAGCATCGGCCAGTCGTTCTAATCTGAACTTATGGAGTGCGGGCAGGAGTACAAGTAGTTGGAGACTACTATGCCTACGGCATTACTGCGTATCTGCTAGGTTAAGCGTCCTGCGGACGATAAAAAGCTCTTTACACTCGAAGAGTGCTTCTCCCAGCGAGTAGTTTTCAACTACTTGTTGAATGCAAGTTGAATGCACGTTAAATGCATCACTTGCTGAACATATGACATTGAACAAATCACAACTATCACAGAAGGCATCTATGACACTCACTCGGATAAATAAGCACAAAATCAAAGGGGCGGCCTTTGGGGCCGCCGCGCTCGCTTTCTTTTCTTTCTCAATGGTTCGCCCCGCCGCCGCTGCGCCCGCCGCGCCCGGCCAGCAGGTTTTCGGCAGCGTGGACATCAACAAGCTTCAGCAGGACTCTTCCCGCAAGGCCAAGTACGATACGGATCTGCGGGCGCTGGCCGATCGCCTGGATGCGACCTTTAAGCTGCAGGCCCAGAGCATGATGCTGTCGCCGGCCGACCAGAACGAGCTGGGAACCCTGCTGAACACGCCGCGCCCGACGGACGCCCAGCGGGCGCAGGTGACGGCGCTGCAAACTAAAGCCGCCGCAAACGCCCAGCAGCTCACCGATCTGCAGCAGAAGAAAGACCCGACACCTGCCGATACCGCTCAGCTTGGAGTGCTGACCGATCTGGCGACCAGCGGCCAGAAGACCGTTCAGGACATTGGCGCAGGCTACCAGGCCCAGCTCAAAAAAGTCAGTGACGATGACAACGCCGCATTCACTCAGGTTGTCAAAGAAGCCATCGCGGCTGCCGCAAAGGAGCGTGGCCTAACAATGGTGTTCACTTCGGACGTCGCGGTCTACACGACCAATGACATTACGGAAGACGTTGTCAAGCGCATCAACAAATAGGCTTGCGGCGGCGGTTCTCATCTTCTGCGGCGCGGGCTGCGCGGCGCATCACCAGGCTGCCGTGCCGCGCACGGTCTATGGGTATGTGAACCTGCCGGCCCTGGTGCGGTATCAGCCCGGATGGGCCGGCCTCGCACGGTATGACGCTGCGCTGGCCCGGCTGAGCGTGGCGGCCAAGCTTCCTCCGGCGGGACAGGCCGACCCGAAGATGGCGATCCTGCCGCCGCTGCCGCCGGCAGCCGGAGAAAATGACGCACCGGCGGGCAAGGATGTCGGCGCAATCAGTCGGCACCTCGCTTTCGTGCAGGCCGGGCTGCTCAGTGATCTGAACGAGCGCCGGACAATGGCGCGGAATGACCAGATCAGCCGGCAGCAGGATTTGTGGAAGCGCAATGCCCGGACGCTGTTTCCGATCCCGACGCGGACCGCCGAAATCTCGTCGGATCTGACACTTCAGCTTTTGCAGGCAAATGTCGCGGCCCTGACGCAGACGCTGGATCATTGGGACACCTCTAAGCCGCCCGCGCCGAGGCTGGTCCGGCTGAAGCTGAAAGTCGAGGCCGACCGGGAGCGGTTAAAGACTTTAGTTGCATCCCGCATTCAGGCGCGGGAAACGGCGCGGGTGGCGCGTCTTGCCGCGATCCAGAGCCAGCGGACGGCGCGTCTCGACTATGTGCAGGCTCAGGGTGACGCGCTGGCCGCGCATCTGGAGACCGAAGACGCGCAGGTGCTGGGCAGCCAGCAGCGGCGGCTGTCGGAGCAGCGCTTGGCTCTTTTAGAAGCGCTGGCCCAGCCTGAGCCGGTTTCGGTTCCGGCGGCGGGCGATGCCGGGGCGCTTGTCCTGCCGCGCGGGCCGGGCGCGGCGCGGGCGTCACTCGCGGCCGCGAGCCTTGAGGCGGCGCGGGCCAAGCTGCTGGCGCAGCGGGGACGCTGGGTTCAGTATCTCTACGATGATACGCGGGCGGCGGCGCTGGACGCCGCCGCGCACCAGCACTGGAACATCACGTTCGGCCCGCCGCGCCGGGGTGACCGAGATATGACGGCAGATTTAGAGCGGGTACTAGCGAAAAGCGAATAGGGGCGAAAACGGGTACTTAGGCTGAAGGAAACACCATGCAAACAACTGTGGGACAACTGGCCGCGCTGATTGAAGGCTCTGTGGACGGGGATGGCACCATTGCCATTCGCGGCATTTCCAGCATCGAAGACGCGCAGGATGGGGACATTACGTTTGCGGAAACCGACAAGCTGCTGTCGAGCGCCGGGCGCTCCCGCGCGTCGGCAGTGATCGCCCCGGCGAACAGCCCGAAGCTGGAAGGCGCTCTTGCCAACAAGCCGCTGATCCGTGTCAAGAACCCGCGTTTTGCGTTTGCACAGGCGCTTCGCATCTTTGCGCCCGAGCCGAAAGTCTATCAAGGCATTCATCCGACGGCGGTCATCGGCGAGAATGCTTCGTTTGGTCAAAATGCTTCCGTTCATGCACTTGCCGTGATTGGCGACAACGTGCGTCTCGGTCAAAACTGCGTGATCTACCCGTTTGTGTATCTGGGCGACAATGTTTCTGTCGGCGACAACTGTGTGGTGTACCCGCACGCGGTCCTGCATGACAACACGGAAATCGGCAATGCCGTCGTGATTCACAGCGGCAGTGTGCTTGGCACCGATGGCTTCGGTTATATGTTTATCGAGAACAAGCATTACAAAATCCCGCAGATTGGCCGGGTGATTGTTGAAGACGATGTCGAGATCGGCGCGAATGTTACGATTGACCGGGCGCGGACCGGCTCAACGCGCATTGGAGCCGGGACAAAAATAGACAACTTGGTGCATATCGGCCACAATGTCACGGTCGGCAAGAACTGCGTTATTGTCGCCCAAGTCGGCGTTTCGGGCAGCGTGGACATCGGCAACGGCGTCATTTTGGCCGGACAAGTCGGTGTTAAAGACCATGTGACTATCGGCGACGGCTCCATTGTCGCGGCGAAATCGGCGGTCATCGGGGACCTAGACCCGCATTCGTTTGTGTCAGGCATGTACGGCCGCCCGCACGGCAACGAGATGCGGGCGCAAGTGCTGTACGGCAAGCTGCCGGAAATGCACAAGCAGATCAAAGATTTGGAAGAGCGCCTGGCGGCGTTGGAAATTCAAAAGTCTGGAACAGACGCGGGGACGGAGTGACCGAGCGGGCGCGAATGACCCTTGCCGCTCCGAGCGCGGTTTTTTCCGGCGTCGGCCTGCACTCAGGGGCCGGCGCTTCTGTTCGTCTGCTGCCTGCACGAGTGGGAACCGGGCTGGTCTTCCGACATCCCGAGGGGCAGGAAATCCCGGCTCTGGCGTCGAATGTTTCCGAGACATCCCGCTGTACGCGCCTTAAGCTGGGCGAGTTTGAGGTTCAGACAGTTGAGCATGTGCTGTCTGCGCTTGCGGGTCTGGGCGTTGATGACGCCGTGATCGAGATCGAAGGGCCGGAAGTCCCGGCGGCGGACGGCAGCGCCGCGCCGTTCCTGGAACTTCTCTTAGCGGCGGGCCTGTACGCGCAGCCTACGCAGGTGCAGCCGCTGCGTCTAACTCAGCCGGTGTTTATTTGCGACAAGGGCTGCACTCTGGCCGCGCTGCCGTCGGATCATTTCTCGGCATCGGTCGTGCTGGATTACCCGAAGCATTCATATCTGGGAACACAAGCGGCAGTCTTTGACGCGGCTTCCGGCGACTATGCCAGGCAGATTGCTCCGGCTAGAACGTTCGGCTTTTTGTCGGAAATTGAAGCCCTGCGGGCTGCCGGTCTCGGGCTAGGGGCGTCAGTGGATAACGCCGTCGTGCTGGGCGAAACGCAGTACGAAACGCCGCTGCGTTTTGCCAACGAGCTGGCCCGGCACAAGCTGCTGGATTTAGTCGGGGACTTGGCGCTGACAGGTCGCCCGGTTTGCGCGGAGATTCTCGCCGTCAAGCCCGGCCACACTCTGAATGTGCGCCTGGCGAAGATGCTTTCCGGCAGCCACGACGAGTGACCAAAGACAGTGTACGTTAGGACTGTGTATGTTAGGACTGTGTTTTTAGGAGATCATTTTGCCTGAACTGGATATTGAAGCCATCAAACAAATCCTGCCGCACCGTTACCCGTTTTTGCTGGTAGACCGTATCTTAGCGCTGGAGCCGGGCAAGCGGGCCGTCGGCCTCAAAAACATCACGGTCAACGAGCCGTTCTTCCAGGGGCATTTCCCGCAGCGTTCCATCATGCCCGGTGTGCTGATTATCGAGATTATGGCGCAGGTTGGCGGCGTGATGATTCTGTCGGTGGAAGAGCATCAAGGCAAGCTGGCCTACATCGGCACGGTAGACAATGCCAAGTTCCGCCGCCCGGTCGTTCCAGGCGACACGCTGGAAGTGGAAGTGGAGCTGCTGCGCCTGCGCGGCAATGCAGGCAAAGTCAAATGCGTCGCGCGGGTCGGCGGTGAGGAAGCCGCCGAAGCGGAGATCATGTTTGCTCTGGTTCTGCCCATGCCTCCGGTTGATTTGACGGCCGCTCTTTAGCTCAAGCGCCGCTCCTTGACTCTGACTCTTTTGTTTTGGCTTTCACACGCGGAAAAGACACCCTCTCTGTATGAAGATCCATCCCACAGCCTCCATTGACCCCAGCGCGACCCTCGGCACCGATGTCGAGATTGGGCCGTATGTCGTAATCGGCGAAGATGCCGTCATCGGCGACGGTACGCGCCTGCGTCCCCATGCCGTGATCGAGCCATACGTCACACTCGGCTCCGGCTGCGATGTATTTTCCGGCGCGGTTCTTGGCGGCATCCCGCAGGACCGCAAGTTCAAGGGCGAGAAAAGCGTTCTTGTGATTGGCGACAACAATATCATCCGGGAGCATGTCACTATTCACCGGGCGGCGGGGGGAGGCAACGAGACGCGCATCGGCGACAACAATCTCCTCATGGCCTACTGCCATATCGGGCACAACTGTCAAATCGGCAGCGGCATCACAATGGCGAACAGCACCGGCATCTCCGGGCACTGCTTGGTCGAAGACCGGGTAAACTTCGGTGGCTTTGTCGGTGTCCATCAGTTCGTGCGGATCGGACGCCTCGCGATGATCGGCGGCTATTCCAAAGTCGTCCAGGACATCCCGCCGTTTATGATGGGCGACGGCCGCCCGTGCAAAGTGATTGACTTGAACATCATCGGCCTGCGCCGCTCCGGCGTCTCTTCGCCGGTCCGGGCCGACTTGAAGCAAGCGTACAAGCTGCTGTACCGGTCGCAAATGAACATGTCGCAGGCAGTCGAAGCGATTGAAAACGAAGTGGAAGCAAGTCCTGAGCGCGACTACCTGCTGGATTTCATCCGCTCCATCCGGTTCGGCTCGTTTGGCCGGGGCATTGACGGTTCCCGGAACTAGCCAGATGCAGGGCAATCAGAGGATAAAATCAGAGGATAAAATCAGAAGATAAAAAGGGCAGACACGGGGGTCTGCCCCTACGAGGCTGCTCCGAAAGAACGTAGGGGCAGGTCGCCGTGCCTGCCCTCTAAGGCAGAGTAGTTCTTATGAACCAAAAGCCGCTGCGGATTATGATGCTGGCCGGGGAGCCTTCGGGAGACCGGCAGGGGGCGGCGCTGCTGACCGCGCTGCGCGGCCTCGCCGCGCCGCGTTCGGTGGAAGCTTTCGGCATCGGCGGGCAGTTTATGGCGGACATGGGTGTCCGGCTGCTGCACAACAGCGAACCGTGGGCGAGCATCGGGATTGCCCAGACGCTGCTGAACATCCCGCGTCTTTTGCAGGTGCAGGCGGACATGAAGCGCTTGGTCAAGTCGGACCCGCCGGATGCGCTGGTGCTGATTGACGCCGGCGCGTTCAACGCCGCGATTGGCCGAGCCGCAAAGGAAAGCGGCGCTTGCCCGGTCTTTTACTACTTTCCGCCGGGATCGTGGCGTCGTCGGGCCTCCCTGAAGCCTGTGCCTGCCGGAGCGGACCTGAGAAAGCAGAAGCGGCTCACAGACTGGGCGGACCGGGTGGTGACGCCGTTTCCCTGGTCGGAGACTTCGCTGAAAGAGCGCGGCATGGACGCGCATTTTGCGGGCCATCCGCTGCTGGATTTGGTCAAGCCGTCGCTTTCCGACGCCGAGTTCTATGGGCGGTTTGGTTTAGACCCGCACCGCCCGATTGTCGCGCTGCTGCCGGGAAGCCGCCGGGGCGAGATCCGCTACATTCTGCCGCTTTTGGTCGGCGCGGCGGGCGAGATTTCGCACCGCATTCCCGGCGCTCAGTTCGTCGTCGCGCTGGCATCGCCGGAAGCGCGGGCGCAGGCCGAAGCGCTGATTCGTCAGGAGCAAAAAGCGGGCGGCCGCGCAAACCGCCTGCATCTGCTGATGGCGCAGGCGGGAGACAAGCTGGCTCAGATTGCTCATCCGGCGGTGCCGCAGCTTGTCACCAGCGAAGGCTTTGTTGTTTCCGCGCCGGAAGCCGCGCCTGCGAAGGCCGCCGGCAAGCCTGCCGCGCTTGCGCCGCTGGTCATCTGCGAGGGGCTGACCTGGGACACGCTCTCGCGCTCCGATCTGGTGCTGACCAAAGCCGGCACGGCGACTTTAGAAGCGATGATTTTGAAGAAGCCGATGGTGATTGTCTACAACGGCCCCAAGACAATGGCTGTGGAGTGGTTCCTGCGGAAGCGCAGCCTGAACATCTCGCATATCGGGATGCCGAACATTCTGGCCGATGAGCGCATTTTCGCGGAGCTGATCGGCGATCAGGCCAGCCCGGAAGCGATTGCCGACCTTGCCGTGGATTTGCTGATGGACCCGGCCCGCATTCTGGCCCTGAAAGAGCGCTTGAACGACTTGGTCACCAAAAGCCTCGGCGAGCCGGGCGGCGTGTCCCGCGCCGCCGCCCTGCTGCTGGACTTGATTGAAACGCGGCAAGCGCGGAGCGAGAAAGTCCCGCTGTGAACGGCAGGTCTGAAGGCGAAGCGCCAACCGCCCTGCGGGCGAAATACAAACGGGCCAGCATTTTAATCACTCGGTCGCAGACCGATTGGCGTCTGCGCCGCCAGACCTGCCGTTCACGGCGGGTTCTGCACGGCAATCCGTGCATTTTTTGCTGACAAGTGTTTTTGCTGACAATTAACTTATGATCTATTCTGAAAACAATGCACCGCTGGAAGGTTCGTCGCCGGTCGGCAAGCCGCCGTTCCTGGTGCGGCGGCGCACGGTGTTTACCTGGCTCATCCCGCTGCTGCTGCTGGCGCTGTCGCTGACGTTCCACAAAAGCTACGGCGGCTGGGCGGCGTATGTCTCGGGCATCGCTTTAGTCGTGCTGGGCGAAATCGTCCGGTTCTGGTCGGCGGGCTACATCGCAAAAGACGCCGAGATTGCGACCGGCGGGCCGTATGCCCATGTCCGAAACCCGCTGTATTTCGGCTCACTGCTGCTGGCCGTCGGCTACGGCCTGATCTCCGGGCTTGGCGCGTGGGGTGTTTTGTTCACTGTCGCGCTGTTTCTGGTCTTTCACCTCGCAGCCATTCTTTACGAGGAAAAATTTTTAACGAACAAGTTCGGGGAGCCGTATCTGGACTATGTCAAGCGTGTCCCGCGCCTGCTGCCTTCGCCCTGGCCTCGGACGACCGGAACCGGCAGCTTTACCTGGGCACAGTCGCTGAAAAACCGCGAGCAGACGTCCGCCCTGTTCGCGCTGATTTTCGTGCTGCTGCTGAGTCTGCGCTTCGTCATTTAAGCGAAACACGAACGAGTAGTTGAAAGCTACGGGCTAGGTGAGGCGTCCTGCGGACGAAAGAAACGTAAGACAAGTCTGATCGACTTTCTTCCACTCGAAGAGTGATTCTCCTAGCGAGTGGTTTTCAACCACTCGGACATGACTGAAACATTGATTGTTATGCACAACTCTCGCGATGTCTGGAAGCGGCTTTGGTCTTATATCAAGCCGGATCAGCGGTATCTTTGGGGAGCGCTTATCGCCGCGCAGGTTGCCGGTTCCATAGATCTGGCTGTTGCGCTTCTGATCAAGTCGTTTTTGGACACGGCGGCTCCGTCTGCAAGCCACCCACTGACCCCGGCCCACGAGTTTGCGACTCTTACCTGGGTTAGTGTCATGCTGGTCACTCTGTACGCCGTTCGCGCGGCATTTAACTATGCGGACACTGTTTGGTTCGCGGAGGCAGGGCAGCGTCTGGGAGTGCGGCTGCGTGACGACATCTACCGGCATCTGCAAAGCCTGTCCCTTTCCTTCTTTAATCGGCAGCGTACCGGGGCGCTGATGTCCACAATCAACAATGATGTGCCGCTGCTGCAGGGCGTTCTTGCCGGCCTAAAAGATGTCGCCTCAGCTCCGCTTTTGGTGATCGGCGGCGTTTATGCCATCTTCAAGATTGACTGGAAGCTGTCGCTGGCAACTTTAGTCGTCGTGCCCTTGATGGCGCTGACGATTGGACGAATCACAAGCCTGATTCGGAACATGACTACCCGGACGCAGGATAAGCTGGCGGATGTTAACAGCATCATGGAAGAAACGCTGAGTGGAATTCGTATTATCCAGTCGTTCTCTGCCGAGCCGCAGGAAGTGCGGCGCTTCAGCGCGGAGAATCAAGAAGCGAAAAACCGCGCGATGCTGGCAATGCGGCAGGGCGCGAAAATTAAGCCTGCGACGGATTTGCTGGGAGCCGCCGGGATTGCGCTTGCGCTCTGGATTGCCGGCCGTGAGGTGATCACCGGCGCACTGACGATCGGCCTGCTGGGGGCGTTCATCCTGCTGGTCAACAGGATCGCAAATGGCGTCAGCGCATTGGGCAACGTCAAAGTCGTTTGGGAGCAGATCCAGGCTGGAGCCGGCCGCATCTTTGAGCAGGTTCTGAATGTCCTGCCGGAAATCCAGGACCGGCCCGGCGCGGCAATGCTTCACGAAGTAAATGGCAAAGTCGAGTTTGAGCACGTTGCGTTTGCTTACAGCCCTGAGACGCCGGTACTGCGCGATATTTCGTTTACCATGAGTCCCGGCGAAGTTGTGGCGGTGGTTGGGCTGTCCGGTGCGGGTAAAAGTACGCTGGCCGATTTGATCCCGCGCTTTTATGACCCGCAGGCGGGTACAATCCGCGTGGACGGGCATGATGTTCGGGACGTGACACTGGCGTCCCTGCGCCGGCAGATCGGCATTGTGCCCCAAGAAACTGTACTGTTCGGCGGCACGATCCGCGACAACATCGCTTACGGCAACCCGCTGGCGACTGATGCCATGATTGAAGCGGCGGCCCGTGCGGCGAACGCTCACTCGTTTATTTCGGACCCGGCGGTCATGCCGAACGGCTACCAGACTGTTGTCGGCGAGCGCGGCAAGCAGTTGTCGGGCGGCCAGCGCCAGCGTGTTTCCATCGCCCGTGCTTTGTTAAAAGACCCGCGCATCTTAATTCTGGACGAAGCCACGTCCTCACTGGATGCCGAGTCCGAGAAAATTGTCCAGGAAGCGCTGGAAACGCTGATGCGCGGGCGGACGACGCTTGTGATTGCCCACCGGCTGTCCACGATCCAAAACGCGCACAAAATTCTCGTCATGCAGGCCGGTGAGATTGCCGAAAGCGGCACGCACGATGCGCTCATGCGCCTGCCCGACGGCCTGTATAGGCACCTGTACGAACGGTTCCACGAAAAGAAATACCCGTGGGAGCAGCCGGACGCCGAGGATAAAAATGAAGAAGATGGAAGCGAAGAGAACGGGGCGGGTGAGGATCGCCTGGACCCTAGCTTGAGCCGAGGCCCGGCACTGGCCTAGCCGGGCTAACGAAGCGTAGAAAGTCCCTCCGGGACTGTGAAGAGATATTCAGTGCCGGTGGCACTTTCTGTCCTTGACTAGCCCGGCACTTCCAGTGCCGGGTGAGACTAAATTGCAGCATGAAGTATCGCATTGTCTCATTTCTGGTCTACTGGTTTGTCCGTCTTCTGACACTGACCGTGCGCCTGCGCGTGATCGGCGAAGACCGGGTGCGGGCGCTCCAGGACACCGGCCACGGCCTCATTCTCGTGACCTGGCACGGACGGACCATGCTGCCCATCTCGCGCTTTCGCAAGCGCGGCTACTGGGCGATTATCTCGACCTCGCGCGATGGTGAGTATCAGAACCAGATATTTCGGCGGTTCGGCTGGCAGACCGTCCGCGGGTCAACGTCGGCTCGCGGTGCGGTGCAGGCGGCGCTTGCCGTCACCAAGCAGCTTAAACGCGGCGCGACTCTTGCATTCACTCCCGACGGTCCGCGCGGCCCGAGCCATGTGGTCCAGCCCGGCGCGATCTTTCTAGCCCAAAAGTCCGGCTCGCCGATTGTCCCCGCCGGCATCAGCGCTTATCCCCGCAAGCTGTCCCGCTCCTGGGACGATTATCTCATCCCGCGCCCCTTCTCCCGCGCCGTCTGGATTTACGGCGACCCGATCTATATCCCCGCCGACGCTAAAAGTGAAGAAGACCAAAAGCTCTGGGCCGATCGCATCGGCGCAGCCATTGACGCGCTGGAACGGCAAGCCGAGATTGAAGCCGGTGCGACCTCCGCCGCTCTGTCGCACCGTCTCAAGCCCAGCAGCAGCGAAGGGGCTAATTCGGGCCGATGAAAGGTGTATGCTGATGTTTAAACGCGAACATTCTTTGAAGAAATTTCAGCGTTATTGTCTGCCGCCAAAACTGATTTTCTAGCCCAGAATCTAAAAGCCAGTGTTTACACTATCAACGTGTGGACTGATCCTAACGCCGCAGCAAGCGCAGTCAGTTTTGATACGCGAGAGCATTCTGAAAGTGTGATTGCGTATTAGAACAGGCAAAAAGCGGCTCGGCGGGAGAGTTTGCTGGCATTCGGTGATGCCGAAGGAGCCGCACTTTGCCGTGATCAGGAAGGACGTGTCTGTAATCCAGCAGATTTCGCGTATCCGAACATCGCTGAATGCGCTCATGTTTCCATGCCGGTTGAGTGGGAAGACATCTCTGTGGGAGAATGCTGGGAAATTTTGGAACCGATTATGCTGGACGTTCAAGATTTGGCTTCACGCGCATTCGCCGATATTCCCTTAGATTCCGACGCTGAATTGTCTGTCAACAGCCAAGAGGATTGGTATGATCATCCTTGTCACATTGGATAAAAACCAACAACTCAACTGATAATGCGTTCAATTCTAACACTGCCGCCGTCAATTGCTTGGATGTTGATGTTAAAGCCATACAGCAGGCCCATGCCGACAAGCGGGTCTGTGTCGGCGGCTTCAATGAGAACGCGGCGCTGTTGCCCGTCCCAGATAATCGTCGTGGCGTAGATGTCAAACTCGGTTTCGCTGCCGTCGGCCAGAATGGCGCTGCCGCGTGAGCGGAACGGCAAGCCCAAAGCAGTAATGATATTTTGAGGCAGTGTCCGAGAACCGCTGAAGCCCGTATCGAGAATGAACTCAATTTGCAGTGTCTGCGCGTTGGCGGCCGGTATTGGTACTTGGATTATGGCTTCGTGGTAAGAATTGACACTGCCGGTAATCATGCGGCGGTTCCTCGCGCCGAAGAACGCGGACCGCCAATTCGGTAAGCCGAAGCGCAGCCTACGCGAACTAACCAAATCTCTGCGCCCGGCTGACGCGATAACAACTTTTCGGTGGCGCTATAGTCGTCTTTGTCTAGTTCATAAATTCCGGTTTCGATGTCAATTGCGGCGTACTCGCCCGAATGTGTGGATTCAACAAGGGGCCGAACGGCGCGTTCGTAAAGCTCCTGACCCCGGCGGGCCGTTTCTTCCCGGCTGTAGCGTGGCTGTTGAGCATTCATAGCTGTAGTCTACCTGATGGAGCAAACAATCAGCAGTCTGCAATCATACATCTTAGATTCTATCGGTGAGCCGGGAAGCACTGGGTTTGGTGCGGACATGACGCGAGGCATTCTCGGCGGGCTGGCGAGCCTCTACGACGCCGGGCTGGAAGCGTACTTGCTGGCGGAGCGGGTGGGGCTGCGGCGGCGTGGGCATCTGCCGGTTCCCGTCATCAGCATCGGCAACTTGACTGTCGGCGGGACGGGGAAGACGCCGATGACGCAGTTTCTTTGTCGTCAGTTGACGGCACAAGGCAAGCGGGTGGGGATCTTAAGCCGGGGGCATGGCGGAAAGGGTCAAAGCGTCCGGCTCGTGTCTGGAACCGACGGGCGATTGCTGATGACGGCGGCAGAAGCGGGCGATGAGCCGGTTCTGCTGGCCCTAACGCTGCCCGGCGTACCGGTGCTGGTCGGCAAAGACCGGCGGCTGTCCGGGCGCGAAGCCCTTCGCTTATTTGACTTAGACGTGCTGGTCTTGGATGATGGCTTCCAATACTGGCAGCTCGCCCGTGACTTGGATATTGTCCTGCTGGATGCCCGGCGCCCGTTTGACAACGGTTTTCCTCTGCCGCGCGGCCTGCTGCGGGAGCCGAAACGCCATTTGAGTCGGGCGAAAGTAGTAGTCTTCACGCGGTCAAGCGTGCTGTCCCCGGCAGAGCGCGACGAGTTGACTGCAATGGTGGCGTGTCTCGCGCCGGAAGCGTGGCTGTTCTTTGCTGACCATCAGGCGGCGGGATTAGTTCCGGCGGACGCCCTTGCTGCGCCGCTTCTGCCGCTGTCTATGCTATCGGGATTACCAATCGCTGCCGTGTCCGCGATCGCGCAGCCGCAGTCGTTTAGGGACACGCTGACGCGCAGCACCAGCGTGGCGATTGTGTACGAGAAAGCCTGGGCCGACCATCAGGCGCTTACGGCGGCTGAGGCAGGGGAAGTCGTTCAGGAGGCCGAACGCGCAGGCGCGGCGGCGCTGGTGATGACTGAGAAAGACGCAGTGAAGTGGCCGTTTTCGCCAGAAATTACTTTGCCACTGTATGCGCTGCGAATTGAAATGGCCGTGGAAGATGAAGTGAGGCTGATGAAAGCGGTGTGTGCCCTGGTCTTCCAGACTGGGTTCCTCTTGCCCTAATTGTCTATGTCCCGTCAAACCCCGGCGGGCGCTGGCGGTGCCAGTCAGTCAGGCCCTGGTAGGCGATGCCGAGCGACAGCAGAGTTTCTTCGTCGTAGGCCGCGCCGACAAACTGCAAGCCGAGCGGCAGATGGCCGGGGCCGAAGCCCATCGGGACGCACAGGGCGGGCAGGCCGCAGAGATTGCCCATGCCGCCTAGCCCCTTGTCGCTGCCGACAAAGTAGTCGTCCAGGCTGTCGCTCAAAGGCAGAGAGACTTGCAGCATTCCCGGCGCGACAAGCGCGTCGTAATGGGTCATAAAGTCGGCCATCGCCCGCTGAGCGGCGGTGCGAATTCGCAAACTGCGAAGATAATCTACGCCAGGAACGACCAGCCCCGCCAGCAGGCCGCCCTGCTGCTCATTATCCACCAGCTTTGCCAGGCGGGTCTGGTCGCGGATAACTGTCTCAAACGCCGCCGCCGCTTCCACGCTGATGATTGTCCCGGCGGCCTGGCTCATCGGAATCTCTGGCAGGGCAGCGTCGGACAAAACAGCGCCGAGGCCGGTCAAAACGCCAAGGGCGCCTTCAAAGGCGGTTTCGGTTTCAGGCTGCGCTTTGCCGTGCTTGTCGCCGCTGCGGTAGTCTGGGCGGATGACGCCGAGGCGCATCCCCTTGATGCCACGCGGCTTGCCGTGACGGAAGCGGCTATACTCGGAAGTGGTCACGTCCTGCGGATCTTCGCCGGAGATGGCGTCCAAAATGAGGCCGCAGTCTTCCGCCGAGCGGGCCATCGGGCCAAGCTTGTCCATTGTATACGACAGGGCCATCGCACCGTGGCGGCTGACCCGGCCAAACGTCGGGCGCAGGCCGGAAACGCCGCAGAACGATGCCGGGCAGACAATGGAACCCCAGGTCTCGGAGCCAATTGAGAAGCCGACCAGCCCCGCCGCCGTCGCCGAACCTGACCCGGAAGACGACCCGCCGGCCCAGTGGTCCGGGTTCCAGGGCGTCCGGCAGGGGCCGGTCGAAGACGCATTCCCGTAGCGGTAGCCGCCGCCGCCGGCAAGCTCCACCATCGCCAGCTTCCCCAGCAGCACCGCGCCGGCGTCCCGCAGGCGCTCCACGACAAACGCATCGTAATCAAACACCTGGCCTTGATGCGCTGGGCTGCCCCATTCGGTCGGGTCGTTTGCGGTCGCCAGCAGGTCTTTGACGCCGAACGGGATGCCGTGCAGCGGGCCGCGCACTTTGCCGGCGGCGCGTTCCTTATCAGCCTGCGCGGCCTGCACCAGCGCTAAAGGCCGCGTGACATGGGCGACCGCGCCCAGTCCCGGCCCAAGTTTCTCCAGGCGGTCCAAATACAGCGTTGTCAGCGCGACCGAAGTTGTTTGCTTCCGGTGCAGGGCGTCGCTGAGTTCGCTGATCGTGGCGAACGCCAGCTCGCTATCGCTCATCGGGGCGGGAGGGGCAGCACTCATTTGACACGCTCCTTGCGAGTGGGGGCTGTGGCGGCAAACGCCGGGCTGATATCGTCGGGAATTGCATAAGCGCGTGCTTTGGCGAAGCTGCCGGGGTAGTTTTCGAGCTGGCCGGTGACTTCTTTTGTTTGCGTTTCAGACAGGGTGTAGCCGGCGGCGACCGGTACAAGCTGAGTCAGCAGCGTGCCTTCGGTGGTCGGCTTATCTGCCGTGGATTTTTCAGTCGTCGTGTCAGGTGTTTGCGTGGATTGTGTTGGCATAGGAAGAGCATTCTGTTTCGGTTTAGGCGAAAGCGGCAGGGGAGGCGGCGCAGTCGGCAGTGGGTCAACCACCTGCGCCCGCGCCGGCAGCGCCAGAGACAGCAGCGCTCCGGCTGTTCCCGCCAGAGCCTGCTGCGCCAGCTCGCGGCGTGTCAGCAATCTTGTCATGGCGGCTTTATTCGCCGCCGCCCGCGTGATTTCCTGCTTGCTTGACGGATGCTTCAAGAAAAAAAGCAAGCCATAAAAAAAGCAAGCCATAAAAAAAGCAAGCCATAAAAAAAGCAAGCCATAAAAAAAGCAAGCCATTTGGCTTGCTTTATGAACTGCTCTTTCTCTATGTCGCGGCTTGTGAGTTATTCGCCATAGACGGCGATGCTGGACAGGTGCACAGATGCGCTGCCGGAGGCACTGCTGGTGCCGCAGACGGTCTTGTCCGCCCAAGCGGAGATGCCGCTGATAGCTTTGTCGGTGGCTCGGCGGCCATTTCTTGAGTTTGTTGACCAAGAAGAAGGCCCGTAGCTTTGCGTCCCAGCTTTTCAGATGGTTTGCCTTTGTCGGATGCAAAGGATGTCCGGCAGAATTTGCCTGGCGTTTTGATTATGTCTTTCATAAGACTGTGGCTCACTGCTAAGAGTGCCGGACTTCGCAGAAGAAGCATTTTTGTCTGTAAACTTAGGACTGGCTTGCCGATAATAGAGGCGAAATGCTGTCTTTCCTCTCCAAAAATCAATGCTACCTGCTTGTGAGATGGGGTGCCATGCTCGGCGGGGCGTATGCCTGCGTGTCGGTTCTGGCGCGGCATTTTCGGGACATCCCGTGGCAGGAAGCCTTTATCCTGAGCGGGCTGATCGCGCTGCTGAACCTGCGGGCCGTGGTCATGCGCCGGGTGGTGGACGGCAAGCCGACCCTGCATCAAGCGTCCGGGGACGCGCTGATCTTGATCGCGCTGCTACACGGCGGCGCGGCCACGGTGCTTGCGGTCAGCTTGATGGCGTCGGCGGTCATGGTGCCGGTCTACTGGCGCATGTACCGGACCAGTTTCCTGCCGCCACTTTCCAACTTTTTCTATTTGCCGGCGCTGTACTGGCTCGGGGGCTGGCTGTACCAGAAGATGGGCGGCGTTCCTGTTCTCACGCCGGCCGACTGCGCGACTTTTTTTCTGCATCCGACGGCGGTTCTGCTGCCGATCTGCGGGATTTTGCTGATTACGACTGAACTCATCAACCGGCCCTACATGGCGGTGCTGATGTACACGCGCAACGATGTACCGCTGATGCAGACCCTGCGCGACCCAATGTTCTCGTTCTTCGACTATGTCGAGAGGTTGGGCGGCCTGGTCATGCTGCTGTTCTGGGTGCAGTGGGGCTGGGCGACTTTGCCGCTGACGGTGCTGATCTACGAAGCGCTTTTGATGAGCGGCAACAACTACTTCGAGAACTTGGAGTCGTCGCGCGATGCCGAATCCGACACGCTGACGGGCCTTGCCTCCTGGCGCAAGACAAGCCACTACCTGCACCGGCATATTCAGCTTCGGAGGCCGTTCGCGCTGCTGTTTCTGGACGTAGACGGTCTGAAGCGGGTCAATGACCGCTTCGGCCACGCGGCAGGCGATGAGCTGCTGCGGCTGATCGGAGAAGCGTGCCGCCTGCACGCCCGTAAAGGGGATATTGTCGGGCGGCGCTCCGGCGATGAGTTCCTGCTGGTATTGGAAGGGCTGGGCCGCCCGCAAGCGGAAGCGATCATGGCGCGTTTGCAGCGCGGGATTGAAGCCGAGCTTGCGATGCACCGTGAGTTTTCTTCCGTCGCCGCCGGGGCCAGCATTGGGCTGGCGCTCTACCCGCAGGATTCCCAGTCCGAGGCCGATTTAGTAGAGCTGGCCGACCATCAGATGTACCGCAACAAACGCGCCCGCCACGCAGGGCGCAGCGCTGACCTGGAGCTGGACGCCAGGCTGTAACACACGGCTTATCATACATCTTCGTAGGAGCGAACATTCTGTTCGCCTTCTTTGCCTCGTTCTTCTTGTCGGCAATCCTGCAACAGTGGGTATACTAAAATACATACTAGAAGCAGGGAGCCACATGAACTCACTCGACCGCTACAAAACATTGTGCTTGTATGCCTTCCGGCAGGGGGTCAGCCTGCGGGCGCAGACGCCGAACGCGCCGCAAAACACCAAAATGCTGTTCGACAGCGGCACACTGTACCTTGCCGCCGTTCTCAGCCAGGAGCCGGAATTTCTTGGCAAAGTCACCGCGCTTGCGCTGCCGGACGACATCGTGCTTGCCCTCGGCAGCAAGTTTCCCGGCTTTGACGCCAAAGCGTATCTTACCGAACGTGCGGAAAGCCGGCGTTTGGAAGAAAAAGCGAAAGCCAAGAAGTAGGAACCCACCCCGGCACAAGTGCCTTCCCCTCCCTGTTAGGGAGGGGCCAATTGTAACAAGGAACCAGTGCGTCTTGTCGAAAGGCAGCAGCCTCTGGTCCATCCTCAAGCCCCTCCCTAACAGGGAGGGGAAGGCACTTGTGCCGGGGTGGGTTCTTCAAAATCTAAACCATGCTCAAACTTTCAACCGCCGCGCAGATGCGCGAGATGGACCGGCGCACGATGGAAGAGTTCGGCGTTCCCAGCATTGTGCTGATGGAGAACGCCGCCCTGCGCGTCGTAGATGTTATTGCCCAGCGCTACGGGCCGCTCAAAGGCAAGCGCATCGCGATCGTCTGTGGCAAGGGCAGCAACGGTGGCGACGGCCTTGCCATCGCCCGGCATCTGCATACGCGCTTTGGGGCGGAAGTCGCCATTGGCCTGCTTTTTAATCCTAATGAATTGACTGGCGATGCGGCGGTTAATTTCAAGATGATAAAGGCGCTTGACTTAGGCTATTATTCAGACTTCCCTGACTTATCCCGGCGTATTGATCTGATTGTGGACGCCCTGCTTGGCACCGGCATCAAAGGCAGCGTTGAAGGAAAGCTCGCGGAAACGATTAACGCCATGAACGGTTCTTATGTCCCAATCGTCTCAGTGGATGTGCCGTCGGGGCTGGACGCCGACACGGGGAATGTGGACGGAGCCTGCGTCAAAGCAGCGCTGACGGTGACGTTTGCGCTGCCGAAGATCGGGCTGATGGTTTATCCCGGTGCGGGGTATGCCGGTGAGCTGATCGTCGCCGATATTGGAATGCCGCGTGAAGTCATGGCGGCAGACACTGTCAAAGTCATGGCGACGGAAGCATCCGATGTCGCCGAATGGCTGCCGGCGCGGGTCAACGGGCGCGACAGCAACAAAGGCAAGTTCGGCCATGTCACGGTGTTTGCCGGCTCGGCGGGCTTTGCCGGAGCGCCGACTTTGTCGGCGGAAGCGGCGGCGCGAGCCGGGGCCGGGCTGGTGACGCTGGCTGTCCCCCGAGGCATCCAGAACGCGCTGATGGCGCGGGTCAGCCCGGTTGTGATGACGCACGGCCTCCCGGAAACTTCGGCGGGTACGTTTGATGTCAGTGCCGTAGAAGAAGCCTTAAAGCTGGCCGGTAAAGGGACAGTGGCGGCGATTGGACCGGGGCTTGGCGGAGCCGAGAACGACCAGACGCGGGCGTTTGTCCGGGAGTTCGTGTCCCGCTGCCCGGTGCCTCTCGTGATAGATGCCGACGCGCTGAACTGCCTGTCGCTGGAGCCGGACCGGGGCGCGTCCCTGGTTAAGTCGCGCCCGGCGGCAACGGTGCTGACCCCGCATCCCGGCGAGATGGGCCGGCTGCTCGGAACCAATACGAAAACCGTGCAAAGCGACCGGCGGGCGGCAGCGGAGCAGGCGGCGCGAGACTACGGCTGCCCTGTCCTGCTGAAAGGCGCACGGACACTGATCGCGTCACCCGATGGCCGTTTGGCAGTCAACCTAACCAGTAATCCCGGCATGGCGACAGGAGGATCGGGAGATGTTCTGACCGGTCTGCTGGCCGCGCTGCTCGGCTCGGAGATCGCGCCCTGGGAAGCGGCGGCGGCGGGAGCATACCTGCATGGCCTCGCGGGTGACCTGGCCGCTGCCGCTCAGGGCGGTCCGGCGGGCCTGATTGCCACCGATCTGATCCAGTTCCTGCCCGCTGCGATTGCCCGCTGCCACGCCGAAAACGGCTCTGCTGAGGCTTCCTAATCCATGACGAAGTTCTTTGTATTCTTCCTGCTGCTGTTGTCTGTGGCTGCCGAGGCCGCGCCTGCGCCGCTGACTGTGACTTTGCCGAGCGCGGACTCGTACTGTTACTGGGTGCAGTCTGGCAGCGGCCCGATCTCAGTTATGCCGGTGACTGTGTCGCACCGGCAGAAAGTGCAGGTGGCTGCGCCGGTGACGACGGGAGACCATCTGTTTGTCATGGACGCGCACACCGGGGAAGTGGCGTCGCACCCGATTTCTATCGCCCTCAGCGGTGCGCCGCTTCCTTTGGCATTCACGCTGGCTGATTTTCGTCCGGTCGCCGCTCCGGCTGCGACGCCTGCTCCTGAAATGGCAGAAGCAAACCACAAAGATTTGGAAGACAGTGACCACAAAGAAGGCGGCGTGGCCCGGCTTCTGACCGGTCTACTCAGCCTGCTGCTGGCGGGCGGGGTCGGCTGGGTGGTGCTGCGATTGATTCAAACACGCGGTGAGCCGCTGCGGGTGGTGGCCCGGCGCTTCGGCGTGGAAGTCGCCGACCCTGCTGCTGTCGCGGACACCGGCACGCAACTGGAAGTGCCGGCATATGTGCCGGAAAAGCGAGCGCCGGAACCGATCCCCGAAGAGGCCGGCCTGCCGCCAAAGCATTCCGTCGCGCGGCTGGGGCGCGGCCCGGAAATGCCGCTGTCTGATATTCCCGCGCTGCTCGGCTTGCAGGGGCTGGCGGCAGGCAGCACATTTGCGCTGACGGACGGCGATGTTACAGTCGGGCGTGACGGCGACAACGGGATTGTGCTGGCGGAAAGCACGGTTTCCCGCCGCCATGCGCGTCTGCTCCGGGACGGCCACGGGCAGTTCACGCTGACCGATCTCGGCAGCGCAAACGGCGTTTACATCAACGGCACGCGCGTCCAGCGTGCCATTCTATCCACCGGGGACGAGATCAAAATCGGCGACAATTACTTCCGCTTCCAAGCGGCGAAGGAGACAGAATGAACAGCAGACTGATTTTCGCGGCGGCGCTTTTAGCCGCTTGCCCACTAGCGCTTCATGCACAGGCTGACGCGACGCCTCATGTGGCGCCTCCGAAGGCCGCGCCATTGACATCTCCGGCGGCTCCGGCGGTGACGCTACGGTACAAGTTCGCAGTCGGCCAGGTGCATCGCTACGAGTATGACATGGCGATGGAGATGCTGATGCAGACCGGTCAGACCGGCGCGGGCATGCCAATGGACATGACGACAAAGATGACCATGATCCAGACTGTCAAATCCATCCGGCCTGCTGATGGCGCCGCGACCATTGTCACTCAGATCGAAACAATGCACATGATGCGCGGCGGCCAGGAAGTGCCGTTGCCGGAAGCCCAATCAGCGAAGATGAAGCAGCCGTTTACCCAAGTCATGCTCCCGACCGGGAAAATTCTTTCTATGGAAGCGCCTGGCTTGAGCGGAATGGGTGCTCCCGGCATGGACTTCAGCAAAGGAATGTTCAGCAATATGGCCGCGCTGCCGGATGGCCCGGTGAAAGTTGGTGACATCTGGAGCGGTTCCGGCACGGCGGCGATGATGGGGCTGGACATCGCCACAGCCTCAACTCTCTCTGGTATAGACCAGGCGAACGGGGATACGCTGGCGACAATTCAGAGCAAGCAAAACGGGACCATGAACAAGACAATGACGCAGGGACCGGTCCCTATGAAGATAAACGGGCCTATCGTCGGGCAGACTTCTCAGATATTCGACACGTCTACGGGGACACTGCAAAGCGCCAAAGGCACAACCAGCGCCGACATGACCATGACGTTCCCAAAATCCGCAGACGGCACCACGCCCCCTGGAATGCCCTCCGCCATGAAAATGCAGATGCAGATGAAGTTCCAAATGCTGCGCCTCAGCGACACGCCGCCAGTGCAGTAGAACCCACCCCGCTGCTTGCAGCGGGGTGGGTCCCCACCGCATCCAGCACACGCTCGGCGACTTCGCGCTTGGTCATCAGGGGCAGAGCGATCTCCTGGCCCGAAGCGCCGAGCAGGGTCACGATGTTCGTGTCGCCGTCAAAACCCGCACCTGCCTGAGTCACGTCGTTGGCGATAATCCAGTCCAAATGCTTTAACTCCAGCTTGCGCCGGGCGTGGTCCAGCAGATGCTCGGTTTCGGCGGCGAAGCCGACCAGGGTTTGGCCCGCCGGCTTGCGCCGGCCCAGCTCGGCCAGGATGTCCATCGTCTGCGTGAGTGTCAGCGCCGCAGCAGTGCCAGTCTTTTTCAGCTTTTGGTTTGCTGTTTCGGCGGGCCGGTAATCAGACACGGCGGCGGCAGCGAAGATGATGTCCGCGGAAGTCGAACGCGACAAGACCGCGTCCGCCATTTCTGACGCCGTTTCGACGCGCACCATTTCCATGCCGCCCGGCGCAGTCAAAGCCGTTGGGCCGGTGACAAGGACAACTTCTGCACCGCGCAGCCTCGCGGCTTCAGCCAGCGCATAGCCCATCTTCCCCGACGACCGATTGGAGAGATAGCGCACGGGGTCCAGCGGCTCACGGGTCGGCCCCGCCGTCACCAAGACCCGCTTTCCGGCCAGTGACGTGTTCCGGTGCAGCATCTCCTGAATGGCCGCGAAGATCGTCGGCACATCAGCCATGCGTCCGACGCCTTCGGTCCGGCAGGCGAGTCTTCCCGTTGTTGGCTCGATAAAGTAGTAGCCGTAATCGCGCAGCTTCCCCAGATTGCTTTGGGTAGCGGGATTGTTCCACATGCCGGTATTCATGCCAGGGGCCAGCAAGATCGGAGCCGTGCAGGCAAGCGCGGCGGCTGAGAGCATGTCTTCGGCCAGACCGTTTGCGAGGCGGGCGATGACGTTCATGGACGCCGGGACGATCACAAACAAATCACAATTGCGGGCCAGCCAGATGTGGGCGATCTCGCCGGGGAACGGCTCTTCAAATAAATCAATGGGGCATGGGTGATGGGTCAGCGCACGGAATGTCGCCGGCTGAACAAACCGAGCGGCTCCGGCTGTGAGGATGGGAAAGACTTCGATGCCGCTTTTGACCAACTGGCTCGCGAGGTCGGCGGCTTTGTAAGCGGCGATGGACCCGGACACACCCAGCACTACGCGCTTTGCCGCCAAATTTGGAGCGAAATCAGCCATTGGCTGCCCCTACCCGGATGCGGCAGTGTTCGGCGCGTAAGATTGCCACAATCGTGCCCACGGCATCGTCTACCGCGTCATTGGTCACGGCATAATCGTAATGCGGCCTTTGGGCCATTTCGCGGCGGGCGTTCAGCAGACGCCGGGCAATGTCTTCTTCGTTTTCCGTTGCCCGCCCGCGCAGGCGGCGCTCCAATTCTTCTAGTGACGGCGGCTGCAAAAAGATCAGGACGGCATCGGGCATCTTCTGCTTGACCGCCCGCCCGCCCTGCACATCAATTTTAAGAATGACGTCCACGCCTTGTAAGCGTGCGGCATCTACATAAGTACGAGGCGTTCCATAGTAGTTGTTATGAACTTCAGCATACTCCAGCAGTTCATCCCGTGCCACGAGGTCATTAAACTGCGCGGCTGTGACAAAGTTGTAATCTAAGCCGTCCGTTTCGCCGGCACGCGGCGGGCGGGTTGTCGTCGTGACGCACTTTTTGATTGCATACGGCAGACGTGCATCGGGAACAAGCAGCAAAGCGTCTAAGACCGTATCTTTGCCGACTGCGGACGGCCCGGAAACGACCAGCAGCAGGCCGTTCTTATCAGGTTCCCAGGGCTTTGTTTCAATCCGGCGTTCTTGGGAGGTAATCACGCGGTTATTATAGCACTGTGCGGGAAGGGGTGTCAAATCAAGTGCAGGCCGGAGAAAGGCCGAGTGTGTGCAGGCCGGAGAAAGGCCGAGTAGTTGAAAACTACTCGCTAGGTTCAGCGTCCTGCGGACGAAAGACCGCTGCCGTAGAGTTCCCCTACCCGAAGGGTACTTCTCCTAGCGAGTAGTTTTCAACTACTCGGCTTCTTGCACTCGGCTTCTTGCACTCGGCTTCTTGCACTCGGCTTCTTGCACTCGGCTTCTTG
>CAXSZN010000024.1:52935-62885 GCA_964241935.1 uncultured Armatimonadales bacterium
CACTCGGCGTCTTGTACGCACAAAAAAGCGCAGCAGAAACAGTGTCTCTGCTGCGCTTTTTGACTGTTCTCGGCTCGTAGGCGAGAAAGTAAAATTAGTAGCGGCTGCCGCCGCCGCCGGAACCGCCGGAGCGTCCGCCGCCGCCACCGTAGCCGCCACCACCGCCGCTGCGGCTTCCGCCGCCGCCGCCACCGTAGGAGCTGCCACCACCGCCGCCACGGCTTCCGCCGCCGCCGCCTTCACGCGGGCGGGACTCGTTGACGACCAGTGCGCGTCCGCCGACATTGCGGCCATTGATGGCGGCGATTGCCTGCTGCGCTTCGTCTTCGGTCGCCATTTCAACGAACCCGAAGCCGCGAGCTTCGCCGGTGTAGCGGTCGGTGACGACCTGGGCGGATGCGACGTTGCCGGCTTCGGAAAACAGCTCATGGAGCTGCTGGTCGGTGGTCTGATAGCTCAGATTGCCGACGTAAAGTTTGGTTGCCATAATAGGGAATGGCTCCTTTCAAGTGAAAGCCCCAATTCGCAAAGAGTGAGGCCTGAACTGGAAACGAAGACACGACGGAAACGAGCCGAAGGAGCCGGGGAATCGCAGGGAAGGCATCAAACCGATGCAAAGCAGGAAGATTGCCGGGGGAAACCCGGTGCAGCTCTAGTATACCCCTGTTTGCAAACAATTCATAGATCTGCAAAATAATTTATTTTGCCTGCCGGCCTGCGGCGGCAGAACAAGCAGTAAAATAAGAAAGCCGCCGCCTCACATGAAGCCGCGGCTTTAAGTGTACCTACCCGCCCCAGTTCAGCCGGAAGCGGTAGTGGGCGGCACCGGGCTGCGGGTCATGGATCCGAATTACCGCCGTGAAGTTGTTGAACGGCCGCGGCTGCTGCACGACACGGACCATGCCGCGCCCGCGCTTGTCCAGTGTCAGAAAGACCGGATGATCGGTCGGCAGGCGTCCGAACACCTGCGAGTTGACATTGTTCACCGGCTTGCCGCTGAGGGTATCGGTGCGAACATCGCGTCCGTGGATCGTGACCTGCGCCCGATCATCCACATCCCCGCTCCACATAAGCTGCCCGTCGGCATGGGCCGCCAGCGGCAGAGCCATTGCCCCCGCAACCGCCAGCAGCGAAACAAGCTTGGTCATTGCTTTCATTTCTTCGCGTTCCTCTCTTAATCTCAGCGGACTGCGGCGTTGTGCTTGTTTTGATAAATGCGGCTGCTGCTGTGGTTCAGTTCGTTGTTAAGCTGCCGGCGCTCGCCGCCGGTCAGGTGGCCGTTGTCAAAGCGCCGGTCGAGACGCTCCTGGCCGTGGATGTAGGCGTCGCGGCGGTTCAGCCGGTACTGCTCGCCGCGCGTGAGCTGCCCGCTGCCGACGCCCTGCCGGATACGCGCGTGCTGGTTGTTTAAACGCTGATTGATACCCTGTGCCTGGGCCGCCATCGGCACAAGCGCTGCTGTCAGTGCGGCTGCCGCCGCAAGATATTTCATGCTGTTAATTGTCATTGGTATTTGCTCATCTTTCCTGTCGCTTTCCTAGCGACATCTCCTCTGACGACGCATCTTGCGAAAATGTTCACGCTGACGAAAAAAGAAAGCAAAGAAAAAGCGAGCAGTTGAAAACTGCTCGCTAGGGAAGGCGTCCTGCGGGCGAAAGGCTTGTTTGCCCCTGTGAGACGGGATTGGAGAACTAAAGCAACCGGCACTTTCAGTGCCGGTTGCTTTAGTCCACGGCTCCTATCAACTCGTTTACGTCACTGATGCTGTTTTCTTCCAAATACTGCTTGATGCCGGTCACGATGTCTGTGGACGCCGTGGGGTTGACAAACGTAGCCGTGCCGACGGCGACGGCGGTAGCTCCGGCCAGCAGAAACTCGATGGCGTCGGTGGCGTTCATGATGCCGCCCATGCCGATTAAAGGCACGTCGGGCAGGGCGCGGTGAACTTGCCAGACGCAGCGCAGGGCGACGGGCTTGACGGCGGGGCCGCTCAGGCCGCCGGTGATGTTGGCGAGGCGGAACTTGCGCTTTTTGATGTCAATCGCCGTGCCGAGCAGGGTGTTAATCAGGGACAGTGCATCGGAGCCAGCTTGAACGGCGGCGCGGGCGATAGGAACCATGTCGGTGACGTTCGGCGAGAGCTTGGTAATGAGCGTTAAATCGGTGACTTTGCGCACAGCGCCGATCAGCTCGGCAGTCAGGTCCGGGTTGACGGCAAAATCGCAGCCGTGCTTGACGTTGGGACAGGAGATGTTGATTTCGAGCGCGTGAACGCCCCCGGCAGCCGAGAGCTTTTCGGCCAGCCGCACGTAATCGCCGACTTCGTAGCCGACCAGGTTGACGACAATGGGAACATCATACCGGCGCAGGAACGGCAGCTTTTCCGCGATAAAGTTGTCCACGCCGCTGTTTTGCAGGCCGATGGCGTTCAGAAGCCCCGAAGGGGTCTCGACAATGCGCGGCGTGGCGTTGCCGAGACGGGCTTCCAAAGAGGTGCTTTTGACGACGACCGCGCCCAGCTTTTCTAGATCGACGATGCCTGCCATCTCCGGGCCGAAGCCGAACGTGCCGGAGCCGGTCATCACCGGGTTGCGGAGTGTCAGTGCGCCGATCTTAACAGAAGTATTTACCATGCGACCTCCGCAGCTTCGAAGACCGGGCCGTCCACGCAGCAGCGGACGCGGCGGCCATCGGCCAGGTCCAGCACACAGCCCATGCAAACCCCGATGCCGCAGGGCATCGAGACTTCCACCGACAACTGACACGGAACGCCGACCGATTGGCAGAGATCACCGACCGCCCGCATCATCGGGGTCGGGCCGCAGCAGTAGACCGTGACAGGCTTGCCTGCACGCTCCGCCAGCAGCGGGGCCAGCGCATCCGTCACCTTCCCGTGCGTCCCGTGTGAGCCGTCTTCGGTCGCCGTCCGCGCGTCTATCCCCGACGCTTTCAGCTCCATCTCGCACAGCAGCAAATCTTTGCGCCGTGCGCCAACCACAAACACTATGTCTAGAAGCCCCCCGGCCCCCAATGATGGGGGAGCCAGACTAGGATTGACATCTTCTCTTGTCCCCCCATCATTGGGGGCTAGGGGGCCTTGACGCTGAATCTCGCGGGATAAAAAAACAAGCGGAGGAACACCGTAGCCGCCGCCGACCAGCAGATGGGCCGCGCCGGGGCGCGTGTCGGCCTGGAAAACGTGTCCGCCGAGCGGGCCGACGATGTCGAGCAAATCACCGGGGCGCTTGCGGGCCATGCCGGCCGTTGTCGGGCCGCCGACCGAGTAAAGCAGGCTAATTTGTCCTAAATCCCGGTCTACGGTATAGACGGAGAACGGCTTGCGGAGCAGCGGGTCAAAGCGCTCGGCGGTCAGCACATTGACAAAGTGGCCGGGCTGCGCGGCGGCGGCCACTGCCGGAGCCTCGCAGACCAGGACTTTGTGGCCGGGGATTAAATCGTCGTTGGCGAGAACGGGGGCAAAAGTTTGTTGTGGCATAGGTGGCTTCTAAAGAGAACTTTAGAGGCTATTATACCCGGATACCGGCAGAGGACTGAGGCCTGCACCGCGTAATGTTCGTGAAGAAGCCACGGATTGAAATCCGTGGCTGAATAGCTTGCGGCTGATACGAAGTAATCAGAATGATACTGTCCTGCGGACAAAAGGCAGCCAGCGAAGTTTGTCTTCTGTCCGCAGGACAGCCAGCACGCAGTGCTCCCTAGCCATGCCCTTAAGTGCGTGGCCGCCATTGCCTACTTTGCTGCCAGCCATGCCTGCTTGACGGCTTGCAGCAGCGGGTCCTGCCGGCCTGCCGGGCGGCTCGGCAGGAAGCCGCTGCCCAGCTCCCAGATCATCACGCCGCCGAGGCCCTGCGCCCGCGCGTACTCCACTTTTTGAGCGCACAGCGCTTCATTGTCATACGACACAAACTGCTTTTGGGGCGCGTCAATGCTCAGATATGGTGCCTGCGCCTGCATGTCCCAGCGGTAGCGGTCCGGCTGGTACAGCGTGTCCATGATGGTGGCATAGGGAACGGTCGTCATGGTGACGCCGGCAATCGGCTGGCCGGGACCATCGGCCCCGGTCCAGACGTCGCCGTAAAAGGCTTCCCCGATGCCGAGCTTGCGGCGCGGGACGCCGGCCGCGACGAAGCGCGTGACCATTTCCGATGCCGACGGGAAAGGCCGGTCGGCAGCCATCAGCGCCGTGCCGCTGCCGTAGAGCGCCGAATTGTGCCAGGTCTTAAAGCCCTGCCAGGGTCCGGCAAGATCATAAGTCATCAGATTGATCTGGTCAAACTGGCCGCTGAGACGCGCAAACATCTCCGGCTGCGCGGCGGTGGCCGCCGTGAGCAGCAGCTTCGGGTCTGCCGCCGTCATCTGGGCGCGAAGCTGCCGAATAAACGTCGTGTAGCCCGGCACATCTGTTGTTTCCAGCGGCTCCATGTCTATGTCCAGGCCGTCGTAGCCGCGCGTTTGGGCCATCTGAACCAAGCTGCCGATAAATGCCGCCCGGTGCGCGTCGCTGTAGGCTTCCCGGAAATGCACCGACGACAGCCAGCCGCCGACCGACAGCAGCACTTTTCGGCCTGCTTTGTGGGCCGGAACAAGGACCGCCGCCGACTCGGCAGGTGTGATGCCGCCTTTGACCGGGTCAATGCTGCCGTCATCCGCCGGCACGACACTGAAATGGATCAAATGCGAAAATGCCGAATAATCAATCTTTTCCGGCGTCAGCGCCCCCGCCTGCTGCACCCAGACCGCATAATACGCCGACACCCAAAGGGAGCCGGGCTTATTTTCGGTGGGAACGGCCTGTGCTTGAGCGGGAACGGCAAACCCGATCAGATAAAGACCGGAAAGAAAAAAAAGAAAGGTTTTCATA
Source organism: uncultured Armatimonadales bacterium (assembly GCA_964241935.1). Classification (GTDB taxonomy): domain Bacteria; phylum Armatimonadota; class Armatimonadia; order Armatimonadales; family Capsulimonadaceae; genus JANXMY01. Next base: position 57,818 of record CAXSZN010000024.1, read on the forward strand.
AAGGAGTATATAGAAGAAAAATGCCCGCCGAAGGGATTCCGGCGGGCTGAACTTGAGGGCAAAGCCGATTAGTGGCCTGCGGCTTGGCCGGCAGCTTGACGCGCCGCCGCGCTCTTCTGTGCGTCCGCCGCCGCTCCTGCGGCCCGTGCATCCTGAGCCTGCTGCTGCTGAGGCGTCAGCGGAGCAGATGCCGCCGGTGGCGCGGACACAGCAGAACTGTCTTTCGGGCCGCAGCCGCCAGCCGCCAATGTGAGACACAGAGCGGCGAATAAAGAGGGTGCGGCATTCCAAGTAAATCTCATGTCAAGTCCCCTAATTGACCGCACCGTCTAAAGCCTCATAGACGCCGGGAATGTAGACGTTTTTATACCAATCCATCTGGCCGCGATGAACTGATTTCACATGACCGTCGGCAAACAGCGCATCGGTGCTTGCATGATGGCGGTAGCGGGGCATATCGCCGGGTGACGTGCCGTAGCTCTGCCCGATCCAATAAGGATCATTCAGAGCGGAGTCCACATCATACTTTACTTCCAGATGGTCGCTGGCTTTGGACGGCGTGTTGTTGACGATCGGACCGATCGCGTCCGTCCAGTTGCCTTCCGCTGGATCAAAATAAGGCGAAGCGTAGGAGTAAACAGGATTCGTCATCGGAACATTTGCGGCCTGCCCTTTTTCCGCGATCATCAGCGTGTCGGCAGGTGAGGGAACCTGCGATAAGCCTACTGTGGTGACGACGCCGTGGTTGCCGTTGTTGTAAGCGTAGGTGCCGTAGCCCTCCTGAGCAAGTTCCAAATTCATGCCGTATTGAGCCGGCTGCTCGCTTGGAAAGTCCGGGCAGCTCCAAATGCCGTCGAGGCCATAAGCATAGGTATGGCCCATATAAGTTGTGGACGTGCCGTTTTTGATGTAGGGCAAGATTTCCGTCTCCCAATCCACCGGCTGACCGATGTCATCATAATACTGCATGATCGGATACTTCTCGTCAGCATCCTGGTTGTATTGAAGGACACCGAGACCAAGCTGTTTGATGTTGGAAATACACTGCGTCTGGCGGGCGTTCTCGCGGACGCTTTGGAAGACGGGAAACAGGATCGCGGCGAGAATCGCGATAATGGCGATGACGACGAGCAGCTCAATCAAAGTAAAGCCCTGCTTGCGGGGCGTTTGGCATTGCATGGTGTTCAACCTTTCGTAGCGGCTAAAAGAGATTTTTCAGAGAAGGGACCGGGCGGCAGGATTAGGCGACAGTCACCTCCTTTGGCTTCCGCAGAGAAGCGGCGGCTTGAGGGCCGAAATCAACAAATAAGAGCGTGTGCAAAGATAAGAGCGTGTGCAAAAGCATGGAAAAGCCTCGTGCCGAGAATGCAGCTTAAGGAACTGCCAAAAGTCGCGCAGCGATGCGTGAGGGCATTCAGCAATGAATGCAGGAGGACCGGAAGAAAAGAGCAGCAAATCAAGAAAACGATTTAAGAAAACGATGGGGCCGCTGTGGACCCGCGAACAATCAGCTCGCCGTGCAGGGCGAGCTGCACCCCGGACTCGTCCGTGTCCCGACCCAAAGCGTCCAGCCGGTCCAAAAGGACCGTCGCCGCCGTCGCGCCGATCTGGGTCAGCGGGTGGCGCACCGTTGTCAGCGGCGGGGTCAGATCCCGTGCATACGCGGCGTCGTCGAACCCGACCAGACTCATCTGGCCGGGAACCGAAACGCCGGCTTCGGCGCAGGCGCGGTAGGCTCCGGCGGCAATTCCGTCGCCGCCGGCAAACACCGCCGTCGGCGGCTGGGCCAGCCGCAAAAGCCGGGCCATGCCGGCCCGGCCCCATTCCTGAGAGTACGTTCCTTCCAAGATGAGGGAGGCGTCTGCCGGCAGGCCGAGCGACTGCATCGCATCAAGAAAGCCTTCCCGGCGAGGCCGGGTGCTGGGCGAGTTCGGCTGGCCTCCCAGCAGCGCGATCCGCTGGTGGCCGAGTGCGGCGAGGTGGGCGACCACTTGGTGGGCGGCTTCGCGGTTGTCAATGTCTACCTGGCTGACACGCGGATCCGGCGAAGTGCCGTTGATGAGAACAAACGGCAGACCGGCCTCGGTCAGCGCCGGAACAATCGTGCTGTCGGTCAGGGTGGCGACAAGCAGCAGGCCGTCTACGCGCCGGTCTCGAAACGCCGGCAGGCTGGCGGCTCCCACCCATTCCAGGCCCGTATACAGCGTGACATTCTGGCGGCGCTCGGTTGCCACTTGGATGATGCCGTCCAGCACGGCGCTGAAGTACGAGTCCGCGACAAGTCCCGGATTTGGCTGCGGGAACACGACCCCCAAACAATCTAGTCGCTTCTGGCCCATGCCCCGCGCCATGGTGCTGGGATGGTATTGCAGCGTTTTAATTGCATCTTCCACGCGGGCGCGGGTGGCGGGGACAACGCGGCGCGGGCCATTGTTAAGGACGTAGCTGACGGTCGCGGTAGAAACTCCGCTGGCTCGGGCAACATCTTTGATTGTGGCGGGTTTTGAGGCCATTGTTTTTGAGGCTATGGAAACAAATGCTGTTCATCTAAACGGTTAGGCAATTTATCTAATCGGTTAGATACTATTATAACGTACTTTCGCCGAAAATCATACACTTGCCGAGAATTTATTTTTGGAGCAGGAAAGCGGCGTCTTCATCCAGATAAAGAGCAGCGTTTGGGTGAGTACGCACCCAGGACGCCGGCAGGCGCTCGGTGACTTCTCCAGCCCAAGCTTCCCGCACGATCTCCGCTTTGGCAGCGCCGCTTGCCATCAAGAGAATCTTTCTCGCTTCCAAAATCGTGCCGATGCCCATCGAAACCGCCTGCGCTGGAACAGCCTCCAGGCCGCCGAAGGACGCCGCCGCGTCTTCGCGCGTCTGCGAAGCCAGCGAAACCAGCCGGGTGCGCGAGTCCGGCGGGCTGCCCGGCTCGTTGAAGCCGATATGCCCGGTGCGCCCGATGCCTAGAAGCTGGCAGTCCATCCCGCCGGCGTCCGCAATCCGGTTTTCGTATTCCAAGCAGGACTGCGCGACCTGCGCCGGACCCCCCGCCTGCCCGTCCGGCACAAACCAAGAGCGGCAGTTGACGTGCCGGAACAAATGCTCCTGCATAAAGCTGTGGTACGAATGCGGCGACGCTGAGGACATCGGGTAATACTCGTCCAGATTGAAGCAGGTGACATGGGAAAAGTCAATCTCGCCGTCTTGGAAGCGCCGGACAAGCTGCTTGTAAACGCCAAGTGGGGTGGACCCGGTCGCAAGACCGAGAACGGCATTCGGCCTGGCTTGTATCAACGCGCTGATCTGGTCTGCAACGCGCTCGCACAGGTGCATGTAATCCAGTGCGACTTTTATTCTAGTTGCGGTGAGTGTGGAAGTCATTGGCATTTTAAAACCCATCAAGCGGCCTGTAATTCACTTGTAATTTATCCAGCCGCGTCAGATGCGGCGGCAGGCGCTCCAAAAACGCCGCCCAGTCTTTGTTTCGCTTGTCCGTCCAGGCTACCTCGGAGAACGCGCAAAGGCGAGGGAACGCTTGATACTCGACCTGCCGAAAATCCGGCATATACTCGGTCCACAGAGCACACTGGGTGCCGAGAACAAAGTGCTCCTGCCCCGGCGGCAGCGCAGCGGGAAGCGGGTCGTAGCCGTAGACCGCCGGCAGGGTGAGCAGCTCGTGGAACGCCAGCGGCTCCGCTTTGCGCGAGTCCGACTGGTAGAAGTTCAAATAGGTGAACTGCTGCGGGGCCATGACAACCTTGTGCTGAAGCCCCGCCGCTTCAATCCCGCCTTCCTCGCCGCGCCAGGACATGATGACCGCACCCGGCGACAATCCGCCTTCGAGTATCTCGTCCCAGCCGACCAGTGTCCGGCCCGACTCGGAGATAAACTCGTTCATACGCCCGACGAAATACGACTGCAAAGCGTCTTCATCGCCCAGCCCAAGCTTCTGCCGAATCTGACGGCACTCGGCGCTCTCACGCCACTGGGTTTTGATCGCTTCATCCCCGCCGATATGGAGATACGGCGACGGGAAAATGTCCATGACTTCCGCCAGAACATCGCGCAGGAACTCGAACGTTTCTTCAGACGGCTTGTACAGCTTGTCGTGGATGCCCCAAGCCGGGCTGACTTCTACCGGCTCCTCCGTGCAGCCAAGAAACGGGTACGCCGCAATTGCAGCCTGGGCATGGCCCGGCATCTCGATTTCCGGCACCACCGTGATGTGACGCGCGGCGGCATACGCGACAATCTCCCGTGCATCTTCCTGCGTGTAAAAGCCGCCGTGCGGAAGGCCGTCGAAGCGCTGGCTTTCTGGGTCAAAGCCGGCATCTGAGGGGTTCGCCAGCGCCCGGCCCGCCAGCGTTTCTTTGCGATAAGACCCAATCTGCGTCAGCCTCGGGTATTTTTTGATTTCAATACGCCAGCCCTGGTCATCGGTCAAATGAAGCTGCAGTGTGTTCATCTTGTGCAGGGCCAGCAGGTCCAAAAACTTCAGCACAAACGCTTTCGGCAGAAAATGGCGCGACACGTCCAGCATCGCTCCGCGCCAGGCAAACCGGGGCCGGTCTTCGATTTCAACGCACGGCACGGCATTCCTTTCCACAAGCTGCAGCAGCGTTTGAATGCCGTAAAACAGCCCGGCGCGTCCCGCCGCTTGAAGTGTGATGCCTTTCCGTGTCACCGACAGCCGGTAGCCTTCGCGCCCAAGCGTCTCCAGCGCCAAGTCAACCTGGAGGGCGATGGCCCCTAAATGAGCAGCCGCCTCTTCTGAAGCCTGTGCAATCCTTACTTCTGGGACCACGCGCAGGCCCTCTGCGAGAACCTGCGCTTCCGGCATTCCGGCTTCGTTTGAACTAATCTGAGTATTCAAGCTGAGCGGGAAGACGCCGCCGGTCAACGCGATCTTCTGGGGCAGGGGAATAAGCGGTAGGGTCATAGTTTGTTTTCTGCGAAAAAACCACGTTAAGGACGGCAGGGTGCCGAGCGGCACCATTTTTGTTACTGCTTAGCAGTCTTGCTGCCGCCCAGCGGCTCCCGTGCGGCGCGTTTTACGGCTTGCAGC
>CAXSZN010000024.1:62985-65157 GCA_964241935.1 uncultured Armatimonadales bacterium
AGCAGTCTTGCTGCCGCCCAGCGGCTCCCGTGCGGCGCGTTTTACGGCTTGCAGCAAGGCGTCTTTTTGGCCTGCGGGCTGACTGTCTCGGTAGCCGTCGCCGAGTTCCCAGATAATCACGCCGCCAAGCCCATGCGTCCGGGCGTACAGCACCTTTTCGCGGGCCAGCCGGGCGTCGTCGTAAGAAACAAACTTCCGGGCGGGATCGGTCGCCGTGCCGACACTGAAATACGGAGCGTGAGCCAGTGCATCCCAGTGGTACGCACCGGGCTTGTCGTACTGGTCTAAAATCGCGCTGTAAGCCAGATTATTCATCGTGACACCTTGAATCGGCTGGGCCGGGCCGTTCGCGCCGTTCCAAACACAGCCGTAGAACGCAATGCCGAGGCCGAGCTTGGCTTTAGGAACACCTGCCGCTAGGTAATAGCCGACTTTCTCGTCCACCGACGGATACGGCCGGGTTGCTGTCAGAAGCGTTTTGCCTTCGTAGAGAGACCCATTGTACCAGGTCTTCCAGCCTTCCCAAGTCCCGCTGAGGTCATACGTCTGAATGTTGATCTGGTCAAAATCGTCCTGAAGTTCAGCCGCCAGCTTCGGCTGGTCGCCTGGCTCCCCGGACGCGGGAAACGTCAGCAGCCATTTAGGATTGACTGACTTCATGGCCGCGTGAAGCTCCCGGACAAACAAAACGAAGTTCAGCTCATCCGCCGGCAGGATCGGCTCCATGTCCACATCAATGCCGTCATAGCCGCGTGTTTTAATAAACCCGATCAAGTTCTGGATGAACGCGCCGCGCACCGGGCCGGCAATCGCCGCGCTGATGGCCGGGCCGCTTCCCGCGCCGCCGAGACACACCAGCACTTTGTCCCCCGCCTTGTGGGCGCGGGGCACGACATCCGCCGACTGCGCGGGGGTGATAGCGTTTGCGGTGCCGTGCACCGTGTCTTCAATCGTGCCGTCGGCACGAGGAGTAATGCTGAAGTGGACCAAGTGCGTGATAGCCGAAAAATCAATTTTATCCGGCGACATGCCGCCGGCCTGCACCCAGACCGGATAATACGCCGTCACCCAGGGCGACGGCTCGGCAGCGTGTGCAATGTGCGGGACAGCGGCTCCGGCAAGCGCCGCAGACGCGAGAATTGCCGTGAATCGCGGCTTAGGATTGAATAGTTTCATGGACACGGTGGATGCTCCTGGAGTGGGTGCGGCTGGGGCTGCCTGCCTCTGATGGCAGCCCGCCAGCAAAACAGCGGCTCCGAGAGCCGCACCTGTGAGTGAGTTCGGCGGCATGGCAGTCCTCTTTCAACATGCAAACATGGGAACAGAAGCTGTCCGGTTCCCGCCTAACTTCAGAGGGAACCGGCGTTCACCTGCCTTAAAAGTTAGGCGTGTAGCTGCTGGGGACGTCCGTGTTCGGCGTGACGCCGGGAACCCAGATGTATTTGAGCCAGTATTTCCCACTCATCGAACCTTTTGCCATAGACTTGACATGCCCGTCCACAAAAAGGACGTTGGTGCGCCCGTTGTGGCGGTAGCGGGGGAACGAACCCGGAGATTCGGGCGCCGGCGGGTTTCCATTGGCAGCCGGAGTCGCAGTCGTCGGTTCGTCGAAGTCAGCGGTCAGGTCTCTGGTCGCGGAAGGGTCGCCCACCGAATCTCGCTGGACGAAGCTCGTGGCCGAGCCGTCGTTCTGGTAGCCGACCCAGTCACCTTCGCTGGCATCAAAAACCGGCTGGTTGCCGGCTCCGCCGTTTGCTTGCCCTTTTTCGGCAATCAGCACGGTGTCGGAGGGGGTGTTGACTTGCGCCAGTGACGGCACTGCGATGCCGCTGGCGAGAGTAGGGCATAAGTAGCTGTGAGCGCCATATTCGGCGACTTCTTCCGAAGGAAAGTCCGGGCAGGCGAAAACGCCGCCTTTGCCATTGTAAACAGCGGCTGCGCCGGAGCCGTTGGACACACTGCCGTTCTTGATGTACTGGTAGATGGAATTGCCCCAATCCATCGGGGTTCCGCTGGCGTCGAAATACTGACCTTGCGGGAATTTCTCGTCGTAGTCCTGGGTGTACTGGGTCATGCCGAGGCCAAGCTGCTTCATGTTGGAGACACAGGCGGTGCGCCGGGCGTTCTCGCGGACGCTTTGGAAGACAGGAAAGAGTATCGCGGCGAGAATCG
>CAXSZN010000025.1:0-24275 GCA_964241935.1 uncultured Armatimonadales bacterium
ACATTGCCGATGGCCGGGCCGCTTTCAATGCCGAGAAACGCATCCACTTCCGGGATTTCCTGCGCCAAGTCACTGCCGTAGCGCTGGGCCAAGCAGCCCGTCACAATGACTTTGGACACCTGCCCGCGCTCTTTGCGCTTCACGGCATCTAAAATCGCCGCAATGCTTTCTTCTTTGGCCGAGTTGATAAAGCCGCAGGTGTTGACAATCAGCACATCCGCGTCGGCCTTATCCGCGACAAACTGCACGCTCTCGCCGCGTGTTCCCGCCAGCGCCCCCAGCATTTCCTCGCCGTCCACCTGGTTTTTCGCGCACCCAAGCTGCACCAGACCCACTTTGGTCGTCAAAACGTATTATTCCCCTGCCCAAATATCTGCAAATCAAAAAGATAAATCAAAAAGATAATCGCGTAAGTATACCTGAACTGGGAGGAATTAATCAATTGGGTGGGGCAGCCGGATGCATTTGTCCTAACAAGTGCCTGAGTACCTGCGCCCGCGTGAGTCGCTTCTTTTCCTGCGGCTTGTCTGATGCGAACGCGATGTACATTTCGAGCTGCGCGATCAGGGTCTGTCGGTCCTGTTCGGTATCGTCTGCATCGTAATCGTCCGTGCCATGTCCTGGAAGGTGGTTGTAATGCACGAAGAACGCCACCTGCGAGAGCATCTGCTCTGTCTGGACGGCTGAAGGGCCGGCGCTGACCGGAGCAGGCGCAGGGCTTGGCGCTGAAGCCGCAGAGGCTGGGGAGGAATGTGGCGCGACGAAATCCGACAGTGTCGTTCGCCCGGTCACGAAGCAGATCACGGCAAGCGCCGACGCCGCTAAGCTCAGCACGGACACGACCCCTATACCTTTTGAGTTCATCACTTTTCATCCTCAAGAATCGGAACCACGGCAGTAAAGCGCACCTGAAAACGCGAGTGCACTAGAACGCAAACGCTAACTTCGTGTCTGAAGGTACATTGTAGAAGCCTTTGTCAAGGATCGTCAAGGTCTCTTGGGCGATTTGTAGGCGCTCGCTGCGGTTCATAAAATAGTGTATCATTCACAGTACGCTTTGTCAACTTGCCTTTGCGAGCGTGGAACTTGACAATGCTGAGGCTTGTTGCCTATAATGGCGGGGCAAAATAAACAAAGTTTGTGCGTTTTTAGAAGCGGAGTGTGGCTGTGAGCGAAGTAAATCCAGACGAGCTATTTGACGTGGCGATTATCGGCGGTGGACCGGTGGGGCAGTATGCGGCATACTATGCGGGGCTGCGCGGGATGAAAACGAAGGTGATTGACAGCTTGCCCCAATTAGGCGGGCAGTTGTCGGCGCTGTACCCGGAAAAGTATATTTTTGATGTGGCGGGTTATGCCAAAGTCTATGCGCGGGATTTGGTCGAGAACTTAAGCGAGCAGATGATGCAGTACGGGCCGACGCTGGCTTTGGACCAGAAAGTCGTCAATCTGACCTCAAACGGCGTGGTGACGATGGAAACCGAGAAGGGCGAAACGCATTACGCGAAGTCGGCGATCATCGCGGCGGGGGTGGGGGCGTTCATGCCGCGCAAGATCGCGCAGGCGGGGTTAGAAGAGCTGGAAGGGCGTGGCGTCCACTACTTTGTCACCGACAAAAGCATTCTCGCCGGCAAGCGGCTGGTGGTAGTCGGCGGCGGCGACAGCGCGTTTGACTGGACGCTGAACTTGTATGACACGGCCCAAAGCATTCTGCAGATCCACCGCTCGGACAAATATAAAGCGCACGAAGACACGATCGAAAAGGTCATGGCTCTGCCGATTGACTTCCGGCCTTTCTTTGAGGTCAAAGCCGTGCACGGCGAGGAGCATGTCGAGGGCGTGACGATCTTCGACAACCGGACCAAAGAAGAAAGCTATTATCCGTGCGATGAGCTTCTTCTCAATTTAGGCTTTTTGACCAATCTTGGCCCGATCAAGCAGTGGGGGTTTGACATTGTCGGCAACTCCATCAGCGTCAACACGCGCATGGAAACGAGTGTCCCCGGCGTCTACGGCGCGGGCGACATTGTCACCTATGACGGCAAGCTGAAGCTGATTGCCACGGGTTTCGGCGAAGCGGCGATTGCGGTAAACCACGCCAAAGCGCATGTGGACCCGTCGGCAAAGGTCAACCCCGGCCATTCGTCGGAAGGCCCTGCCGACAAAAAAACGCACTAAAAAAGGCCCACTAATTCGGCGCATCGGAAAGACACCAATGAACGCACAAAAACTTTCACTCGGACTGGCCTGGTTCAGCCTCGGCCTCGGGCTGTATGAAGTTCTGGCCCCAAAGCACCTCTGCCGCCTGCTGGGGCTGGAAGGCAAAGAAAGCTTGATTCGGTTTTACGGCTTCCGCGAGATCGGCGCGGGCGCCGGCATCTTCGCGTCGCAGCCGGACCCGAAAGTCTGGATCTGGGCACGGGCCGGCGGCGACGCTTTAGACCTGGCGACGCTCGGCACGGCGTTCCGCGAAGACAACTCCAAACAGAAGAACGCTTTTGCCGCTGTCGTCGCTGTTCTCGGCGTCACCGTGCTGGACATGCTCTGCGGCTTGCAGCTCACCGCTTCCGCAAAAACTTCCTAGCATTTCATCCAAAAGACGCAAGCCGCCGGCATAGATGCCGGCGGCTTTTTTCTGCCCTGATAGTTGTGCCTGGCTGGCACGATTTTTGCAGGGAAGATTCCTGTCATGCAAAACAAAAGACTTCTTTCTGCGCTGTTGTTGTTGATCTTCTCCTGGTCAACAACCGTTCCCTGCCACGCGGCGTCGGACATGAGCCGGTTTCTCGGCGAGGGACATAAACCGCAGTGGGAACATCTGAAATCCGTTTCCATGATAGAATTGATTGCAAACCCGGAGAAGTTCGATGGGAAGCGGGTGTTCGTGGAAGGCTTCCTACATTTTGAGTTTGAGGGCAACGCGCTTTACTTTCACGAAGAAGATTATCGAGGTGGCCTTTGGCAGAATGGGGTCTCGCTTGGTGTAACACCCGCGCAGCAGAAACAATACGCCGTTTGTGAGTCAAGGAACTGTTTCGTCGTCGGCACATTCCATGCGATTAAGTCAGGATACGGCAGTTTATGGAGCGGCCATCTCAATGATATTACGGACATTCACACTACAATAACTTTTGCCGGTAAACCTACGTCAAGCCGTTTTCCTGCGAAACGCAAGTCCACCAAGAGCGCGAAGTCGGAGCGAACGGCAAGCAAGCCAACTGCAAGTAAATTGCCTGCTGCTGGGCCTGTACCGTGAAATGACAGCATAAAGCACCAGCAGCTACATGGCGTCGGACGTTCTGGGCAACCTGTGGTTCATGGACGGGGCGGGAGCAAGCACGCCGCAGACCTACTACCAGGACACAACGGCGTTCGGGGTGCCGAGCGCGATTGGCGGGACGGAAGCGGGTCCGTTCAAGTTCGGGGGGGCGAACGGGTGCCAGACGGACACGGGGCTGGTCTTGATGGGGCATCGGTACTACGACACGCGCATCGGGCGGTTCATCAGCCAAGACCCGGCAGGGGACGGGGACAACTGGTACGCCTACGCGGAAATGATCCGGTGGATGAGACGGACCCGAGTGGTCTTGGGGTCACTCTCGGCAATGTTGCCTTCGGCGATTTCGGTCTTCAAAGCGATTGCCCCATGAGCATCGGCGATGCCAATGCTACCTCGTATGACCAAAGTTTCGACGGAAATCAGTCCTGGACGGTCAGAACACGGCTGAGCCAGAGTGACCAGCTCTGGATGATGTATACCAGCCGCAACTATAATGGGCAGTCGTACTCGTTCACGGACGGTGGCACTCTTCAGTGGAGTGGCACTGACGGAACGAGGAACAGCATCTCTCCCTATGAGGTCTCTCCAAGGTTCGCCCAAAGTACTCTGGAAACTCCTGCTGGCGCAGCAGAAGTGGGGCAAGCAGCGCCGGAAGAACTGGGAACACTTCAAAGACCAGTTAATCCTGCACGTTCACCTATACGAAGCAATGCCCTCCTGGGCATACAACGGCCTGGGCCTCAGAGTGGGCAAGACGGACAGCACCGGCACCTACTCGTATGTCGGCGACGGCACCTCGCCTGCCAGTGATGCTCTGCCGGACAGCGGCACATTGTTCACGCCGGGCAGCACGAAGCCAATGCCACACACGCTTGAAGAAAACTGCGCTTTGTTTTGAGAACATGGCGCAGTTTCTTTTTGTGTGTTATACTAAGAAAAGACAGCGGTCGAAAGCCGGCTTTCACTCGCCGCCTTCGGTAAGAAAGGCTTTTGTATGTTTTTCTGTGCATCTTCCCGTCCTTTCCTGTGTTCCGTGCCGCCGCGCTCCCGGCGCGGCACCGCCCGAGCGTTTACGCTGATTGAGCTGCTCGTCGTCATCGCTATTATCGCGATTCTTGCCGCCATTCTATTTCCCGTGTTCCAGAATGTCCGCGAAAACGCCCGGCGCACGTCCTGCCAGTCGAATATGAAGCAGCTTGGGCTGGCGTTTATCCAGTATTCGCAGGACAGTGACGAGCGGATGCCGATGGGCGCATCCGCCGGACGCCCCGATTACGGCTATGGAGACGGCTGGGCCGGGCGCGTGTACCCGTTTGTCCAAAGTGCCAGCGTGTTCGCCTGTCCGGACGACGCGGTCACGCCGGTCAAGAACGGCGCGGCAATTTTGTCCCCAATCTCGTATGCCTACAATGCCGATCTGGCCGGGTACGATCTGCCCAATCCGCAGCCTCCATCATTTGCCAATGTTGGCATCAAAGGCTACTTGGCTCAGATGAACGCGCCTGCAAAAACGGTTCTGCTGGTGGAAGTGACGGCTGCTTATCCTGCGACAAGCACCAACGGACAGGCAGTTGCCGATCTTTCCAGCGCGACGGAGGCCGGCAATCAAGGTTACGCGCCCGAGCCTCACTGCGCGACCGGCTCCCCGGCGGTCTTCGGTGTCTTTGCCGCTGTTGGCCCGGACTCGGCGAATGAGCAGCCCTGCGGGGTGCCGCTGGCGACCGGGTTTATGGGGCTGACCGCTGCACGGGCCGGAAACCCGAACTTCGATTTTGATGCAGGGCCAGGCTACGACTACCTTTCCTCAACCGGGCGGCATTCGGACGGCTCAAACTTCCTGCTCTGCGATGGCCATGTCAAATGGCTGCGCGGCAGCCAGGTCTCGACTGGGAGCATTGACACGGCCAGTCCCGTTGCCAGCAAGAACGAGACCCCGACCGACAACCAGGACCAGCGTCTGCCGATAGGCGGCAGCGCCGCCGGGACCGAAAGCTCCCAGCCCTGGGCGGCGACGTTCAGCCCGATTTAGAAAACCCCGTAGCCCCCAATAATGGGGGAGCCAGATTTGGAAAGATGTGTTTCTTGCTCTTCTCATGTTCCCCCATTGTTGGGGGCTAGGGGGAATCTTTGCCTGAAGAGATCCTGGATGAGGCGCTGCTGGCCGAGTACGAAGCCCGGCTGGCACTCCTGCGCTTTGAAGCCGTCGGATGTGTCGAGGCGCTGTTTTTGTCGCCGGAGCCGGACGTACACCAAGCCGTGCCGAGCCTGCGCGTTGTTCCTGAAACCGGCGTGGCCGGGCAGTATCCCGGCAAGCAGTGGTGGCAAGGCCGGCGCATTGCCGGGCGGCAGATCTCGGCCCTGAACGCCGAAATCTTGGACGCGCTGGAAATTCCTTATGATGTTCCCGGCGACAATCTTGTCATTCGCGGACTTAATCTGGAGCAGTTCCGGCCCGGCGACACGCTTCGGGTCGGCGACGCCCTGCTGTTCGTGACACCGACGCCGCATCGCCCCTGCGCGAAGCTTGCAGCCCGAACGACGCTGACTAAAAAAACGGCGATTGCCGCCGGTCGCCGGCGCGGCCTGCTGCTCGATACCCGCTATCCCGCCACAATTTCTGCCGGCGACACGGTAGAACTGCTGCTTTTTTCGCCTGCACCCGCCTGAGTCCGCGTTTTCTGCCCCCGCGTATCTGGTATACTCTTGGCGGAAAGTGCCTACCCTAATGTTTTCTTTTAAGATATTCTCTCACAGTGCAAACGCTCGTTTCGTTCTCATTTTGCCGGCACTGATGGCCACCGCCGGCTGCTCCCGGCCTCAGCCTACCGCAGAGCAGGTGGCCGGACCGTCTACGCCGGAAACGGCGCTGCACCTGGGGCCGACTCCGCCCGGTGGCCCGAGCGAAGCGCCGACCGGCTCGGGGGCGGGCGGCTCCGCCGCCGCAGGCGCACAGTTCGGGCGGATCGGCAGCACCCTGGAGTCGCCGACCCTGCCGCCGCAGCCCGCCGGCATCACGTACAGCCGCATGTCTCCGGTCGGCAGCAGCGGCTCCGGCGGCGGCGACCGAGGCAATCCGATCCCGCCGGATGTGTCTCTTGCCGCGCCGCCTGACCCTGCCGCGCCGCGCGAGCTGGCTCCTGCGGGGCGGACGACGGACGGGCCGGTCCCTCCCGAAAACCGGGTCCAGCCGCCCGTGGTCAACACGCGCCCCCATGACATCAGCCACAATCTGCATTAACTCCCTTGAGGAAAAATCTCATGCCCTATGAAGGACAAGCCGCGCTGCTGAATGAAGCCGGGCGCGATGTGGAAGTCGAAGACGTGACCATTGATGACCCCGGCCCCGCCGAAGTGCTGGTGAAGCTGACGGCCTCCGGCGTCTGCCACACGGACCTCACGGTCAAGAATTTAAACGGCAACGGCATGGCGTTTCCCATCGTGCTGGGCCACGAAGGCGCAGGGATCGTGGAGTCTGTTGGCGAGGGCGTAGACCATCTGAAGCCGGGCGATCCCGTGGTGCTGGCATATCGCGCACCGTGCGGTCAGTGTCCAAGCTGCCTTCGGGGCGATCTGCGCCACTGCTACGCCGCCCTGCGGCCCGGCCAGCGCATCCGCCGGAAACGCGACGGGGCGCTTTGCTCTCAGGTGCTGCGCTGCGGGACTTTTTCCACCTACACCGTCGTCCATTCCAAAGCCGCAATCAAGATGCCCAAAGAAATGCCGCTGGACAAGGCATGTCTCATCGCCTGCGGTGTGATCACCGGGGTCGGGGCGGCGACAAACACGACGCCGGTCTTTGCCGGCTCGCGGGTCGCCATGATTGGCTGCGGAGGCGTCGGCTTGTCGGTCATCCAGGGTGCGAAGCTCCAGCACGCGAAGCAGATTATCGCCGTAGATGTCAGCGACAGCAAGCTGAAGCAAGCTGTCCGCTTCGGCGCGACGCACACGGTCAATGCTTCTGACGGCGACCCGGTGGCCCAAGTCCGTGCGCTGACCGAGGACGGCTGGGACGGCGGCGTTGAGTTCGCGTTTGAAGCCACCGGCATCCCGAAATGTACGGAGCAGGCGGTCCAGATGCTGTCGTATGGCGGCACGGCCACCACTATCGGCTTCCCGGCGGCGGACGATGCCGTGACACTGAATCTCGGCAGCATGGCAACCGGCGTTTACTGGAACAAAGCGTCTCTGCGCGTCTGCCACTGCGGCGACACGCTGCCGTCGCACGATTTTCCGCTGCTCGCCCAGCTTTATTTAGACGGCCAGTTGAAGTTAGATGAAATGGTCACAAGCCGCATCACGCTGAATGACGTGAACGAAGCGTTTGAAGCCATGCATCATGGCGACGTCATCCGCAGCGTGATTATTTTTTAAGCAGTCCCCTCGGGATCTCAGCGAGGGAGTAAACTCCTCTCGCTCGTTTTGGAAATCAAGTAATTATGCCGGAATTGCCGGAAGTTGAGACGCTGCGGCGGGGACTGGAACAGCATCTCACAGGCCGAGTCTTCGGGAAAACGCAGGTGCTTGTGCCGAAAATGCTCAAGGGAACTCTCACCAATCCCGATGCGTTCAGTCGAAGTCTGCAAGAAACTCGCGTGGAATCTGTGGGCCGGCGCGGCAAGCACTTGATTATAACGCTGGATTCAGGGTATTATCTACTGTTCCACATGAATATGCGCGGTCAGCTTCGGATCACGGAGGCGGACGCGCCGGTGGAAAAGTATTTGGCGGCGCTATTTCCCTTAAGCAACGGCACTGAGCTTCGGTTCCACGACATGTGGCGTTGGGGCGAGATGCGGCTGGTGGCGGCGGACGAGCTGGCGGTGCATCCGAGCCTGCTGGGCATGGGGCCGGAGCCGCTGGACGGGCAATGGACGGCGGAGCATCTGACAGCGGGGCTGGCAAAGCGGCCTAGGGCAGTGATTAAAGCTGCGCTGCTGGACCAGACTGTTGTGGCCGGTGTCGGCAACATTTATGCAGATGAGTCGTTGTTCCGGGCGGGTATTCAGCCGCTGCGGTCTGCGGGATCGCTGACCGCGGAAGAAGTGGCGCGGCTGACGGAAGAAATCATCGCAGTTCTTTCCGAAGCGATCCAGGGCGGCGGCACAACCAGCGAGAATTATGTGAATGCCGAAGGCCAAATCGGGCAGTATGCGCCGCGCGTCTACGACCGGGGCGGAAAACCCTGTGTTTCCTGCGGTGAAGCGCTGACCCGCATTCGCGTGACGGGACGCGGCACGGTCTACTGCGGCTCCTGCCAAAAATAAGTTTTAACTACTACTAGAAATCAAACTCGGGGCAATCGTGTCCCAATGCTGAGGAGCACTACGAAATTATGTCGGTCGTACCTGAAGATGTTGTGACCAGTGAGCAGGCAGCCACCCCGGTGGCAGATGCAGCCCCTTCCATTGCGGCACAGTCGCCGGAAAATGGAACCAATGGAAATGGGGCAGGGATGGCACCCAGCCTTCCTGCTGCCGCTTCGGCACCCGCCGCGCCAAAGCGCGAAGAACCAGCCATGAGCCAATCCGACTATGAAAGCATGTTCAAAGAGCTTTCGGAAGGCGATGTGGTTGTCGGGACTGTGGTCCACATTGACAAGGACGGCGTTCTTGTGGATGTCGGCAGCAAGAGTGAGGGCATCATCCGCCTGAACGAGCTGTCCCGCGAGCCGTTTGACTCTGTCGAGGACGTGGTCCAGGTCAACGAGCAGGTCAAAGTCGTTGTCATCGGCCGCACCGACGAGGGCCAGCTTTTGCTGTCCAAAAAGCGGGCGGACTTCGAGAAAGCCTGGGACAAAGTCATTGAAGCCATGAACGCCGGCACTATCCTCCAAGCAATGGTCACAGAGCGTGTCAAAGGCGGTCTCGTAGTTGACCTGGGGATCCGCGGCTTCGTGCCAGCGTCCCATGTCGGCTCCGGCGATTTCAAGCACCAGAACTTGGACAAGCATGTCGGCCAGAGCATCGCGCTGAAAGTCATCGAAGTAGACCGTGACCGCCGCAAAGTGGTCCTATCGAACCGAGAAGCGACGGAAGACGAGCGCAAGCAGAAGAAAGAAACCACGCTGGCAACCCTGAAAGAAGGCGAAGTCCGCAAGGGAATTGTCCGGCGTGTCACCGACTACGGGGCATTTATTGACCTCGGCGGCATTGACGGCCTCCTGCATGTCTCTGAAATGTCCTGGTCACGGATCAATCACCCCAGTGAAGTCCTGAAAAACGGGCAGGAGCTGGATGTCATGATCCTGAAGCTGAAGCTGGATCAGGGACGCATCAGCCTGGGCCTCCGTCAGATCCTGCCGGATCCGTGGACGGAGATCGGCGGCAAGTACAAGGTCGGCGATCTCGTCAAAGTCGAAGTCTCCCGTTTAGTTCCCTTCGGTGCCTTCGTGACATTGGAAGAAGGCGTGGAAGCGATTATCCCGACTTCGGAGCTTGCCGAGCGGCGCGTGATGAAGCCCTCGGATGCGGTCAATCCCGGCGATCAGGTCGAAGCCCGCATTATCGAGATGCGGCCTGAAGAGCGCAAAATGACCCTGTCGATCCGGCGGGCCGTTGAGTCGCCGACAGCCGTGCCGCAGCCGTATGTGCCGGAGCCGGACTTCGGCGGCGGACGCGGTGCGGATCGCGGCGGACGCCCTGTTCGCGGCGGCGAGCGTGACGGCGGCCGGCCGGTGGCCGGCGGCGAGCGTGAAGGCGGTGCGGTCAGCCCACCGCGCGAGCGGCCCCGGCGCGAGCGCAGCGGTGGGGGCGGCGGACGCAGCCGAGACGCAGGCTATGGCGGGGATCAAGAGGACGATTACAAAGAGTTCAAGAACTACCGGGCCAATCAGCGCGAGGAGACGTTCGGCACCAGCCTCGCGGACATCTTTGGCGATCTCGGCAAAGAGCTGGCGGAAGCCACGCCAGAGAGCGAAGGGGCTGCCGAGCCGGAAGCAACGGCAGAGAAAGAATAACAACAACTGGAAAAGCCCCTGCACCTTGCAGGGGCTTTTTTCGTGAAAGGGGCGGCCCGGAAGCGAGGGAGTGAACTCCTCTCGCTGGGCAAATGCGTCCTGCGGACGAAAGATAGTTGTTGAGAGTAGGTCTTGTTGTCCAAAGGACAAGTTTAATCAGCGAGAAGAGTCCACTCCCTCGCTTTTTGCTGAGGCTATCTATGCGCGTTCTTGGCGTCACGGGCGGTATCGCCACCGGCAAAAGCACGGTGACGCAAATGCTGGCGGATCTGGGCGCACCGACAATCAGCGCCGATCTGATTGCCCGCGCTCTGCTGGCACCGGGCACCCCCACGACGGAAGCGGTTCTCGCGGCGTTTCCCGCTTGCGCCGCACCGGAACCCGGCAGAATTGACCGCCGGGCGCTGGCGCAAATTATCTTCGCTGATGCCCAGGCGCGAAGCCACTTGGAAGCGCTGACGCATCCGCCGATTATTGAAGCGCTGCGGAGACAGATTGCCGAGTGGCGGGCATCAAGCGCCGCGCCTGCCGCTGCCGCCGAAATCCCTTTGCTGTTTGAGGCAGGTTTGGAAGATGACGTAGACGAAGTTGTTGTCGTAAGCTGCGCGGAGTCGGTGCAGCAGTCGCGGCTTTGTGCCCGTGACGGCATCAGTCAGGAAGAAGCGCAGCGGCAGATTGCGGCGCAGTGGCCGCTTTCGGAAAAAGTGGCGCGGGCGGGCTTTGTCATCACCACGGATCACGGTTTGGAAGACACACGCCGCCAAGCGCTAGCGCTTTGGGAAAGCTTATGAAAAAAGAAACTGAAGGCTTCACGCTCTGGATGACGGGGATGTCCGGGGCGGGCAAGTCTACGCTGACGGGAAAGCTGGAAACGCTGCTGAAAGAGCGTGGCCTCAAAGTCGAGCTTTTGGACGGCGATGAAGTGCGGATGCATCTGTCTAAAGGACTGACGTTCTCCAAAGAAGACCGGGACATCAATGTTCGGCGCATTGGCTATGTCGCGCGCCTGCTGGCCCGCAACGGCGTGGTCGCGATGACGGCGGCAATCTCGCCGTACCGAGATGTCCGCGATGAAGTCCGCGCCGAACACGCTGCCGACGGTGTGCCGTTTGTCGAAGTCTACGCCCAGGCTGCCGTCGAAGCGCTGGCGGCGCGGGACGTGAAGGGCCTCTACAAGAAGGCGCTGGCCGGAGAAATTGCCCACTTTACAGGCATTTCCGACCCTTACGAGCCGCCGCTCCACCCAGAGATCGCCGTCCAGACCGACAAGGACACGGTTGAGCAGTCGCTGACACAAATTGTGGAAGCCTTGAAGCAGCGCGGCTTGATTTAAGAATTTTGCATTAAGACGGCTGGCTTTCGGCGAGATGGCTTTGATCTGCATCGGTGCGAGGAGCAGGAGGAGCGGGGCGGCGGATTGTCTGTAAAAACGGCCTCTCAAACCAGTGGAAGAACAGGCGAGCAAGCAGCGCGGCGGCGACAAGGCAGGTCGCCAAAATCAGCAGATGCGCGGACCCCTTGAGAGGCGTCATGCGAAACATCTGATTGACGATGCCGAGCGTCAGCAAATGAGTTAAGTAAAGGCTGTACGAGAAGAGGCCGACCGCCATAAATCCCCGGACAAGAAGCAGCCGGCTCAGGGCAGCATCATGGCGGTACAAATACAGCAGCAGCAGCCCAAAGCCGAACGTGAACGCGAAGGTCAAACGGCTCGGCTCATGCTGCACGCTCATCGCTAGATCGCGCGACACGACAAACGCAGCGGTACCAATCCCCACCGCAAGAAGCCACCACTTAGGCCGGGCTTGATGCGGGTGCCGCAGCCAATCATACACTACAATTCCCATGCCGAACTGCGGCCAGAGGTCTAAAGGGAAAAAGCGGAGCTGCGGGGCCAGCGACAGCAGGGCCAGCGCACCCAGAGTCACGACATGCAGGCCGGTCAAGAGTGTCGCTTCTTCGCGGCCCGGTTTTGTGCGGAGCAGGAACAAGCTGACTATCAAGTAGAACGCGACTTCGTAGCACAGGGTCCAGCAGACAATGGACAAAAAGCTCTGGTGCAGCACCACTTGAGTCAGTGTCAAGTTGGAAAAGTAGTATGCCAACGGCTGATGCAGAAGATCGGTGCCGGCCAGGGCGCTGCCGTGAATCCGGCCCGAGGCGACCAGCAGCCGCGCCGGGACAACCAGCGCAGCGGCAAGCGCCAGGGAAAACCAGAGAGGCGGGTAGACGCGGCGGACGCGGGCGAACATGAACGCCTTCCAGCCGTCCCCGCGCCGCAGGGCGGAGCAGGCCGCACCGGCGATGCAGTAGCCGCTGATGACAAAAAACATCTGGACGCCTAAGTAGCCAAACGCGCCGGCGCGGTATAAGGGAAAGCTCGAAAGCTGTGGGTAGTGGGTGGTAAGAATAAAGCCTTCATGATACAGGACAACAAAAAGGCAGGCAAACCCGCGCCACATGTCCAGGGTGCTGTACGGCTTCAAGCTGTGTTTTGCGGTGCTGGGACCAGGTTGTACCATGACTGTGAGTGTCTTGAAAGCAGAAAGAGCAGCCACGGCTGAACCGTGGCTGCTCTTCTTGACAATGGTTGGAGTAGCCCCTACCGGGCTCGAACCGGTGATCTTCCACGTGAAAGGCGGACGTCATAACCACTAGACCAAGGGGCCGCACTGCGGGAAGTTATACCCCGGCCGGGCAGCCTTTGTCAAGCAGTGCCGAACGATTATTTTGTTTACCGGGCCAGTGCGGCCAGCCGCATGGCGGCGGGGAGAACGCGCCGGAGGCCGGCAAAATGCGCCTGGTAGTAGCTGGAGTTCAGGCTGTCCGAGCGGACGCCTTTGTGGGCATTGGCAGCATGGATAAACTGGCCGCCGCCGACATAGATGCCGACATGGGAAATGCCCTGCTTGTACGTGTTCTTGAAGAACACCAAGTCCCCCGGCTGGGCTTGGCTGATGGAAATGGGCGTCCCATGATAATACTGCTCGGTGGCCGTGCGCGGCAGGTCTACGCCGTTTGTCGCGCTTAAAATGAAGCGGACAAAGCCGGAGCAGTCAAAGCCGGAGCGGGAAGTGCCGCCCATGATATACCGGGTGCCGCGAAACGCATTGGCCGCCTGCACGACATTGCCGCTGGCAAGCGCTTGATTTTGAGCCTGGACTTTGACTGAAGGAGCGGCAGCGGCAGCGTGATGGCCGGAATGCCGCGAATGCGCGAAGACTGCCGGAGCAGCCAGCAAAGACAAAGACAAAGCACCGGCGAGGCGGGCAGCGCGAGTGGAAAAAGTCAGCAAAAGCGAGTTCCTTTCGAGCAAATACGCAAAGAGAGCGGAGCCGCTTATCTGTGCAATATTTCACAACTAGGTCATCTTAACATAAGTTTTCCCGTTGTGCAAGGCAAAACGGGAAAAACTTAGCTTTTGGGGTAATTTTTACGCGACAGCCGCCAGCCGGGAACGCTGCTCTTCAATGACCGCCTGCTCGCGCTTGACCCGGTCCGGGACAATCCGCTCGCGCTCCCTCGCCGGCTGGAAATCCAGCCGCTCGACGCCGAGACCGTTCAAGATGGCCTGCTCGACGGGCGAGAAACCGCCGGTATCGGTCCGGTTGAAATTCATCGGCTCCTTTAGGGAGACCGGCGGGTTGGTGATAAAGCGTGCCTTGCCGCCGTGGTTCTGCGAGACCGTGTGCAGCAGGAAGGGGTGGCACAGAACCACGTCGCCGATGCTGCCGGTACATTCCTCAAACTCCGTGCATTCACTGATAATCTGCCGGAACGGGATCTCATTCGGCGCTGCCCCGTCGGCACGGGACGCAAAGAACCGCGCGACGCGCGGCACGGAGTCGGGGGCGATAAATGTCCCGCCGCCCTGCGGCGCGATGTCGGACCACAGCACCAGGACCAATAAGCCCTGCTCCGGGCTGTCTAAAAAGTGCCGGAAAAAGTCGCCGTCCTTGTGCCAGCCGGGCGACTGCGGCGACGGGCCGGCCCAGGGCCGGTCTTTGCCTTCATGGAAGTTTGCAATCAGTGCATCGCTCCATCGGCAGGGCTGATGGATGCGCTCTTCGCCGCCGAGCAGGTCGCAAATCGCGTCCCATGCGGCGGGCGCAAAGGTTTTGCATTCAAAGCTGCTCAGGGCAGGCATGTGAACACGCGGGGCGGTCCAGGTAGCGGGATCGTTTTTGTCGTATCCCAGGCGCACAAACGCCTGGTCGGTGATCGCTTCGGCGGCGTGACGGGAAAAGCAGCCGGGAATTGTCAAATAGCCCTGATCCAAAAACTGGGCGATCTGGTCCGGGCGCAGCACTTTCGGATTTGTCATCGTTGGCTTCACTCGCTTTGCAGGATAATTTAAGGAGAGTTTCCTCCTGCCGTGGTTGTTTTCCTCCGTAACAGCTCTTCTTTATTAAATCTTTGCAGTCAGAAACTGTGCGGACGCGGAACTTTTCTTCTGTATTAGTCGCTCTGAAACTTGGAGGAAATGACCAATGACGATTCGTTCAAGCAAGGCTATTCTAGCCGTTATCCCCGCTGCCCTGGCCCTGCTAGCCCCGGCATCGTTTGCCCAGCAGCCTCATCAGAACTTTGTGCAGCATCACCACAAGCTGGTTGCCTTCGGTGCCGGCCTCGCGACGCATCATGCGCTTAAAGTCGCGGCTCGCAACGCCAAAGCGCACGGCCAGAAGCTGAACTTTGCCGAGCGGCACCCGACCATGTCCGCTATCGGCGCGGGCGCTCTCACTAACCACGAGATCAAGGCGCATACCGCTCATTAATTCGAGCTTCAAGCTTAAAAAACCGCCGCAGTTGATCACTGCGGCGGTTTTTTGTTTGGTGCTATTCCGCCATCGCGACGCCAATTTTGCGCTGGACATCATCTAAAAGTGTCAGGCCGGAGCGCAGTTTGTCTAACCCGTCGCCGATCATGGGGATCATTCCGTTCTCAATGGCGGCGTCGCGGAGGACATGCGTTTCGGCGGCTTCCATTGTCAGGCGGTTGATGCGCGTGTTCGAGACTAAGACTTCATGCACGGCCACGCGGCCCCGTGTCCCCTTGCCGTCGCACTTCGGGCAGCCCGGCGCTTCCCAAAGCGGCTCGCCAGGCCCTAGCTCGCCGCCGAGGGAGCGGTAGATGGCAAGCGTGTCGGTGTCGGGAGCAGACTCACGGCGGCAGTGCGGGCAAAGACGCCGCACTAAACGCTGGGCGACCACGCCGGCAACGGTGGACGCGATCAAAAACGGCGCGACTCCCATGTCCAGCAGGCGGGAAACCGCGCCGGCGGCCTCGTTGCAGTGCAGCGTGGACAGCACGAGGTGGCCGGTCAGCGCCGCCCGGAAGGCGATCTCGGCGGTTTCTTGATCGCGGATCTCGCCGACCAAGACAACGTCCGGGTCCTGACGCAAAATTGCCCGAAGCTGCCGGGCGAAGGTCAGCCCGGCGCGTTCGTTGACATTGGACTGGCTGATGCCCTCCAGTTCATACTCGACGGGGTCCTCGCAGGTAATAATGTTGGTGGTCGGCGAGCGCAGGGCGTTCAGCGCCGCATACAGCGTCGTTGTTTTGCCGCTTCCCGTCGGGCCGGTGACCAGGATAATCCCGTGCGGCTTGCGAATCAGCGAGTTAAACGCCAGCAGGTTGTGCGCCGAGAAGCCCAGCTCGTCGAGGCTCATGGACGCGGTCGAGCGGTCCAAAATTCGCATGACAACCCGCTCGCCGTACTGGGTCGGCAGAGTGGAGACGCGCAGGTCAATGTTTTTGCCTTCGACCCGCATGGCAATCCGGCCATCCAGCGGCAGGCGGCGCTCGGCGATATCCATTTCCGCGAGAATTTTAATGCGCGACACTGTCGCGGCCAGCAGGTTCCGGGGCACTGTTTTGATGGTCTGCAGCTGACCGTCTACGCGGTAACGGATCAAAAAATCTTTCTTGCGCGGCTCGATATGGATGTCCGACGTGCGGCGGCGGACGGCTTCCGAGAACAGCGTGTTGACGAACCGGATGACGGGGGCTTGCTCACCCTGCCGGACATGGTCGCCGAGATCCAGCTCTTCGGCATCGGGAACGGCGAGGTCCAGCGAGTCGAGGCTTGCCAGCTCGATGGTTTCCGACATCTCCGAGCTATGGGCGTCGTTCCGGGACGACTGATACGCGCGTTCCAGCGCTGCCTGCAGGCCGGTTTCCGAGACCAGCAGCGGCTCAATCCGGCGGCGGGTCTCGCGCTGCACCCAGTCGGTCGCTTCGACGTCCCACGGGTCTACCATCGCCAGCACAAGCCGGCCCGGCTTGCCGTCTAGACCTTCTTCCACGGACAGCGGCAGAAGCAGGTAACGCTGGGCTATCTCGTGCGGCACCAGAGCGACGGCAAAGGGGTCGGGGACTTCCTGCGTGATATTAACATAGCCGACTTCCATCTGGACGCTGCGGGCTTCAGTGATCTGCTCTTCCGTCGCCCAGCCGCTGCCGATAAGAATGGACCCCAGCCGCTGCCCGGTGGAAGCCTGCGTTTCCAGAGCGTGCTTGATCTGGTCCGCGCTGGCAATCCCATGTTCAATTAAGATGTCGCCCAGTCGCGGAATAGTCGCACGCGGGGCGCTGAGAGGCTGCATAATAATCTTTCAGAAAGCAAAAAGACGGCGAAGCAAAAAGACGGCGAAGCGAAAAAAGCAAAACCCGCTTGTAGGCGCTCGGCAGCTTATAGGCGCTCGGCAGTAACACTGGGCGAGACGCGCCCGCCTGCTGTGACCGTGATCGTGCCCTGCGTGTCCGTGCGCCAGACTGCAGCTCCGGCGGCCTGGAGGCTGTGCAGCGTGACGGGATCCGGCGGGTTGTTCGGGCCGCAGGAAAGAACAACGACAGCCGGCGCCGCGCGGCGCAGCAGCTCGGGCAAAAGCTCGGCATGAGCCGCCGCCTGCAGCACCAGGTCGGTGCAGCCGCCGGTGCAGGAGACCTGCGGCCCGGCCTGGCTGATCAAGTCGCGCTCCGCCTGGCTTGTGGCAGGCGCTTCCAGCAGAAACGCCGTGCTGCCGTAGTTGATGCGGCAAAGCAGCGGGTCACGGCGCGAGGCATCCCCGGTTTCCGGCGGCCAGAGCGCAGAAACAAACAGCCGGGAGCCGATCTGGATTGTATCGCCTGCACCGGCAATGCTGGAAGGGATGTGCCGACGCCGCACCGCTTCCAGCGCCGCCCGGCGTGCTTCCCCGGTGTCCGCCACAGAGTTGTCCCAAATCTGAGATACCCGAACGCCGCTGCCCAGCAAGGCAGGAAGACCGCCGACACTCGCAGCATCCGGCGAGGTCAAAAGAAGCAGATCAATTGTTTGTATGTTTCGCCGGCGCAGCAGCGCCGCGACTTTTGGCGCGGCCGGGAAGCTGCCCGTGTCCACCAGCACCGTGCGCCCTTCCGGGGACTGGATCAGCGTGCAGTCCCCGTCTCCCACATCTAAAAATGTCACGACAAGCTGCCGCGTGTTCGCGCTGGGGTGGCTGCGCCGCCAGGCGGTTCCAAGAAGCACGCTAATCAGCAGAAGCGCTACGAACAGCAGAACGGCGCTGCCGTGCTGGAGAAAATCACGGTTGCGTGTTCTCATCAATTTTCTGTTCCCATGAATTTCCTGTTCTCATTGTCGGCAGGTTCCCGGTAATTTAGAGGGTAGGGGAGTGAGCAAAACAAGCGGCATGAGGCAAGTATAGCATCTTCCCTGCAAGAAGCGATGCTTGTGATTTTTTTCACAGATTATCTTCCCGCGCCTTGATTCCCAATTTTGCATACGGTATAATGGGAAAACAATGCTTCAACCGCCCCCTCTGCCGCTTCCGGCGCTGCGCCTGCACGAAGTTTCCATGGCTTACGGGCGTCGCGTGCTGTTTTCGCTGGTAACCGCCGAAGTCGTGCCGGGCCAGTGTTTAGTTGTTTCCGGGGCGAACGGTGCGGGAAAAAGCACGCTGCTGAAGATCATTGCCGGCCTGCTCCGGCCCGAAAGCGGCCAAGTGGAGTTCGACGGTCCGCGCGGCTATGCGGCCCCGGACGTGCAGCTTTATGGCGAGCTGACCGGTGCGGAAAACTTAGCGTTTTTTGCCCGTCTGCGCGGCATTACTGGCAGCACTCATGATGAGATGCTGAAGCAAGTTGGTCTGCCGGCGGCACGGGGGCGGGACCTTGTTTCGGCGTATTCATCGGGAATGCGCCAGCGCCTGAAGCTCGCTGTTTCGCTGCTTGGTGACCCGCCGCTGCTGATTTGGGACGAGCCGACGGCGGCTTTGGACAGCGTGGGCCGGGCGATTACAGACGCGCTGCTTGCCGAAAGCCGCGCGGCGGGCCGGATTGTCGTCGCTGCGACAAATGATTTGGGCGAAGCGCGGCGCTGGGGAGACTTATCGTTAACCATTGGCTGACTTCTGCGTGGGCCGTCTTCCGGAAGGACCTGCAAGTCGAGCTGCGGACAAAATACGCGCTCGGCGCGGTGCTCCTGTTTGCGGTGACTACGCTGGTCGCCGTGTCCGCCGCGCTGAGTTCGGCTTCGGTGAAATCGGAAGTCAAAGCGGCGCTTTTCTGGATTGTTCTGCTGTTCGCCGCGCTCTCGGGTCTGGCCCGCGTCTTCGTGCGCGAGGAGGAAGCCGGCACTGCGCCGCTGCTGCGTCTTTGCGCCCCGCCGACAGCCGTCTATGCCGGCAAATGGCTGGGTAACATCGCGCTGGTCTTCGCCGTAGAACTGGTGAGTGTCCCTCTGTTTTTGGTTGTTTTGCCGGTCGCGCAGGTGAACTTTCTTTTGCTGTCTGGTGTTCTTTTGACGGGCGGCATCGGCCTGTCGGCGGCTTCGACATTTGTCGCAGCATTGATCTCGCAGGCGTCTTCCGGCAAAAGCTCATTGTTTTTTGTTGTGGCGTTTCCAATCCTGCTGCCGCTGCTTTTGATCGCCGTGCAGGGCACGGTCGGCGCGTTTGACGGTCTGCCGAGCCACTTGGCGAAGTCCCGCGTTGATATTGAGATGCTTGCTGTGTATAGCTTGGTGATGACAACAGCATCTTTCTTGCTGTTTGAGTATGTGTGGAATGACTAGCAGGCGTTTTGCAGAAGGTCATGCAAAACGCCGAGTAGATGAACACTACGCGCTAGGAGAAGCACCCTGCGTGTGCAGGAAAAACTTTCCCTCGTCCGCTAGGACGTTTTGCCTCGCGCGTAGTTTTCATCTACTCGTACTGTTGAAAAATGACAACCACAATCCAAAAACTAGGGCGCGTCGGCTTACTGATCCTGGTCTGCGCGGCGACGGCGGCAGGCTTTTTGTGGGTTCCACCGATTAAGACATTCATCAGCCCGGATCTGGCCCGCATCGCTGTCTTTCATATTCCCTGTTCCATCGTCGGCTCGGCGGCGACTGCAGTGGGCGTCTGGTATGCGCTCTGCTACTTGAAGAACCGGCGCTTGGAAGACGACATCAAGTCTTCGGTCTCGCTTGGCCTCGCGCTTCTCTTGTGGTCTTTGACCACCACAACCGGCGCGGTTTTCGCTAAAGCCGAATGGGGCGCGTACTGGAGCTGGGACATCAAGCAGATCAGTATCGTCATGCTGCTCTTGATTTACTGCGCGTATTTCGCACTTCGAACCGCCGTTGACGACAGCCGCAAGCGGGCGACAATCAGCGCGGTCTACACGCTGTTCGCGCTGGTCTCCGTGCCGTTCCTGACGCTGATTTTGCCTAACTCGACTCCAAACACGCTGCATCCGAAAAACACTGTTTTCAGCGTTGAGTATTGGACCGTGCTGAGCGCGTTCTCGCTGGGCCTGACGCTGATGTATCTTTGGGCTTTCCGCGTCCATGTGGCGCTGGAAGAAACACAATTGCGGCTGAACCGGCATCTGCGAACCGCGTCCAAAGTGCAGTCCGCGCCGAAAGTCGTTGCCATAGAGGGGCTGCGCTGAGATGTCCAGCCTGCTGCCGCTGATGCTGGTGCCGACCCTGATTTTTACCGGCTTCTGGGCGTACCTGTGGAACTTAGACAGCAAGGTCAAGCGTCTTCAAGAAGAAGTGCGGCGGCTGGAAGAGCCGGAAGAGAGACTTTAAGGCGCCGGGGTTTTCTACAACCCCGGCACTTTGAGACAAGACTGCTACCATGAAGAACAAAGGGGCCGTGATTGGCCTGATTATCATTATTGGGGCGCTGGCCTTTAGCGCGGTGGCGTTCAAGAACAATCTCGTGAACGCCGTGCCGTTCGCTGAAGCCATGCGAGCGACAGACTCTGATGTCCAAATCATGGGAGCGCCTATTGCCGGCACGATGAGCTACGACAGCGGCGCTCACGCCCTGCGGTTCACAATGCTGGAGAAGTCTACCGGCCAAACGCTTCCTGTTGCCTACAAAGGGCCGAAGCCGGATGACTTAGACTCTGCCATGAGCAAGGCCGTCGCCATCAACGCGCAGGGAACGTATGACCCGGCGCAGGGCGTCTTTGTCGCGGACAATCTGCTGGTCAAGTGCCCCTCCAAGTATCAGGGCCAGACGACTGACCGGAGCTACGGGGGGTAGCGATTTGGAACCCCTCCCGCTCGTTCCTCGCTCCCTCCCCTGTTAGGGAAGGGCAATAAGAGCAGGACGAAAAACAGGAAAGCTCACGCCGTCGGGCCAAAATCTCTAGCCCTTCCCTGACAGGGGAGGGAGCGAGGAACGAGCGGGAGGGGTTCTTCTCCTAGAACGAAAACACTATGCCGTCACCTTTTCTGCCGCTCTTAGGCACTTGGACAATCTGGACCGCTGTGGCCGCGCTGCTCGTTTCAGTGGGCAGCTATTTGATCGCCTGCGTCAAGCGCGATGCGGCCGGCGGCGGGGCGATGTTCGTGCGCGTAGGCCGGGCCGCGTTCGCGCTGGCGGCGGCATGCACGCTGGCGACGGCTGCCGTGCTGGGGACGCTCTTGGTGACCCACCGGTTCGACGTGCAGTACGTCTACGACCATTCCGCGCGGGCGATGTCGCCGCTGTATTACTTTCCGTCGTTCTGGGCCGGGCAGGAAGGCTCGTTCCTGCTGTGGGGCTTCTGGATTGCGATACTTGGCGTTGTTTTAGCGCTCACTTCGGGGGCGGCAGAGCGGCGGGTGATGCCGATCTACGGGAGCGTGCTGCTGTTTTTGATGGGAATGCTGGTCATCAAGCCGCCGTTCCTGCCAACCACCGACAGCTTCGGCATTCAAGTGACGCCCACTGAAGGCTTGGGCCTCAACCCCAACTTAGAAAACTACTGGATGGTCATCCATCCGCCGACGCTGTTTCTCGGCTTTGCGGCTTTGACAGTCCCGTTCGCATTTGCGCTGGCGGCTTTGGGCTGGCGCGAGTGGGACGGCTGGCTCAAACGTGCCCTGCCGTGGGGCTTGTTCGGCTTCGCCGTGCTGGGGCTGGCGATGATGATGGGCGGCTACTGGGCATATGAGATGCTGGGGTGGGGCGGCTTCTGGGAATGGGACCCGGTTGAGAACGGCCCGTTCGTGCCGTGGATGCTGCTGCTCGGCTTTCTGCATGCCGCCCAAATCCAGCGTGTGCGCGGCGGCTTCCTGAAGCCGGCCCTGGTGCTGGCTCTGCTGCCGTTCTCCGGGGCGCTTTACGAGACGTTCTTGACACGCACCGGCATTTTGGACAAGTTCAGTGTCCACTCGTTTTCAACTCTTGGCGGCAGCGCCAACAATGTGCTTCTCGGCGTCCTGCTGCTGGCGGTCGGGGTATCCGTCGGGGCGCTTGCCTGGCGCACTAAAGTTATTCCGAAGAGCGAAACGGCGACCGAAGATATTCAGTCCCGCGAGTTCGGCTACACGATGGCGATTGTGCTGCTGACTTTGTGCGCGGGCATCGCGGCGGCGGGCCTGTCCGCGCCCCTTTTGACCGGCATCGGCGTCAAGCTGCACCTGGCTTCATTCCAGGGCGCGGTGCGCGAAGACTACCACAACAAAGCGATGTTCCCGCTGGCAGTCTTAATTGCCATCGGCATGGGTGCCGGGCCGCATCTGGCCTGGCTTGGCAAGGGCGGCGCAGGCGGCGCGAAGCTGGTCTGGTCGTATGCCGTGTCGGTCGTGGCCGCCCTGGGCTTTGTGCTGGCGGCAAAACATTTGGGAACGCCGCTGACTGGTGGCCGGCTCATCCCCGAGCTGCTGCTGTTCACGGCATCTGTCTTTGCGCTGGTGTCCAACATTCTGCTGCTGGCCCGGCTGTTCCCGCGCAAGCCGCATGTGCATCACGTTGTGCGCCCGGTCTGGACTGTCGGTGGAACGCTGTCTCATCTTGGCGCGGCGACCATGCTGGTTGGCATTGTTTGTCTCGTCGTGTTCTACAAGAAAGACCCCGATATTACTCTGGTTGAAAATCAGCCGGTCTCCATCATGGGCGGCGCGTACACGGCTGTTTATCAGGGAATGTCCGGCAATCCCGAAACGGACAGGGACAACGCGCTTCTGGTAGATGTTGCCTCAACCGATGGCAAAGAGCGCTTTCATGCTCGGTTGCCTTACGCGTTGCGTGCAACCGAAGGCGGCGGCAAGAAGATGGTGTTCGCGCACCCAGCGATTCTGCATCACGGCGCGAGTGACTTGTACCTGTATATGGCCGACGAGACGGCTTTAGAAGGCTTCTACAAAACTCCTGTTTACAAGCCCGTTCTCAAATTGGGAGACACAAAGCAGGTCAACCTGAGCCAGGACCCGCTGCACCCAAAAATTTACACGATCAACTTTATGTACTTTGATAATCCGATGGGGCCGCTGGTTCGGGCAACCAGACAGATGCCGCCGGTATTCCCCGTGTCGGCTGTCCTGCGCGTGACTTATCAGGGCAAAACAACTCTGGTCAAGCCGAAGTTTATCCAGTACGCCGACAATTCCGACCCAAAGTCGCCGGAAATCAGATTGCCGGGCAACGCATTGATCAGCTTCGCCGGCATGAACGCCGGCAGCAGTGACCAGGCTAACCCCGGCACGGGTGCGGCGAACGAATCGGCGTCCATTAATTTGCGGGAAGACAGTGGCCCGGCGGCACCGGCGTTCGAGATGGAAGCTACGACGCGGCCTATGATCAATTTCGTTTGGGCTGGGACACTTTTGATGTTCTTCGGCGGCCTGATCTCTATGCGCCGCCGTATTTTAGAGAACCGCCTGGAGCCGACTGCTGACCTAGCTCCGGCCGCAAGACCTCTCCCGGCTCGTTCCTCGCCACCCTCCCCCAGAGGGGCGAAGCGCTCTCGCCCCTTCCCCCCTGGGGAGGGGGTTGGGGGTGGGTCCGCGAAGCCTGCGCCGTCGCTGATGGCCGGCAAAGGCGGAGGCCGTTAGTCCGTTATGCGCCTGCGCCAGATGCTCAAATCGAAAATCCACCGGGCTACCGTGACCGAAGCCGATGTCAACTACATCGGCTCCATCACCATCGACTCGGAGCTGATCGAGCGCGTGGATCTGGTCCCTAATGAGCTGGTGCATGTCTGGAACGCCACCAACGGCCAGCGTTTAGAAACGTATGTGATACCCGGCCCGCCAGGCTCCGGCGTTGTCTGCATGAACGGTCCCGCCGCGCATCTCATCCGTGTCGGCGATATTGTCATTGTCGCCGCGTTCACGTTCACCGACGAGCCGGTTGCCCCGAAGCAGATTTTAGTGGACGAGCGCAATCGCTATCTGAAAGATTTGTAACTGTTATGTTTGAAGTCCGCGTTGAAAAAACCATTGCCGCCGCCCATCGCTTGTTTGATTACAACGGCCCCTGCGAGTCCCTGCACGGCCACAACTACCGCATTGAAGTGGCCTACAAAGGCACCGAGCTGGACCGCTTCGGGATGCTGGTGGACTTTACCGACATCAAACGCGCCTTCAATGCTGTCTTAGACACAATTGACCACACCTATTTGAACGAAGTCCCTGCATTTGAGGGCGTCTCGCCGTCTGCGGAAAATATCGCCGCGTACATCTACAAGAGTATGAAGCAAACGCCGTTTGACCGCGCCACACTGGACCACGTTTCCGTCTGGGAGACTCCAACGCAAGTTGCCAAGTATTCAGAATAGGTAATGACAAG
>CAXSZN010000025.1:24375-60999 GCA_964241935.1 uncultured Armatimonadales bacterium
AGAATAGGTAATGACAAGCAAGAATTGCGAGGATGTAAACGTCCTCGCAATTCTTGCTCGTTTTTCTCACAGCGCGTTATTCTCACCGCTCGGTCAAGGGCGTGAAGTCTACGCCGGGGCTGTACGCGGAGTCGGTGCCGACGATAACACCGGTTTGCGCGTTCTGGTAGTAGTGGCTGCTGCCGCTCTGAACATTATGGGTTACGCCATCGGCTCCTGTGACATCGGTTCGGTCGCCCAGGTAGTTGGTAAACCCGCGTTGCTGCTCGTTATCGGCGTTCACATGACCCCAGTATGCGCCCATGCTGGACTCCCGCGCGGCATCGCTGCTTTGGGTAATCTGCGCCGATCTTTCTTTGCTTTGCTGTATCATCTGCTGCGTGGCCTGCCCCATGTTCCGCCGCACCTGCTCGGTCTGAGCGGCCCCTTCCTGGGCATGACGGCTGACCCATGCCGCGTTTTCATGGTAGCTTTGCTGAATGCGCTTGAAGACCGCCATGACAGTCTGCTGATTGCGTGCTTTGGCTGCGTCGTCGTTGCAGGTGAGGATCATCGTGCTGGGAACCCAGGTCGTCGTTGCCGCCATCATGCCACGCGATGTCATGCGCTGGGTTGAGCCGATCACGATACCTGTAATCTCTTTGTGCGTTTCTTTGCTTAGCCCCGAAAATTCAGTTACTCCGACATTGACTTCCACTTCCGCGCTGCCGCCGAACTGGCGCTGCGCCATAATTGTTCGCTGATGGGAAACTTCCGGGAGCGGATGGTCCGCCCCAATCACAAGGTTGTCCAGGACTTGCCGGCCCAAGTTCGTCAAGTACCAGTGATTGAACTCCTCTGCCTGCATATAGTGCAGGCAGCCGTTCATTCCATCGCGGGAGCCGAGCATCTCGTTCGGGGCGAGAAAGGCACTAGGCAGGCGCGGATCGCCGATGACGACCTGCATGTCTTTGGCCGGCGATGTCACCGCGTAAGCAATCCGCAGGTCGGTCGGCCCGAAGCTAAACGATCCTCCTTCCGCTTTCCAGCCCTGGGGAACGTCTATTTCGAAGCCGTGTTCACGCGGCTCGGTCCACGAGACAAAGTGCAGCCCGCGCTCGCCTGCCGCTGTTTGGGTCTTGCCCGCCGCTGGGACTGTGAACCGCAGCGACTTGACGATATGCGTCAGCACCGGCTGGTCTGCCGCAAAGCTGCCTAAGGGCGCGGCCAGCACAAACAGCATGCCTTTCCCATTGACGATGGAGCACAGGGCGCGTCCCTGACCCGTCCCGTTTCCATAGGACAGCGATGCCGCCACTTCATCGCCTTTCGACACCTGCGGAGCCGCATCGCCGATTTGGACGTCTGGGAACAGCGTGGTTTGTTCCTCCGCCAGCGTATTCAAATGGCCCTCGGCGGTCTCGCCGGGCGACGCCGTGAATACTTCCGTCAGCACCGCCGCGCTCCGGCCTGGGTCCTGCACTAAGATGGAGTGCGTGTCGGCCCGCACCGTCCACCCGGCAGGCCGCGCCACCGTAAAGCCTAAATGCGCGTCCTTGTACGTCTGCCACCCATTCGACCCGCTGCCCTTCACCGGCGCGGATTGCACGCTCCGCACCCCTGCGCCAAGACCCAATCCTGCCGCTCCGGCAAGCGCGGCAGCCGTCAACCCCGCCGCCATCTTTCGTTTCCTCTGCATTCGTGACCTCTTTCTGTTCTGCGTTTTACGCCAAACCCGCTGTAACAGCCCCATCATAGCACTGCATCGTTAAACCACCGTTAAATGACGCGCGAAAGCAAAACAAAGAAAAAGAAAATGCAGAAGATTATTGATTAGGACTTACGCAGTTGGCTCCAAAACGATGGTCGGGTTCTGCAAATACAGTCGGATCGCCTCCCGAATGAAGTCCGCTTTGGCGGCGTAGCCGCTGATGCCTGTCTGCAATCGGTGCGCTTCCAGCCGCACAAACGCCCGCAAAGACGACACGATGTGGCTCAGGCAGCCTTTCAAGCAGATGATCCGACCAAAGGAAAAATGGATTTATTTCCGCTGTGAGCCTCTTGTGGAGGAAGCTATTTGGGAACACTGCCAGAAGCGTCTTGCTGAGAGCCTCGCCCGGTACAGCGGCAATCCCAAGCGCACATATCTCCTTTCTGGCATTTTACGCTGTCCTTTCTGCGGACGTGGAATGAGCGGGACTTATGACAAGTCGCGTCATCAAATGCGCTATCACTGCCGAGAAGCTGTCAAGTCCCGCCAGCATACTACAAAAGCACAATGCGATCCACGCACCTACAACGGCGTACATGCGGAAAAATCAGTGGTCTGGACTTTGCAGGAAATCGTTCACAAGCCTGCGCTTATGGAGGAGGCTTTCCGCGTTTGGTGTGGAGAAGCTGGGCTTCAATGGTTAACAGAAGGAAGAAGCAGACCGCTTACAGAAAAGCCTCCAAGAACTCGCGGTTAAAGAGCGTAAGACTGCCGAAGCGCATATTGCCTGCCTCGAAACCGGCGTAGACCCCGCGATCTATACAACCATCCTGCGTGAAGTCAAGGAACAGCAAGTTGCCCTCACCGCGCAGCTCAAAAAGGTCGGCAAACAGCAGGAGGCTCAGGAACACGCACGAGCCTCAGCATCAGTCCTGGATGCCCTTGCTGCTGTGGAAAAGGCGCTGACTGACCCGGAAATCACCGACGCCGAAAAGCACGACCTACTGGCCCGTCGAGTCGGTGACGCCGGAAGAGAAAGGGTATCGGCTGCATCTTGCATCCTTGCCAGGTTCGTTATCTGTTAATAGCGTGTTTACGATTTGGAACAGCCGCGAAGATTTTCTCAACTGGGCTGGAGATGCACGAAGTCGTGTCGGATTCTTCGCAGCCCGGCATGGCCCCGCAGCCGCACGGCGGCCCGTTCAAGATGCACTGAAGAGCAGCAAAAGATAAGTGGAACCAGCGTGTAGTTAAAAACTACTCGCTCGGTTAAGCGTCCTGCGGACGTAACAGAATGGCCTCGGCTTTTTCTGTCACTCGAAGAGTGCTTCCCCTAGCAAAGCCGTTTTCAACTACTCGCCCCTTGCTCGTTTTCCGGCGCTTGACCGTACCTGCCGAGCCGCTCAACATCCAGAAGGGTGTCTATGTCCAGAACGCCTGCCGGAAACGGCAGGCGCGTAGTTGGACCGTGATAATTTTTAATAACTTTCCGTGCGCCTTCGTCTCCGGCCAGCGCCGCCAATGTGCCGAAGAGCATTCGTCCGAACAGCGCGGGTACTCCCAGCACCCCGTCGTACTCGCAGGCGACAATTTCATGGCCGGTGCCGGCATGAGCCGCAACGAGCGAGTCGAGCAGAGCGCTGGTGACTTGAGGCTGATCGCAAAGCATTACAACAACCGCGTCCAGCGCGTGCGCTTCCTCCAGCATATTCAGCCCCGCCTTAAGTGAAGATGCAAGGCCCGTCTGCCACTCGGGATTGACAGATACCGTCAGCGGCAGGCCGGCAATTTCTGCTTGAACAGATTCCGCTGCCGCGCCCAGCACCACCACAACCGGGCGGCAGGCGGAACCGAGCGCGGTTTCCGCCGCCCGCCGTACCAGGCTTCGGCCTTCTGCGTCCGTCACAAGCTGCTTCGGCGATCCCAGCCGCCGCGAGCCGCCCGCCGCCAGCAAAATTAAGCCGACCTGCGTCACACTGGAATCGCGCACTGCGCTTGTTCCTTCAGCGTCGCCGGTGCTGCAAGGGCTGCCGGATGCGGGTGCAGAGGCTCGCGGCGGCTTCGCAAACTTCGCCCGGATCGGCCTGCCCGCACCGCCTGGATTTCAGCGGCAACCGACAGCGCGATCCCTTCCGGCGTGTCTGCCCCGAGGTCCAGACCCACCGGCCCATGCAGGCGTTCCCGGTGTTCGTCTGTGACGATAAACCCGTCATCGCTGATCTCCGCCAGCAGCCGCTCGGTCCGTGCCCTCGGCCCAAGCTGACCGACATAAAACACGGGCGTTTCCAGCAGACGCCGCAGGACGCGCTTGTCATCAGGATAATTGTGGGTCATCACGACCGCCGCTGTCTGAGCGTCCCAGTTGATTGCGCGGCACAGCGCGTCGGCAGTCCCCGCAAGAACAGTGTCGGCTTCGGGAAACCGCTCCGGCTTCGGCTGCGTCCCGCGCACATCGGCAACAGTCACATGCCAGCCCAATTCTTTGGCAAGCCGCACCAGCGGCAGGGCATCATGGTTTGCCCCGAAAATAACCAGCGGCAGCGGCGGCAGCGCCGCTTCCAAGAACACCACAGCAGAATCGCCGTCCGGCAGTGCGTAAGTTTCTGTCCGTGACTGCTGCGATGTCAGCACAGCCTGAGCGTCATTCCTAACCTGCTCCAAAATTGCTGCGTCTGTTATCGTGCTTTCTTGCCTGCCATCAGGCATCCGCAGCAGGCGCTGGCCGATTGCAGCTCCTTTTCCACCAATGACCGTCGCGATGACGCCGGGCCGGCGCTCTTGCAGCACGCTTTGCAGCAGACACAGCGGACCAGGCGCTTGGGGCGACACGCGCTCCAAAAGCACCTGCACCACACCGTTGCAGCCGAGGCCGAAGCCCCAGACAACGTCATCTTCGTCGGTGGAGTCGTAAGTCACCAGCGCGGCCCCATTGCGTGTGTGCCAATGCGCTTTCTTGACCAAGTCCCCTTCCAGGCAGCCGCCGCTGACCGAGCCTGCCAGCCGGCCTTCTGCGGCCAGCAGCATCCGTGCACCGGGCCGCCGGTAGGTTGAACCGCTGACCTGAACGACGGTTGCCAGCACGGCTTCCCGGCCTTCCGCGCACAGAGTTCCCCAGGCCGTGACGATTTCTTGGAGTTCCTTCATAGCTGCTGCTTTAGAGACTCAATGCAAGCCGAAAGCCGAGTAGTTTTCAGCCGCGTTGTCCCATAGATGCGTTTGTTCTGGAAGCCGTGTCCTTCAGGACATGGTCTTGATTTATGCAACTCGTGCTTTTTAGCCTGTCGCTTTATTCTTTTCTGCCAATCCCGTCACCTTGTCCAGCGTAATCGGCAGCTCTCGCACACGCGTTCCTGTGGCATGGTAGACCGCATTGGCAATTGCGGCAACCGTTCCGACAATACCGATTTCGCCGACCCCTTTGACGCCCAGAGGGTTCACATAGGGGTCGGTCTCGGGAACGAATGTGATGTCAATCTCAGGAACGTCGGCATTGACCGGAATATGGTACTCCGCTAAATCCGCGTTCATCACGCGGCCGATGCGAAGGTCCGGCACGGTTTCTTCTAAAAGCGCCATGCCGATGCCGAACACGACGCCGCCCAGAAGCTGGGAACGGGCGGTCTTAGCATTCAGGATGTTTCCCGCCCCATAAGCGCCGACAATGCGCTGAACGCGCACCTCACCGAAGTCCGGGTCAACCGTCACTTCCGCAAAGACGGCTCCAAACGAGTGCATGGAATACTCGTCTTTCTCGGCACCCGGCCCGGAGTCGGTCTTGGCTTCAATGTTCGGCAGGCCGTGGCGGGCAATCAGGGCCGTGTACGTCTCGCCTTTGGTCACGTCGGCTTTCGAGAACATCTGGCCCGCCGTCACGTCTACGGCGTCCGGGCTGAGGCCGTACAGCGGCGAGGCCGTATCGGCGACTGCCAGCGCGATAGCCTGCGCCCGCGCGGCTTTGCCCGCTGCCTGGACTGCCGAACCGGTAGACGCGGCGGTCTGCGAGCCGCCCGAGACCGGCGTTTCCGGCATCAGCGTGTCGCCCAGCTCAAAGCGCACTTTTTCCGCCGGCAAGCCTAACGCGTCGGCGGCTGTCTGAGTCATCACCGTGTACGTTCCGGTGCCGAGGTCCTGCGAGCCGGCCTGCACATACGCGGTGCCGTCGGGCAGCAGCCGGGCCAGCGCCGATGATTTGGAGCGCCGCGTCGGGTAAGTCGCCGTCGCCATGCCGTAGCCGATCAGCTTGCCGTCCGGCGTTTTCATGGAGCCGACAGCGGGAGTGCGCTTGTCCCAGCCGAACTGCTCGGCGGCAACCCGGTAGCACTCGCGCAGTGACTTGGACGACCACGGCTTGCCGGTGTCCGGGTCCTTTTCGGCATAATTCTTCAGCCGCAGGGCGATTGGGTCCATCGGCAGGGCATACGCCAGCTCATCCATCGCCGACTCCAGCGCAAACGTGCCGGAAGACTCGCCGGGCGCACGCATATAGGTCGGTGTCCCTGCGTCGAGGCGAACGACCCGGTGCGCGGTTTCCGAGTTTGGCGCGTCATACAGCATCCGGGTCGCGGCGGCGGACGCTTCGACAAACTCATCAAACGAGGACGTTTGCGTATGGACATTGTGCCCGGTCGCCGTCAGGGTACCGTCATGGGCCGCGCCAAGCTGGAGATGCTGCTCAGTCCGGGGCCGGTAGCCGACCATGCCGAACATTTGCCGCCGCTCCAGAACGAGCTTGACCGGGCGGCCGACCTGCTTCGCGGCCAGCGCCGAGATCACCACATGAGACCAGACCGAGCCTTTGCAGCCGAAGCCGCCGCCGAGAAAATGCGAGACGACCCGGATATTGTCCTGCGGCATTTGGAACGTCTCCGCCAGCACTTTGCGGACGCCGAAGATGCCCTGCGTGGCATCATAGACGGTCAAGTGGTCGCCGTCCCAGACCGACAGCGTCGCATGCGGCTCCATCGGGTTGTGGTTTTCGAACGGCGTCACATAGTACTCCGTCACTTTTGCCGCTGCCAAGCTCATGCCCGCACCCAAATCTCCGCGCTTGCTGTCGGTCGGGTCTTGGTTGGCCTTTTCCGGCTTGTAAGCGTTCTCTTTAAGCTTGTCCATATCCGTGCGCGGCGTTTTCTCGTCGTACTGGAACTTGACCAGAGACGCCGCGTAGGTCGCCCGCTCAAACGTGTCCGCGACAACAACGCCGATAGGCTGGTTCTGGTACAGCACCTTCGGGTCCTGAAGCATCTGCAGAATGCGCTCTTGCGGCCGTGGCGACTTGCCGCCGGGCGAGGCCGGCTGCGCGGGCAGGCGCAGAGCATTGGCGGGCGTGATGACTTTGATCACTCCTGGCACCGCTTCGGCAGCTTTTGTGTCTACGCCGGTAATCGTGCCTTTAGCAATTGTGCTGGTGATCAGTGCGGCATACACCACGTCCGCCACCGGCATGTCGGCGGAGTATTTCGCTCCGCCGGTGACTTTGAGCCGCCCGTCCACGCGGCTCAGCGGCTGTCCGATGGACTTGCCCGGCATCTCATTCGGCGCGGTCGGCGCAATGGTTGATTGTGTGTTTTCCATAGTTTGTTTTCCGTCAGAACCCATCCGGCACAAGTGCCTGCCCTCCCGAAGCGGGAAGGCGAGGAGGTTCAAGCTATGCCTTTTTAGTTCTTGCCCTGGTCTTTTCCAAAAAACTCTTTAAAAACTCTTTGCCCTCCCGTCTCGGGAGGGCAGGCACTTGTGCCGGGTGAGTTCCTAAATCAGCTTATCCGGCGTAATCGGCAGGTCTCGGATGCGTTTTCCTGTTGCATGGTATACCGCGTTGGCGATAGCGGCGGCCGCGCCGATGGTGCCGATCTCGCCGATGCCCTTGACGCCCAGCGGGTTGACGTGGGCGTCTTCTTCGTCTACAAAAAACAAGTCCATTTCGGCTGGAATGTCGGCATTGACGGGAATGTGATACTCCGACAGATCCGGGTTCACGATCCTGCCGAGAGTCTTGTCTAAGTGCGTTTCTTCATGCAGGGCCATCCCAATGCCCCAGACAACGCCGCCGAGCAGCTGGGAATGCGCGGTCTTGGCGTTCAAAATGCGCCCTGCGCCGAAGGCCCCGACGTAGCGAGTAACGCGGACTTCGCCGAAATCCGGGTCTACCTGCACTTCGGCAAAGTGTGCGCCAAACGAGAACAGCGAAAACTCTTTAGCGCCTGTGTATGGGTTGACTTCGGCTGCCGCTTCCAGCCCCTGCGGCGCATGGCGGCTCAGAATGTCGGTGTAGGTCTGTGCCAAGTTTGGGCTGCTGCGCGAGTACGCCCGGCCCGAGTCAACATCTACTTGGTCTTCCGTCAGCCCATGCAGAGGCGATGACGGGTCAGAAAACGCGAACTCTAAAAGCCGCAGGCGCAAAGCTTTGGCTGCCGCCTGCACTGCCGAGCCGACAGACGCGGAAGTCTGCGAGCCGGCGGCAATCGGCGCTTTCGGCATTTGAGAATTGCCAAGCTCCAGCCGCACGGATGCGGCTGAAATGCCGAGCGCGTCGGCGGCAATCTGCGGCATGATCGTATATGGCCCGGTGCCGGGGTCCGCCGTGGCGCTTCGGAGAACAACAGTGCCGTCCGGCAGCATACGCGCGGACGCAGAAGTCGGCGCGGATTTCGCGTCGTACATCATGGTTGCCATGCCGTAGCCTAGACGCTTGCCGTCTGCTGTCCGCATCACGCCCGGCTTCGGGTCGCGCTTGTCCCAGCCAAACCGTGCCGCCCCCTGTTCATAGCACTGGTGCAGAGATTTGGACGACCACGGCTTGCCTTCTTCCGGGTCGGTCTCAGCATAATTTTTGAGCCGCAAGGCAATCGGGTCCATGCCGAGTTCGTAGGAAAGCTCGTCCATGCTGCATTCCAGCGCGAACAAGCCCGGTGTCTCGCCCGGCCCGCGCATTGTAAACGGCCCGCTCAAGTTCAGGTGCGCCATCTGGTACGTCGTCAGGACGCTG
The DNA here is from genome assembly GCA_964241935.1 of uncultured Armatimonadales bacterium. GTDB lineage: Bacteria > Armatimonadota > Armatimonadia > Armatimonadales > Capsulimonadaceae > JANXMY01. The sequence continues at coordinate 33,051 of CAXSZN010000025.1, forward strand.
GGGCAGGCGTAGACGTTTGGGGTCGTCTTGGTCACCGGCGCAACGATGCGGTTGTCAAAGGGGGCCGTGTGCGCGACCGCATCATGCCGGATTGCCGTCAATGTGCCGTCCGCCGCTGCGCCCAGTCCCATCGTATGGCGAATGCGGGGCCGGTAGCCGTTGGACCAGAATGTCTGCTGCCGGGTCAGCACCAGCTTGACCGGACGCTTGACGTGCTGCGCCGCCGCAGCGGCCAGCGCGACATGCGGCCATGTCGGCCCTTTGGAGCCGAACGAACCGCCGACAAAGTTCTGGATGACCTGCACCTTCTCAGGCGGCATTCCAAACCACGTGCCGACAGTCTTGCTGACGCCCTGCACCCAGGTAGAAGGCTCGTACAGCGTGAGCGTGTCACCGTCCCATTCGGCGAGCGTCGCATGAGGTTCCATCGCGACATGGTGCTGCAGGGCTGTCTTGTAGACTTCCGATGTCCGCGCCGCTGCCTTTTCCAGACCCGCGCTCACGTCCCCGCGCTTTGTTTCCGCCGGCTGAGGCCAGCCGTTAATCGGTGAAAATGTCTGCCTCCGCGCTTCCTCAAAATCTGCTGCCGGCGTTTCGCTGTCGTACTTCGCTTTGACCAAAGATGCCGCCTGCGCGGCGGCTTCGGGCGTTTCCGCAACGACCAGGGCGACAGGCTGGCCGCTGTAATGGATCACGGTGTCCTGCATCGGCAGAAACTGCTGCCCGGCTGCGCCGTTCGGGCTGCCCTGGCCCGACTGGTTGATCAGCGCCTGCGCTTCTGAAAGCTTCGGCATCGTCCGGTGCGTCAAGACCGCCAGAACACCCGGCACGGCCTCTGCGTCCCTTGTGTCCAGGCGCTTCAGCCGGCCTTTGGCAATTTCGCTGCCGGTAACGACGGCGTAAACAAGACCCTCGGCGGCCATGTCCGCCGTGTATTTTGCTCCGCCGGTGACTTTCAGCCGCCCGTCTTTCCGGTCCAGCGGCTTTCCGACTGACTGCTCACTCATCGTGTTTCAATTGCCTTGCCTGACCCGTAGGGGCAGACCCCCGTGTCTGCCCTTCTTTATCTTCGTCTGCCCTTCTTTATCTTCGTCCGCCCTTCTTTATCCTCGTCTGCCCTTCTTTATCTTCGTCTGCCCTTCTTTATCCTCGTTTGTTTTTGTGTTGCATCTGCGTCTTTGTGTTGCACCTGCTTAAGAAAAGGGCAGACACGGGGGTCTGCCCCTACAAATCACGCGGTTTGACTCCCCTTGCTCACCTCAGTCAGGCAGCGAACCATCGTGCGCTTCGCCAGCTCAATCTTGAAAGAATTGTCGCCGTAGCCTTTGGCGGGCTTCATTTCGGCTTCCGCCGCTGCCCGGAAGTTTTCCAATGTTGGCGCTTTGCCGACCAGCAGCTTCTCGGCAGTGAATGCCCGCCACGGCTTAGTGCCGACGCCGCCGAGCGCAATCCGCGCTTCCTTGACTAACCCGCCGCTGATGTTCAAAGCTGCCGCGGTGGAAGCCAGCGCAAACGCATAAGAGGCCCGGTCACGCACTTTTAAATATTGCGAATGCGCCGCGTAGGGCAGGAGAGGCAGCTCCACAGCCGTGATGATCTCGCCCGGCTCCAGCACATTCTCGCGCTCCGGGTGATCGTCCGGCTCCAAATGGAACTCGGTGAAGGCAATGCGCCGGACGCCGCCGGGACCACGGGTGACGATGACGGCGTCAAAAGCCGCCATCGGAATGCACATGTCCGACGGATGCGAGGCAATGCAGTTGGGACTGGTTCCCAGAACCGCCAGGATACGATTGTAGCCGCCGATGGCCGGGCATCCTGAGCCGGGCTGACGCTTGTTGCAGGGCGTCGCCGTGTCCCGGAAGTAGTAGCACCGGGTTCGCTGCAGGATGTTCCCGCCGGTCGTCGCCATGTTGCGAAGCTGCGCCGAAGCGCCCAGCAAGATCGCCTGGGACAGCGCCGGGTAGTTCTTGATGACGGTCGGATTGTTCGCTAGATCCGCGTTCGTCACCAGTGCCCCGATAGACAAGCCGCCGTTCGGCAGCGGCGTGATCTGGGTTAGCGGCAGCGGGGTCACGTCAATCAGCGCCGACGGTGTTTCGACATTCAGCTTAATCAGATCAATTAGATTGGTGCCGCCCGCCAGGAAACGGATTGGATTTTCTAACGCGCCGGGTGCGCCGCCGGCGACGCCCCGGCTTTCCGAAGTAGTTTGTTCATCGGGCGCGGCGAAATACTCAAACGGGTGCATTGGTGCCTTCTTTCCGAACGTCTTGAATGGCGGCAATGATATTTGTGTACGCGCCGCACCGGCACAAATTGCCGCTCATGCTGTCTCGCACTTCGGCGTCTGTCGGCCCAATCGGCTCTGTCAGCAAAGCCGTCGCGCTCATAATCTGGCCGGAAGTGCAGAAGCCGCACTGGAAGCCGTCATGCTGGATAAACGCTGCTTGGACCGGGTGCAGAGTATCGCCCTGAGCCAGCCCTTCAATCGTCGTAATCTGCTTGCCTTGATACGCGACCGCAAGCGCCAAACACGAGTTGATCCGCTTGCCGTCGGCATGAACCGTGCAGGAGCCGCACTGGCCGTGGTCACAGCCTTTTTTGGAGCCTGTCAGGCCGATCCGCTCCCGGAGTGCGTCCAGCAAAGTGACACGCGGCTCGATCTGAAGCGTATGCGCCGTGCCGTTGACATGCAGCGTCACCGGCATTGTCCCGGCGGAAGACGGCGGCAACAGGGCAGGCGGGACCGCAGGCGTCGCCAGTGCATCCTGAGCACGGGCAAGCTGCGGCGGCACGGCCAGCACCAGGGCCACGCCAAGCGCCGCCGCTAAAAACTCACGCCGGGTCAGGCCGGTTCGGGTGCCGCTTGAGGCGGCGGTTTGGTCAGACCGGGTCGGAACGGACAGCGACGAAAGCGCGGCTCGCAGGTCTTCCGCCTGTGGGACCATGCCCGGCGCGGCGGCATACTGCCAGCGAATGACACCGTCTGTGTCTACCACAAACAGCGCCTGCCGGCCTGCCACCCCGTACAGCGCGGCGGCTTCCGCCGGAATTTGGCTGTCGGTCAGCACGGAAATCGGCACGTCTTCACCGGCGAACTCCGCCCGTGCCGCGCCGGTGCCGGGTGACACCCGAAGCAGCTCGCCGGCACCGGACACGCTTAAGATGCGGTTAATCTGCGCCAGCCCTTCAGCCCGCGCCGGGTCCCAGCCCGGCGGCGAGAATGCCAAAAGAACCGGCTGCCCGCGCAGGTCGGACAGGCGGCTTTCCGGCAAGCCGGCGGCAGAAGCGATAGGAAAATCCGGGGCGGAACTGCCCGGAGAAAGGGGATCAATCAAAGCAAACCTCTCTTCAGAGTCTTCAAGTCAAGAACAACACGTTTATGTTACCCACTATTTGAGAACTTGCCGCACAAGATTTCAAGCCGAGTGAAGCAAATTCAAAAACGCCTGCACTGCCGCGCCCGTGGTCCTGCCGTGCAGGCGGACCAGATGCAGCGGGCGCGTGATCGTCAAATCGGACAGCGGCACCGGACAAAGCAGTCCCAGCGTAAACTCCGCTTCTAACGCAAGACGGGAAACAATGGCGACCCCAAGCCCAGCCGCAACGCTGCGCTTGATTGCTTCGGTGCTGCCCAGCGACATCGCCGGCTCCACGGCAATTCCGCACCGTGCCAGCGCCCGCTCTACCACTTCCCGTGTTCCCGATCCCGGCTCGCGCATGAGAAACGGCTCGGCGCAGAACCGCGCCGCCGGGACTTCGCCTTCTTGAAGCAGAGGATGACCGGGAGGAACGACGGCCACGAGTTCATCTTCGCTGAAAACTGCCGCGTCTAGGTCCGCTTCTTCGGCAAACCCTTCCGTCAGCCCGACATCCAGCAGATTTTCCCGCAGCTTCTGCTGGATGACTTGCGTGTTGGCGATCTCCAAATACAGCTCGATCCCAGGATGCTTTTTGCGGTATGTCCCTAAAATCTGCGGCAGCAGGTAGTCCCCAATCGTCAAACTCGCGCCGACTGTCAGCCGCCCCTGCACCATCCCTTTCAGCTCGGCAATCGCCCGCTCGGCGTCGGCTTCCACGGCAAACAGCCGCCGGGCATGGCCTGCCAGCACTTCGCCTGCCTGCGTCAGCCGCAGGCCGCGCGGCAGCCGGTCAAAGAGCCTCACCCCAAGCGCGGCTTCCAGGTCTTTGATCTGCTTGGAAACTGCCGGCTGGCTGATGCACAGCCGCTCGGCCCCCCGGCTCATGCTGTGTTCTTCCGCAACTGCCTGAAAAATCGCCAGGTGATTGATGTTCATAACTTGAAGTTATCAGTGCTATGAAATACTTGTATTTGCATTATACCATCCACCGAGGTAAATTCAGACTGTAAACACCAACAGAAACGAGAGCAGACCGATGGTTCCTACGATGCACACACGTCAGACGCGACGCCTCGCTTTATCGCTGCCCGCTCGGCAGACATATTTCATCACCGCCGCCGCGTTTTGCCTGTCCCCGTGGGCGTCTCCGGCGCTGGCCCTCGCGCTTGGCATGGGATTGGCGCTGGCTCTCGAAAACCCATTTTCTGACGTCAGCAAGCACGCGGCGAAGGTCCTTTTGCAAGCCTGCGTCGTCGCGCTCGGCTTCGGCATGAACCTCGCCGTCGTGCTGGCCGCCGGCAAAAGCGGAATGCTGCTTGCATCAGGAAGCATCGCGGGAACACTCATCTTGGGGTATTTCGCAGGCCGCCTTCTCAAGATCAGCCCCAAAACATCCGCGCTGATTATGTCGGGGACTGCCATCTGCGGCGGCTCGGCGATTGCCGCCGTCGGCTCGGTTATCGGGGCTGCCGAGGGGGAAATGACCGTGGCGATGGGAACGGTCTTCCTGCTGAACGCTGTCGCCCTGTACATCTTTCCGCTCATCGGCCACGCCCTGCACCTGTCCCAAGCTCAGTTTGGAACCTGGGCCGGTGTCGCCATTCACGATATTTCCTCGGTCGTCGGCGCGTCTGCCCGGTACGGCCTGCCTGCGCTCCAGACCGCCACTGCCGTCAAGCTCTCGCGGGCGCTTTGGATTGTCCCCGTCGCCCTCGGCGCAGCTCTCGCCTTCCGTCAAGCGGTGCCGGTGGCTGCCGGAGTGGCCCACACGACCATCGGCTTTGACCCCCAGCAAACGCCGCCTAAGTCACAGGGCAAGCTGCAGATCCCGTGGTTTATCGGCTTGTTCCTGCTGGCTTCCGTCGCCCGCAGCTTCCTTCCCGGCGTCGCCGCCGCGTCCCCAATCATCTCCCACATCGCTGCCACTGGCCTAACGCTCACGCTGTTTCTCATTGGAGCAGGCCTCTCCCAAAAGACCCTGCGCGTCGTCGGCTGGAAGCCGATGGCCCAGGGCATCGCGCTTTGGATCGCCATCAGCGCCGGCTCGCTTGTGGTAATTTTGCACACGATAGCATAAAGGCAAAACAAAGATTGTGTGAGAGAAGACAAGTTGAGAGGGCAAGTTGAGAGGGCAAGTTGAAAGGGCAAGTTGAGGGGCCGAGTAGTTGAAAACTACTCGCTAGGTTAAGCGTCCTGCGGACGGAAGAAAGGGTCCAGCAGGCTGTTCCTTCACTCGAAGAGTGCCTTCCCTAGCGAGTAGTTTTCAACTACTCGTGCTACTCATCAGACTCATCAGACGAGTCGCCTAGCGGACGAGAATGAAAAGATTTCGCAATGACTGGGATTTCCTCAGTAGCTTCTTCAAGTGTCATCCAAAGCGCCCCCGCTCGATGATGACTTTCCTGGTTCTCGACGTACTGTATGACTTTTGCTAGAAACGGCCTGCATAAGCTGAAAGAACCTGCGCCCTCCTGCCAGCGAAAGTAGGGACTGCGCCCTCTGAGATCATTGACAAACGCAGATGAACTGCCCTTAACTTGCTTCAGAAGTTGGGCGGCGCAGAGAGTTGTCGGTATTCTAACAACAATGTGGACATGGTCAGGCATCCCGCCGATAGCAAGAACCTGGCAGCCTAAATGTCTAATTTGCATTTCCAGAAACGAATACAGCCGTTCCCGCAGTTCCGGCGTGATCGCCGGTTCTCGTTTTTGAGTTGCCCAAACAAGGTGCAGATAAATTTCCGATCTACTTCGCCGCATAAACTACCTCCATGTAATAGCGCATCAGCTGACATCCGATAAAGCCCGAGGAACATAAGCCCGAGGAACGAGTAGTTGAAAACTACTCGCTAGGTTAAGTGTCCTGCGGACAACAAATAGGCTCCGGAAGCTATTCCTTCACTCGAAGAGTGCCTCCCCTAGCGAGTAGTTTTCAACTACTCGAACTCTCTCGTCCTCTCGCTCATTCCTCTTCTCATTCCTCTTCTGGCACTACTTTTCCTGCCAGCGAGTGACTTTCTCGGTAATGGCTGCCGCAGCTTCGTGCAGGGCACGGGCTTCTTCCTGCCAAAGCGGGGGAGACAGGACGCGGACGACGCCTTGATTGGACACTAAAAGCGGTAGCCCTAAGACACCCCGGATGCCGTAAACGCCTTCGCCTTCGAGCATAACCTGACCGGCGACACTCATTTCCCGGCCTTCCATCATCTGACGCACCATGTCTACCGTCACGTTCGCCGTCGCCATCACTGTACGCGACCCCGACAGATGCGTCAGCTCAGGCCGAAGCTGAACCCGGATGTCCGGCGGGAATGTCTCGACCGCCTCAAACGCGGCGCAGGTCTCAGTATGAACCAAGTGCTGGATAGACTCGCGGGCCGATGCCACACGGGCCGGGTAATCCGTTAAGCGCCCGCCGCCGCGCAAGGCGTTCACGGCGTCCGCCGTTTCGCCGTCGTTCAGGCCGTACACCCGGACACTGCTCCACAGCGGCACCAAGTTCGCGCCATGCTCCCCGGCCACATAGCCCGAAACTAATTGGCGCGGGACACCGAGATCGGTGGCGATTTCCCGCCGGAACCGCAGGGAGTCCGAGTACGCGCCGATGCCGATCACCCGCCGTGCCCCCAGCTCCCGCGCCATGACCGCAACGCCCAGCTCGACCGGGTTTGTCACCATCAGCACGACTTCATGCCCCTGCCCGTGTTTCGCCAGCGCCCGCGCATGGGCCGCAAAGACCGGCAGGTTGGCGTGCGCGACATCGTCGCGGGACATCGTGCCGCCGTGGGCGCTTGGGCCGGGGGTCGCGCCCGCTGCCATGACAATCACGTCCCCGACCACTTCCTGCGGCCCGAGCGCAATGTCCATCTGCGGCGCGTTCTCGGCGTAAGCGTCGGTGAGGTCCGAGCGCAGCCCATACAGCACCCGCTCCGAGGCACTTCCGCGCTTGCCGACAAGCTGCAAGCGCTCGGTCGGCTTCAAGACCCGCCCGGCGACAAGCTGCGCGACAATTTCCCGCCCGATGGCCCCGCCCGCTCCAATAACGCTGATGTCCATAATGTTACCAGTCTAAAAAGAGACCTGCCCGGCACAAGTGCCTGCCCTCCCGAAACGGGAAGGCGAAGAGGCTTAGGCCGCAGCGTTCTTCTAAAGCTCCTTGCCTTCCCCTTTGGGGAGGGCAGGCACTTGTGCCGGGCAGGTTTGCCGTGCCGGGTGGGTTCCTACCACGCCCGCCGCGCCGCGCCCAGCGCTGTCTCGATGTCTCGCGCCGACACGTCCAAATGTGTCACCGCCCGGAGCATTCCATAAGAGCCGCTCATGCGGACGCCCTCCGCCTCCAAACGCCGCCGCGCTTCGTCGCCGGTCATGCCGTGGACCGAAAAGAAGATCAAGTTAGACTGAACGCGAGACACATCCACAGACACATTGGGCATCTCCGAGAGACCCACAGCCAGACGCTTCGCGTTGGCATGGTCTTCAGCCAGACGCCCCAGATTATGCTCCAAAGCGTACAGCCCCGCCGCCGCCAGCACTCCCGACTGACGCATCGCACCGCCCAGCATGTGCTTGGGACGCCACGCCGCTTCAATAAACTCTTTTGATCCGGCCAGCACGGCGCCAATGGGGCAGCCGAGACCTTTCGACAAGCACAGCGTTACGCTGTCAAACATGCTCACAACATCTCGCGGCGGCTTCTGCGACGCGGCCGCCGCGTTCATCAGCCGTGCGCCGTCCAGGTGCATTTTCAGCCCGTGTGCTTTCGCTGCCTCCGACACATCGGCCAGTTCCTCTTGAGTCCAGACTGTCCCGCCGCCCGCGTTGTGCGTGTTTTCGGCGCACACCAGCCGTGTCCGGGCATAATGCGGGTCATCAGGCCGGATAGCGTCTGCCACTTGCTGCCCCGTGAAGACGCCACGCTCGGTGTGCAGCGCATTGACCGACGCTCCGGCAACAGCCGCATATCCGCCGCCTTCCCAAACGACAATGTGAGCGTTGTGGGTCGCGATAAACTCTTCGCCCGGCTTCAGGTGCGTCTTGAGAGCAATCAAATTACTCATCGTCGCCGACGGCAGGAACAGCGCCGCTTCCTTGCCCAGCATGTCCGCGACACGCTCCTGCAACTCGTTTGTGGTCGCATCTTCCCGCCGCTGCTCGTCGCCGACTTCCGCCGCCGCCATCGCCCGCCGCATCCTATCCGAGGGTTTTGTGGCTGTGTCACTCGATAAATCGATCATATACATTTGCTCTTTCTTGCTTGTTTCTTTTCAAGGCTGACAGAATGCCGGGGCTGTAGAAAACCCCGGCCCTTCTCTTACTAGACTTCCTGCATAAGTCGCGGTGCGTTGCCCGGATTGAAAATCCGGGTCTCCTCCAAAGCGATTGTCCGCCTTCGCAGACAGAAAACAAATTAGTCCTCTGTGTAAATCTTCGGTCTGTGTAAATCTTATGTCTGTGTAAATCTTATGTCTGTGTAAATCTTATGTCTGCGGAGGCAGACAATCGCACTTCAACAGCCCTGCACTTCCAGTGCAGGGTACTGATGCAATAGATCTATTCAAGTTTTCTTCCGGCGCTGCAAATGTGTTTCGGCGGCGACGCGGTATTCCCACTGCTCGTCCCCAAGCAGGCCGCGCCAGCCTTCTTTTGTCTTTGTAATCGCTTCGGCAAAGGAGTCAAACAAAGACTCTAGGCCCGTCGGCGTCTTGGTGATTTGGAGCGCACTGACGTTTTCTGCGATCTGTTCCGGTGTCTGCATGGAGACCAAGATGCCGTCTATGTTTGGCTGCTGACCGACCCAGTACAAATGGGCCTGGCTCGCCGTGAAGCCGTAAAAGTTCTTGGTCAAATTGCGGAAGCGCCAGGTGTTTGGAAAGCGCACAAAGGGGACTCCGCCGACCCAGGCGAACGGCTGGGCGGCCAGCGTCGTGATGCCTTTGGCGCGGCACAGCGGAAACAAGCGCTCTCCGGCGGCTTGGTCAAGATAATTGTACCGGGCGACAACAATGCCCAGCGGTAATGCGTCTGCTTCTAATGTGTCCGCGAGGCTGTCATAAGCCTCGTAACATGTTACGCCGATGTGTTTGATGTGTCCCGCCGATTGTGCTTCTGTCAGCGCAAGTTTGGCTCCGGCAAGCCGCGCCGGCGTGTGTGTCTCAGGCCGGAAGTCATACAAGAGGAACACGTCCAGCGTGTCTACGCCTAAAAGCTCGCGCTTGCGGGCGATGGCTCCGCGAACGGCTTGGCCTGCGCCGTCTTCGGTGTCCGGGCAGCGGTCTAACGCATCGCCGTCGGTAGTGCTGAGGGTGACTCTGTCCCGGACGCCAAGAGACTTCAGCGACTGCCCGAGAGACTGGGCTTCGCGCTCATAAGCAGCGTGGAAATAGGTCACGCCCATATCCAGCGCGGCCTTGACTGCCATCGCCCTCTCTTCAGGAGATGCGGCATAGATGTCGCTGTCCGGGGAGACCGTGCCGGGTTCCCGGCGAAACGGGCGCTCGCCACAGCCTATTCGTGTCGGGATGGGAACCTGTATCATGTGTCTGTTGATGTCTTCAAGGTGTCTGTTGACAAAATGTGACGCGCCTGTTGACAAAGATGCCAAAGGTGGGTATGATACTCAACACTTATGGCTAAATCTGCGTATGACATTGCTCCTGATGCGACTTTCAACGAAGCCGCGCACACGTCCCTTCGGCAGCAGCTTGACGAGATGATGTCTCACCTTGAAGGCACCCGGCAGGGAGACGACATCGAAGCTCTGCACGACATGCGGGTCGCGTCCCGCCGCCTCCGCGCCGCCTTGTCTGTGTTCGCCGCCGCGTTCCCGCCGAAACTGTTCACGGCAATCGAGAAAGAGGTCGCGAAAACGACTGATGCCCTCGGTGCGGTCCGGGACGGCGATGTCCAGATCGAGTTCATGCAGGCCGTGGTTGACGCCGCTTCGGAAAGCGAAAAAGTCGGCTTGCAGGCGTTCACAGAGCACCTCAAGCACGAGCGCGACAAAGAGCGCGTTCATTTAGTAAAAGAGCTGAACCGCTTGGAAAAAAGCTCATTCCAAAAAGACTTCGGCAAGCTGCTCGGCGACGCGCCTAAGCACGCCAAGAAAGAAGCGGAGACACATGGCTAAAGCGCTGCCTTTGTATGCCGTCAGCCCCAGCGAGTCGCTGCGCTCCAATGCGCCGCTGATGCTGCATACGCGCCTGGAAGAATTGTACCAGTTCGCGCCCTACATCAGCGACCCCGGCAATGTCGCCGAGCTGCACAACATGCGAATTGCCGCCAAGCGCCTGCGCTACACGCTGGAAATCTTTGCGCCCTGCTTCACCGGCAAAGACTTCGAGAAAGTGTATGCCCAGGCGAAGTCCATTCAGGAACAGATCGGCGAAATTCATGACCGAGATGTGCGCGGCCCGCTGGTGCAAGCGTTTTTAGATTCCCACGCCCACAGCCGCCCGGAAATCCGTTCTGGATTAGAGCGCCTCATCCAAACCCAGCAGTCCGAACGCGCCGCGCTCTACGCCAAGTTTATCGCCTACTGGAACAAGCTGCAGTCTCAAGGCTACAAGCGCCAGTTCCTGCAGCTGCTGGTCCCGCTGGAAGACGCGCCCCTTGTCGAAGTCCCCGGTCTCACGCTGCCGAGTGAAGAGAGTGTACCCAACCCATGAGCAAAACGCCTCCGCCCGCCCGCAAGAACGGAAAAGACGCCACACCCGCCGTGGTGAAAGCGGTTTTAGAAGAAGCCGTCGAGACAGTTCACAGTGACGATGCATTAAGCACAAGCGCTGCCGCGCCGAAGTCCGAGCTGGAAGGCGTTCCGTATCTCGGCGAAACCCGTCGGGAAGCGCTGGCACAAGCCGGCCTTAGAACCCAGGAAGACCTGCGCCGGGCGACCGTGGAACAGATCGGCGGCGTTAAAGGCGTCGGCATGGGCAACGCCGTTAAGATCAAAGCCTGGCTGGACTCGCCGTCCGCGCCTCTGCCTGCCGCCGCCCCGCAGGACATTGACATGTCGCTGGCGGCAGCCAATCAAGACGTGCAGGATGTGTTCCAAAAGCTTGGCGACGCCTTGGCGCGTTTGAAGGGCCAGCTTCCCGCTAAGTCTCGCGACAAAGACTTGGACCGCCAGCTTGACAAGCTGGACACCGTCGCATCTGAGCTTGCCGAAGGCCCGGACACGCTCTCCGCCAAGCAGCTTCAGGACGCAATCAAAACGCTCGACAAAATTGCCGCCCTGCTCCAAAACGCCGCCGCCGATGCCCTGAAGCTGTCGCCTAAGAAGCAAGCCGCGCTGGTGGAAGAGCTTCGCGCCCGCCGCAAGCGCCTCCAAAAGACGCTCGATGATTAGAAACAAAAAAGACGGGCAAACACGCAGACGGGCGAACACAAGGTTCGCGCCCTACATCTTGACTGCGTTCATGCGAAACCCGTAGGGGCGAACCTTGTGTTCGCCCGTCTGCGTGTTTGCCTATTCCTATTGAGTAAGAAGTTCATTGCAATACGCCGTATTCAGTGACATACACGGCAATCTCGCCGCGCTTCAAGCGGTTTGGGCTGCGATTGAGGCGGCTGGCCTTGCGGACCGCCCGGTGCTGAACGCCGGAGACACCGTCGGCTACGGCTCCGACCCGGAAGCCTGTGTTGAGTTCCTACGCGCCCGGCCCCAGTGCGTTTCCGTCAAAGGCAACTACGACAAAAACGTCGCGCTGTTCCCGGAGCGCGAAGCCGAGTACCGCAAAAAGTGGGGCAGCCTGCGCCCCGACAAGCTTGAGGCCATCCGCCGTGACAGCTCAGTCATTTCGGATGATACCCGTTACTGGCTTTCCGATTTGCCCGCCGAAGCCAGCCTTGCTTTAGAAGACGTGCCGATTGTCCTAACCCACTATTCGCCCGGCAGTAAAGAGGGAATTGGGACCTGGACTTTAGACACTCGGCTCGTGGATTTGGCCGCAAGCACAAATGCGAAAGTGGTCGTCTGCGGCCACACGCACACGCCCTTTGTTCGGCGTGTCGGCGGCATTTTGTGGGTCAACCCCGGCAGCCTGGGCCGCGACTGGAACGGCCGCCGCCGCTATGCAATTTTGACGCTGACGCCGGGCCAGCCGCCGTCCGCCGAGCTGAAAGTGGTGTGAATCTCATGCGCCTTGCCGCGATTGACATTGGAACCAATTCCACGAAAATGACTGTCGCCGATGTCTCGGACACCGGCCAACTGTCGCTTGTTTCCGAATTGTCGGAAGTCACGCGCCTGGGAGAAGGCGTAGACGCTTCCCGGCGTCTTGGCGACGCGCCCAAATCACGCACACTCGACGCTATTGCCCGGTTCGCGGGGGACGCACGGGCGCTCGGCGCGGAAATCGTACTGGGCGCAGGCACCAGCGCTCTGCGGGACGCCGCCAACGGCCCGGAGTTTCTGTCCGAAATCAAAGACCGCACCGGCGTCACGGTCGAGATCATCACCGGCGATCGCGAAGCCCAGCTTGCCTATGCCGCTGTCCGCTCCGACGCCTCTCTTTCCATCCCCGCCGAAGCTAGTCTGCTCGTATTCGACATCGGCGGCGGCAGCACCGAGCTGATTTTGGGCGACGCAGGCGGGGTAGGGCGCTACAAAAGCCTGGACATCGGCGCCGTTCGCCTCTACGAGCGTTTTTTGCCTTCCGACCCGCCTGCGCCCGCCGAACTCGACGCTGCCCGGCAGTTCGCCTCAGACTCTTTCGCCACGTTTCCCCTGCCTGACACGCCGCTGCTCCTTGCCGGCATTGGCGGCACGGCCCTGAACATCGCCGCCGTGATGCAGGGTGCAGTGCAGGCGAACCCCGACATCATCCACGGCGCGTCGCTTTCCGCCGCCGAAGTGTCGTCCGCGCTGGCCCGCTTCGCGTCGGTTCCACTCGAACAGCGCCGAACCCTCCCTGGCCTCGACCCCAAACGCGCCGATGTCATTGTCGCCGGAGCGCTCATTTTAGACACCCTCCTGGCCTACTTCCACGCCGATCATTTTCTCCTCAGTGCCCGCGGCCTTCGCTACGGCCTGCTCGCCGACTACGCGAAATCAAATAAATAGATCCGTGTGTATGGAGATGTTTTTGGCACCGTTTGGCCCTGTCCCGTGATTTGGGCCTGGAACCGCCGCGCCATCCGTCTGAACCGGGAGGCGGTCTTACCGCCGCCTATTTCTACTGCCTCGCTCGGTGCCTGGCCTCCGCCGCCGACGGTTTCTGGGGGTAATGTGCCAAAGGCATAAGAACCATGCCATAAATGGCACGGCTATACGGCGAAGCGCCACAAAACGCCGCTTCGCGGGGTTAGGAGCAGATCAAGACCATACCGTTCTGAGTGCCGCGAAGCGGTACTTCGTGGCGTCTGCGCCTAATAGCCGTGCGTTTCAACGCATGGTCTTAATGGTGTTCTGAGAAACAACAGCGAATATGTGGGAGCGGTTCTTCAATTGGCAGAGCGATACGGACTGGACGTGGGGGCCATTTCTCCCGCTGCGCCCGGCGCGAAACGTGCCGATGCGGCCCTGGGTCTGGGTGCGGCTGTTTGCGGCACTGTCAGGGGCGGGGGCTATGCTGATTGTCCTGGTGGGAATGGCTTGTGTTCTCGGGCCGAATGTGGCCGCATCGCAGCACTGGGGTGTGCCGGCGGGGGTGGCGGAAACGCTGGCGACACTGGCGGCAATGATGTCCGACACTGGCTTTCGGGTGACGGCGGCGGGGATTGTCCTCAGCCTGCCTCTGCTGTTTTTTGGGTTCTGCCTCCCGTTCCACCTAGCCTGGAACCGGCGGGCGCTGCGGCTGGCCCAGGAAACGCGCCCGGCAATTCAGGGGGCGACGGCAGAAGAAGCGCCGCCGGAAGTCTGGCCGCCTGCGCCGCGCAAGCGTTAGCGGACGGATTGGTTAAACGGCATTCTCTGGATGACCGGGTGCAGGGGAAGAGTTGCAGCGGACGCCTTTGGGGCATTCCGGGAACCTAGATGTGCGGTGAACAAGCCGATAAAGATAGATGCGGCCAGAATCGCCGCAAAGACCGCCATGCGGGTGTCACACTGCCACGCCGGCCAGATCGGAGCGCCCGATACCGGTGCGGCAGGGCGGGGCCGGATGGGGGGAGAGCTTGCGACAGCTTTTTGCAGCGCAGCCACCATATCCAGAGCCTGTGGATAGCGCCTTGCAGGGTCTTTCTCCAGTGCCCGGCCCAGGACTGCCTGCACGGCAGCCGGCAGATGCGGCACCGGCGCAGGCTGGCCCAGGATGACTTGATGAGCCGTCACTTGAAAGTTTGCACCCTCAAACGGCGGCCGGCCGGCCAGCATCTCATACAGCAGCACGCCGACCGCCCAGAGGTCGGACTGAGGCGACGCCGGCTGGTTCCTAAGCTGCTCCGGGGCCATGTACGCCGGCTCCCCGACCAAGCTGCCCATCAGGGTGACTGTCGTGTCGCCTGGCTGGCGGGCCAGGCCGAACTCGACCAGCTTGACGCGGCCGTCGTGCATTCGCATAATGTTCGAGGCTCGTATGTCTCGGTGCAGGATGCCCTCGGCATGCACGGCGTCTACGGCACCTGCGACCTGCTCCAAGATTTCCACAGCTTCCGCCACCGGCAGTGCTCCTTGATCGAGATGCTGGCGCAGCGGGTGGCCGACCAGGTACTCCATGACGAGAAATGGGTGGCCTTCATGTTCGCCGGTTTCGTAGATTTCCGGGATACCGGGGTGTGACAGCACCGACAGCGCGTGCGCTTCCCGCTGCAAACGGGCTTCCAGCACCCGCGCGAGATTTGCGTCCCCTTCCACCTGCGGTTTTCCCGCAGCGACGTGCAGGATTTTGATCACAACCATGCGGCCGGTGCGCGGGTCTACCGCTTGATACAGCGTGTAGTGGGTGCCGCGCCCGATTGGGCGAACCAGCACATAATCGCTGATCTTGCGGTAGGCAAGTCGTTCAATAACCCGGTAATCTGTTTCTGCGCTTTGCGTCATGCCTTCAGTATCGGCATCTTCGGGCAAGCTTTGAAGTGGGAATGCGCCGCTGCTCGGCCGGCTTTATCGCTCGCCGGCTTTATCGCTCGGCCTGCCTGAGCAGCCGCTTCTGCTCGGCGGCGTCGCGCAAGGCTGCGCGAGCCTGCATCCGTTCCTCACGCAGCGCGGCAAGGTGCTGCTCTTTCTGGCTGATGGCACGCCGCCACTCATGATAAGACGGATGCTCCGGTCCGACCTCGATGACCCCTTCCCCCGTTTCACCGCTGCTGAGGCGCTTCAGCAGCGGGATACGCAGATTACCGTTAGGTCTGACGCTGCCCAGATGCGGACTGTAGACGACGGGAGGAGTTGCGTCAGCCGCAGAAACTTCTGAACTCATAGCGCCCCCGCAATCCAGGACGCGAGGTGGGGTAGGCTGAGAGGCCCGTGGAAATGCCGGCATTTCGTCGCGGCGACGGCGGCACAGACAGAGCACCGGGGACAGAAGGTTTTTAAAAAGATGCACATGCAGTCGCTGCTCCGGGTGTAGAAGTGAAGAAATAGGAGACGTAGCCTGAACCTTACGGCTGCTACTGCATTATATCATGAATCCCATTTTGTTTCACTAAAGAATTTCGCCGAATAGGCAGAAAACATATTAATAGAAGATGAAAAATCGTGCGGCGGCTGAGACACTTGATGAACTCGATTTGATTCTTACCAAAGCAGCCGCTCTCTTGCTTTCTAAGCCGTCTGCCGATAACCTGAATACACTTTCTTGCGATCAGACACTGCCTTCTCATACACCCATGAGACAATCAAAATCAACTCAATCGAATTCCCTGCGCTATGAGCAGGGACGACGCCGGCTGCCAAGCCGGTTCAGCCTCACGGGCCTGCTCTTTCTGCTGCCGCTCGGCGTGCTGCTTTATGATTTCCAAGGGGAAATCGGACGCGGGATACATACGGCGAGGATGGAGCGGAACGGCGTTGCGTACAGCCGCCCTTTGAGTGCGCTGCTGCTGGATTCCGTGCAGTCGGATAGCGATCCTTCCCTGTGCCCCGCCGTAACCACAGACATGGCGGCAATGGAGCAGGCCGACCAAAAATACGGGCAGACGCTCAGCACGCACGATGACTGGTGCGAGCTTCGGGCCGAATGGCACCGTCTCCATGAGCCGGGACTTGCCCCGGATCAGGAGCGGGAGCGGCAAACTCACTTCGAGCAGGGGCTGGCAGACCTGCTGACCACAACCGGCAACAACTCTTCTTTGATATTAGATCCGGAGATGGACAGCTATTACACGATGGACACCTGCATCACGCAGGTTCCCAAGATCGCGATCAACACGGGGCAGATAAACGCCGTTGCCGCCCTTCTGCCGACCGGCTCGCTTGTCCTGCCTCCTGTGGACCAGGAACGGATTACCACACTGCGCGGTCAGGTGTCGGAGCCGATGGATGGGATCCGCTATGACATCGGGCAGGCCGAGGGCGCGACGCCGGCGCTGAGGCGCACGCTGTCAGTACCGACGCAGGCTCTTGCCACCGCAGTGCAAGCCTATGTCGGCGCGATTCAGGACGAGATCAACAGTTCCAGCCATTCCCAGATGCCGCCCCTCGCCGTTTATCAGGCCGGCCGCGAGTACGATCAAGCTGCCCTCAGCAGTTTAGATGGACTTCTTGAGCAGCGCATCACGGTCCTTGAGGAGCGCCGGAGCCGCGTCTTCTTCGTGACCGCCGTCTGCACCTTTTTCGCGCTGCTGTTCTTTGCCGGCCTGTACCGGGTGACGATGAAGACGCTGCGTCAGGCGCAGGAAGCCGAGCGCCGTATTGCCGAAGCGGCGTCTCGCGAGGTGGACGTTCGCCTGCAAACCGTCATTTCCAGTGTTCCGGTAGTGGTTTTTGCGCTGGACCCGCAGGGCGTCTTCACATTTGCCGACGGCCAGGGCTTGTCCGCACTGGGGCTGACAGTGCCCGAGATAGTCGGGCACTCCATTTTTGAGGTGTATGCGGGCGAGGCGGAGATGCTTGATGCTGTTCCTGTCGCCCTGGCCGGGTTCCCGCACACCTGGACGTATGAAGTGCGCGGGCGGCACCATGAGACGCACATGACGCCGCTGCATGACGACGACGGAACACTGACCGGCGTGGTCGGCGTGGCGTATGACCTGACCGAGCATAAGCGTCTGGAGCGGCAGCTCGCGCATCAAGCGTTCCATGACTCGCTCACGGGCCTGCCGAACCGGGCATTGTTTCTCGACCGGCTGACCCACGCCCTGGCCCGCTCGGAGCGGCAGGGATCGGCGGTGGCCGTGCTGTTCGTAGATTTAGACAACTTCAAGGTGGTCAACGACAGCTTGGGGCATTCAGTGGGCGACGCCCTGCTGTCGGAAGTCGCGGCGCGTCTGGGGGCCTGTGCGCGGGCCGGCGATACCGTCGCGCGTCTGGGCGGCGATGAGTTTACGCTGCTGCTGGAAGACCTGCCGGGCCGGGCCGACGCAACGGAAGTGGCTGCCCGAATCGCCGACGCGCTGGCCGTGCCGCTGACGCTGGAAGGCCGCACGTTCAGTGTGACGGCCTCCATCGGCCTTGCCCTCAGCAGCCTGAGCGGAGCGGGAGCGTTAGAAACAAGTGGAGACGACCTGCTTCGCGAGGCGGACGTCGCCATGTACCAGGCCAAAAACAGCGGCAAGGCACGCTGGATGGTCTTTGACCGGGGCATGAACTCGCAGGCCCAGGAGCGCATGGAGCTGGAGGGAGACCTGCGCCATGCCATTGCTGCCGGTGCGCCGCCGTGCGCCGAGACCGAATGCGGCGAGCTGATTTTGCATTATCAGCCGATTGTTGACATGGACACGGGCCTTCTCCTGGAGGTGGAAGCGCTGGTCCGCTGGCGGCATCCAAAGCGCGGCTTGATTCCGCCGCTGAAGTTTATTCCAATTGCTGAAGAGTGCGGCATGATCGCCGACCTGGGCCAGTGGGTGCTGCGCGAAGCTTGCCGGCAGACATACCGCTGGCAGCAGGACCACCCGCAGGACATCCCGCTGGTGGTCGGTGTCAACCTGTCCGTGCGTCAGCTTGAAAATCCGGCCCTGGTGGCGCAGATTGCCCGCATTTTGGCGGAAACTCGGCTGCCTCCGTCCTGCCTCAAGCTGGAGATCACCGAAAGCGTGATGATGGGCAACACGGAAAACACGATTGCCTGCTTGAAGTCTCTGAAAGCGCTGGGAGTGCGGATCGCTGTGGACGACTTCGGGACGGGCTACTCGTCCATGGCCTATCTCAGCGCGTTTCCTTTAGACACGCTGAAGATAGACCGGGCCTTCGTCAGCCGCTTGGATCAGCCGGATGGCCTGGCGATTGTGCAGGCGATTGTCACTTTGGCCTACACGCTGGGTCTGGAAGTCACCTGTGAAGGCATTGAAACCGAAGCTCAGTGGCAGGAGCTGCAGGCGCTCGGCTGCCACCTCGGCCAAGGGTACTTTTTCGCTTCGCCGCAGACAGCGGAAGCTTTAGAAGCCCGGCTCGTCGCCCTGACCTCTGAAGACCGCCGGACGCAGGTCTGGCAGGCCGCCGGTGCCTTCCGCCCCGCCGTCGAGCTGTAAGCTCTCCCCTGAGCTTCCGGCTCAAAGTTCTTTTTGAATTGCTGCCTTTGCTTGTTTTCCGTCTTGCGTTTTGGGCCATCCTTTGGTATTATTAAGGAAGGCCGAATGCTTCCGATCTACTTTTCAGCTTGTCCGACTTCCCCCCAAACATTCGCCGTGATAAGCGTTGGCAGGAACTCAGGCCCACTTCAAAAGAGAGGTCGCCAGCAGCAGGCGGAACAGCAGCAAGAGGGCTAATCCATGAATGAGAGCATTTATCATTGTTTTCGGTGTCAGGCTCCCCTGACCGCCGGTTTGCGTGCTTGTCTCCGGTGCGGGCAGGCTTTCCAATCTCCTGTACCGGCTGCTGCGCCGCTTTCTCAGTCTTCTGTCGCCGCAATGCCGAGACGCAGCACAGGTTTCTGGGTCGCGGGCGGCTTGATTTTCTTCTTGCTGCTTGTGGGTGCTGTCGGCTTTGCTGGGTACAAGTCGTTCCAAACTGCACTGGGGCAGAGGCTGACCGGCGGCTTGACCGGGCGGGAAGCCGGTGCCGGGCAGCAGGGAAGCTGGACTGCCAGCCCGGCTTTGACCGCACAGCTTGGCCCGGCACAGCAGGTAGGCGGGCCGCTCGGCCTCTACTCGATTCAGCCGCCGGCCGGCTTTACTTTGCGAGGCACGGACATGGAGGCGGCAGACGGCAAAAGCCTTATCTACACCTGGACAGGGCCGGCAGCGGCGGACGGAACGGCCCCGCAGTTCGTGGTCATGCTGGGAGGCGATGGGGGAATGCTGACATCGCATCTGACCTCGGCTCAGGATGTGCAGCTCGGGATGCGGGCGATGAGCCGGGACCACCTTAATATGAAGACCTCTTTGATCCAGAGCGGGACCATCAACAGACTGCCCTTCTCGCGCGGCTACTGGAAGGGTACAGGAGCACGCACCGGACGCCGCTTTCATGGCCTGATGTACTGCCAGATCAGCGCTCCAAACATGATCGTGATCAGCGGCAAAGACTCGGAGCCGTCCAGCCGGTCGTCACTGCCGCTGTTCGACGCCGCCGCCCTGACACTGCGAAAACTGTGAAGCCGGCTTCGCAGCTTGATTAAAGCGCCGCGCCAAGCCATTCCAGCGCCTGCTGACGGTGGTAGCCGTCGTGGAAGGCGATCAGCGCGGCTTGCGCTTCCAGGGTGATCGGTCCAAGCTCGGTGTGATTGGCGCTTCTTGCCCACTCTTCCGGCGGCAGCGCCCGCAGAAAACCGACGATCTCGTCCCGGTTTATCCGGTAACGCGCGAGGCTTTCGATTGGATCGGAATGGGCATAGTCATTGTCCCGCGCCACCTGCCCCTCGTCTAACCCCTGCAAAATTGCGCTGTCGGTGTCGCGCGTTTGCCTCAGCCTGCCTAAGAAGACCTGGTCCCAATCGGCAAGATGCGCCGCGACTTCGCGCAGGGTGAAGCGCTCCGGGTCGGGCCGCTTGTCCCAGGCTGCCCCCGCAGCTTCTTCCAGCAGCTTCGCCAGAACGTTTGGGGCCGACTCTAAATCAATCAGCAGGTAACGGTGCAGTTTGGGAGGCAGCATAAAGTTTCTCCTAAAAGTTTTTCTTAGTTGTTGATAAATGCGGGCGGCTTGCCCGGCGGCTCGGCGGCTGAGGTTTCCAGCGTTACCAGACGGGTGTGGATTTCGCTCATCTCCTGGTCCCCAAGCTGCTCCGCAGCGCCTGCGACTGTCCGCCGCCCCTGCTCGGCCAGCACCCGGCAGGCATCCGGGTCGGATACGGTGGCCGCAATGTCGCTCAGCGCCCGCAGCATCCGCAGGTTGACCGCGACATCCGACTTGGCATAAAGCCGGATCTGCTCAAACGCCGACTCTACCAGCCGGTCAAAACTGAGCCAGGGAATATACACGCGCACCGTTCCCGGCGGATTATACAGCAAAGACGGCAGCGGCTCGCGTGACGCGAACCTGATTAAAATGCGGGAAAGCTGGTCCACGCAGCTAATCGCCGTGCTGGGATCGTTGACCGCCGGCGAAATGGCTTTGAGCGCGATGTCCACGATCTGCAGGATGCCGTATTCCACATCCTGCTGCAAGGTCCGGGTCGGGCCGATGTCAAACGTCCCGCGCAGATCGGCAGCCGCAGATGGCGACAGCTTGTGGCCTTTCGAGACCGTTATCAAGGGAACGCCGGCCGGGACAAAGTGGCCGACGCGGCGCAAAACGCGCACGGTCAGGCCGAGGCTCCGGGCGACCGAGACCAGCCGCAGAGTGTTGATGTAGCGGACATAGCCGGACACTTCGCTTAAAACGGCTGCTTCGCGCGGGTCTTCTTCCAGCCAGGCGTCATGCGGCAGAATGCGGCTTTCGCGCAGCGGGCGGGGCATCATTTCATCAATGATATTTTCCGTCTCTGTCGCAATTCGATCCACAATGTAGTTGACACTGACCGCTTGTGAGATATGGTGGATAAAGTACAGCAGGCACGCGACGCACAGCAGCGCCAGGAGCATTGCGCCCAGCACCGTCGCCACCGGCGCAAAAGGGTGGGGCAATGACCGCGCCGCCGGCATGGCCGCCACGCAGTAGGCGAATGTGCCTAAGAAGATGCCGAGCGTCTGCTGGGTGACCCGGTCCGACGAGAACGACACAATGATGCGCGGCGAGAACTGCATGGACGCCAGTGTCAGCGTCATCAGCAGAATGGCGAAAACAATAGACACGACCGTCATCATCGCCGTCGCAATGCTGGCAAGAATAGTCTGCGCCACCTGCGGGTCGGCATGGGACGGGAACAAAACACGCGGCACCCAGGCGCTCAGAGCCGGGAAGGCTTCTTCCAGAGACGAAAACACCGCCCCCGCCACTCCCAGCGACACCGCAATAATGAGCGGGCGCACCAGAAACCCGCCGCGCAGATTGTAGCCGACCTGCTCATACAGCAGAGCCTGCCGGGTATTTAGAAACGGCAAGCGATCACCCCCGCCAAAAGTTTTGTATGCCCGTACATAGTAAGAATTATAGCATAGATTGGGCGACATGCCGGATTTAAAGCGTGTTGAAAAAGGTTTAGGTGAAGTAGCTGCCGGGGTAATCGCCTCACCCTCAAGAACTTCGGTTAGAAGTGTCGCCTTACTCTTAAAGGGTGACCAGAAATCCTATCTCCCAGTTGCGGTGAATTATACTGTGGGGCTGGCGTGACATGAGGAGAGGTATCATAAAAGCTGACGCCACCGTTCTTCAACAAATTGAAGCTT
Source organism: uncultured Armatimonadales bacterium (assembly GCA_964241935.1). Classification (GTDB taxonomy): domain Bacteria; phylum Armatimonadota; class Armatimonadia; order Armatimonadales; family Capsulimonadaceae; genus JANXMY01. The sequence goes on from CAXSZN010000025.1 coordinate 55,213, forward strand.
ACGTCTGCCGCCACATGATCAATGCCACTGACAGATGGTAACCAGCCCTTGACGTTGGCTTCGTAAGCAACGAGCCATTGCTCACCATATAAATCTTCCGAAGTCATGTATTGCTGGATGGATGAGAAATCTGCTGTTGTACTTACTAATCCTCGGTTGCGTGCATCTAAAAGCAACATGGACACAAAAGGGTCGTTCATCTTCGACGCTTTTTCTGCAACATTCACATCTATCGACACACCAAAGAAGATCAGCCCCCAAAGCGCCCAAGCTACTTCACTCCCATGGCTCAATGGTGCGTGTTGTAGAATAGTCTCGTTTAGCACGTCGCCTAAGTTCATCAGATTGACGCCATACCCATTCGATCTGTAGGCTGATAGATGATTCAGTACAAAGTATAATGCGCCTGGTTCAACAGTTATGCATTGGAACAACAAATTTTCGAGCAAAGGCCAATTTTGGGTATGGACGGTTTCACTTCCTATTCGCGAGATTGCGTATTTTAGCACTCCTTCTGTAGGCTCATCCAGTGCCAATGTAAAAGAACGGTCAAAATAATGGATAATGTCTGTTTGCTGCCCTATGAGCGATTCCCTAAACTGATAAGCACGGATTTCAGATATTGCTGAACTCTCCATGAGTACCGGAAGTGGGGCTATGTTTGTCTTGTTTGGGTTCAACGCCAACTCATACTGGCTGAGAACTTCTTGCAATAAACTCAATGTATTTTCTGCTTGCGCTAAACCCTTAAAGCCGAATTCATAATCGTCAAAATAACGGAAACCATTGAGTTGCAAACCAGCCTGTGCGGCTTTGACACTTAAATCAACATCAACTGCGTCAAGAATAATCTCTCCAATCAGCATAGATGTATCTGGTCCAATAGGTAAACCCATCGTTTGCTGATCCTGTGCATTTCTGACTTGTTTATCTATTAAATTTCCTAGTAAATTATCGCTGTGATTTGCCTTAGCGACGGCTTTCGTATGCATAGCCCACGGAATGCTGTGAGTATATATAGACGGATAACATCGTGCAACATCCGCTTGTAAAACATATCGCGATGTTGAGCGAATCCTCGCTTTATGTGCTGGAAGATCATTTTTTTGATGATTTAGGCCAATAGATCGGCCAGTAGCTATGTCTGTAGGTTGACTTAGCGATATGGAAGACCGTGATCCTTGCAACATAAGTTGCGGCCAATTATCTGCCACTGTCATGCTGAGCTTGTAGTAACTAACCGGATTAGGAACAGATAGCTTTCGCCGAAGCGTTCCGCACCTAGCAAGATTATGTATCGCTGCTTTGCTTACTTGTGTATTGCTCGTAAAGCTTGCTGGAAGCAATGCTCGGTTCGTGGCTATGAATGCCGCAAAGGTTTGGCAAGTAAAAGGAGGAGGAAGTTCCCAAGGAAAAAAGCCTCTTGAGAGTAGAACATCGAGAGTAGGCATGAAAGATTATATCATAAAGAAATCAACTTGTATCTCAGCATATGCACAGACCCGTATTTAGTTCACGCGCTGAATATGAGGCAGGCCGCGGCGGAGCGTAAGGATGGTCAGCTCGGGACGGGACAGAAAGCGCAGGGCGAGGCCGCTGATGCCGATGCCGCGCGTGACGTAAAGCTGGGTGCGGCCCGGACGGATGCCGATGATCCGGCGCAGGCGGCGGCGGCTGTAATAGCCGTCGCTCATGCGCCGGCCCAGCATCGAATGGGTATACAGCGGGCCGTACCAGGGCAGCCGCACTTGCCCGCCGTGAGTATGACCGGACAGCACCACGTCCACGCCGCGCAGCACGGCGTCGGCGACGGAGTCGGGAGAGTGCATGAGAAGAAGCGTGAAGAGGTCAGGAGGCGCATCTTTCAGCGCCGCCGCCGTGTCGTCCTTGTCGCTGACGGGATCGTCCACGCCCGCCAAAACTATTTGAGCCTCGCCGCGTGAAAGCAGGACATGCTGGTTCATCAGCGGCGTGATGCCGCCTGCGGCAAGCGTTTGGGAGAACGCATAAGGCCGGACGCCGTTTTTGTGCTCGGAGTTGCCGAAGATGGCAAACACGCCGTCCTTCGCCCGGAACGACTGCGCGAGTTCCAGAAACGGCGCAATTCCGGCAGGCGTATGAACCAGATCGCCGGTGACCGCGACCAAGTCGGCAGGCGGCAGATTCTCCAGCAGTGCCTTCAAAAGCCGTTCCCGCCGCCCCATCTGGCGCGTGTGCAGGTCGGAGATTTGGCAGATCGTGTAGCCGTCAAAGGCTTCCGGCAGGCGCGGCGCGAACAGCTCCAAGTGAACCGCCTCAATGGCATACGGCTCAATCCCGGCAGCATACACAAGAAGTCCCGCACTTGCGCCGCCTGCCAGCAGCCCTAACCCACGCACCAGTCGGCTCATGCGGCGGCTTTCTGCTTGCCCTCAGCGCTCGCCGGCTCTTGTGCGGCGGCTTCCGGCTTGTGCGCGGTGCAGACCACCGACACGCCGAACGGCAGGCTGCGGGACCGGACCAGCCGGGTTTCCCACTGGGACAGCGCCAGCAGCGCCTGGTTGACCGGCCCCGTGAAGTTCACCAAATTGGCTTTCTTTTCTTCCTTCGCCTGCCCGCCCGCAAAGAGCTTGCGCCGGAACAGATTGCTGAGTTGCCGGTAAGCCCAAATCGGCCCGAACAGCGTTGTCACGGTGTACGACAGTTTATCCACATGCAGCCCGGCACGCTGGAAGACGTCTTTGAGATGCGGCGTCGTGTACCGGCGGAAGTGGTGCAGGGCCTCGTCATGCTCGCTCCACAGCGACGAGAACGCCGGAACCGTCGCCAGCAGCCGACCGCCGGGCTTCAGCACCCGGAAGATCTCGCGGGACGCCGCTTTGTCGTCGTCAATATGCTCAATGATGTCCATCGCCGTGACCACATCAAATGCGTTGTCCGCGAACGGCAGACGCCGGACATCCGCACGGGCGAGGTCTGCGGGAGCGCCGCGCGTGACGCAGAATTGAAGCGCTTCCGGCGAAAAGTCCGCGCCGACCACATCACCGAACGGTTTCAGCTCGTCGAGCATTTTCCCGGTGCCGCAGCCGATGTCTAGAATTCGAAGCTGGCCGGCGCGGGGGTAATACGCTCCCAGCAAAGTGGTAATCAGATGCCGCCGGGCGACAAACCACCAGTAGCGGTCTTCAAAGCGGTACATCCGCTCGTATTCTTCATGTTTCATACTTTAGGGTAAACTGACGCAGTCGATGAGGGGGCGGAGTGCAGACGCCGGTGCATCCAGCGAATGCGCGACAAATCCCAGAGCATTCTGAGGCCGTCGCGGACCATGCTGACTTTGGAGCCTTCTTTGTGAGACCAGCGGATCGGCACTTCGGCAATCGCAAAGCCTAGCCGCCGGGCGACAAACAGCGCCTCACTGTCAAACGCGAACCTGTCCACACGGCAGCGCGAGAAGACCGCGTCCGCCGCTTCCTCCGTCCAAATCTTAAACCCGCACTGCGTGTCTTTGATCCCCGGCACGGCCAGAAGCTGCACGGCGGCGTTGAAGCTGCGCCCAAGCTGCTCCCGATACCAGGGCTGATGCACCAGCAGATTGGAGTTCCGCAGCGGACGTGATCCAACTCCAATCGGCGCAGACTGAGCCTGCATCGCGGCCAGCACCACTTCGTATTCTTCCGCCGGGGTCGCCAGGTCCGCGTCGCAAAACAGCCGCATTCGGCCCTTTGCCCGCAGCATCGCGTAGCGCACCGCATAGCCCTTGCCCCGGTTGCCGCCGTAGGTCAAACACTGCACACCTGCTTCGGGATGCGAAGCCGCATACTCTTGGACCACTGCCGCTGTGCCGTCCGTGCTGCCGTCGTCCACGACAAGCACCTCAAACGCTTCTCCCAGCGCTTCTTTACGCGCCGTGAAATAGTCCACCGTGGCGCTGAGGGTCAGCGGCAGCCGCGCCGCTTCGTTGAAGGCGGGTATGATGACGGAAACGAACATTACCGTTTATTATAAACCCGAGACCGCGCCAATGTCAAGCCGGGCCGCGTTTTGGCTGGCTGATGTCGTGCAGACGGGACTTGCCCGCCGCGTGGAACTTTCCGGTTCTTTAGGACGCTTCTGGTACCGTTTTACAAAGAATGTTAGCACAGGAGCTTTTTATGCAGTGTCGCCGCGAGTTTACGTTCTTTGGTCTGCCCGTTTTGCTGACAGGTCTTGGCCTGCTGGCTGCCGGCTGCCACCCGCAGGCTCCTGGCGGAGCGACGCCGCCCGCCGCTCCTGCTTCGCCGCAGGCTGCCGCGCCGCAGCCCGCCGCCGCGCCGCCGCCGTCTGCCGGGCAAGCCTTTCAGCCGTACACGCTGCTTCCGCAGGCCGCGCCGAAGCCCCCGGTTGTCACTCACCGGAACCGGGTGCTGCACCTGACGCTCCGCGCCAATCACCCTTACCTTCTGGATAGCACCGGCCATGCTTACCAAGTCGGACGAGATACGCAGGGACATTTGTATCCGATCTTCCGCGATCAGGAAACCGGCGCGTCCTATCCCCTCTACTACGACAATGACCGAGACCGGCTGTACCGGATTGCCCGCGCCGAAGATGGCCGCTACTACCGGGGCTACGTGGGAGACCCCGGCGACCGCTACTACGCCAGTGACCGAGATTATGAGCAGTCTAGGCTCTCGGATGACGACCGTCCGGTCATTGAAGACTCGTACAACCGGACCTACAACACTTATTATTCTGGGAACAGCCAGTACCAGGGCCGTCACCATGAGCATTACGACCGCGACTTTGGTCAGCCCACTGCTGCCGCAGAGGTGCAGGGAGGTCACCACAACAACCTGAACTGGCTTTGGGCAATTCCCGTAGTCGTCGGGGCGTATTTTCTGCTGCAGCCGCATCACCATTCTGCGCCACACCCTCAGTACGTCTTTACGCCAGGTCACCAGCCGCCGACCGTCATCACCCGTCGCCTTACAAACAACATCGTCAACACTAACACTGTTGTCAACAATCGCACTGTTATTAACAACATCAACCGCGTCAACAACATCAACCGCGTGGCTGTGTTTAACCACGTTCGGCCCGCTCTCACTCCGCCGCGCCTAAACTATAATCCGCAGCATTCACAGCCGCTGGCTGCACACCCGCCAGCTCGCTTGTTCTCCGTAGCGAGGCGCATTCCTGCGCCCGCCGCGCCCCTCGCGGTGAGAACCGTTCATCCTCAAAGAAACTCCCCGCCGGCGTCCGCAGGACATCCAGTTTCGGTGGGACACCCGGAGCCTCGCCGTGCCCCTATTCTTCACTCTGAGCTGCCCCTGGTCCGGCCTGCTCATCCTGTCCCGACACAAGCATTCCATCCCCGCCAGGCTGTCCCTGCCACTCCGCCTCGCACCGCAAGGAATGTCATCGCCGCACACCCGCCACGCGCCATCCAAAAGCCCGCTATTCCGAAGCCCGCTATTCCGAAGCCTGCCATCAGGCCGCAGCAGGCGCACTCACCCTTGCCTCCTCGTCCTGTGCCGCACCCCGCGCCTCAGCACGTTGCCACGCCTCAGCACGTTGCCACGCCTCAGCACGTTGCCGCGCCTCAGCACGTTGCCGCGCCGCAGCACGTTGCCGCGCCGCATAAAGATGTGCGACCTCGCAATGAAGATGTGCGACCTCGTGTGATACAGCCGCGTCCTGCACCTGTTCCCCAGCACATCGCTGTTCCACACGAAGTCGCAGCGCCTCGTGTGATACGTCCTCAGCAGCCGCGTCCTCAGCAGCCGCGTCCTCAGCAGCCGCGTCCTCAGCAGCCGCGTCCTCAGC
>CAXSZN010000025.1:61099-63232 GCA_964241935.1 uncultured Armatimonadales bacterium
AGCCGCGTCCTCAGAACAGGCCGCCGCCAAGCCCGTCCCCCGTGCCTAATGCACATCCCGCACACGCATCTTCTGCGCCGCCTCCAAAGCAAAGCCGGCCACAGCCTGCAAGCAAGCCTTCACCGTCAGCAGGCAAAGATGACAACAATAGGCAGGGTAACCAAAAAAAGCAGCCTAAGTTTTAGCTGGAAAACCAGGTGCTTCCGCCATTCGGCCTGTATCCTCGTTGGTTGAAGAACAAAACGAATTTGTCCTGGACAACGTGGATAGTTTATCCAAAAGGCACTCCTTCTGAGCGCTGCTTGAGACGGGCCACCGCGTGAAGCAGACGGCAGGCGTAGTAGCCGCGCTCGCCGTCAGCATGGGCGGCAGCCGTCAGCGTGCCTGCCGCCAAGTTCGTCTGTTGAGCAGGCGTGAACTGCCGGTCCAAATACCGCTGGATGGCCGCGAAAACCTGAGTTTGGGCCGCGCTGCCGAGCGGCACTAAATGGCCGTCGGCATACAGCCTGCCCTGCGTGGCGCTGCCCCGCTTGTAGTTGAACAGAACGCCGTCGCCGAGGCCGCGTGAGTCGGCAAGCCCTAAAGTCAGTGTTCCGCCGTCGCGCAGCTCGCCGACATGGATCACAGTCAGCGGTTCGCGGAGGCGGCTGACGTCAGGAGCGGCCGCCAAAGCCGCCGCAGAACCAATAACAACGCCCAGCGCGGCGAACAGCAGCGCGGCGGCGAAACAATGACTTCGCATAAGACCCTCCGTGAAGCGATTATAGCACACCGGGTACGCTGGTTTGCCTGATGGGTATATAGTAAAAGAGAAGAGCGAGGTAATACGATGGCTTTGAACGGACGGACGGTGATGCTGGCGCTGGCGGAAAATGAGGCGGTGAAGCGGACATTAGTCCAAAACGGGATGTCCAAAGGCATGGTGCAGCGCTTTGTCGCCGGCGAGACACTGGAAGAAGCCCTGGCGGCGGCGCGGCGGCTGCAAGCGCAGAATATCAACACTGCTTTAGACCTGCTGGGCGAGAACGTAGCGACCGAAGCCGAAGCGTTGGCGTCTGCCGATGCTTATATCGGCGTCCTGACGGCGCTGGCGGAAGCCAAACTGCCGTCGCCGTACATCAGCATCAAGCTGACGGCGCTGGGTTTGGATCTGGGCGATGAACTGGCCGCCGCTAATCTTAAGCGCATTCTCTCGGCGGCGTCGGCGCATTCCAGTGCCTTTGTGCGAGTGGACATGGAAGGCTCAGCCTACACGCAGCGCACTTTAGACATCGTGCGGGCCGCGCATCAAAACTTCAGCGCCGTCGGAACCGTGCTGCAATCGTACCTGCGCCGCACCGACGCCGACCTAGCCCAGATGAACAGTGACGGCATCTCGGTGCGTCTCGTTAAAGGCGCGTATGCCGAGCCGGCAAGTGTCGCATACCCGGACAAAGCCGACGTAGACGCTGCCTATGTCCGGCAGATGAAGGAACTGCTGCTGCATGGGAACCACCCCGCCATTGCTTCCCAAGATGAAAACATCTTGCGCGAGGCCAAGCGCTTTGTCCGGGAGCAGCGCATTGAAAACACGCAGTTTGAGTTCCAGATGCTGCTCGGCATCCGGCGCGACTTGCAGGAATCCCTTGCTGCCGAAGGCTATTTTGTCCGTGCCTATGTCCCTTTCGGCGTTTCCTGGTATCCCTACTTCATGCGGCGTCTGGCCGAGCGCCCCGCCAACATCGGCTTTATCTTGAAGAACCTGGTGAAGTAGGACATGGAGTAAAGAACCCCTCCCGCTCGTTCCTCGCTCCCTCCCCTGTTAGGGAAGGGCCGGAGAAAACAGGGAAACCGAAAATACCCCCGTCAAGTCCTTCCTCTCTCAGCTCTTGCCCTTCCCTAACAGGGGAGGGAGCGAGGAACGAGCGGGAGGGGTTCCTAAACGCCTATGAACACCGCTGATTACGCCGACAACTGGGACCATTTGCCGCCGGTGGTGCAGGACGCGCTGACACCGATCATCGAGCGCTTCGAAGAAGCTGCCGACCTGCTGCTGGACCGGCGGCTGAACCTGTCGTTTGAGGCCGCCGTCAAAGAGTTAAGCATTCCCGGCATCGTCGCGCTGACCGAAGGCTTACGGAGCCTGCGCGACTT
>CAXSZN010000026.1:0-61869 GCA_964241935.1 uncultured Armatimonadales bacterium
CGGCGACCTGGTGGGGAACGAGGATGCGCCGGTCGTTGGCCGAGGTCGGGGCGGGGTTGTCCGCGTTGCGGTAGCCTAGGCGGGCCGGACCGGGCCACCAGCCGGCCGCCGCTTTTTCCGCCATCGACAAGCTCGTCTTGCGGCCGGTGATCTGGGGATACAAGGCGTTGGTGGCGGCGAGGATCGTGTCGAGGAAGACGCCTTCGGGCGTGTCGTCGATCATGGGCTGGTTGAGGCTCTCGACGCGCACGCCGAACTTCTTGAGCTGCGCCTTGATCACGAAATGATGCTCGGTCTTTCTGGCGAGCCGGTCCGTGTCCACGACCAGCACGGCGTCCGCTTCGCCCTTGCGGCAGAACTCCAGCAGCGCGGTGAGCTGGGGCCGCTTGAGGAGGCTGCCGGAGAAGCCGGGATCGGCAAACGTCTTCACCAGAATGCCGTTCCGCAAGGATGCCTCACGCGAAAGCTTGGCAAGCTGGTCTTCGATGGATTTGCCCCGCTCCGCTTGCTCGGAAGTCGAAACGCGGGCGTAGGCGACGTAGCGTGTTGGCATGTTGGAAGTTAGCAAGGCTCAGGCGTAGAACAAAGCACGGGCATAGAACGTAACAGCGGAGGTGAATGCATTATGATTTGAACGCGTTCGAACGGTATCAGGATACGGAGGATAAGTCGAATCGCCTCCTCAGTATGTTCAAGCTGGACCTGATGGGTCTGCCAAATGATTTCCGGCCGCTTCGTCAGATCACTCTTTCTTCAGATCGCTCTTTCCCGTCTCCTGGGTTTCTTGCTCGCATTCCGTTTCGCGGGCGGATTGGAGTTGCCGGACGAAAAGCGCGGCTACCTTGTCAAGAAACTCCTCATTTCCAGCAAGCCCGATGGCCACAGGAGGCGGTACCCCAGCTATGTTCGGGTTTAGGAGCGAACTTGATTTAGGAGCGTCTGACGATGAATGATCCATAGGCGAACAAATTAGCGGGGTATTGATGGCGGTCGATGCGGAAGATGTGGGGATCGACAGCAATGTATCCGATAAGCTACGACGACCGAGGCTTCCTTCCGCTTCTATCTGAATCGATCCTCACCTTGACGCTCTTTCAGCAAGCCAGCAACTTGCGGTGCATAAAAATATGGGCTGACCACTTCCAACATCGCATCGTCATAGGGAGGATAAAGCGCCATTGAAATTGGCTCAAGCACCCGTGCAACATTCATTGCATCTTCGGTTTATGTTCGGTAACGTGGGCCTTGCCGCGAACAGCTGCGTGGCGTAGCAGACGCTTATTCGCAGACAGTAACTTGCTGAAAGGAGCCAGATGCCAGCCACTTCAATGACGCCAGCCACTACAATCCGGGCGACCTCGCCCAATCTCGCGGTTCCGCCGCCACATCCTGAGAATCTTCTGTCCCCGCACCCGGAAAACGATGCCGCGCAGGAAGACCCGTCGCCAATGCAGCAAGGGCCGCATACGAGCGTTCGGCGCACTCCGAGCCTCCAGCCCGTTCAGAACCGGGTGGAAGTGCTACTGGTGCATATCCCCAAGCTGTCCATCCGGGGGCAGGCGAGGCTCGCGGCGGAAGTGGGCGTGTCCCGCTCAACCGTCAGCCGCCTCGTCAACGGCCGCATCAACCCGTCGTACCGCCTGGCACGTGGGGTCACGACCGTCCTGGAGCGCCTGCTGGGATACCCGCTGGACATGCGCGACGTGTTCTCCACCGACGGCACCTACCTGACGCCGTCCGGCTGCGTCCTGTGCCGGTGCGGCGGATGCCTGCCGGACCGGGCCTACGACCTCGAAGGCAACCTGCGCCCCGACTGGCGGGGGCAGCGACCCGGCGACTGGTCGCTGACTGGACCTGCGGAAGCCAGCCCAACCGCCGGACCGGTTATAGATGCCTCTCTTACCAACATTCCGAACATCAACATCCTTAATGCGAAGGAGGCCCGATGAGTTATAAGCCGACCGGCACGGATGGATGCTGTGATGAGGGGCGTCAGCGACTTTTTGTTCCTACGCCTGGAACCGTCGCCGACCAGCTCCGGCAGCGGCTGCTCGCGCTGGAGTACCCGGCGTTCGCCCGGTGCCTGTGCGTGCTGCTGGAAGCCCTCGGCTACGAGGAAGCCAAGCCTGCGGGACGGCAGGAGTGGAAGGGGTACAACCGGCCCGGCGGGGGCGGCTATGACCTGGAAGCGGTCCTTTCGGGCGGCCTGGCACCGCGCCTGGCCGTCGCCCAGATCAAGCAGTTTGACGGCCTAAACGTGCATCAGCGGTCGGTAGACGAGCTGCGCGGGGCCTGCCTTCGGCGCGGCGGGGCGGAAGCTGTGCTCATAACCACCTCGGCCTTCTCTCAGGTAGTCCGCAAACGCGCGGCGGAACTGGGCGCATCCGGCACGCTGGTTGCTCCCGTTCGCCTGATCGACGGGAAAGAGCTGCTCGGCCTGTTGATCCGGCACCGTCTAGGGGTTCGGCAAACAAGCGTACATAAACAGGCGCATGGCGGGTCGTACCGCCTGGAAGTTGACGAAGCGTTCTTCCAAAAGATGAGCGCGTCCACGGCAGAGGCTAGTGAGAGGGAGGCAGCAAAGCCCGTGACGAGTGCCGGCAAGCCGCACCGGACCAAAAAACTAAATGCTGATCTTGAACAGAATGAAACTCTTGAACAGGATGAAAACCTCGAATGGAAGATGACCATTTACCTGAGAAGAAATGGCGACTACGCGGAAGAGAAAGCAGTGAAAGAAAAAGCAATGAACAAGCCGCTGAAGAAAGGGGGCCGCTGACATGGCCGACGCACGCCGCCGGCGGCATCGCGTCCCTCTGGCTGCTGGCGCTCGTTCCCGGCACCGTACCCAGTCTGACAGATATGGCGGCATATCCAGTGTTGACCAGTCCGATATTGACCAGTTCCATGTTGACCAGCCAGACCATCGGCTCGCTGACGGTGCTCGCCGCCGGAGCCGCCCTGCTGCCCGACCTCGACGCGCAGCATTCCAAGATCCGCTCCTTGAAGCTTGGGCCGATCCGCCCCTTTGACCCGCTCGGCGCACTTGTTTATAGCGCGTGGGGACACCGGGGGCCGCTCCACTCCCTGCTGGGCCTCGCCGTCTTTGGGCTGGTCGCCGCGCTACCACTGTCACTGGCCTGGGGCTGGACCTACGGAGCGGCGGTACTGCTCGGCTACGGTTCGCACCTGGCGCTGGACGCCATGACCCGGCACGGCGTCCCGCTGCTGCCGGCGCGGGGCAAGGACGGCCGGTGGGGTTTCCGGCACCGCTGTCACCTGCTGCCGCCGCGCCTGCGGTTCGTCACCGGCTCCGCCGCCGAAGACGTGCTGCAAGCGCTCCTCTTCGGCCTGTCCCTGCTGTTGCTGCTCATATACCTGCTCACCTAGAGGACGAGAGAAGTGGATTGCCAGAGAAGCGGGATGGCAGAAAAGTGAGATGGTCGGGGCGTGTCGACACGGCAAAAGCCGCGGCTGCCGCGAGCCCGTCCCGCTTGGGGATCGAGTCGTCGGACAGGAGCGCGGCCTTCCCCGGCCACCCGGCGCTTGCCAGGGGAGGTAACCCATCAGGGAGACCCAACCCGACAAGCCGGTGCGCCGGATCACTGTACGTGCCGCCCCAGCAGGCTGCACTCCCTGGTGCGACGGCGCACCATCGACCCACGAGGCTTCATTGTCGCTGTTGAAACAGTTCACACCGTCAGTGTTCAGCAGAAAGTTTCACCCCCATGAAGCTTTACGTTTATCGGCTGAGATGTTCACAAAATCAGGTTTCCACAAGAAAGGAGGATTATGCACGACGACTTCCTAGCGCAGAACGATTTTCCTACGCAGAACGATATCCTCAATCAAATCCTGCCGATCCCAGCCGTACCGGAACGTGCGGAGGCCGCGCCTTTTGTCATCGAGCACCGGCAGGAAGACGCCGCCGGCAGTTCCTTCAGGCCGAGCGCCCGGCTGATCCTCACGGAGCGCGTCCGCACGTCCGGCCTGTGGCGCTCGCTCACGCCGGAAGATTTCGCCAACCTGGTTCTTCTTTTGTCCTTCGTCACCCCCAACGGCTGGTGCCGCCCCACCCTGCCGGAACTGGCCGACGCGATGGGCGTTTCCCAGCCCAAAGCCAAGGCCCGTCTGGAACGGCTCACCCAGGCGTCGTGGCAGGGCCAGCCGCTGGCGGAAGTGCTCGCACGTCCTGACGGCCTGGACGCCTACCTGCCGGGACGCCGGCTCGTGGCCCATGAGGACGCTGTGCAGGCCCCTGAGCCGTCTCAGGAGCCGCACAGGCCCACGCCGGGCCGGGAGGCGGTCGTCGCCTATAGCCGCGCCCGGTACGCCAAGACCAGGGAAGACGTGGAGCGGCAGATCGGGGAGATGATGGGCTGGGCGCCGCCGGACTTCGCCGGGGAGGATCCCGCCGTGGCAGACGGCAAGCGCCGGGCGTTCAAGGCCATGACGGACACGGGGATGCCCAAAGAGCAGGCGCTGGACCTGCTGGCCCGTTTTGACCTGGGAGCCATCGAGAGCCAGATCACCTGGCTGCCGCAGCGCAGCGCCAAGAACCCGGCCCGGTTCCTGGCAGCGGCGATCGAAGGCGGCTACGACAGGCCGCTGGCCTTGCGGCGGCAGCCGGCAGAGGAACCGGAAACTGTCGAACAAAAAAGAGCAGATGAGCAAAAAGAACAGGCGAGTATGCCGGAGACAAATGAGTAAGGCGGCATCATGGCACCCGGTCCCGGTCCGGCTTGTGGACGAAGTCATGCCGCGTCTCAAAGACACGGAATTGCGGGTCTTACTGATCGTGATCCGGCAGACGGCGGGCTGGAAATTGGACAGAGCGACTACCGGTTCAGATCAACGTGCCAAGCACCGGGACTGGCTTTCGCACAGCCAGCTCTGCCGGCGGACAGGACGGGGCAGCGACGCGGTCTCACGCGCCGTAGCCTCTCTGGCAGCGTCCGGCCTCATCGTTGTGGAAGATGCCGGCGGCAGGCCGCTCCTGACCCCGGAAGAGCGGAGGCGCTGCCTGGGCCGCCTCTACTTCCGGCCGGGAGCGGTCTGGAACCAGAAAGACATCTAGAAGAAAGACATCTAGTTTAATAAAGAACATTTAGGGCGAACAGTCGCCGCAAGAACCCTGTGGAAAAGTGGAAAACTCACGCACGGCGCCGTCCGGTAAAACCGTAAACGACAACAGACCGTTTATAACAATAGAAGAGCGATTGATTTTCATAGCAGTTTGCTTGCTTCAGAAATATACGCGGTTTTGTTTTGAGATCAGACTTTGAGGCCGCTGACGGCCCTCGGTGAGGAGCCTATGCCCGCTTATGAAAAAAAGCTGAAAAGATTCGCCCAATGCTTGACTCCTGGCAGTATTATCGGTTAAAATCTTCCAACTTACCCGGAATGTTCCAGGTTACCCTGATGAAAGAGACGGCAAAGGAGAGGACGCTGCATGGCTGGCTATCTGGCTCATTTCGGCTTGAAAGAACGGCCCTTTTCCACCAGCCCGGACCCGCGCTTCGCGTATGCGACCCGCGAGCACGAGATCGCGGCGACGAAGATCCAGTACGCCGTCGAGGAGCGGCAGGGCCTGTTCCTGCTGATGGGCGACATCGGGACCGGCAAAACGACGCTGTCGCAGTTCATGATGACCAACTGGCGGGCCGATACGCAGATCGTCGCGGGACACGTAACCGATCCGTCCCCGGAAACTCCGGCACCGTTCCTGCGGCTGATCCTCAGCGCGTTCGGCCAGCCCAGCTTCCACCGGGTCGAGGACAACAAAGTCGCCCTGCGCGAGTTCCTGATCGACGAGTACAAGGCCGACCGTACCGTCGTCGTGATGATCGACGAAGCGCAGAGCATCAGCCCGAAGAACATGGATACGCTCCAGACCCTTTCCAACGAGCAGACCACGAAGGCGAAGCTCTTGCAGATCGTCCTGCTCGCCCTGCCGAACTTCGCCCGCAAGCTGACGTACAAGCCGGCCCTGCGGTCCCGCATCGCGAGCGGCGCCACGCTGGACCCGCTGACGTTCGCCGACGCCATAGAGATGCTGCGCCACCGAGCGGAAGTCGCGGGCGGCGATTTCGACGCCCTGTTCGACCCGGACCTCCACCGCCCGATTTACAACGCCACGCAGGGCAACCCGCGCAACCTGTGCATCCTGTGCGACAACGTCCTGGTGAACGCCTACGCGCGGCGCAGGAAAGCGGCGGACGAGGAGTCCCTGGCAGCGGCGCTGGCCGACCTCAACTTCAAGGGCTGGGCCAGCAAATGAGAAACCAGAAGATGGCAGGCGCGAATATAACAGGCGCAAAAAAGGCCGGACCATGCAAAGCCGCAGCAGGCAGCAATGTGAGACGAGGGAACCTATGAGCGAGACCCCCACCCCGAACAAACCAGCCGCCTCAAGCAAGCCGGCCGCCTCCGGCAGAACAGCGGCCAAACGCGGCGGCCTTGCCCTGCCGCCGCGCGGCCAGGCACTGGCCAGGCTTCAGGACTTGGAAGAAGAAACCGAGCCGGTTGTACAGGAGAATGAGAAACGCGCTCAAGAAGTTTACGAAGAAGTCTCCAATGAAGGCAGTAATGCAGTAAATACTGCAAGCAGTAATGCAGTAAACCATCAAGGCAGTAATTCCGTACAGACCGGCTCTGAAGTGGACCGCACTCCCATGTTATCGCCAGAAGTTGCGGTGCCTCCTGTGCAAACCGACAGGCCGCCGGTCGCGACGGTCCCGCAGCCGGCGGTGACAGCTCCAAAAGCAGCGGCAGCAGACTATCAGGCACCAGCGCGGGCGGCCCGTGAACCGACGACCCGGATCACCGTGGACATGCCGGACAGCCTGCATCAAAAGATTTCCGTACTGTCTGCCCAGACCCGCCGCAGCATCAAGGACCTCGTGATCGAGGCGCTGGCAGCCACGTATTTCGGCACGGGCACTGATCCTCAGTAAGAACAATGTTCAGCAGGATCATGGTTCAGATCATCTGATATGCGGATCGTTTATCTTTCGGATCGTCTTCCAAACGGATTATGGACATCTCGCCCTACTACATCGATGCTCGCAACGCCATCACGCAGCCTGACAAGATGGTGTTCCTTTCCCAGTACTTCCGGCGCTCCTGGATGCCGGCGCTGGGACCGCTCGGCACGGCCATCGTCATCTACTTGCGCGGGGCCTGTTACCATAACCGCAAAAGCGGCGAGACGCGCGACACCGTCCAGATTTCCCAGCGCGAGATCGCCCTGGGCTGCGGCTGCTCCGTCCCCACGATCAAGCGCGAATTGGAGCGCAACATCGCCCTGCGCCGCTTCGTGCAGATCAGCCCCGAATGGGAACGGAACGGAGCCAATGGACGGGTCAGGCAGCTGGAGAACCATTACAAGGTCGCGATGGACGACCCGCTGACGGAAGCCGACGAAGTCAAGCTGAAAGAAATGGTCGAAGAGCGCATCAGCCGGGAACAGCAAACGCGACTTGGGCCGGATGAAAGGCTCCGCAAGCCGATCCGGCTCAAAAATATAGCGATGGACACAGAGACCGGCCTTACTGCATGCAGTAAGGCCGGTCCTCATTCAGTAAGTGATGCAGAACGTACTTCTTGCAGTAATGCAGTAAATACTGCAATCAGTGGGCAAGCCGCTTCGGGACAACATCAACGCCTTTTTTCTGAAGCACTGCGAAAGGATCAACCTGAAGCATTGCCGGTAGCTCAGAATGAGCTACTACGACCGGTAGCTCATTTTGAGTCCACCCCCGTTCAAAATGAGCTACTATATATTGAATCATTACTTAAGACTACTCAGAAAGAACAAACGTTGAACGTTGGGGGAACATTCAACTTCGTTGCTGAGAAGCAACAAGCAGGCACGGAAGATGCCAGAACCAACCATCCGGCGCAGAACCGTTCAAGTTCCCCTGATTGTTTAAGTATTCCTGATGCAGCCAACCTCAGCGAGAGCGCAATGATCGTTGAGGAACTCCGGGACTGGGGGAGCGAACGCCGTCACCGGCAGCTGCTTTCGGTCTGCGAGCAGCACGACCTGTCGCATCTGCCGAAGCAGGCACTGGGAGCCACGAGGCAGCGCCTTGCTCAAGAAACCAAGCTTGGCGTGTTAGAGAAACCAGGGGCCTATTACCAGAAGGTCTTGATCAAGCTGCTGGCGGACCACCAGGTGTTCGTGCCGACGCTTGCAGAAAAAGGCGAGGAGGATCCAGAGGATGTTAGGCGGCTTGTCCGACAAAGCCTCGGTTTTGGCTCGAACGAAGCCGTTTTCTCAAGCGGGGATGAAGCGACTAAATAGCATTTCGTCTAAAATACGGAGACTTGTTTAGGAAGAAGGTTATTATGCTTAACGACAACACGATTATTGCTTTTTTGGCGAACAATTATCCTACTCATCTTTCAGCGCGTGGGCTTTGGGAAAGGGCCGGGGGGCGTGTAGCGGAAGTGACCCTTGCTGAAACGCCCCGTGATATGTGGCACGAATTATGGCGCAAGGCCCGGACCGGCGCAGCAGCCAGCCCGGCAGATTTAATGGTTGAGGCCCTGACGGACTATCCGTATAACGGTATCCTGCTTGCCGGATTGCGGGAGCTTGCTGCTCCCGAACGGCTAAAAGCGGCAGAAGTGATTATAGATCAAATCGACCAATCCAGCGGCCCGCTTGAAGAGAGTATCGTCGTTCATCTGTTCAGCACATTTCCTTCTGGGACGCCAACTGAAGCGTTCGCGACGCTTGCTCCTGCGTTGGCAGGGCGCTTGTCAGAAACTAAGCGAGCGTCATTGTCTGCAACCCTGACGAGCATTTTGCAATCTGCTGGCGCGGGTGCCATGCGCCTTTACTCCGAAACAGTGAAATCGGTTGCCGAAGGAACTACCAAAGCTTTGATGACGACGATGCCAGGCCCTGGTTGAACCATGCGGGAAACACTGAACCATTTCGTTGAGGATGATTACAAGTGACAATACTAGAAGAATTTTTAGATGCCGGCTTGCTTTCAGAGGTCGGGGACGGGGATGCCCGCTACGAACATACCAAGGGAGCTGCCGCTGCCTTCAGCGAGGAACTTCTCAAAAAGCCAGCAGCATTGATTCCAACCACGCTGGTTTCAATGGACCCTGATGCCTCTTTTACCGATCCTGCCTTCGAGGCTCCTGCCCGTAATTTGCAGGAGAAGTGGCCGACATACAAACATGCCTTCACAGGAGGGACGCCGCAACGTCTGTTGCGAGCCATCATGCTCCAAGGGCTCGCTGATGCAGGCGACGCAGATGTGCGCCATGCTGCGATCATCACTCTGACTGCACAGAGCTACCGGCCGCACGCCCCGCTTGGTGCCGAAGCGGAAGTATGGGATAGCTTGTTGCTGCGTTTCAGCCAAAAGGTCGAAGAAGACGCTCAGACCGTTTGGTCCGCTGCATCTAGAAGCGAGCCGCCGTCCGTTCCCGCAGTTGAATCAAAGAACCCTGCGATACAGCCACCGGTCATCAATATGGAACAATTCACGGAAAGAATGGCGGCCGCAGCAGGCCCTAATGCTGCTGGTAATGTTGTACTAAAAGATGCGACCCAAAATTGGCCTAACTCCGGTCAAGCTTGGTCATGGGAGTTTTCGCCGCGTGCCGCAAAGGCGATCGCTGACGCGATCAATTCAGTGGCGGCTGCCATCAGCAAGCAGACTGTCCAACAGAACACTGACCTGCTGAAGAGTTTTTCCGAGCTATCGAGTGCCCTGACAAAAGCCGTGCAACAGGCTTCTCAAAATATGCGGCAAGATGCTTCTGCCGCGGAGCTGAGGACTGCCGTCTTATGGTGGCTGGAAGCTTCGTACAGCCCGACGTTGCTATGCAGCTACCGGGATCTCAGACCCGAAGCCTGCGTCGTGGCTACGGCGTTTGACCTGCACGGCCTCACGCCTGTTCCCCGGCCCGCCAGCGTAGGTTACGTGCTCGCGGAAGCCGTGAGAAGAGCCGTTGGTGCCGCTGAGAGCGTACCGGTTGGCCGCTTTCTATCCGGGCTTGCCGAAGCACCAAATAAAGCAGCCTTGAAGCAATTTGTGACAGCGCCCGCGCAAATCACGCCCGGCCGGGCTTCGTTGCTAACCCTCGTCGATCAGGCTGTCCATGGCCATGCAGTTTCGGAGGCCGACCTACGCGACAGGCTGGGAATTGATTTCCAAACCGTTGTCGCTGTTCCTGCCCTGGCCTTGTGGCTGTTCCGCGATTTGCAGGCATGGAAGTTGGTCTCAGAGCTGGAGAGCGAACTGTGAGAAGATCATGTGTCCAAAGGGACTGTTACGTATCCGAGGACGGCATCTGCCAAATGGGAGAGCCGAATGCTGAAGTCTGCGAGTTCAGAGATGAAGCAGTCGAAGCTGGTCCTGAGCCGGAAGCTTTACCTGCCGTTCAGTGGGACCGTCTGCATCCGCCATGGACAGGCAGGGCGCTCAGTGGCAGCGATGTTGCGCCTTTAGTCGGACATGCGAGGCCGTTTTTGATCGGCCTTCTGGGTTCTTCGGATGCCGGCAAAACCACGTACTTGATGACAAGCTATCTCCGTTTGCATCAAGGACGCTCGGTGGAAGCTTACCGTTTTGCGGCCTCATACACACTTGGCGGCTGGGAAAACCTCGCCGATTACGGCCGGTTCGGCCCAGGGCAACCTCCGCGGTTTCCGCCGCACACCAGTTCCGGGCTGGAACGCACGCCAGGACTGCTGCACCTGGCATTCAGGCACGAAAAATCAGGAACCCATGACATGGCTGCTCAAAAAGCGACAACCGTAGAAGTGCTGCTCGCAGACGCGCCAGGCGAATGGTTCGACCAGTGGGCTGTTGCATCCGATGCAAGTGCGTCTGAGGGCGCACGCTGGATTATCAGGCACGCTGACGGCATCATGCTGTTCCTAGACTGTGATGCTCTGGCAGGCAGTCAGCGCGGAGGGGCAGTAACGAAGCTCGTCCGTCTCCTTGACCGCCTTGGCCCCAAAGTCATGGAGCGACCTGTCGCCGCGATTTGGTCAAAAACAGACCGGTATCCGGATATTCCTGCCGCAATCCGAGTGCGTATCGAAACTGCGTTAGTGCTCCGGCTACCCAACAGGAAGGAATTTTTCGTCCGTGCCGGTAATCCAGACCCGGATCCTCAAAGCGGTGTCCCGGAAGGAGGGGTCGCTGCTTCCATGGCGTGGCTGCTTGACGAAATCAAGCTGCAGACGATGAGGATGGAAGCTTCGCCTCCGTTCAAGTCACCCGATCCGTTTTTTGCCTACCGAGGGCGATCCGCCGAAGGAGCTGGGTGAAGATGTCCAAGACAGTACTGGTATTGGGTGGCCCAGACACCGGAAAAACTCACTATACGGGACAACTCTACGGGAGGCTTATGCTGACAGATTCAGCAATTAAGCTCTTATCAGCTCCAGACGATTTGGGGGCCATTCGGCAGGTGCTTGACAGTTTGGGAGAGGGAAGAGCCGCGGACCATACCCCGATCGCTGCCGACCACCGGATGCCTTGGGAACTTCGGATGCCTTCCGGGGCAGAGGCCACCGTAATCTGGCCGGATTACGGCGGTGAGCAATTGCAAGGCATTTTCCATAGCCGTTCCGTGCCTGTCGCGTGGGTGGACCGTGTCCGCGACTCCGATTGCTGGCTCCTTTTCATCCGGCCTCTCCTGATGCGCCAGTTCGAGGACATCTTAACGCGACGAAGGGGACTAGTGGCGGCTTCTGCCAGCGAGCGCGCGCCTGAGATCGCCCTGAAGCCTTGGTCTGACGCCGCCTATTACATTGAGCTGCTTCAGATTTTGCTCTGGACGCGCCACGCGGAGGTGCCAGCCCAGCGACGTTCGCCCCGGCTGTTGGTCATGCTTTCCTGCTGGGATGAACTGTCCCAAAAAGAACTGCCGCCGGAGGCTTTGCAAGCGGTCCTTCCTCTCTTTTACGAGTTCCTTGCCAGCAACTGGGATCCTAATTGCTGGCGAATATTTGGCCTTTCCAGCTTGGGGAAAGCGTTAAGTAAGACCGAGCCTGACCAGGACTTTCAGGATCTCGGTCCAGAGCAGCAAGGGTTCATCGTCATGCCAAATGGACAGCATTCCCCCGACTTGACATTGCCGCTGGCATGGTTGCTGGAGGACCAGCCTTGAGCGGCACGACTGCACAGCGTATCCTGGTGCATAAAGCCTTGTATGGGGAGAAGAACAGGGGACACGCTCTGCTGGCATCAAGTCTGCCCGCTGAAAGTTTGCCTGCCGGCTTGGCGGAGCTAACCGACTTGCCTCCGAGCCAGTTGCCAAGCGGCATCGCTCTGGGGACTTACCTCTGCGGCCGGCGTCTTGGACCTTTTTACGCGCTGTGCCAAATACAGCCGGATCTTCTGGCGTCTCGCACGGGCATGGTCAGGAGCCGCGTGCTGCTTGTTCCGTCGGAAGATGCTGGGAAACTGGCGGACCTCGGGGTGCTTCTGGACATCATGTCCAGCTGGGATGATGCCAGCGAAATGCCTTCCTGTTCCTTAGATCTCCCTGTGCCGGTCCAATCCGTTTTCGCGCGCGTACCTGGGCTATCCGCTGTGGCCCATCGTCTGCTGGATCAGGCAGGACCCCCGGTGGTTCTGCTGGGACAGGACGGATTTATGGAGATAGTCAGCTCGCTTTGGGCCAATCTCTGGCCGGCGGCGCGGCGCGAGTTCAGCTTCGGCATGGCTTTCGCCCCGGAAGATGCGAAAAACGTTACTTTCGTTTGGACGCCGGCTGACTTGAAAGCCCGCTGGCAGGACCATTGCCTCGTTTCCCTTCATCCGCCTGCTGGGCCGGTACGGCCCGCGACGCTCGCTGAGTCGTTGCTCACCGGCGCTTCCGAAGCCGCACCGTTGCGCGATGTGCTGGCCGAAATCGGTGACATCCCCGCGCCGCTCACGAGCCTGACCCGTCTGGAACGCTGTTTGGAATACCGAGAAAAAGCACGGATCGGAGTCAACTTCTCGGAGCGATTGCGGTTCCTACGACAGGTCGGGGAGCTGGCACCGGACCCGGTCCAAGCCATTGGCCTCAAGCAAGAGGCCATGAGCCGCTTGGCGACGTACAGGTCTTTCGGCGCACTCGAAGTCGGCGCTCTTGCCAACCTGGACTTTTCTCCCTTTCCAGACAGTTGGCAGTGGATGAATCAGATGATCGGCAAATGGAGCGGCGACGGGTTGCTTGACGCGCAGCCCAATGAGGTGGCTACGCTTCTGGATCGCGCGTATGGAACATTGGCAAAGCCGGAGTGGCGAGAGGCCGTTCAAGATGCAGCCCGCGCCGCCCTTCAGAGCGCCACTTTTCCTGCGGCATTCATGTCGTGGCAGTGGTGGCAGCAATCTTTGGAACTAGCGCAACACACTCTGCCCTTGGTTCCCCTTACACCGACAGCAGAACAAGCTTGGTTGGACACTTGTCCGAACTCACTTTCTACGGATTTAGGAGATATCGTGCTTGCGGCGGCTAAGGAGCGCGGCTGGCTGCGCTTGCATGGAACCGTTCTCTCCGCCTCAAAAATGCCCCAGGCCGCTTACCGTGAGCACTTATCCGCTTTGACGGATCCCATCCATACAATCGGGCTGCCGGAAATGGCGCAACGCTTCGAGCCGGATCAAACACTCCAGGCGGCACTGGAAATCGATGACCCGCGCATGGTCCATCTTGCAGGAACAGAATGTGCGAAGCATCCGCGCCTGCTGTCTGCTCTCGATCCCCTCCAGCAGATTTGGAGGCGGGTCTGGCTCGAAACGGCCCGGCACCGCGGAGAGTTATGGCAGGGATTGGCGGATCCCGCGTCAATCACGGGCAAACTGCTTGATCAGATCCTAGATGGCGTCGACGTTGACCTGGATCTGCTGGAACGGATTGCTTTGACTCCGCAGGGAAACCTGGTGTCTTATCCGGGTCGCTCGGCTCTTTGGCCGAAGCTCCCTACCTCCATACGGAACATGTTCCTCACCCAGACGGCAGCCGCCTGGCTCTCAGCCGCCTTGGGACAAGCAGACTGGTCCTTGGAGCCGTTACTGTTGGAAAAAATATTGGACGAAGCTGGGCTTGAAGATGCTGTGAGACAGGCGGGTGATCGGGCGTTGAGCCTGGCCCTTGAACTCTGCGAACACTTTCCCCAAATATCCGAGCGACAGTTCATAAACTGGTTGCGCCAGCATTCACTGAGTGCTCAACGAGTTGTCCCTGTCACGAGAATTGGCACTTTGATCCAGGCACGCAACTGGCGGGCTTCCGCTGCTACGCTGTACGATCTCATGCTTCGAGGTGAACAAAACCTCCGCCCTGCCGTGATTGAATGCATTGGGCTCCTTAATGTGTTCAAGCGGATTCGCATGTCTATGACGACCGCACCTGTTCAAAGTGCGCCAACCCTGTATCTTACGGAAGATGAGTTGTGGGAGGCGCTACTTGAAGCCGTGACATCGGTTTTCAGTCGCGGTCCTGATCATGAACATCTTTGGGAGGAAGCTGGAGGCGATCCGGCGCAGCTCGAGTACCATGGAAACGGACAGCAACGATGGCAGAGCGCCCTACTACTGCTTCGGCATGGGGGCTGCGGAGATATCACAAGCGATACCTTGATAAAAGCCATGGCAAGACTCCGCCCTCAAAATCCGGATATTCTGCTACTCAGGCATTTCGTAGAAAAATCGGAATAAAGCAGTTGAGGGGAACAATAGCATGAAGATATCTTTTCTCGATTAACGCTTGACAAAAAATCAAATCTAAAGAGGGGCGCCAACAGAGGTACTGTTAACGACATCCAGGTATACTTGGCGCATTCGTTTGCGGTTTCGATCCTTCTGGGCACCATCTCTCCAAAAGAGAAATTGACACCCCAGACC
Source organism: uncultured Armatimonadales bacterium (assembly GCA_964241935.1). Lineage (GTDB taxonomy): Bacteria > Armatimonadota > Armatimonadia > Armatimonadales > Capsulimonadaceae > JANXMY01. The sequence continues at coordinate 14,880 of CAXSZN010000026.1, forward strand.
GGAGAACCTATATTGGGGGTGCGTTCTTCGTCTGGTTATTACAACCGGCAGATCTTATCATCGTTTGTTGAACAGGATTAAGGAAGCCGCAGCCTAACATTCTGGCGTCACGTCTCGCTTGCGTGCGTCAAACCCTAGGACTGCTGTATCCTCCATTTCTCGAACATGTTTGCTTAAGAATAGGAATCTATCCATGACGACCCGAAAGTTGTTCAACCGCTTTTGCTGATAGAAACATCTTTAATGAGCCTTGTTGCGAAGCTCGGAACAATTCCTTCGAGATGCATCTGACTTCAACCCCAGTCTGACTTCAACCCCTCCGCCATTTCTCCGTCAGAATAGACCTCTCTCTACATTTTCCTGACACGTTGGTCACAATGTCAAGGACTTCAACCTGCTGGAAGGGTAGCGCTCGCTCGCTGCTTCACGGACCGGGTGTCGAGAAAAGATACAAAGCGCCCGGATCTGGCCGCACTTCTGGCATTCGTCCGCGAGGGCGACATGGTCGTGGCTCACAGTATGGATCGCTTAGTGCGCAACCTCGACGACTTGCGCCACACTGTGCAGACGCTGACCGCTCGAGGGATCCGAACCGGGTCCGACCAGGATCTGAGCAAAGCGCAAGCTTTACTGCTCATGAGCTACGACGCAGGTTAGTTGTCTGATCCCAGATTGAAAGATGCTATAGACGATCTGCATATATTAAAATGGGTCAACTAAATGATTTTGCTCAGGAGGCTCTGCATCGTGTTCATTTCATGTAACTTCATCTTGGGCGATTGACGGTCTTCCGTCGCGTATTCTGTGAAGCCTTTCGCTTCGATCTCTCCTCTCGTAGCCCAGCCAATGATGGCCGCGTTCGTCGTGGAAGGCACAGTGATTCGGCTACCTCTGGGTGGCGGATTCAAGATTAACCAAAAATAGACCTGGATATTTACAGGCCGAAGCTCGCTTTTTTTCGAAGCCAGCCTAAACTCAGACAAAATGCCTTGCTCTTGCTTTAATGCCGAGAGCGATGATTTGACAGAGCACTCAACGTCTTTGCCATTAGTATTCGTTACTATGATGTCGTGACCCGTGTCCGGTACTGTGGCGGTCTTGTCTACCGCGGATCGCGCTTGCTTGCCGTTATCGTGCAGCCACTTGATGACCATCTGTTCCGCGATCTCTCCCATAGCGACGTTGATGTACCGCTCCAAGTAGTCGCGACCATGAAGGTCTACTCTGTCCCTGATGTGTGGCGCCACACGGGCGGCCACTTCGAGCCAGTTTTGCAGCTCATCGTCCGTAAGCGCAACTTTGATGATGTCATTGACGGTAATGGCCATCTTGTCCCCTTTTGCGTAATGTCATGCACATGGAAGGCCCCGCCTAAGGCGCGGGCCGGCTGAAGTCATGACAGTTCCGAGAAATCTTTCTCGAATTCTTGCGTTCGTTGCGTACTGTTGAAGAAAGGTAGACCCCATACGGTATAGTCCCGATCCGTCCAAATCTGTTCGATGCGTGCCTCGGCACGAAGGCGCGAAAGGAAACGCTCTTTCCACTCATCGGTCTTGAGAAGGTGCCCCCCCTTCGGTTCGATAAATATCTGATATTGGACGGTCTTTTCCGCGTTGCGCCCAATTAAATAGAGGACAAAATCGGGCTCAAACGCCCGTCCATCGTCGAAGTCATAGATCTTAAAATGGTGTTCGTTACGGATTAGGTAAACGTCTGTATAGCGTTCTTTCAAGCTTTCGTAGTGCTTGTCTATGAACATGACCAGGAGCTTTTCCTCAGAGGTCCCAAAACAGTCCTCGAAGGCGAACCAGGATCGGCTAGTAAGATCTAGGTGATATGACGTTTGGCCGGGATCGTTCATGGATCTTCCGAACTCGCGGTCATCACCGTCCTCGGCGGCGAAGTTCAAGGTCTTCTCCGTGATTTTTTCCTTTAAGAGCCATGGCTTGAACTCGACGCTGCCCCTGTATGCGGTTTGGCTCACGGAGACGGCTTCGGCGATCTCTTCCAAAACTCGTACCGCGGAGTGCAGCTTCTCGTTCGTCCCGAGGTTTTCCACCTGTTCCGCGCGCCCAGAGACCTCAACCTTGATGCAGCCGAGGTAGTAGGGGGAGGTGATGAACTCCGCAGCGCTCTGTAGGTGCGGCAGGTGCGTCTTCAAGTTGCTGAACTCGTAGAAGGCCAGGCGCTGCATCGCCTTCCGCACCAATGCGCTACCAAAGTCGGCGAGGAAGTAGTCCATATGTTTCTGTTCATCTGTCCCAGGCCGGCTGGGAAGACCAGGAGAATCCGCAACAATGAGGGCACTTGAGTGGCTTCGGCCGGTGAGTAGCCGAACTTTGTAAAGTTTCCCGATTAGGGTGGCATCCAGCCCCGCCACATCTCCGCGGTCACGGCTCTGCTGTTCGTTGAGGAAGATAAGCCCGTTTTTGTATAACGAGGTCGCCTTGAAGGAATCTTTTAAGGTGACCTGCCGCCTTCTTTCCTCCCTTGGCTTGATACCTATCTCCTGGAGTGCAGCATTGAGTTCTTGGATATATCTGGGGTTGTAGGCGCTATGGTAGACGAGTTCCTCGCAGATGCGCATCTTGTGGGTCAAGTCCTGATCGTATTTGCGCTGGTCCAGCGGTTGGTCTTCGTGGATTTTGAACGGGCAATACCGCGCACCTCGCCCGATGAGCTGCGCCTCGCTCATGGTAGTCTTGCCGATCCTGTCCACCCTACTGTCGCGCGTGTCATAGAGACGGACGATGTCGAACAGGTTTAGCACGTCCCAGCCTTCGTTAAGCTTGTCGACCGCAAACACTGCCCGGAACTCGTTGCGAGGGTCCTCAAGGGAGTTGACTGCGAGCTGCCGACTCTCGCTTTCTTCCTTGCTGTTCACCTCGATCAGTTTGTCCTCAGTGAAGTCGCCGCGCAGTTCGGCGGCTAAGTTTTCAAGGCTGACGTCGCGAGAGTTGAAGTAGTTAAATGCGGAAATTATTGATGGGCTCGCGCCCTTCTGTCTTGCAGCCGCAAGCTGTTCGGGGGTCAAGGTTGCCATGGCGCCTGCGAACTCCGCAAAGAAGGCCTTACTTTCCTTAATGGTCTTCGATTTGAAGAGTATTACGGGCTTGATATTCTTCCTGTGTTCCTCGAATAGCTTGCGCCGGTGCTGAGATAGGATGACTGCCTGCAATGCCCGGTCGAAAGCTGGAAGGTCGGCCTGTAGCACGTTCACTTCTTTCGAGTATCCATCTTTGCGGAACTCCCTAAGCGTGTAATCGGTAATAAGTTTCGGGCAGTACTTGGCGGCCAGGTTCGGATCCGAAAAGTCAACCGTAGCTGTGAATTCGAGCAGGACGTTCTGGGGGTTTGCCTCAAAGATGCGCTGCACCGTACCTTCCCAGCTCGCGTTTGCCATGGCTTCGTCCGGTAGCAGTTTTTCCTGGACCACGCCGCCTTTCTTGGTGTCGGCGTTGATATGGTGGGCCTCATCCGAAATAAGGACGGTTTTTCGGCTCTCGAAGTCGTCGTAGGTGAGGCCGTTTTCACGAGGGGTACTCAGTGCCATGTGAAGACCCTGGATCGTGGAAAAAACAATGGTAATGTCGTCCGCCTCCGCCGCTTGGAAATTGCTGGACTCACGCACGGAAAACTGGCGATCACCGATCTCCAGTAATGGGGCGAACAGGTACTTGCCTGATTGAGAGTTTAGGAAGTTATCCCGTGTCTTGTCGATGATGTTCGTGCTGTTTACGAAGAACAGGAAGTTGCGGTAACCCTGGCCGTAAAGGTGCAGTATGGCGGCGGCCATCAACAGTGTTTTGCCGCTTCCTGTAGCCATGTGAAACAGGAGCTGGTGGTTCCGGCGCACCTTTCCTTCGAAGGGCTCCTGCCAGTAGTTGAGGAAGTACTGCAGCGCGCGGCGCTGGTAGGGGCGGATTGCGAAGGCCGGGTTTAGGTTATCGGTGATGGAGGCGGGAATCTCTGTCCCCTCGATGCTCCGTCTTCCCAGCTCTTCGACCAGCGTTTGCTTGAGGGTCTTAATCTCGCTCATCTGCCTGATCCATTTCTAAGCGTCGCCGCGCCTTGAATTTGGCGGTTGATCCGTTTCTCCGGTTCGTTGACCCCGTAGCTTACGTCGTCAATTTCAGAAAAGGGGACGTAAAGCATGTTTTTGTCCAAAACTTCGATTAGGAACCGTTTCTGATCGTCAAGGCTGAGGGCCGCTAATCCCTCATCGGAGAAGGAGATTGCCGCGGGACTAATCCGGTAACTGAGGAACGCTTTCAGCTGCATGGTCTCCCAGATTTGCTGGAGGTCCCCGCTGCTCGGGGCCGCAAGTACCAAGTCAACGAAGGACTGATTGGCCCGCGCCAGTTCGCAGTAAACGAAGGAACCGCCGCCGTTCCACTTAACTGTCTGGGAGATGCCTCCTTGCTCACCTCCAATGACCTTCTTCATGCGCTCGATAGTGATACTGCCAATGTAGTCCATTTGCTCGACCCCGATGTACTGCCGTCCCATCTTGTGCGCCACAGCAGCCGTCGTACCGCTGCCGAGATTGAAGTCCAGGACGATTTCTCCTGGGGCGGTGGTGTATTCGATAAGCCTGCTCAGGAGTAGTTCGTTTTTCGGGTAGGCGAATGATTTTTCGCCGAACAGCCCTATGATCTCATCAGTCCCCATCCTGTTGGTAGTTTTCTTGAGCAGGTCGTCGGTGATGAGGCTTAGGAACTCGGTTGAGACGTAGGACTTATCGTAATCGTCGCCCTTCCTCGCGAATTCCTCCGACTTGAAGACGCGCATAGCCGGCTGCTGCATGTCTAGGAACGGGTAGTCTCCTGGGAAGACAATCTTTTTCCGGGCGATGTAGCCGGGCGCCGTCTCCCTCGTGATGGCCCAGCTCCGCTGCGGGTTGGCGGGATATTGCCGCCCGTCGCGGGGATTGACTAGGGTGAAGTCCGAGTTCTCCCGCTCCGCTGTTGAGGTCTGCTTTGTCAGGTCGGTCAGTCTCCATTCATCGTCGGGAAAATCAGGGCTTCTGTGATATTTCCGCGTCACTTGGCGCTGAAACAGTTCGTCCTTTGTCGATGCGGCTTTCGTGTATGCCAGCATCCAATCAAAATCCTGGGAAAGCTTGTAGGGCACATCGCTCTTTCCGCTGCGCGTTTTCCGTGGAATGGTGGCGATAAAGTGCTCGCGGCCGAAAACAGAGTCGGCCAGTACCTTGAGGTAGTGCATCTCCGTGTCACCGATGTGGATAAACATGATCCCATTGGGTTTGAGCAGGTCCTTGGCGATCTCAAGCCGATTTCTCATGAATGTCAGCCAGGTAGAATGGTTGAAGCTGTCGTTGTACTTGAAGCTGTCCGTCCCGGTGTTGTAGGGCGGGTCTATATAGATGAGTTTAACGCGGCCGCCGAACGCCTTTTTGAGCGTGTGAAGCGCGAGCAGGTTGTTGCCCTTGATGATCATGTTATCGCGCTGCGAAATGTCCGTCACCTCGTGTTCACCGTCAGCCTCATACCTTACAAAAGCGGTAAGGACTTTCGGCGCGAGCAAGCGGTCGATTTCATCGGGGGCGAGGGTCTCGTTCCAGAAGATTTCATTCCGCTTTGTGTCCTCCTTCGTCTGGCCTCCTTCAAGAATGCAGTCTTTGTAAGGCCAGGCTAGTACCACTTCCTTGCTGTCAGTTAGATAGCGCCCGTCCGCCGAAAGTCCAATCTTGTTCTTGAAAGCCGTATAGCTGTCCGGCAGGAACGCCTTGTTGTTCACGAACTCTTGGAATCTGATTTTGTCGAAAACAAGAACGCCGTCAACATCTTCAAAAAAGTGACGGCGGATAGCATCGTGACCAATAAGGAGCCTTAGCAAGCTACTGTCTAAGGACAGTGCGAGTTCGACGACTTTGTTCTTAAGTAGCGTTCCATCTACTACTAATCTGTCGTCCATTTCCAGCAACCTTACGAGGTCTTCGAGTAAATTCTGCATAGTGTTATCTTTGAAGTGCTCTTGATTTGCAGTGGGTATCGGTCCCATTGAGAACGGTTGCTTTAGAAAGGTGAGTATTCCTGGATACATATGTTTGCCGCGTCATCTAGCGGCCGACCATGCATACGGAGGTTCTGTACACGCAAAGTTCATACGACTTCCTTTTTCGCGGACGCTTTTCCTTCTGCAAGCGCTTTTTCTACTGGTTGCCTCTGGGCGATCTGCTGCAGGATGGGGATCAGCCAGCCAGGGGCACTGAAGGCTTCCCGGCGCAGGGCAATTTTGTCGCGGGCGCTCAGAGACTGGCGCAGCTGCTGAACCGTCGCCTCATCAATGTGCTCCGGCCCCAAATGGCGCAGTGCCTGGATGACCGTCCCCTCCACGCGCCCCGCCCCGGCCATGGAGCGGGGGCTGGCATGGCGCAGCTCAATGGTCTGCTCGCCGACCTGGACGGAGCGGCGGCGGCCGTCTGTCAGATAGATGGGGCGGGCGGCTACCTGAGTGGACAGTCCCAGAGCATTGGCCGCCCGTGCGCCGGCGTTCTGGATCCGGCTGCAGGTCTTTCGCGCGAGAGCGGCGGCAATTATGTCTGGATCTGCGGGCACCGGTCCGAGTGTGGGGTGCAGGCGCGGATAGTCGTACAGGCCGCGCCTGAGCCGGCGGATCACACCTTCTTTGGTAAGCCGAGAGAACGCTTCATCCACGGCAGCACGGGAGCCGAGCTCCAGGAACTCGCGTGTGACGAAGACTGCGCCCCGCTGACGCTTCTCGACCTGCTCTTTAAGTTTCTCATAGACGGACCGGATCATAAATGCATTATAACATATTCAGATAAAATATGTCAATTTTCTGAATTATATATCAAGTAATAGGTAAGTAAGGGCATAGGCATCAAGAACCGCGACTGGTAAAGAGGTCTTTGGCATCAGTACGAGCGTCCTTTCAACCGCACCAAATGAAGTGATTGCAGCAAATGAAGCATCGCTCCTGTCATGGTGGCGATTCCAGTATTTGGAAGCAATCATTTGGAAGCGATTATTGAGATTTGTCGCCTGTGTAACGATACAAGGTTGCCCGGCTGATCCCTAGCGTCTTGCAGATGTCCATAATCGGCAGGGTAGGATCGGCCCGCAACACTTTAGCCTGTGCCAGCTTCTTGCTGTCCATGACGGTTTTGCGCCCCCCCTTCTTGCCGCGGGTCCGTGCGGCTTCCAGGCCAGCCTTGGTATTTTCGATCATGTTGTCACGCTCGAACTGAGCAAAGGCCGCGACGATGTGGAACAGCAGCTTGCCGGTCGCGGTTCGGGTGTCGATGTTCTCGTTCAAGCTCTTGAGTTCAATTCCCTTGTCCTGCATCGTCTGGACGGTTTCAATGAGCTGCTTCAAACTTCTCCCTAGCCGGGACAGCTTCCAGATGACGAGCGTGTCACCAGACCGCATGAACGTCAGTGCCTCGGTCAGTCCGGGGCGGGCAGCTTTCGCACCGCTGGCCTTGTCTTCGAAGATGCGCTCGCACTTTGCCTCCTTCAGTGCGTCGCGCTGTAATTCGAGTTTCTGATCCTGTGTAGAAACGCGAGCATAGCCAACTAGCATGATTTCCTCCGCTTACTTGTCTCAGAACTCATTGTACCTCAAATTCAAAAGACATTGATTGATAGACGGGAAAAGAGACAGGCGGGGACGAGTGATCTGAAGTCTGGTACTGGGGTGGGGGAAGTTGTCTCAGAAACGTTCGTTTCTGAGACGTCTGCCACAGTTCGCTGCGAGCCCCATAACGCCTTTGTGGTGAATATTTAATACGGGGCAACCCATGCTGCCATCAGCGAAAACTTGGCTCATACCATGACGATATACGTCGTTTTATCCTCCGTCGTGATGAAGACCGACCGCGCTTTCCCCTCGATCCAGACCATGAAGGTGGACGTGACTGTCTTGCCATGAGTCGCCGCCCAGTCTAAGTACTCTCGTTCGAAGTCGTCCACCATGCCCCAGTCGCCGGCCTGGTGACGCCCGACCAGGTCGTCCAAGGTGACCCCTGCGGCGGTAAGCTGGGCGGGCACATCCGCCTTGAACAGAAGCCGTCCCAGCCGAACGACGGGCCGTTTGCCTACATTTCCTTTCTGGTCACCGCTCATGTCGTTCCTCCTTCTGTTTCACCTTTACCCTGCCATGAATGGCAGAACCTGCCTTCTCCCGCAACTCAGTTCTTCTTTGTTGATACTCCTTTGTCAATACTCCTCAGGCAGCAGGGCCGTGGTCGCGGCACGATCCGCTTCCGTGATGATCCACAGCTTTGTTCCATTAGAGAGAATGTAGACGGAGAAAACGCGACCTCCCGTCCGCAGCGCATCCTCGTTGCTTTGAGCATCCTCCGCGCAGGTTGCGCCCCAGTCGCCGCGCTGGTGGCGTCTCAGGAGATCCCCCAGCGCATCCTTGGACAGCTCCATCGCAGCCAGTGCCGCCGGCGTCGCCAGTATCCGGCCAAGCTGGAACCTTTCCCTTCTCATGTCGTAAACCATCGTCTCCCCTCCATTTTCCTGCTGTCCCTCAATCATGTTCCGTTCAGAAGTCCTGTTCCGTCCAAGCCAGCTACTCGTTTCTTGAACGCTTCCATGCAGCTATTTGGCTTTGGGCGGCGCCTCCTTCCCATCGGCACGCCCTGACCGCCAAACCAGTCCGGATAGGACCCGGTACGACGAGCGGAGGAGGGGACGTGCCAGCCGGATGAGCGCCTTCAGGACGATTCCCGGCAGGGAGCGCAGCAGGGTGCCGAGGCCGCCGCCCCGTCCCGGCAGCAGGGTCATGGCCCAGCCGAGCATCCAGAGCGTCAGCAGCCAAGACAGCCCGCGCCGCACGTCCCACGCGATACCGCAGGGCGTGGTGTCCAGCAGGAGGGCGAGGGCGATCAGCATCCCGCGCAATAGCAGGCTTGCCAGGAAGGCGAGGTGTGCGACCGCCCATCGCCAGGCGAAAAGCGCGATCAGGCTGGCCAGCAGCGTCCCGGCCCACCGGATCGGGACGTAACGGGCCGCCTCGGTGAGTTCCAGGGAGCCGCACGTGGTGCAGCAGGCCAGGCCCGGAGCGGGCCGGTTGCGGTGGCCGCTCCCGCAGATCCGGCTGCCGAACGTGCGGCCGCATCCTCCGCAGTAAACGCTTCCGGCTGGTGACGCGCGCCGGCAGCTCAGACAGAGCATAATTCGCCTCCATCGGATTTCTTGATGCGGCCTTCCGAAGTCGCCGCATCGCTTGCCGTGTCAACCTGCACGCCCGCCAAATCTTCCAGTGACAGGGGGTTCGACTTCCCCGGCACGTGCCAGACGTCCTCCAGCGGCCCCCGCGCGGCGACATCGGCCAGGGCGGCCAGCCCGAAGCACGCGGCGTCTTCCGGCTCTAGGCGCTGCTCAAGAAGTCGCCGGAGGTTGGCGGCCCGCCGCTCGCCGGTGGTGCAGACTAAGGTGACAAACCTCTCTCCGCCGTACCGTTTGAGGAACAAGCCGGAACGCCGGTAGCGGACCGCGATCTCCGCCTTCTTCCGCCACTCGCCGGCGGACGTGTGTCCCAGATCCACTTCGACGAAGCAGAACGTCCACGGGCCGCCGGCGGACCTGAGCCGAAGCAAGGCGTCGGGCTTGAAGACCTCTTCGCGCCACTCGCCGCCCGGAGCACGCACCTGGTAGCCGTGCCGGATCAGTCGCTCCGGCAGGAACTCCAGCCTTACCCCGGTCCCTGCGTCCTCCACCTTGCGGCGCTCGTTATGCTTCCAGACGGCACGCTCGGCACGCACGCGCAGGGAAACGATCTCCAAAGTGTGTGCGATAGCTGTCGGGGTGCCGGCGCGGACGAGGCGCCGCACGTCCGCCACGTCCCAGCCGAGGCTGGCGGCCACCGGGTGTGCGCCAGCGCCGCCCAGCCGGTACACCAGCGGTATGCCGAAGGGGGCATCCGCATGGGGCAAGCCGCCGCCGAGGCCCAGCGGCAGCGGGCGGCGCAGGACGAGGCCGGCGTCGCAGAGCTGCCGGAGGCGCTGGTTCATGCGGCGGCGGCTGCATTCCGGGAAAAACAACGTCTGAATGTGTCCGGGCAGCATCGCCCCGTAAGCCAGCAAATCGCAGAGCAGGCTGACGTCCCGCTGGGTGAGCGCGACCCCATTTGTCAACGTCTTATTCTTGAGAGCTTCATTCGTCATGGTCGCGTACCTCGTAGCCTGCGGGCGAGGGAGATTTGCCCGGCGCTTTGCCCGCGCGATTGGGCTGTTTCCCGCCGGACGGACGCACCGGGCTGCTCGCGGGAGGCAGGAACCGGAGTTCGCGCTCCCGCATCTCCGCCTCCACCTCGATCGCCGGGCGTCCGTGCCGGCGCAAACAGGCCAGCCGGAGCGCTTGGATGGCAGCCTCAGCGACGGGCGGATCCGGCGCGTAGCGCGTCCTGATGCGCTCCGTGGGCAGGCCCCGCCGCGTCAGCACGGCCTCGCCCGGTTTCTGGGAAAGCAGTATCTGCTTCATAACCGCCTTCGGCTCGTCCCCGGACATCTCGCCAGCCAAAAGATCAGAGTCGACTCCGCCCGTAGCAAGTACCACATGGGTGGATATGACGTTTCTGATCAAAACGCGCAGTCTCGGCTCCAGCTGGCTCGTACTCTGGTGGGAGAGCGTCAGGGACATGCCATACCTCCTCGATTCGCTGATAAGTTCTTCGAACTTCTCTGACGCTCCGGCGGCGAGATTTTGAAACTCGTCCAAAAACAGGAAAAATGGGGCGCCTGCCTTCCTGTCGGAGCGCATGATGGCGGAGGCCACGGCGCTCACCAGCAGCGTCCCGGCGAGCGCCGCCGCGCCGTGGATCTCGTCCGCCGCGAGCGCCACGATGAGGATGGGGTCGGGCCGGGAGTCGAGGAAGTCCCGCAGCGAGACGGAGCGGGCGCTGCCGAGAAAACGGCGCAAGGCCGGCAAGGAGAGCATCGGAGTGAGCTTATTCATGACGGGCGAGATCCATTGCCGGGTATCCGCCAGAGCGTCGAAGCGGGCGAAGAAGCGCAGGACGCTCCTGTCCTGAACCCCTTGCAGAAGCGCCTGGCGTGCCTCCGGCGAGGCGAGGAACAGCTCCACGTCGGCCAGCGGCGGCCGGGCCGGTGAGAGCGCCATCGCCAAAAGCACGCTTCGAAGGAGTTCCTCGGTCTGGCAGCCGAGCGACCCGCCGCCGAACTGCTGGCGCAGGACGTCCATGACGAACGCCACCTGAGAGTGCGGGTTGACGCCCTGCGACAGCGGGTCGAACCCGACGGCGTAGTGCGGGCCGTCATTAGCAGGCGGGGAGCGCAGATCTATCAGGAGCAGCCGCTGCGCAAGATCCTCCGGCGCGTGTCGAGCCGCAAGCCGGGCAATGACACGGTCCGCCATGTCCCCCCGGACGTCAAAAAAGCCGATCCCTCTGCCGGCGTCCACATCCGCGTCGATCATGTTCAGCAGCAGGGTGGTCTTGCCTGCCCCGGTCCCGCCAGTGACATATACGTGTTTCAGGCGTTCGTCGGTCGAGAGGATAGCCTCCCGTCGCTCCGTCCGGGGCTGCCGCAGCGCCTCACGGGCGGAGGGGATGATGTCGCCAATCACGACGTGCGGGTCAGCGGGTGGGTTGTCTGGCTTCGCGGCGGCAGGCGCGGCCCCAAGCCCCAGGAGGCGGAAGAGAATCCCTCCGGGCCGCTTGGCGCCTGCCCCCGCGCGGTTATGGCTGAACAGGTTGATAAGGGAGACGATCAGGGTCTCGAAGAATTGGGAAAGCATAGCTGGCTCCGAGATGCTCAGGAATAAACTCAGGTTCTCATACTGGAACTGCTGAGATAGAAATGTGCCTTTTCCCCCTTCCCGGTCAGGAAGGGGAAAAGGAAGCGGCGGCCAAACCGAGAATAGAGCGTTCAGAGGTCCGTCGTGGCGTCGTCAGGCAGAGCAGTGCCGTAGTCACTCGGTGCCAGCGTGGCACCACAGGCGGCGAAGTAGGACTGCCAGAAGCGCTTGATCTGGGCCAGCTTGTCCGGCCCTATCACGCCTATGGGGTCCGCCCCGGCGCCGACAACCACCACCCGGACGCCCTTCAGCGACGGCAGTTCCCCGGACTCCCGCAGGCGGCTGATGATCTGGGCGTCGCGTGCGTCTGTCAGGTCTTCGTAGAAGAAGTCGTCGTGGCCGGCCTCGTGGACCATGTCACTGAACACGATCAGCTCCTTGACGGGCGCGGCGGCATTCGGCGACCCCTCGAAGATGCTTGCGGCGTCAGAGAACGCGTCGAGCAGGTCGGTTGACCTAGCCGGGGGCACCCGTCGGAGCATCACGTCGGTCTTGGAGATCGCATCTTGGCGAGCCTTTGCGAGCTTGCGCTTGGCTTGGTCCTGGTTGTCCTTCAGCGGGTTGTAGGAGGGGAAGTCTTCCGACACCCGCAGCATCGAGGTCGCCTGCGTGTCGCCGGTGACCGCGTAGGCCTGTAGCTGGCCGCCGCCCGGCATGGCCGCTACGACCGTCCCAAACGAGGCCCGGTAAAGCTGCCGGACGGCGGGCTTGCTGGTGGAGGATGACACGTCGAAGAGGACGACCACCATGGACGTAGGCGGCGCGGGCCGGCCGCCGCAGCCGGCGAGCAATGCGGCTGTCAGCACGGCGAGTATTGTCAGTGCGGCGAGGAACGGGGCTTTGGGGACACTTGTCCTTTGATCCGCCCCCTTCATTCCCATCGTCTTGTTTCTCATCATTGAAATCATTTCGTGGTCGCTCCTTTCAAGAAGCCGTTCCGGGCGTTCCCGTCATTGTCATGCCCCTCATTGTCATGCACGCTCTGGCTGATCGTTTCCAGTTCACGCCGGCCGTCGTCTCTTCGGGGACCTGTAGGCGGCTCGCTGTCGGCTCGGCAGTCGCGGAACGGGGCGGCCGCCAAGACCCCGTGCAGCGCGGTCGTGGCCGGCACGGTCGCCGTCAAATGGGCAGAAGGCAGGTCCCGCTCCCACTGCAGGCTCTGGATTTCTATAGGCATGTGGCAGAGACCAACCCGCTCGTAGCACCGCGGGTACGCTTCCCCGTATCTGCTCCGGTCGGGGCGGGCCTGGAGGTTCGCCGTCCGGTACACCTCGGCTAGGCGATGCACCGTCGAGATGATCCGGGCCGCCAGCGCGTAGTGGTGCGCGTGGAGCTTCTCCCGACGGGCCACTGCCCGGTTCAAGGAAGCTTGGGCGGCCGTGAGGGCGGCCCGCGCCGCCTTGAGGCGCTTCCGGCACAGGAAGACGACGCGAAGCTCCTCGTCGTGGGCCGCGCTAGCTGCCAGCGCGGCCACGACGAACAAGGCCAGGTTGAAGAGGAAGAACACGCACAGCGTCAGTCCCTCCGGGAAGCGGACCTGCCCGTCGGCCGACGGCAGAGCGGCCAGGTACAGCGAACGCATCCAGGCGACTCCCAGCAGTACGCCCGTAGCCAGTGCTGCCAGGGCGCAGGCTTTGGCCCATCGCCCGTCCTTGCATGCCAGGCCCGCGCGGTGGGCCAGCTGGATCAGGGTGAACGCCAGGCCACCGGCGAAGAAGGCTGTCATCAATTCCGATTCGCCGAGTGAGCGAAACACGACCATGTTGAATGGCAGCTCCAACACCGTCATGAAAATGACCGCCAGGCGATACTGGAAATGCCGTGCATCGCTGGGCGGGGCCTTGCCATTGTGGCGCGCCTCATAGGCCGCTTCTGCAGCCAATGTGGCGGCCTCCGCCTCTGAGGCGCGGGCCGTCGCCGAGGCGGAGCGGGCGTCGGCAGCCAGCCACGCGGGCTTGAGCTTCCGGTCCTTGTCCAGCCAGGCCTGAGCCACAAGCTGCATGTCGCCGTCGCCGGCGCGGACCATCTCGCGCAGCGCAGGCGGCAGCGCATCGGCTTCCCACGCAGGGATTGGGGGATCGAGGTGTCCCTCGCGGCGGCCGAGGCGGCTGACGCGGAAGTCACCATATTTTGAGAACGCGCCGTGCCGGTTCCAGAGTTTATTCATGATGTTTTTCCTTTGCGGTCCATTGATGTAAAGGGATCGCTTGTTGAAAGAGTCTTGTTGAAAGAGTCTTGGCGGCTCACGCAATAGGGCTTAAGCCGCCAAGGCCGCTGTTCGGTTCAGCTGCCGAACTTTCTCTTGAGCTGAGAACAGCCGTGCTTCGGATCCTGATATGTTGTCAAAAGTGTCGCCTCGTCTAGCGCGGTGATCACGACGGTCCCGTAATACCGGCGGGCCGATTCGGGATCGAGCCAGGCCGGAATGACTCGATAGCGCACGACATAGGCGCATACGCTGCAGAACAAGCGGCTGCCGTACAGGGGAAGGTAAACTGAATTGGTCCGCGGCAAGATGCCGCTACTCGCCGCGCTGCTGGAAGTGAAACGTCTCGCGTTCTTAGCAATCAGCGAGCATTTCGGCTGGGTAAAGAGCATATTGGGTGTGTAATTCTCGTTCACGGAACCTCCTCTGTGTAGGGCGGTTTCCGATGAAGAGCAGGGGGGGCTTGACAATGGGGTGCAGGTCGGGTAAGTTGACCAAGCACTCGGGAGAGCTCCCTTTGCTCTTCTCGGTGGGAAGGGGGCCGCGTCACGGTCTTGTAAATTGGTAACGCGGTCCCCGGTTATTTTTCATGTCAGGCTTTCAAGCCTGACATTTTTTGTTCACCTTGATTTATTTGTATTCGCAAAGATGACTACTCGGCAACTGCCCTCCCTTCAAATCGATCAGATGCTGCGTGATCAGGCATTGTGCAACTAGCCAAGCAAGTAGAACAAAGCGCACGCGAAAATATCATCGAAAGATATGACAACCTACCTAAATAATCTTGGTGGACCTCTACGTCTTCAGTTCCAAGAAGTCATAACAGAGGTATAATACCTCGCCAATCCAAAAGTTATACATTTGTTAAGTAAAATATTTAACAAATGTTTGACTGCTGAGAAATAGCCGTGGAGGACAAACGTAAATGAGACGTGGAACGAAAAAGTATTCGCTGGAGGAGTTGTATCACATTGCCACGCTCTACCACCGCGAGAAGCAAACTCAGGATGCTATTGCAAAAGCCGTGGGCAAAACAAGGCAGGAGGTTGCCGCTATGCTACGCGAGGCTGAGGAGAAGCGCCTGGTCTACGTTACTCTTTCAGCTCCAGATAGCATGCGTCCCAGCAACACCTTTGGAGAAAAACTACAGCGGAGGTTTCCAAACTTGGTGGCATTGTCGATACTTTATGATCCGCCTACGCCAGCAAGCAGTGACTCTGTTCATATTGATAGGATAAACTTTTTCGAAATTGCTTCCATGTTGTGGGAAATGGTAATCGATCGTGTACAACTCCCGATCACGATAGCAATCGGGAGCAACAGGATAATCCGAGATACTTTAGCGGAGCTTTCCCCTTGGATTGCCCCGCGCATTCCCCTTGACGTTGTGCCAATGGTTGGGTACGAATACGCGGTGGGCTTCACTGCTGAAAGCAATGCCGATTATTTCTTTCATCTGCAGATGCAAAATTCCAGATCAGGACACACTGAACTTTATCCGTTTCCCGCGCCGGCGATACTGAGCTTGGAACAGCGCGAGTGCCTTGCAAATGCGCCGATGATTGAGGAAGCGCTAGGCGTTTATTCTACTAAAGTCAATGTCGTCATTGCAAACATCCGCCGACGTGGCAGCAAGCTCAACACGATCTATCCTGATGGAAGCTACGATTCCCCGATTGAAGCGGTTGGAGATCTGTCCGGTTACCTATTTGGGGATCAGGGAGTACTGCTTGACGATCAGTTTCAGCCTTTTGGAATAGGAGTGGCACGGTTATGCGAACTGGCTGCTAGCCAGGAAGCCCTTGTCGTAGGATTGTCGCTGACCGCTGGACATGAACATAAGTCAGCGCAAGCGACGCTGGCTGCCCTTGAAGGCGGCCTGGTGAATGCGCTGATCATGGATGTAAGAATTGCCAAATCGCTCGAAGATCTGCTTGATGATACTCCTGTTGGCAAGCAGTAACAGCTCAAAATGGAGTAACAGAAAAGAAAAACTGACAGAACGATACAGAAACAGGACAAAACAAAAACCCGCCTATCAGAGTATATGACAGGCGGGCGGGGTAAGAGCAATGATCACGCTGCTCTCTGGATTGTAGCTGCCCGGCCGCTGCCGGCCTTGCACAAGACTGATCCCCAGCGCACGCACTGGGTCGCTGGCTCTCCGGCAAACGGACGGGACTTGGCCCGCAGAGGACAATGCCTCTGCGGACGGCTGCCATCCCTGGCGGCCTGTGGCAATACTAATCTTCCATCAGACAAGTTCAACGTCCGTTGCATGGATGACACTCCCGTTCACGTCCACGACTACTGGTCGCGAAAGGGATAGTCCTTCTCAAACTGAAGCCGGTGGTACACCGTCCCGGCCTTCTGACGACGCGCTTCCTCCAAGAACAGGCGCGTCATCTGGCGTCTCCTTACGCAGCATACCGTCGTCTTCTTACAAAATACAGGCTACGACGCATAAGCATGGTCGCCCGCTGCCTCGCTTGCCGTGTGCTGCTGCAAGACGTGCAGAAGTTCCCCAGCCTGATCTTTGGTCAGCTCGCTCTGCTCCTTCTTGCCGAACTCTTCCCACACCAGCCGCCGCAGCTCCCAGTCGGCGATGCCGTGCCGGGTGCAGAGGGACTGGATCGCAAGGCGCTGCGCGTTGGTAATCCGGGGAACGTAGGCGTTCGCAGAGGACCCGGAGCGTGCTCCGTTGCCGTTTGCTGCGGCTGATGCCGTGCCCCAGCGCCCTCCGGCGGCCGGTGCGCTATCGCTCGCTGCGCCATTGCCGCCGGTCAGACCGGCATTGCTCGTGAGCGCAGGCGAACCCGTCCGTTCATCGGCAGGCGGATGTTCCGCAGCCGGCTGAGCGGTCGCCTGGATTTCGGCAGGCGACCGGTGGGTCGGGGCGGGCACCTCCGGCTGGCACCGGATAGTCCGGTCCGCCGTTTCCAGCACCTGCACGGTCTTCTCAGCCAGGAGGGAAGCGGTCAGTACCAGGTTCTGCTCGTTTTCGGTCAGCCGCCAGGTCACGCTCACGCGCGTTTCGCGGCCTTCGATTGTGTCGCGGTCCGTAATCTCGTCGCTGTCGGTCTCTGCGCCGGGTGCACCGTAAACGGTCCGCCCCAGCCCAATCGTCATCTCCACTGCGGTTGCCATTCGTCTCGTGTCCTTTCTCTATCTCTGCGTTCATGTGTCCGTAGCCGGTTGTATTGTCAAAGGGAAGACCAGGCACGGCGCGAGGCCGGACCTGGTTTGAAGAAGTAAGCTGAAGAAGCAAACTCTCACTGATGCGGGTTGTAGGAACAGGATGCCTGGCGAACCCGCTGGGTGCCGGCAGGCATCCGCTTGGGGCAGCCGTCCACCAGGGGGCGCAGATCCGGCGGCAGCAGACGCCGCACGACTTCCAGCGCTCCCACTTTGTACACCGCCGTGACCACGAGGCAGTCCTCGCGGTCATAGACCTGCCAGAAGCGCCCGCGCCGCGTGACGCGGAAGCCGCCGACGTAGGCCGTACATCGGCAGTTCGGGAGATGAGGCATAAGTTCAGTCTCCTTGTGTCCGACTTTTCCTGGCGGGGCGGCTTTCGTTCGAGCCAGCTTTTACCGAACTCTCTTTGATCGGTGGGGGCAAGCCCTCGTCCAGCAGCCGGCCCGCCGTGACTTCCAAGTCGTATCGGTCATCCGGCGGGAGCGATTGGGCCACGAACGTCAAAGCCTGCGTCAGCCCGTAGACGGTCTCCGCCTGAGACGGAGGCGTCCCCAGCAGGGCAAGCCGCACCCGCTCCTGCACGGATTGGGTTAAGGCTGCCTGCTGTCCGATGGCCCGGATCACGCCTTCCACATCCGGCACCGGCTCGCGGGTCGCCGCTTGCAGGCGGTCGATCAGGCCGGCACCCGCGGTCAGAGCCTCGGACACGGCCCGGCCCAGGGCGTCCGCGAAGCGCGGGCGGTCCCACGAGACGTGCCGCTGCCGAAGCAGGCTCTTGCCGCGCACCAAACGCACCAAACCGTTCAAGCATACTAATCGCCAGACCATCGCGTCCACCGAAACCGAGCGGCTGCCCGTTTCGGAGTTCGCGATGTGGACGCCTGCCATCAGCCGGTCGTCCGGCAGCACCTCGCGGGCAAGCCGCGGGTCCACCAGGCGCAGGTGCAGGCTTTCGGGTGTCAGGGACAGGCCCCGCACCTCGAACCGCCCTTCCAGCAGGGGAACGAGGATCCCCAGCAGGTCGGCGTTATCCAGGGGGACGTAGCGGTCCGACAACACCGCCCGCACGGTCTGGTTTTTGCAGCGCAAAAGCCAGGGGCGGGGGCTTGCGGGGGAAGCGCCGTCCTCGTCCGGCTCCGCGTCATGGCGCCAGACCCAGTGGTTGAAGTTGGCGTCTTGCAAGGGAGCGCTGCACCGGCGGAAGTAGTCGGGCGGGATGCCGAGGCGCTGGCAGGCCTGGGTTGTGGCCCAGGGAGACAGCGTCAGGCGCTCCGGGTACTCGTCCAGGCAATCTTCCGGGAGGATGATCTGCCCGCCGGCCAGCGCCAGGCGGTCGCGCGGCGTGGCATGGTCCCACTTGCCGCGGTCGTCCTGGCGGATGCGGTCCCGCACTTCGTCCAGCCCGCACCGCGCCGGCAGGTCCAGGGTAGCCTGAACAGCGGAAACTTGAACAGCAGGGAGTTGCTCAGGGTTGATCTGTTCAAGGCCGTTTTGGACGGGCGGGAGCGGCGCAGGCAACGGAAGGGCAGTGCGCGTGCTCTGCGGCAGGGTTGCTGCTTCGATGGACATGGGATTGCTCCTTGCGGCCCCTGACATGTCTGATTCAAGTCGAAAAGGCATGTCAAGGGGCGGGTGAAGAGGGGGATTTGCCGCGAACCTTTGCAGGAGAACGGCGCTCTTCAGAAGCCAGAGTAGTGTGAGAAGAGCGGGTAAACAACGCGCGGTGCATGGATGCATGCTGTGCTGCTTCATTCTTCCGAATTTGTGTCTTGCAGCGATGAGGTGGGCGGCCTCATCAGAGCGGACAAGAAAAAGCCCCGCGCTTTGGCAAGCGCAGGGCAGAAAGAGTCTGCTGCCATAAAGCAGCCTTGATGATCAATCCTTGATGTTCAGTATTCTTCGGGCAGCAGCAGCGTTGTCGCAGAACGGTCCGCCTCCGTGATGATCCAGATGCGGATACCGTCTTCCAAGGTGTAGGCGGACAGCAGGCGGGTCCCTGCGGTCAGCGCCCGCTCGTTCTCCTGCCGGTCCTGGTCGTCCAAATCGCCCCAGTCGCCCCGCACATGGCGGTTCACCAGCGTCCAGGGCGAGATATGGAGGCAGACCAGGGTGGACAATGCCGCCGGCGTGGCGACGAGCTGGCCCAGCAGGAAGCGGGGCAGGCGGCCATCGTCCGGCTGCTCGTCAGGAGAGAAGTTGTCAGGAAACGGCATCATCAGCCTCCGTTTCTTGAGCGGGCTTTTCTTGAGCGGATTGAAGCTCCTGCGGCTTGGGGACATCGCGGGCCTTGTCGTCCAGGTCGGCCCAAACCTTGAGCAACGTCAACGTCACGAAAAGGCGGCAGGCACGCTGCCTTGCAAGCAGCCGTTTCCAGCCCAGAGTATGCTTGCAAAAATGGCGGCCGGGGTGCTTCTGGAAGAACGGGCAGTCGCAAGTCTCCGCCTGTGTGTCCAGGCGGTAGACGCCGCCTTTCGGGCTGCGGACGCACAGGATTGTTCTGTTCCGCCAGCGGGCGCGGTAGCCGTCCGCGAACAGGCGCTGTGCCCGGTCGTTCACGTTCGCCAGCAGCCGGGCTTCATCGAATGTCATCGCGTGTTTGTCTCCTCCGTTTGAAATAGCGAAAGGCGTAGCCTTTCTGGAGGAGAATAGCAAGCAACATTGTAGAAGGCTATGAGCGGTGCGAAAGCGCCTTCACGAAAGGGACGTAAAGCGAGGTGTCCTCAAGCTGTTGGAAGAAAACCGATACTGGAACTGTCAACACTTTCCCCGCGAGGCAAGATTGCCCGTTGGCAAGGCGTGCCGAGCGACCCGTTCAATATCTCTGTTCGAGGCCCCATCATGGCCGCTCGGATCGCTTCTGCTATGACAAATCCGCTTACAAATGCCCCGACGAAAGGTACTCCGACCGAGATGTCAGCGATCTGAACAAGGCCGCACTGATTGTCGCTGCTTTCCAGCATCTTCTTGTAGGCTGGCAGCAAAAGCAGTTCGTCCGAACGCGAGACAAGATGCACGTTCCTCCAGGTCTCTTCTGGCGAACGCGCGGCCGGAAACGAATGCATCTGGAAATCCAAGTAATCTTCGGCATTTCCGATGCCCGCCTCGATGATCTCACAAAACCCGGCCCCCCCGATCTGGCGCCGGACATGGGCGCTGTCAACGCCGCTCAGGAGAAGCAGGGGGTCATCCGGCCCCACCTTGAGTCTTTCATCGAAAGGCCGTTCCTGGATCACCGCCTGATAGCCCCGTGCTTCAACGAAATCTGCCAAGAAGCGCGTCTTGCGTGTTCCAACATCGCGGATCGTAGTCAACATGGACGTGCTGAGGTTGGCTTCGGTGGCTTTGTCGAAGTCGTGCAGAACAAGGGTTACCTTTTCCGGGTCGGCGTAAGGCAGTGACAAAAGCGTCCAGAGATAAGCCTGCCCCAGATGCCCCAAGCCAAGGAGCCAGGCTTTCTGCGGCAACAGGAGATCGGCCGCGACCGGTCCGTCGGACGCTCTTGTCAGGTCGGATGCGCCCGGCTCCCACAACGAAAGCGCCACGGTTCGGCGCATGGCTTCCGCTTTGCCGCTCAGATGCTGAAACGCCTCGGACACGCCCAAAGCGGCGGCGACAATGCCGGCGGTCGTTATCGTATCCTGCTCGCCCAAACGGTAAGACGCACGCATTGGGGACACGGCAGCTTTCCACCCGTCAAAGGTAACGCGAAGCGCCTGCGGATGGCTGGCCTCCGCTAGAGACGAGCCGAAGACGAGCGTGGGGGCGCTTGCAGGTTCCGCGCTGGCTAAGGTGCCTCCCCAAGATATAATGGCATCAGAGAGTTTAGACCCGCCCGGAAGCTGTGTGCGATTGATCATGCCGGCATCTATTCCGTGCACCATGACGCCGCCTAAAAAGGAACGGCGGGCGAGATTCACGGCAGTCAGCAGTGCCGCCTGAAGAGTAGAGGAATAAGCAATCTCAGGACCCGCCAAACAGACTAAACGGAAACTCTGAAGCATCGTCATTGCCTGATCGTGCGTTTCCGCCGTGCCAGAATCCATGAAGATTTTTGCGCCACGGTGCAACGTGTCTTTCTCGATCATTTCTTCTCCTTGATTATTTCTTTTCCTCAAAAGCCTATGTGCACTAGAAGCCGATACGCAAGTGACGTTTCGCATTCTTGCCGCCGAAGCTCTCCCACTGACGATTCCCAAGATATTTGTAAATCCCGATGTCGGCGGCAGCCGAAGGTCCCTGGGCGAAGTTCGGCACGATGAGAGCGACATGTCCCTCGCGGGCGATCATCGGGTTGGCCTGGTCAGACGAGCTTTGGTACGCCGCGCCGGGATGGGTATGAACGTCCGCCACGACTTTCAGGCCCATTTCCCTGCACTGATCGAACAGGGCCTCGAAACAGGCACCATCAAAGTCAATGATGCCCGTGTCGAGGCTGTGGGGATCGACGTCGTCATAGGGGATAAAGCGCTCAGCGATTCGCCTTCCAGCGCGGTCAAAGCGTCCCAGCAAGAACCCACCGCTTTCGCGAGTGTTGCCGCCCCGGCGTTTGAGTTCTGCCACCAGGCTTTTCCAGAGCTTCTTGCTGATGGCGAGCTTATAGTCAGGCGCAACGAAGCCCCGTATACTGTCCCGAATGGAGGTAATCATAGATGATGTCCAAATAGAAAGTGATGTCTTTGTCGGCGGACCAGAGATACTCCGGATTTTCGGTGAGCCAGGCGTCGTGCCCGATCCTCGCGATCCGGTCGCAGGGGAGATAAAGCGCGTCTTGCCGCCACCCCGGATTGAACGCCAAGCCCACCCGTCCCACCCCACCGGGCCACTGCGCCGACGGTGCGGCGGTGTTCGCCCCTAAATCCCAGGGACAGGCGGTTAAAGCGTCGTGAGGATAGTTCGTGAAGTCGAAGCGGAAAGTATATTCCTCCGGCGCCGCTGGCCGAGCCTCCGCCCTGACGGCGAGCCAGAGATACGGACGTTTAAGGGAAATAAGACGCCACCGTCCGTCCGCGACGCCGAGCCGGAACTCGCCTCCTGCCAGATGAGCGCGCAAGATGCGCTCATCTGGCAGGAGGAACTCGCCTGGTGCGGGGAGAACTGTTTGCGGGGCGTTTTCCATTACCCGTGCACCGGCCTTTTGGGAGCCAGCACTAAACAGACCTCGCGGTCCCGCTCGGCAAGGCTGCCGATGTGGGTGTTGTCGGCGAGGAAGACAGTCTGGCCGCAGACCTTGAGCCCATGGTCGACCTCCACAGACGCATCCAGTTTCAGCTCCTTGATGGCCCAATGCTTGACGTGCTGGATGGTAGTGCTGGGCCGGAAGGGCTGGCCGATGCTGTCTGCGTCAAAACGCACCGTAACGGGAATACGCCGGCTGCGATGAAAATGAAGCTTGGAGCCATGACCGATCAGCAAGTCGGAGAGAAAACGCTCTTCGACTTCTGACACCAGGTGTTCTGCCTCAGCGCCCTCGGTGAACAGGATCAAATCCTCATGCAGCACCAGGCCTTGCGCCTTGGCGCCTTCCATCAGGTCGCGGACGGTCGCCGTAATGTCGACCTCAACGACCCTCGTGCCGGTATGGCCCTCAGACTGTAAGAATATCTCATGTCGGTTCATAAATCGTGGTTTCCTTCTGCGCCGTGCCGTGCGGCAGAGCGCGACGTGTCCAGTCCGCCGGTTGACGGGGACGAACTTCTATGTCTTCGCCGTGACTGGCGCAGTGTTGTGCAGTCACAAGGGAGGAGACCGCCCCGAACTTCCTCACCTAAATTGAAAGTTCGATTGTCTCTGGTTTCGATTGTCTTTAGTATCGTTGCTCTCCTTTGCCGCCCATACTGGTTGATGTTCGTGCTGCTTGATTGCTGTACTTTTCGGCTCTCTGTATGAGTGCCACGCTTTCGGCAGAATGTGACAACGCATCCCAATTTTTGTTTGGGAAAAATATTTGACGAGATTGTGGGAGACTGTCACATTTTGACTTTTTTGGCTCACTAAGCAATAGAGGAAGGCCGAGCAAGAGGGATCATGAAGTATGGGCGAATGCAGATCGGACGACAAAGATGCGGACCTTGTCCAGGAACTCAGGGCAAATAGGTTTCCGCGGGAAGCGCTGGAAGACCTGATGGGGCGGCTTAAGCACTGGATCTACTTGGAACACAAGGCTTTCGTTCCGGAGTGGGAAGATCTCGCGACGTGCGCCATCGAGGAGGCTTACGGGAGCATCAAAAGTTTTCAGGGAGACTCGCTTTTTAATACCTGGTTGATGGGGATCGCGGCCAACCTCATTCGAAAAAGATACGAACGACAGAAGAGGAAACCGGAGCATTCGCTGGACGAATTCATGGAAACGCACGCACAATCACAAGAATATATGCAGCAACAGCAACGTAAAGCCGCAGATGAACAGGAGGCGCAGTTGCTGAAGTGGGAAATCCAGGCGTTCCGCGACAGCCTAGACGAGCGGACGCGCCGCATCTTTGATCTGCGCTATGATTTGGGGAAATCATCCGTGGAAATTGCAGAAATTGTAGAAGAGCGCGACGACAATGTCCGCGCCATCCTGTCGAGAACTCACAAGAAGCTGATGAAAACTTTGATTGAACATGGCTACACCGATTTACAGCCGCGACCTGGTAGCCGGAAAGCGACGCATGGCACTATCTCGTTGGTGAAAGTGCCCACAGAGGTTCAGGTTCCTTTCAATCCAAATCCGGTTAAGGGAGCAAAGTGATGGCAGATCAAGCGGCAAAGCGGGCAGAGAAGCTTGCATCGGCACTGCTTAACGAGTACCTCGATGGCCGGCTGAACGGAGGGGCGTCAAATAAAGAAGAGTATCTGGAACGGTGTCCTGAAGACGAGAAAGATGCGCTTTGGGAGGCTATGCACGGGGTCGATTATTATGTGGACTATTTCCACGCGAGCCATGTGCGTCCCGAAGCTGTTGACGGGCTAATCGCTCGCCTGGAAGCCATCAAGCGCAAAAAGCTGTGGATAGCGGAAGCCGGAGCACGCGCAGGCCGTATGAAAGAAATCGAAAGTGGCTCTTTTTTGGCCTCCGTCGCGCAGCACATGAACATAGACACTTCAAGACTTATCCCGCAACAGCCAGAGCAGTCAGCGCCCGCTAGTCCGCCGAGGATGTTTCACCGCAATGAAACAGACGCAGTCTATCCCAAAAGGGGATCGGGTCCGACTAAAATGGAACGTTTCGCTCAGGAGCGATTGCTTGCTACGAAGGCGCAGGAAGTCTTGACCCGCTTTGAGCTATGTACGGCTCCAGTGGATTTAGACCAGTTGGCGCAGCTTCTGTTCCTTCATGTTCAGGAAGTGTCCATGATAGGTTCAGAGGGTTGTCTGATCACTGACGGCGAGGTCGGAACTATTCTAATCAACAGGAACATCGTGTTCCGGCGCCGCCGCAGGTTCACCTTAGCTCACGAAATTGCTCATTTTCTCTTGCACAAGAATAAACCGATCTTTGAAGACGACAAAAAAAATCTAATGTTTTCAGCCGCGTCCCGCACGGAGGTCGAAGCGAATATCTTCGCGGCAATGCTGCTGATGCCGCCTCTCCTGATGCCTCTCGGTTTCAGCGCGAACCGCCCTTCTCTGGCGCTTGCTGACGAACTCGCTTCTCAGTTTGACGTCTCGCTCGTAGCAGCCTTGCGCCGCATCGTCGGCGATTCGAGCTGGCGGTGTGCGTTAGTCGTCTCAGAAGGAGACGCCGTTTGTTGGTCCTTGTCCTCAGCTTGGTTCAACGGCTATATCCCAAATGGCACTAAACCGCATCCACATACGATCGCAAGGTCACTTTTGGATCAGGATTATGAAGACGAGAACGGAACAGTCATGCCGGCGGAAGTTTGGGTTCGAGGACCTTTAGTAGATGAGGAAGCCAAAGTACGAGAAGAAAGCCGCCGCACCAAAAGCGGCGTTGTCTACTCGCTTCTGACTGTCATAGATCCCGATTAAGGCAATAAGTTGCCAGGGGCTTTGACAGTTTCATGCTCTGACTCCCTGGCAGAAAGAACGGCAGAGAGTTCAACGACTTGTAACTGGTAGTGGCAGCAGGAAAAACGATGACAACGCAAGAGCTAGAAATGCTGGTGGAATACGGCGAAGACAGCCGAATTGATCGCAAAAGGAGCTTGCGGCTGGACACGGATTGGCACCGGATGGAGTTTGTCAAAGATGTCATGGCCTTTGCGAACGGCCATGAATTGCACCCGGCTTACATCCTTATCGGCGTCGATGATGAGGGCACCCTGCATGGCGCAGGGTCGCTGCCTGATGAGGCGACGCTCCAGCAGATCGTCAACAATCATGTTGATCCGCCCGTCAGCTTTTCCTTGAGCCTGCACACTTTGCGGGGTGTTCGTTTAGGGGTCGTCCGGATAGAACCCAGTGCCGTGCGGTTCCACATGAGTCTGCGCGATGTCAGCGACGCAAGGGGAAAGTCGCTTTTGCGCCAGGGTGAAACGCTGATACGGCGGGGAACATCTAAAATGCCGCTTCGCCCTCTGGACATGCAAAGGCTGAAGGAAGAATACGCCCGGCAGCAGACGCCCCAGCCAGAACTATCCTTGAAGTTTGCTAAGGATGCTGAAGATTTGGCTCCTAAGCCTGCCGTTCTGTCAGCCGAACAGTTAATGGTGAGAACCTTGGGACATTTCATGGTTCCATCGCGCTTAGGCTTCTCTTACCATCTGCTTGAATTGCGATTTTACATGCACAATATTGGTCAAGCACAGGCTGAAGCTTTCTGCATGGAAGCTAATTTTCCGCCAGAATGCCAGGTTGTCGCCGCCTATAATGACGAGCAGCGCAGGCCCCAGTGGTCCCTAAAACTTCAGCGCAGCCACAACTCTCTGCGTATTCATGGCGGCGTTCTAGTTCATAATGACTGGCACTCACCGGGCAAAATTTTCGTGCGGTGCCCTCGCCAAGACCGGGTGCATGCGATCCGATGGATGGCAACGGCAGGGAATTCACCGTCACACACGGCAGGTGTTCTTCGCCTACGAACTACCTCTTGATGCGATGTTCACCTCGCCTAGTATCAACCGTACCTCCTGCCTGAGCAGCCTTCCGATTGGAGGCCGCGACTGCTGCATGGCCCAAAAATGCTGCACGGCCTCAATATGGTGCCGCTGCCAAACAGTCGTGGCTCAACATTACTGAATGACAAAATATCGGGCGAAAATTATCCAGTCACAGCGGAAAGTCGCATGCCACTTCGTTTCCCCAGGCACTCCAGCCTGAGACTTTCTGCCGGGCGAACAACTCCGCTCGCGGTACGTCCCCGCCGGGGTGGAAGATACTCTCCCGCGCCTAGAGTGCTTACACCGGCTTGAGGTACAATAAGCTCCACTGGAATCTTACGAGGATCATGGTCTAAGATGGCACGCAAAGCGGCTCCAACAAAGAACACAAGCGGTTCGGGATTTACCTTCGAAGATCGCGTCATAGCGTATTTTCTCGCTTGTCTTGTAGCGGGGGACGTCCCCTTTGATTCTGAGTGGGGATACATAACCCGGCTCGACTTCCAAACGCGCGTACAGGATTGGTATCTTGACGACATCCTGATCATTTTTTCAGGAGGGACACGCCTCGCGCTTTCCCTGAAGAGCAGTGAGCAAATCTCGGGAAAAAGCCTGCCGGACGACTTCGTAAGCGACGTTTGGGAGCAGTACCTTCAGAGCGGTTCGCGCGCTTTCAACATTGCCAGCGACTACCTGGGGCTTGTCACGTCGCCCCTCCCTTCCAAAACGAACGAGGCTCTGCAGGAAATGGGGCGCTGGGCGCGTGACCAGGACGAAGAGCGGTTTCTGATTCAGATAAAAGCGGCCGGGGTCAGCTCCGCCGTCAAGCGCGATCTGTTCTCGAGTCTGGCCTGTCCTACTGAGCTTGCGGTACGGCATGGAGTATCGGATAAAGACTCGATCCGCCTGCTTCGGCGGTTACGTTTCCTGTCGTTTGATTTTCAAAACGAGCCTTCACGAGATCTTGCGGAATCCAAGCGGCGCTGTAGAAACATGCTACGCAGCGGCGATCCAGGAGGGGCAGAAGGGTTGTGGGATCGTCTCATCGGCATCGCTTCCCAATATCGGCAGAGCGGCGGGTATCTGGATCTTCCGGTCGTTCTCAACCTGCTCCAAGGGCGCTTCGCGCTGAAGCCATGGCCCCAGTACGCCCCGGACATTGAAGCGATCGCGCGATGGACGGAAGCGTCGCTCGCCAACCTGCCGGACAAGATCGGCCTCAAGGTGCGGCTCCCGAGAGCCGAGGAAGTCTCGAAGATCGGCGAATTTTTCGCCAGTACATGCTTCTTGGCCCTGACCGGAGCGTCGGGGTGCGGCAAGAGCGTCATCGTAAAAAACTGGATCGGCACCTTGACGGATGTCCCCGTTCTCTGGATTGACGGGAAGACGCTCGATCAAGGTAGCCGGCATGTGGATCTCCAGCGTGAACTAGGACTGTCCCATCCGCTTGAGGAGGTCGCTTCTTCGGTGCCATCCAAAGAAGCGTACTGCGTCATCGATGGAGCTGGCAGCATCTTCTCGGACGAAGGCTACCGAAACTTGGCCGGCCTGATCCGCGCCCTGCATGCGGGGGACGAAGGCTCGCCGTGGCGCCTCTTACTCGTCTGTCAGCAGGAGGAGTGGAACCGCGTTTACTTGGCGGCCAGCCGCGCGTTCGGCTCGGTGCTTCCTTGGGCGAAGCTCTCCGTCGAGGGATTAGCTGGGGAAGGATCGGCGGCGGAGCTTAGAGAGGTATGGCGTGAGTTTCCGCAGCTCCAGCGGCTGATCTTGCAGCCTGATCTGCGGTCCCTTCTCCTGCGTCCAAAAATCCTTGACCTGATCGCCACGCGCCTTGCTCTTGGAGTCGATGTCAGCACGGCGGGCTGGGTGGGAGAGTCCAGTATCGCCTTATGGTATTGGAAGACAGAAATTGAGAAGGCTCCGGCCGAAGTGACCCGATCCCGAATCGTGCGTCAGCTCGCGGAACAGCAGGCGGACGCGCTTTCGCCGCAAATCAGCGCCGGCGAGGCGTTGGGCGTAATCGACGCCCTGGTCAACGAGCGGGTGCTGAGATACAGCCAGGAGAGGATTTCGTTCGACCACGATTTGCTGGGCGATTGGGCCAGGCTCCAAGTTCTCATTGAGAAGCAAGGTTCGCTAGCTGACTTCATCCGGTCCAAGATCGTCTCGCCTTTCTGGAACCGCGCCGTCAGGCTTTACGGCCTCTATTTGCTCGAGCACGGCAGTCCCGAGCTATGGAAAGAAGCGTTGGATGCTCTCGGAGTGTCTGCCGCCGGCGGCAGTCTTTCCCAAGACCTTATCCTTGAGTCCGTTGTATTCGCCGCGAATCCGTTGCGGCTTCTTGAGGATCTTTGGCCGTATCTTCGAGAAGACGGCGGAAAGCTCTTTCGCCGTCTTCTCGGCCGCTTCCTCTACGCCGCGACGGAGCCAAACCCCCGGATGCTCGCTCTCGCGACCACCCCGGTCGCGGAGTTGCGCCAATCAACCGAAGACCGGCTGCCGTACTGGCCGTACTGGCTGCCCATGCTCAGTTTCCTACACATACATGAAGAGGAAGCAATAAAGCTCGCCCCGCATCAGGTGTCGGGAGTCGCGAACACCTGGCTTCGGCATACGCCGACCGGCTGGCCCGGCAGGCAGGAGGCCGCCGGCCTCGCCCTTGCGGCAGCGGAAGACGCGCTCAGCCATGAGTGGGTTTACGGATACTCTGTTGACGCGACCGCCGAACTGGCCTTCAGCGCGGCGCTCGCGGCTGGCAACGAGAAGCCGGAGGAGCTGCGCGGTTTTGTCCTGCGGGCTGCGGGGCGGGCAGCGCGGCCGGACCGGATGGGAAGAAGCTCAGACCCAGACAGGCAGCCGGCCCGCCGCCAGACGGTTCCTCCCGGCATGGCAAGACGCCGCGAGAATCCCGAGCCGTGGCCGGACGGCCCCATCCAGGAGCCCAACGACGAGTTCCAAAAGATCTGCTTTAAGACTCCCGCGATATTCTCCCTGATCGACTCGGCGCCGGCTCTGGCCGGGGAGGTCCTGCTTGCCCTCCTGATAAGCACCCCGCGCGAATACGACTTCGACGGCGACGCAATGGGCGGGTTGCGCGACATGGAATGCGAGCTGAGCGACGGCCTCAGTTACCACTATCCGCCGTTTTACTGGAACTATCCGTGGCTCTATTTCATCCGCACCAAACCGCAGCAAGCCATCGATACGATCATCAAGCTGGTCAACTTCGCTACGGAGCGGTGGGGCGAGGTCCTCTACCGCCGGCATAAGTTCTCGCCGTCGGTATCCTTCCGCACGGGCGATGCCGAGCACGTGTGGAGCGGCGATGGGCAGGCTTATTTCTGGTACACGGGAAACCACGGTCCCCATGCCGTCAGCAGCGTGCTGATGACGCTGGAGTTCTGGCTCTACGAACAGCTGAACAACGGGACGCCGGTCGATCCGTATATCGAGCAGATCGTGAGCCGTTCACGTTCAGTGGCCTTCGCGGGCGTCCTGGCATCGGTGGCCTGCAAGAACAGGGCCCTCCTGCACGGGCCGCTGAGATTCCTGATGTCCGTGCCCGAGTTCCTCTACCTCGAACGGCAAAAGCTGTACAGCATCTCGGCTCAAACGGCAATGATCGCTTGGTCCGGCAGGGGGCGAGTCGATAACCAGTACGCCCATGACTGGCACTCGATGCCTCACCGCAAAGAAGGGCTTGAGTCGGTCGCCCATGGCCTCATGCTTACCGCTCCCGACATACGCGCCTACTTCAACGAAGTGCGAAAGGACTGGCGGAAGCGCCGTAACGCAATGCGGCGGCAGGACCCGGAAGGCGCCGCCGATTTGGAACGCTTAATTTCCGTCTTCACGCCGGAACACCATACGTTCGAATACAGCGAGGATCATAAAGGCGTTCTAATAACCCACAACCTACCAAACGAGCTCGAGGAACGGGCTAGACCCATACGTGAGAGCGCGGAGCTCGGATTGCTACGGACGACGTTTCCGATGCAGTGCCGGCGGCTGTTGGACGGCGAGACGGTCATGACTTCTGATGAAGAGAGGAACGCTTTTTGGGACCGATGCCAGCAAATCATGGCGATGCCGGCCGATGAGGATAGGTTGACACGCAACGAAGACTGCGCCTGCGGTGCCGCTGCGGTCTTTTTGTTGAAGTGGCAAGACTGGCTCAGTCGTCATCCTGAGCGTGATGCCTGGAGCCGCGAACAGATCGTCAACACAATCGGGAGTCCTCCTGAGAACTTCGGCTTCGATACCGAGGTGGATGCTTCTGAATGGCACTGGCACAGTTTCTGCGCGGCGGCGATCCCATACCTCTGGGCACGAGACGTCGGCTCTACCGAGCTGCGGGAATGTGTGGCCTATATGGCGCTCGATCACCATTACAGGACAGTCGGGAGCCTGTTTCGAGCCTGCCATGCGGAGCGTCGCCGGCTCGGAGACCAGTTCGTTAAGCTGCAAGCCCTGCTCAGGCATTGGGCGCTGGAAAGGATTTCTCTCAGAAGGCGCGAAGACATGCTAAACGGCGGCTATGTCCTGCGCTCCGAGCAACGCCGCTCCTTCCGCGCGATCATGGACCTTGGCGAAGACCTGCCAGCGAAGCTCCTGTCGGAAAGCTTTCTGAAAACGATCACGGCGTTCGTTGACGATACGCTACCTGCTGTCCTGCCGCCTTTAGGGGATGATGCCGTTCCAGAACCGGCACATAGGTTCAACCGTTCCAGCCAGCACGAGCGGCGGCGAAACAGGTACGCCATAGATATCGAGCTTATTCAATGGGCGTATTCTTACCTGCCCGCTCTGGACTCAGCCGAGGATCAGCAGGAACGTCAAGAGTGGATCGCACTATGGAAGGAGATCCTAGAGTGTCTTTTGCGGACACTTCGTCCGACCAGCGAGGTTGACCGCGACAAGGAAGTAGACGGCACCCCATACGAGGTGGACCGCTGGATACTCAGGAGCATCTCAATCCTTGTGCTGCAAATGGACGAGGCTGAACGACCAGAGCAGCTTTGGCAGTCGGTCCTAGATTTAGGGTGGCAGGCGCATCATTGGGTCGAGAACTTTCTTTCCGGATTTTTTAGCTATAACTTGCATCGGACCACTGACGCTACGTTCCGGAACGCATTCGTCCTGGTCTGGTCAAGCATGATTGACTATGCAGGCGCTTCACCCGTATGGAACCACTCCACTGGCTCAGGCAGCTGGCACGTCGGCGACAACTGGGAAAGCCTGATGGGGTTGAGCTGGTCGTTCACCTACCCATGGGACAGTATAAGCCAGCCGGTTCTGCCGGAAATGCAGGGAAAGTTCGAGCGGTTCTGTACGCAGCATCTGGATGGCGACCGCATGGTAAGAAAGACGCTGCGCCTTCTTTGCAGCTCCGCCGCGCAGCAGATCCGTCTTCCCGCGCTGCTGTGGATGGAGCCGCATTTCCGGCCCGACCGTCCCGACAAGCGATCCGAGGCCGACGAACAACTCGGCTTGTTCTTGGCGGAATGTTGGCAAGGACATCAGGAAGAACTGAGGCGTTCCCCGGAGGTCTTTGACTGCTTCATGCGTCTCGTCAAGTTCTTGGCCGACCATCAGTCTCCAATGGCACTTGAGATACAGAACCGGGTGATCGCGGGATGACACTTTATGTAAGGTAGGTCAGCTTTCTTGCCGCTGAAGATGCTATGAACCTTTGGCCTGTAGGACGCCGGCAACGGATCATTTGGCGTGTAACGACCTGCGGCCTGCCTAGCCCGCTATCAGACATAGCACGGAGACTGATATGAAATGAGCTTAGGCGATAATCACTGCTCAAGAAAAGTGCATAACGTACTTTGATGGCCGGCCGGGTGCATTGCGAGCGTAATACTGATAAGTTCCTACGCTTGCAGTGAAAAGTCGCACTCGACTTCGTTACCCCAAGCACTCCAGCCCTTGACCTTCTGCCGGGCAAACAGCTCCGCTCTCGGCACGTCGCCGCAAAGACGGACGATCCGGTCCCGCGCTTCGTCGGGCTTGCGCGAATGCTCCCGCCGGGGCGAGACGATCAGGCTGCGGACGCCGGTGCCGTCGCGCTGCGGACGGCCCCGCCCCGCCAAGAGGCAGATCTCCGCATTGGAGTGGGTCCAGTAGCCGCGCCCCAGGAAATAGCCGGTGTCGTTCGGGGTGCGCTTGACCCAGGTGAACGCCACGGTCTTGTAATTGAAGCCCCATGCTCGGATGACTGCAAGCGCGTCCGGCAGATGGGAAGAGATGGCCCAGAGGAACAGGATGCTATCCAGGGCGGCGATGTACTGGACCGGCAGGGCGCAGATGTCTTGCGTCCGCATCATGGGGTAGGGCATGGAGACGCCGCCTTTGAGGAGCCACGGCGGATCGGCGTAGAGGACGCTGAACTTGGGGGAGGCGGGTAATGCTGGAGAAGGGAGAGCTAAAGGCATGCCTCAGCAACGCCTGCAAACGTGAGCTTGAGCAAGGGCCGGTGATCGCCCGCACCATCTCCACCGGCAGTGCCTCCTACGCAGCGGATTTCCGCCAGGCTTCGGCTACGTTCAGGGGCATGAGGTGCTGCGTTTCGCTGACTCCTGCCATGCTGGCGACCTTCTTGCAAGACGCACGACCTTTCAAGCCAGGGATCAAAGCTGCCGGCGGGGCACGCACGAGACCGACCGGCACGTCATGGGGCCGGACCAATCCTCGGACTTCGGCGGATGGCTAAGACCGGCCGGCCGCATACTGGTCGTATACCTCGTAGTTTTGGAGCGCACGGCCATAGATCCGCACGTCGTCGACTGAGCCTTTGAAGTACATCGTTGAACACGCATTGTAAAAAGATACGCAGTCCCATTCCCCGATACGCCAGTAGCCCGCATAGTTTTGCGCGCCGGTGTTCGCGTTCGCCGCAACCCGGCCGCCATCGACGAACAGGGCCATGCCTGCATTAGAAAGCGTGGCGACGGCATGATGCCATGCGCCGTCAAGATAGGGTTTTGCAGACGTGATTATGCTTCCGCCAGAGGTGAATGCAAGCGTTCCTGAGCCGTTGAGCCACAGCGCACGATCGCGATTTTCCGAGCCGCTGGCGGTTTGCACTTGGGAAAATCCCATAATCGGACCTGATGTTACGGATTTGAACCATAACGAGATAGTGAAGGGGTTCGGATTGTTGTATTGAGTTGCAGTAGAGGCGTAGTTGTTTGTTCCGTTGAACTGCAGCGCGTTCCCGAACACGCCGCCGGTCCAGCCGTTGGTCGTGCCGTCGAAATTGAAGTTGTTCAGCGTCCCCGTGTTCCCGTTACTCGTCGAATCTTTGGCCGTCGTGCCGGAGCCCTCGTCGAACTTCCACCAGCCGACGCAGTACTGGTCGCAGCCGACAGGCTTGGAGCCTCCGTAGAGCTGCGTGATTTCGGAAGCGGAGAGGGCGCGGTTGTAAATGCGTGCGTCGTCTACCAAGCCGTTCAAGTATCTGCCTGGAGAGTTGCTACAAAATGCATTGCACTGCACGCCTATCGTGGTTTCGTTAAGCCTGATCGCGTTAGGAGTATATGTAGATGTGCCGGAAGTCTGAACGCCGTTGACCCAGAAGCTGGTCGTGCCGGAGGAGCGCTCCATCACAACGTGATACCAGGCGTTCGCCACTGGAAAGACATAACCGCTTGGAATCCATGCCACTCCGCCGAAGAGGCCGCAGAGCGACGCGTTGCTGGGGCACAATCCGTTTCCGCGGCCAATCTCTAAGCCATAGCCACCATAGTTGTCGGTGCCGTTGTAGAAAATGGTCTGGCCGTCGTTACCAGTAAATGCAGCAGGGTTTACCCAAGCGCTCATGGACCAGTTATCGACCTGATTCGTACCTGTGCCCGACGTAGTGATGGACTGGTTAATACCGTTGAAGGAATATGCCTTGCCGAACTTGCCCTGTACGGACGTCGGAACGTTGTTTAGCGTCCCGTCGTTCCCGTTGCCGCTTGCATCCTTGCCGCTCCCGTCCATCGGATACCACGCGACCAGGCCGTTCGTCACCGCGGCCGGCTGGCGGAGAAGATGCCCAGCATGGCTGCTCGCTCCGCCCTGCTCGTGCCCCATGGTTGCCAAGACCTGCGACCTGACCCCGAGGAACCCGGCCGCCGCCAGCACGCCGAACAGCACGACTGCGGCGGGCCGCAATCTGCCAGGAACTGTTTTTCTGCGCGTTTCGGCTGCCGCGCCTGATGCCGGAACCCGGGCTGCCGAAGGGGCGCAGGCACGGATGCCGTCGAGGTGCGGCCGCACGTGTCCGACAGGCGCTTTGGTCATGCCTTCATGATAAAGCATATCCGTTGCAGTTGCCAGGACACGGGGATCAGGTCGTGTCAGGCATATGCCCGGAGGCTTTTTGCGTATTCCGGTCGAGGCTGTTGGGCAAGGGAACCCAAAACGTCATGAAGGCTGGCAATCCGGTCATGGACCCTGTCTGTGACGCGGCCAGGTACCGTCGTTTGCGTTTGCATTGAAACGGCATATCTTGGCAATGTAACGGTTCCGCAGCCTGGCTGCTAATCGTCAGGCATAGGAAATTGTCGACAGCAGCACGCGCATCCGGCCCCAATATTCGCCTTCCCAGAGTAAAGTTATAAACTCGGAAGGACTGGGCAGCCATATGAGACACTTTACACCAACAGGTTGAAGCGTCTCATTTTGTTTTGAACGAGCAATCGCACTCTCACAAACTAACCTGTAAATCCAGTTATAATCCCATACGGGTCCAACGCTCCCCCTTGAGGCGCGTGAGCATTCGTTGGACGCTTGCAGAGATCTTTACAGCAAACCTCATAAATTGGAGAGGATATTGAAATTACAGCTCCTATGCTATAATTTCCCGAATCATGACCAGACTTCCAATAAAGAAAACGCCGCAGAAAACGGCTCTCCGATCCTCGATCAACCAGAGGGCGCTTGTGGTGGGAGTCAGCGGTTATCCGGCTCCCATCAAGAAGCTTCCGGCCGTAGCTGCGGACGTAAGGGCAATGGCTACCCTGTTGTCGTCAAAGGCAGGCATGTTCTCTTCTACAGGAGTCAACGTCCTGACCGAAAAGCAGGCGATCAAAGCCGACGTGCTTGCGGCCCTACGCAAAACATTCACCGGAGCTAAAGCCGACGACACTATCTTCGTGTATCTCGCAGGGCATGGCGCGGTAGCGGGTACGGATTACTACTTCGTGCCCTATGACGCGAACATGGGCAGTTTGTCGGAAACGGGAGTTCCCCTTGCCGAGATCAAGCGCCTATTCGACCGGACCGCCAGCCGCCGAGTATTCTTATGGCTCGACTTCTGCCATTCCGGAGGCATTCTGGCTCGCGGCAAAGAAATCAACGATCTCACGGAAATCAAGCGCTCGATCGGCGTGGTGAGTGGGTACGGCAAGATCATCGTCGCCGCCTGCACGTCGACCCAATCCGCCTACGAGAGCTCCGAGATCGGCCACGGCTTCTTTACGCACGCTCTTTTACGCGGCCTCAAAGGGGAGGCAAAATCCCCGCAAGGAGAAGTCACGGCCTTTTCGCTCTACGCATTTATTGATCATGAACTGAAGGACCCGAGGCAGCGGCCGATGTTCCTCGGAGAGACGACTGGCCGGATCGTGCTGATGCACTACGCCGACCGGGCGGCTGCCGTCCCGTCTGCCGCAACGAAGCCGGCGAAACCGGGCGTTCCTGCAAAAGCTCCGTCCAGCGGCACGATCAGCACGTCCGGCAGCCTACTTCTGCTCGACGGACGGATATATGGCGCCAGCTCCGTGAACGAAAAGCCGGATGGAAGCGTTGACGTCCGGGTAGTGCCGAAGACGGCTGAGGAAGAGGCCGCTTTGCGAGGCCTGCGCAGCGACCGATTTTCCCATGCGAGGAACGTGAGCTTCGCCTTTCGCAACCTATCGTTCACCGGGCAGGTAGGCGAAGTTTCTTCTCAGACCACCGGCGCGAAGCCCTCATGGTCTGTCTCGCTTACACCGGTCGAAACGGGCAACGACTACATGTCGGACATGGGCTACAACGGGATCTCTGCAGAAGGGCTTGCCGACATGCGGGCACGCCTGCTGCTGCTCGGAGAGAAGCCGGAGGCGCGCGGGTCAGGAAGTGACTCCATGCTCCTGCATCACATTCAGAGTCCGCTGAAGGATCTCGGGATCAATGAAGCGGCATTTGCCGGCCTCTACAAAGATCATTCCGCTTCGGCCGTCGATTTTCTCCGCCAGGCCCGCCTCTGGGGCCTATACTACCTGCGCGTGAGCCGGATTTGCGACGACGTGCTCGAACTGAAGCTGGGACCTGTCCGGGCCGGCAAAATGGCGGTCAAGTTCCGCGGCAGGCGCAAGAGCCGCTACTCCAACGGAGAGCCGCACGAGATATCGTTTAGCGGTAGCTGTTCACTGAAATAGGCCACGACTCGAAGCCTCTTCGCTGGGTGCGGCTGGCCGGCACCGCCGCGAGAGCAGCTTTCGCTGGACTTCCGCGAACAATTTCGGATCGACAGACTCCTTATGGCTGCCCGGTTTCCATCCTCGCGCACCGTCCCTAATCAATCCGCAATAGTACGGATCGGTGAGCATCCGCTGCACCGTCGCCAGGCTGATAGGGTCGCCGCGTAGCCCGCACACGTTTTTTGTTTGCAGCCAAGCCGTGACGGACCTCAGCGACTTCCCGTCACGGACCATCCGGAAGGCTTCTCCAAGTAGGGGAGTGAGCGCGGGATCGGGAACCGCCTGTATGCCATCTTCCGTCCTGACCGCAACGTAGCCGACCCGCGCCGCACCTACAACGAACCCTGCCGCTACCTTCGCATTCATGCCTTTCGATACGGCTTTGCCTCGGTGAGGGGGATATGTAATATTCATATCCCATTGATTCCACAAGGCATTTATAGCGTCGAGGACAGGTGCGTAACCGGATTCTTATGTGCTTTTCCAAAGCAATGAAATCTCCACCGGAGCAAGCTCCGGGGTATCTGCCGGAAGAATCGGCCTGAAAGCCGATTCTACAAAGTTTCTGCTCCTGAAAGAGCAGAAAAGTCTAAAACCGGTGACGGTGCAAGCACCGGAGAATGACACCCGAAGAGATTCAATTTACTTTGCTCCGTTTATTGCTACTCTTGTCGCTTATTCATAGCGACAACTAATGAGGAAAGAACTTACAGGAAAATCTGTTCCAATTGACGTGCTAAAAAATGCCATGGAAAAGATGGGTCCCATTGGCGTTAAAGGCAATGAAGAGTTCCTTGACAGGGTCGCCTTGCTGTTCGTGCAGCAGATCGCCTGGATGCAGCACGAGGAAGCGCGGAAACGTCAGGAAGCCGCCACTTCTGATACTGACAGTTGAGATCCCATCAGCTTTTTGGCGGAGCTACGGACAAGTACGGGGCAAGCCGTTCTTGGGAGCGATGGCACGTAAGAAGTGCCTGGACTCCGGTGCCCGAACTTAGCACATGGCAGAGCTTGGGCGGGCTGCTGATTCTGGGCGCACTTCTGGCCTTACGCCGTCCGCGATAGTGATTGCCGCGATCACACGTCCTCTGGCTGGATGTTTTCAAGTTCCCGTACCTGAAGGGAGCAAGAAACTTCTTTGTCATGGTGCCGCAAGCTAGATTGGCATTCACAGAAATCCAAATGGATCATTTCCAAAAAGAGCAACTAGGCCATAGAGGACGGTGATTAGGATAAACATGAACCGTTTGAATTTCGGAATGCCGCTCCTTCCAATATTCTTACCGCTTGTGACAATCAGGTATAAACCCGCACACTGAAGCATCCCACTTATCAGGAAGAAGAATGTCAGCGCGTCTCCTTGTACGGCAGAGCAGCCCATGGCTCCGTAATATGAACGACCACAGTTGCCCAAGAGAAGGCCGTTTGCAACGTCGCGTGATGTGACGGCCGCAGATACTTCGGTTGCTAGAAGCAACCACAGCCTTAGTTCTGCCGTCTTTCTATGTTCGATAAGAATCAAAAGCGGCAGCGTTGCTATCGCAACGCTAATGACAGCAGGAAGTATGTCGTCCCAAAACGGCGTAGCACCTAATGCAGCATTGGAAACGGATGGCAACTGCTGCCCAATCAGGTCGGCGGCTATTCCAAACAGTGCAATCCCTAAGCAACCGGCAGTCAAATACCGTTTTTCAATAAGGTTGAAAATGTTTTTGATATCGTTTATTTACGGTGTTTCGTAGAATACAACACAATAACGCTGAGGCCGTATGTGACTAAAATCGGAAGATGCGAGATAGATACACAAATATCGTGAACCCAATCTCTCAAATTCCTTTGAGAGATTGGGTTCACTTATTGTTCCACTGCTGAGTTATTTGCGTCAAGAACTAAACTTGATAAGATTTACGATGGAACGATCAAAAGAAGCTGCCGCATCAGGTCCCAGTACGCGCTGTCCCAGAGTAAAGTTATAAACTCGGAAGGACTGGGCAGCCACGACTTAAAATAGGCTATAAAAGCCTATTTTTTGATAAATATCTATATAAGGACACAGTACTAGTAAGCTACGGGTTCCTCGTAATTTTGCTAATATCGGGATAAGCTTATTTACTAGCTATGAGCATGGAGCCCCGCATACATGTCATCACCTTGGCCGTAGCCGACCCGGAACGCTCGATGGAATTTTACCGTGACGGTCTCGGCTTCAGGACGGAAGGAATAATTGGAACGGAGTTCAAAGGGAATGCCGCTCAGCCGGCCGGTGCCGCGGCGATGTTCGAGCTAGGAGGGGGCCTCATCCTTTCTTTGTATCCGCGCTCCGAACTCGCGAAGGATGCTAACGAAAAAATGTTGGAACCGGCTTCGACCGAATTCAGCCTCGGCCACTTGGTTGCCAACAGGTCCGAAGTCGACCGGCTGCTTGGCGTTGCTAAAGCTGCCGGGGCCGTACTGACCGACGCCGCCCACGAGCGGCCGTGGGGCATCTACTCGGGATATTTCAAGGATCCGGACGGCCATCTGTGGGAAGTCATCTACAATCCCGCGCTGCCGGCTTAGGTTCTCAAGCCATGAACGACAAACGGCTCATCTTCCGGCGCCTCTCGACCGCACCTTGCCGCAATGCTCATGCTTGATGACGCCGGATCGAATTGCAAGCCTTAACGATACCCGTATGAAAATCTTAGTTACCGGAGGAACGGGCCTGGTAGGATCGCGCCTGCTCAAGCGTCTGGCCGCGACCGGCGCCGAATGCTTCGGATTGGTTCGGCCGGGAAAGGAGCTGCCGGCGGGGGTCACGGAGATCGAAGGGGACTTGGACGACGCGGAGTCGCTGAAGAAAGCCGTAAGCGGCGCCGACGCGATCATCCATTTGGCCGCCGTTTTCCGCACCCAGGACGAGAATGAGATCTGGAAAGTCAACCTTGGCGGCACGAAGAACCTGATCGCCGCTACCAAGGAAGCCAACCCTGCCGCCAGATTCGTCATGGCCAGCACGTCGAACGTGTACAGCGACAATCTTTCGCGCCCGGCCCGCGAAGACGACCCGACCGGGGCGGCAGCGGCCTATCCCTCCAGCAAGGTGGCCGCTGAAAAGGAGCTGCGCCAAAGCGGGTTGAACTGGAGCGTCATACGCTTCCCGTTCGTGTACGGCGACGGCGACGGGCACATCGGATCGATCGTTCCGCACGTAGCGGCTATGGGCCTTCATCCGGCGCAACGGTTCAGCGTGATCCATCACGAGGACATCGCGACCATAATTACTATGGCGTTGGACGGCGCGATGGACGGCAAAACGGTCAATATCGCCGACGACGCGTCGGTCAGCATATACGAGATGGTCAGGCTCGTGGACCCCGCCTTTGAATCGTCGGCCGAGCCGCTCGCCAATCCTTGGAAAGGACAAGTCGACGCGTCGCTGGCCCGCAGCCTGGGTTTCAGCCCGAAGGTCCAGACGATGTTCCAGGCCGCGCGTGAAAACAGGTTGTGACTGAACAGGTAGCGGCTTTTCAATCCGTTAAAGAAATAGTGTGTAGCGCGGCAGGGTTGTCATGCTGTCATTCCTAGCAGCTTACGTGCCTGCTTCGCCATAAGCTCCGGAAACTCCACCTGCTCCAGCCATTCACCAGTTAGACACACAGACCTCCTGGTTAACCTTGTCATTGAATAGGCTCCTTAGGTCTATTTCTTGAAAAATGATACAAATCTACACTGCTAGCAATAATTTCGCAGCGTACTACAACGGGTTAATCGGTACGTAGCCCGAATGCCGGGCTGGCAGCAGGCCGTTTCCCGTCAGGTTCAAGCGCTAAACCATGAAGCGGATCTGGAGATAGGGAAAACCTTCAACCGCAGCGCGCAGCCGTATTTTTGTTTTGAATGGAAACGTCTGCGCTTTGCTTGCGGCGAAGGACCGTATTGATGTGTTCGTCTACGATCGCATCGTGCCCGATCCGGAAGGCATCATTAACTAGGGTCACGGCAACAAGACAGCGTGGGTGATCCAGATCGGATAAGCCGATGCGGCCAACGCCAAAGCGTTCGTCTGTAAGTTTGCGAATGCCAGCGGTAGAAATCGCAGTTAGCTCGCCGACGAGGAGTCCGGATCAAGAGGCTTGGTGGCTTCCACGGCATCCGAACCGTCAAAGCCGGCAAACATGGCAAGCAGTCCCTTGGGAGCGTCCAGCGCGAATATCGTCTCCAGGCTTGCAGCTGAATCCCTTGCTGACGCGGCAGAACGCGCGAACATCCCGGTTTCGTACGCGGCCAAAGCCGCTTCGACGTTGTCAGGCTGACCAGCAATCGACAGGGCAAGTTCGGACGCGTCAAACATGGCCAGGTTGGCGCCTTCGCCCGCAAAGGGGGACATGAGGTGGGCAGCGTCGCCCATCAGAGTTACGCCTGGTACGCGCGGCCACGAATGGCCAATCGGCAACGCGTGGATGCGCCGTGGAACGAGCGGCGTATCGGCGTTGGAGATCATTCCCCTCAGAGCGTCGTTCCATCCGTCCAACAATTCTAGAATAGCCCGCTTGGAGGTCTGGATTCCAGAAAAATCGATCGTGTCCAGCCAGTCTTCATTCGCCCGGTGGCCAAGGTAAACGTGCAAGCTGCCATCGGACTCCCGGTGGCCGAGAATGCCGGTCTCGCCGCCCAAAGCGAACAGCATGCCGGCACCCATCGCCGCCGCTTCGGCCGGATGCCGAGCGTCAGCGTTGAACAGGTCCACTTCCACAAAGGAAATGCCGCTATAGGAGGGGAACGCCTGCGAGACCAGCGGGCGCACTTTGGACCAGGCGCCGTCCGCACCAATCAGCAGGTCGGCAGTAAACGCGTTTCCATCAGCCAATTCCACCTCGTACTTTGCTGCCGCATTGTGCCGGGCATACTTAACGGCGGCGATCTTGCTGCCCCAACGCACGGTTCCATCATCAAGCGAGTCAAGCAGAAGGTCGCGAAGGGTTCCCCGTTTGATCTCAGGCCGCTCTAGCTGGCCGTGATCGCGTTCGTCGCGTAGCACGGTGCCATGCCTGTCCAGTATGCGCATGGCTTCGCCGCCGGGATGTATATTCTGCAGAAATTCCCCATATAGCCTGGCGGCACGCAGGGCCCGTTGCCCGGTTTCCGCATGGATGTCGAGCATGCCGCCTTGCATACGGGCATTGCGATCCGTTTCCAGTTCGAATACCGCCGACTTAATGCCGTTTACCTGGAGCACGCGCGCCGCGGTCAGTCCGCTCAGGCCGCCGCCGATGATAGCTATTGGATAATGTTCCATGGTGACGTAGTTACTTATGTCCTCTAAATGCTTAAGCA
Organism: uncultured Armatimonadales bacterium; assembly: GCA_964241935.1. Lineage (GTDB taxonomy): Bacteria > Armatimonadota > Armatimonadia > Armatimonadales > Capsulimonadaceae > JANXMY01. The sequence goes on from CAXSZN010000026.1 coordinate 56,911, forward strand.
AGGTGTTCCGCCATAATCCCGGACAGCAGCATGCCGACGGCCCAATCAAAGCGTTGGCGCGGCGATCCGTCCATCAATGCGCTTCCTACGCAGCTGATATTAGGGTAACTGAGGGGATGTCGGGACAATGCCGCGTTAAAGGCCTTGACAGAATCGCGATGATCATAGCTATGCTCGGCGGCGATTGAAGTCGCGTATAGCAATAGCAGATCAACTCCCCAAGCCGCCTGGCGTTTGCTCGCGCCTCCGTCTAAAAGCATCTTCAACAACTGATCGACGAACTTCAGGTAACTCTTTCCCGAGGGGCGCAATACGACTGCCGATCGCGCTAGCTGGGGATACCGGACCAGCAAGCAGCTGTACGACCAGAGCAGGGCGGTGATCGTTAGGGGGGATTCGGAGAAATTATTCTCGCTACTGGCTGAGCCGAACAATCTATCGACGACGTCCGCGTACAATTCGGTAGTGTTGGCATAATACGCGTACAGCGACGCCGGTCCGGTCTGCAGTTTCGCAGCTATCCGGCGAAGACTGAGATCCCGTTCAGATGACATTAGCTCTAGGGCGGCCATCAATATGGCATTTCGATCAAGTCGGGGCGTACCACTCAAACGGGGACGACCGGAACTTTTTATTCTTGTATTATCCATGCAAAGATAATAACGAACAAGTTCGTTATTATCAAGGATCAACTTGCGGCCTAACTGTTACCGCTAGTCACGATGTCATATCACTCAAGATCCGGAATGCGGAGGGAGTCAAAAATCTTTCAAATGCCTAAAGACTATCCTTACCAGCTAGTCTCTAGGCATGAAATAATACTTTATATTAGCTTGTGGTGATCATATGAAATGGTTTTACGGTGGCGCTCACCTTTTCTGTTAAGGTTACTGACTGTGTGGTAAAAATATGCCCTTGTAATACCCCCTCTAATACGGTGGAATTTTCGGCAGCGTTCGCAAAATGTTCGGCGACGTGGGGCATAGTAAAACGATCAGTTCGCAATCCCTTTTCTTACCCTGTAAAAACGGTTTGAATCCCGTGCGGGTCTGAGGCCCTTTCTTGACCGAGCGCGGAACTCATGCGGTCCGGCGCCACAACTCGGTAAACCGCAACCCGATTTCCCAGTGCTGCCTTGCGCTCCGGCGGCCGGCAGAAAAGAATTCGTAAGAATGCGAAAGGCCGTAGAGGTAAGTGAAGACGCGCGGATCGCGAATTAAAAAAACCCGAGGTATGAAATACCTCGGGCAGTATGCTAGTTCCCTAGCTTCACGCCACAGCTTTTTAGCAACTGGAGTGCCTTCAGCACGTCGCTGTCAAAAAGCTCGCGGCGCTCCGGTGAAAAGCTCTCAATGCGGAGCAGCTGGTCCTGTCCCGAATCGCCCGTCATCACGGCTCCTTGTTCGGCTGATGCTGCAAGCTGATGAAAATCAAGGATCGCCAGGTACGTTCGTTCAAGAAAGTGCTTGATGTCCGGGCATCCTGGAAATCCGGTTTTTGAGCAGCCGCATTTCCAATGAAAGGTTTTGGGAAACCGTTCGGGAAGTTCCGCGCTGAGAGCGGCGAACAGAGTTGCCGGCGCCGGGGGCTCAGGCGAAGGAGCTGACGAAACCGCTTGCGGCGCGGGTGCCTTGGGCGGGGCAGATGTCTCCGGCACGCACGGTATGGGTGCTTGTGTTGAGGCCACGGTTGGCTCCTTCGTTCCGAAGCTCCTGGACGGCGGGACGGTGAATGGTCTCCGCGAGGTTCTTGGGATCTGGAGTGTTCCCCAGGGTTCCTGCAGGTGCTGACCCGCCGGGAAGCTGCTTGACGTTCGCGTTCATACGTTTCTCCTTCAAAGGTCGGAACTCATCTCGATTGATGAGTTATTGCTAACTTAGCGGGTTATCTGGCCGGATGCAAGACGTTAAAATAAGAGGGATAGGGTTGAACCGTCTCGACAAAGTTAACCCAGTTGCTTTAAAAGTTGTTCGACGCGGCGCCAATAGGATAAGTCCTGAAAGAACGTTATAAACTCCGAAGGACAGGGCAGCCACGATTGCGCGTATGCAACATTCTTGAAAATGCGCCCAACCGTCAGAGTAAAAGGCCCCATTGCTGGGGCCTTTTACTTTTTCCCGCGTCGCGCCTCTTTTTCCATTGCCACTTCAACAGGTTAAAAGGAGTTATGAATCCCATAAGGGTCAAGTGTCTATCCTTAACGCAAATGGACTTTTGGCTATCTGGCGCGAACTAGGTGGTATAGTGGGCGAATATGAAAACTGCCTGATGGCTAAGATGACGTCAAGCCAATGCGCTTATTGTGGTGAATGGGTTGAAGCTCCTGAAAAGGAGCATGTCGTTGCCCGGACATTTTTTCCTAAAGAGCGCCGAGGAGAATCAGAAGTCGTTCCTTCGTGTAGATCTTGCAATCGGTCAATATCGGGTTCTGAGCAGAAGGTTGCTTTAATGTTGAGCACCCTTAGTGCTGACGTAAGCATGGCCGCGAAAATGGTCTTTGAGCAAGATGAGACCCGTCGGGCATACGTGCGGAATAATGGTCAATTTAAAGACCGTATGCTCGGCATGATGGCGGAAACTGAAATTTCAACCGAATTGGGAATACTGACTGGCGCGCGAGCGGTGCGAGTGGACGTAGGTGGAATGCTGGAAGAAATTATGAAAGTTTCAGAAAAAATTGTCAGAGGGTTATATTTTCTGCATAGGACTACCAATATATCGAAGGGATATTTGGTGTATGGCGAGATGCCTACGGACGAGAAAATCGATCTGCTTTTCAAAAAATTGCAGCTTGAACGTGTTTGCAAGTACCATGACGTTCTCGAATATTACTACGGGATCTCGGAAAGCAGCGCACTGTCGGTATGGCTTCTTGTTTATTACGCGCGCATCCCAGTTCTCATGTTCGTGCTGAACGAGGATATTCCCCGTCCTAAGAAACGATATATTGCATTGCCTACCCAGCCTCTTGATTTACGCGCCTAAATTCCAAGGCATCCTAATATTTTCTATCCTCTTTGCCTATCCGTAACTGAAGGGATATGCAGATGGACCTGGAAAGCGGCCGGAAGCGGTATTTCAAACTGCATGAGGGAAGCCTCAAGTTCTTGGACGGCCTGGCTGCCATATTGGCTCGGCAGGCCATATGGATGGCTGAAGAGGAGCGAAAGAAGCGAGAAGCGGAAGTCTCGCCAGCGGATGCCGAATGAAAAAAGAGCCAGTCCTATGGACTGGCTCTTAACATGCGCGGCGCATTGTAGTCGGGGCTGACTTTGCTATCAGGGGATCATGAACTCTCGCCAGGCTCTGGGTACGAGCAGTATCCAGACACCGGCCCAAACTTCGATGAAGCCCGAGTTCGTAACCGCCTCCTTGAACTTCTCCGTCAGCTTGTCGGTCCACTCGTCCAGGTCTCGCTTCCGCTAGGGATAGTCGTTCGCGAGAATCGTGAGCGTCAAATCGGGAGTTCCCAAATCGAGTGGCGAGTGGAACTTGACTTCCACTTCGACCTCATTGGGCTTTACGTGACCGTTTGGATTGATGCAGGAAGGCATTCGGAAACAATGTCGGGGATTTGCGGGATCAGGCGCTCTGCTTTTCCGTCATAATCGGATATTTGCTTCCAGAGCGTAAGAGTGACGAGGGGCATACGGAAGTTCCTCCTGGGTGCATGTTCGGCTGTGCCGTGCCTGACTTATATCAGGAAGCACACTCTCTGTCTAACGTTAGGAGCTGACGCGTGCGGTCCCAATAGCCCGAATTCTGAAGTAGCGTTAGAAAATCCGAAGGACTGGGCAGCCATCCCTGAGAATTTATAACCGCCTCGCCACTCTGTGCAGCCCCGCTGCTGAGACCGGCGCTTCCGGCGGCATGAAGGCTCAGGGATTTTTTTGTGCCCGCGTCCGGCCCCCGCTCAGCGACTTCCGTCCGGCTGGCCGTCATCTTCAGCGCCATGCCGATCGGGGGCGTCGGGACCGCTTCGACGATCTGCCGGTCCCGCACGACGATCGTCTCCCAGCAAAGCGACAGGTAGACCCGCTGCAATGCCGGCGGCGCGGACGCGAAGGCCGCCTGAAAGCCGGTGGACATCCGCATCAGCTGCTCGAACAGCCCGATGTTCGTGTCCCGGCTCAGGTCCAGCCGCGCGACTTCCAGCGACAGCGCCCCAAGAACGTCTTCCAATGCCTCCGACTGGCGACGGTACATGTCCTGCGTCACCTCGTCGTCCAGATACTTCAGTTCGAGCTGCTGCCGGCGGTTCTCCGTTTTGGCTTTCTGCGCCAGCGCCTCGCGCCGCTTCTCGTCCACGTCTTCATGGGTTGCCGCCAGCAGCGCCCGCGCCTTGCCGACGATGTAGTCTACGGCGTCGCGGTCGAAGCTGACGTGCTCCATCAGCGCTTCGGCCTGGGCGTCCAGCGTCTCGGTCGCCACGTTCTGCCCGATATTCGAGTGCGGATGCCCCCGGTTCAGCGGGCAGTGGTAGTAGGCCTTGCCTTTTTCGGCGTTCACGGACGCAGTGTAGGTCGCCCCGCACAGGCCGCAGCGCACCAGGCCGGCCAGTAAGAACTCGTGCTTTCTCATCCGGTCAGCATAGCCATTGTGCTGGGCGAGGACAAGCTGGCACTGCCGGAACGTCGCTTCGTCGGTCAGCGGCGCGTGCTTCCAGGCACGCATCTGGCCCTTGTATCTCGCGCGAGCAAAGTAGAAGGGATCGCCGAGCATCTTTCTCATGGACGTCGCGGTCACCTTCCCGCCCGTGACGCTGCACAGGCCGAGCATCTGCATTTTCCGGCACAGCGATTGCAGCGAATACTGCCCCGTCGCGTAGAGGGAGAAAGCCTGAGTCACCAGCGGTCCGGCGACCTGGTGGGGAACGAGGATGCGCCGGTCGTTGGCCGAGGTCGGGGCGGTGTTGTCCGCTTTGCGGTAGCCTAGTCGGGCCGGACCTGGCCACCATCC
>CAXSZN010000027.1:0-7336 GCA_964241935.1 uncultured Armatimonadales bacterium
CCCGCCGGTACAGGTAGTATTTAAGCTGAGACGCCCGGTACTGAGCGTCGGGCGAGGTGTCCGGCGCAATCCATTCTTCGTCGTAGTATGCTTTCCATTCGCGCCGGAAGCCCTGGCTCCAGCCGGCCCGCACCCAGAACTCCGGCTCTTCCAGATGGATGCCTTCCGCCCCGGCATCAAGCGCCCGCTTGACTCCCTGCGACAGAAACCTGCCGAAGCTCTCGCCGGGCGACATATAGTACACGTCGCCACCGTGCGAGATTTTGTGCCCGCTGCGCTCCGTCTGCGCTTCATCCACATGGCTGACGCCGTCAAAGCGGCCATATAGATAATCTTGATATTCGCCCCACGACACGCCGGTCATGACATGGACTCGGTACCCCTGCGCCTTCCAGCCCGCGATACGTTCCGCGAGCGTCGGGTCAATCCCGTAGCACATTGCGACATCGGAGCCAAGCTGAAGCTCCGGCGCCCAGGCGGCGCTGGTCTGGAAGCTGGTTCGCTCTGAAATCTGGTTCGAGTCGGCAAGAAGCTGAGTTTCTGGCATTCTGTTTTGTTCCCGTCAGCATGTTACCCGCGCACGGGCAATTAGTATCATTCAGAAAGCCTTTCAGCCGTGCTCTTTCGCCCCCGTTGACGTTGGCATGATTTGTGCATAACAGCAAACCATGCAAGTGACGAAGCTGAAAGCAGCAAAGATGAAAGCAGCAAAGATGGAAGGAAAAACGCAGCAATGAGCGAAGTCCAGAGCGGCGACTTTGAGCAGGCAAGATTTGAGCAGGCGAAAGCGGCGCTGCACCTGGCGCGGGCTTACCATGACGGTGCGCTGCTGGCGGCCCGTCACAGACCGCACGATCCCGAAGCGCAGCGCCGGGCGCAGGACGCCGTGCGGCAAGGCAAAAAAGCCTGGAAAAACTACCTCCAGGCCGTCACAGCCGAAGCAGACGCACCAAGCGTGCGGACTCTTCCTAACGCTCTCCCGCATGTCCCGCCGTCGTTCCGGGAAGAGTAACGGCGGCTTCCTGGGCGCCGTCGCCGACAGTGACATGCCAGCCGTCTGACAGGGCACGGACATCAGGCGCGTACATGGCGTAGCCATTGCTCGGCAGGGCATGGAACGCGCCGGGGACTTCAGCCCGCAGCCGGTAGCGCAGGACGCGCGTCCCCTGCGGCAGATGGTCCACGAAAAACGCGGTTTTGGTATCCCGCAGCTCCATGTTGGAGCAAAGGCCGTCGCCGTAACGCTCGCCGGAGCGCAGGTCCAGCGGCTCGCAGCCGGCAGGCTTCATGTCCTCAAACACGCAGTCGTCGTACTCGTTCTTGCTGTCCAAGACAAGCTCCACTTCAATCATGTCGCCGCTTTGCAGGGAAGCGCCGTCGGCAAGCTCGGTGCGGGTGTAATCCAGCACGTTAAACGTACCGCCTTCGTAGTCTTTGGCGGACTTGGTCTTGGGGGTGAGCTTGAAGTAGCGCCGCTGGACTTTCAGCTCGGTTCCCGCCGCCGCAATGTTTTCTTCGGTAGTGAAGTATTGCAGGGACGTGGAATAGTACAAACGCCCGCTGCCGCTTTTCGTGAGCGTGACGGTCTGGCTGCCGTCCGTCAGCAACGCATCGGGAACGGCAAACTGATTGTCAAACAGCAGGGCATTGTCGCGGGTGATCTTGTACGTCCGCGTGAGCTTGTCGCCGAGCGCGACTTGGACGGTATAATCCGGGGCCAGCTCGTTATTAGCCTTGATGTAGTCGGAAAGCGCAAAAATCGCCGTCGCGGTTTCTTTGGTCGTGTTCCACCGGCTGCCGCGCTGGTTCTGCACCAGCCACTTGACCAGCATCGGCGTTAAGTCGTCTTGGGGCAAAACCGCGACATAGGCTTTCAAGGCCCAGGCGTCGGTCTCGACATCGTCGTTGTACCAGTTCCACCAGTAACGGTCTATGGGCTTCCAGCTTGCGGTGCCGTTTTCGGCGTCAATCCGGGCCGTGTTCCGCAGGTTGCGGCAGACGACCGCCGCTTTGTCGTGGCTGCCCAAGTTTTGCAAAGTCAGCGCCAGCAGGGCTTGCCCGTAGGCCGAAAGCCGGTCCCGATTAGCAAACGCCAGCGTGACGACGTGCCGGGCGGGGACCGGAAACGCCGCCGGGTCCGATGACAGCGCAAACGACTCCCAGACGGCTAGGTCACGCTGGTCATCGTTCTTTTCGTCGTCCCGGTCTTTCACATCGCGTGCCAGCCAGGCATATCCTCGCGCCAGCACGTCCGGCGGCACGGCAACGCCCGCGCTTTTCGCTGTTGCCAGGCCGTAAACGACGTAGCCGGTCAGGTAAGCGTCGGACGCCTGGCTGCCGCCCCACCAGCCCCAGCCGCCGTCTCCCTGCTGCATGGAGACCAGCCGGCTCAGGCCGTCGTCGGTCATCTGCTGCAATCGCGCCGGGTCAAACACGGGATTCGTCCAGCGGTCCGTGTGCCATAGATTTGCAGCCAGCGCGGCGGTCTTCATCACGCCGGGCGTCCCCGCCGGATACGTATAGCCGGTCTCATCGGTGTCAGGCGTTGTCGGCGCGGCCTGCCCGAACGGCGTTCCGGCGGCTTCCCGCGCTTGAAGCGCTATCGCCCGCTGATGCAGCGTGTCTAAATTGACCCCGGCATCGCGCAGGGTATGCGCGACCATCACCGACGGCAGAAAGCGGTCCAGCGTCTGCTCGACGCAGCCATACGGGTAGTCGGCGAGGTACGGCAGGGCGTCCAGCGCCGTGGCGGCCAGTGACGGATTGATCTGCACCAGCAGCGCCGCGCTGCCCGCTTTGTGTTCTTTCGGCAGCGTGACGGTCAGTTTGGCTTCGCTTTGGTCCGCCTGCAAAACGCCGCTCGCTGTTGTGAACTTCTGGACGCCGTAAGTTAGCGCCGGGAAGGACTGCTCGACGGCGTCGCTTTCTTCGTTCGTTTCCGCCGTCATCTTCACCGTCGCCAGCCCGTTTCCGGTGACATGCGCCGTCCAATCCACTCGCTTCTCGCTGTGCGCGGGAACGGTGATGAGTTGCGGGGTGAAGGCATTAGGAACCCCTCCCGCTCGTTCCTCGCTCCCTCCCCTGTTAGGGAAGGGCAGCAAAGAATTGCCGGAGGGTAATGTGTCTGCCAACCTGTTCCTGACGCCTCCTAAGCCCTTCCCTAACAGGGGAGGGAGCGAGGAACGAGCGGGAGGGGTTCCGGCAGGTTCTTCCAGCACTCCGCCTGCCGCCGCCAAACTCACACGCACGGATTTTGCGGTCGCCAGGTCGTTGCGGACAATCGCGCTGAGCGTCACCTGGTCGCGCTCCACAAAGAAGCGCGGGGCTTCCAGGCGCACGAGCAGGTGCTTGTTTGTGATCGCCGAAGCGCTGCCGGAGCCGACCAGAACGCCCGCCGTGAGGCCGCGTGCCGTGGCTTTCCAGGTTGTCAGCGTGTCCGGGAAATGGACGGTCAGCGTGGCTGTGCCGGTGGTTTTATCTGTGACGACGGCGGGCGTCCAGAACGCCGTTTCGGAGAAGTTGCGGCGCACAGCCACCGGCGCATAGGGATTGCCGCCGCTGTAGTTCAGCAGCCCGGACGACTGATACAGACTGTTCGGCTGCGATTTTTCCCGCTTCTCATCCGTTGCCGTGACAATCTGATCCGTCTGCGTATCCATTGGCGCGGTTGCACGCGTCGCAGAAACACGAACACCGTGCCGAGATGCTCCGCCGAAGCCAGCCCCAGCAAAACCGCCAACGCCGAACTGAGTTCGCCCGTCATTGTTGAAGCGGTAGACGGCTTTATCGTAAAGCGAGTTGTTGGCCTGCAAGGCATAGATGCGGCTGACGCCATACGGCGTGGCGTAGTCTAAGCGGATGGGGCCATAGTAACCGTAGTAGGGGTAATCCCATTCTCCCAGCAAGCGGCCTGATAGCGGCAGATGGATGCCGTGCGGATGGAAGTCGGTGAGCGGCGCGTCGTTTTCGTTCGCGGTGTCTACGCGGCTGCTGTCGGACGAATCAAGCTGGACATTAATGCTTCGGCGCTGGCCGTAATAAAACAGACGGACATCGGGGGCGTATTCTTTTTGGATGTAGAACACCGACGAATCGACAACGGCCAGCGAGACTTCGGCGGATGCGGGACGGCCCAGATAATCTGTGGCGGCGACATGGAACGTGCCGACATCACCGGGCTTGTATTCGGCTTTGTCGCCCGAGACGGCCAGGTGCAGGAACTGGCGGGTCGGCGGGACAAACACTTCCTGCTGCCAGCGGTAGAACTGGTAGTCGCGCACGGCGGCAGCGCCGAACGCGAAATTGGGAACGTCGGCGCGGACAATCGGGACATCAATCGTCTTTGCCCGGCCCGGCACATGGACCAGCGTCCGGGTCAAAATCTGGCTGCCGGTCTCCGACGTCAGCAGCACCCAGGTATCGGGCTGGTCGCTGACAATCAAAAGGTGCGCGGTTTCGCCCTGCTCGTAAGTGGTCTTGTCGGTGAGGATCGTGATGCCGCCGGTATGGAACTGGCGCGGGTCGAACTCATCCCCGGCAATCCAGACGGGAGCCGTCGCGACAACGTCCTGGCTGAACTTGTCTTTGGCCCGGAACTCGATTCGGTACGAGCCGTCGCTGTCCGACTGCCAAGTCGTGAACGCTTTGCCGTCGGCATCCGTGGTTAGATCTTCGGTATGCACCGTGGCTTCCACGGTCTTGTTGTTGTCCCACGTCTGGCGGATGACCGAAAGCTGGCCGGTCGCTTGCACCGGCTGCGCGTCGGCGTTCTGCGTCCGCAGCTCCACCTGCACCTTGTCGCCGCGCTTGTAGAAGCCGTTCGGGACGTTCAAGTAGGCATCAAACGCCTGGTTGGTGACATGCAGGACTCCCTCGCCGGAAATCTGGCGGCGCGAAGCGTCTGTCACATCCGCCATGATTGTATACGCATAGTCGCCCGAATAGCCCCGCGTGCCTTTGGCGGCGGTAAATGTCACGGACAGGATGCCGTGCGCGTCGGTGACGCCGCTGCCCTGCGAAATAATCTCGCCCTGGTCGGCATGTTGGTTGGTGTACGCGCCGTCGTCGGCATGGTAATACCAGTCATACGGCTGCGGGAACCGGTAGCTGGGGTAGTACGGGCTGCGGAACACTTTGTAGGAAACTTTGGCCCCGGCGACCGGCGGGCCGGAGTAGTAGGTGGCTTGGACTGACGCCGTCACTTTGTCGCCGAACCGCGCCTGCGTCGTGGACGGCGTGACGCGAACTTCATACTCGGGCCGCTTGTATTCTTCCACCCGGAACTTGCTGCCGCCGTCGGTGTAGGCGTTATTCATTTCAGGCACGACTTCCGCATTGACATTGTACTCGCCGAGCGCCGCGCCGTCCGGCAGGGCGAACGTGCCGCTGACCGTGCCGAACATGGACGATGTCAGCGTCTCGTCATAAACCAGGTCGCCTTTGGGGCTATTGATAGTCACATGCACCTGTGCGCCCACAAGCGGGGCGTAATCCGAGCCGCCCCCGGCGCGTCGGACGAGCATCTGCCGGAAGTAGACGCTCTGCTTCGGGCGATACACCGGCCGGTCGGTGTACGCATACACTTTGATCTCGTCCCGCGTGTCACTGCTGTTGTTGTAATCGTACCAATAGCCCTGCCCGGTCAGGGCATAGCGCTCGCCCGGCGCGGCGGCAAACGCTTCGGTCTGGACATTCTGCTGCTGCTTGACCGTCGGCACCGAAAGCATCCCGTCGGCATCGGTCGTGCCGCGCCCGACTTGAACATACTCGACACCGCCGACGTTCCAAAGCTGACGAACAATGACGTCTGCGCCCGGCACAGGATGGCCGGAGCGGGCGTCGGCGACAAAGCACAGGACATTGTCTTTGTCGGTCTTCTTCATCACCGCGAGGTCGCTGACCAGCACCACCGTGGCCGCTCGGACTTTGCCGTCCTGCCCTTCTGCGACCACTAAATATGCGCCGGTCTGTGAGAGCGGCGTCGGCAGGGTGTTGGAATAAGGCTCAAAGACCCCTTTGTCGCCCGTCACCTGCGTCCATTCCGCAACTTTTGGACCCAGTTTCTCAGCGGCTTCAATGGAGCCGAAATTGCGCGTAAAATCGGAAAGCTTACCGTTGGCGTTTTCCAGCTTGCCGGGTGCCGACAGGACAGCTTGGAGCGGCACTTGATACGCCCGCAAGCTGATTGTTTGGAGATTGCGGCTTTCCAAGTTGACTACTGCGGCTTTGCCGGCGGGCTGCGGGCCGGGCGAGCTGAGGGTGACCGTAGACCGCTGAATTCCCTGGATCGCCTGCTCGGCGTCCGGTGCCCACTTGGAGGCGGGATACCGGGCCACAAGAGCGCGGTACAAACGCAGCGCTCCGACGTAGTCCCCCGCCCGCTCGGTCCACTGGGCGACAATCAGCCGAACTTGCGGCGCCTGCGGGTCATGGGGATAAGCGTCGGCGATGTGGGTCAAGATCGCCAGCGGGTCCAGCAGAAAGTACGGCAAAGTTTGAGTAATCTTGTACACGCCTTTTTCGGGGTGTCCGGGCGGCACGACATACTCGGATTTCGCCCAGCCGTTGTGCGCCTGCGCGACATACAGCCCACGCGCAAGCTCCGCCAGCACCAGAATGTGCGTGTCCGCCGGGTTCAGGGTCGGAATACGCGCCAGCAGGTACAAAATCTTCTTCGGCTGCGGCCATTTGGGGTCATACGGCAGGTGGGTATCAATAGCCCAGTTGATCTTTTTTGCTGCCTTCCAGTCATCATCGCTGCCCCAGGACTGCGTACTTTGCAGAAAACGGGCCAGGTCAAAGTATAAGTCGGTCTTTTCGCCCGCGTAAGCTGTCGGAGCCTGCGCGTCAGCAGCTTTGTCATAGTCCACAGCGGCCTGCTCAAAATCCGCCAGCGCTGCCTGCGTGTCGTCCTGCTGAAGCCAGACGTATTCGGGCTTCTCGGCGTCAGTCGTGTGGGGATAATCCGAGCCACGGTAAAGGCGCGTGCCGACTTGGTAGCCTTGATGCGGGATGACGTTCAGCAGCAGGCCGCGCTGGTAGTGCGCCCGCGCCGTCCACAGCGGCTCGCTTGGGTGCGCGGCCAGAAACGCCGCCCAGGCCGCGACCGCCGCGTCCCACTGCTGCGACGCGCCCAGGGCCACGGCGATCCGGTACTCAAGCTCCGTGCGATTGGAAGATTTGGGCGGCGCAGCCCCCAGCAGAGTTTGATACTCCGGCAGAGCCAGCGCATACGACTTCTCGGCGTAATGGCGGTCGGCTTCGGCGCGGGACACGGGAGCCGGCGGCGCAGCAGGCGGCGCGGGGAGCGCAATCTGCGCGATCAGCGGATGCAAAC
>CAXSZN010000027.1:7436-18424 GCA_964241935.1 uncultured Armatimonadales bacterium
GGCGGCGCAGCAGGCGGCGCGGGGAGCGCAATCTGCGCGATCAGCGGATGCAAACCAAAAGCGAGCGCGGCGGCAAGGAGCAGCAGAACAAAGGCGCGGATGATTTTCATGGACAGAACCCTCAAAAGCCAGGCAGACAGACTGCTATCTTACCTGATTTTGCCCCTCATCAGCGCTTTCTGTTAAGCTCGTGTTCCACAACAGCGCGGCGCTCGGCGGTCAGCAGGTCGTAGACCTCGGCATGTTTTTGATAAAACTCAGGAGAAGTGCGGAGCGAAGGATCACGGTCGGAGCCGAAGGGAAGAACAATCTCGGCTTTAAGGCGTCCGGGCCGGGCGGTCATCACAAAGATGCGGTCGCTCAGAAACACAGCCTCGTCAATGTCGTGTGTGATAAAAAGCGTGGTCGTGCGCTCCGTGCGGCGGATGTCTAAAAGCAGCTCCTGCATGACCGAGCGGGTCTGGGCATCCAGCGCTCCGAACGGCTCGTCCATCAGCAGAATGCGCGGCGAGTTTGCCAGGGCGCGGGCGATGGCGACCCGCTGACGCATCCCGCCGGACAACTGCTTTGGAAAGTGGTCCCGGAAGTCGGTCAAGCCGACGGCATCTAAAAAATGCTCGGCGACTTCCCGGCGCTCTTTCTTCCTAACGCCGCGCTGCTTCGGCCCAAACTCGACATTCTGGCGCACGGTCAGCCACGGAAACAGCGTATACGCTTGGAAGACCATGCCGCGCTCGGCCCCCGCCTCAAAGACTTCCCGCCCATCTAAAAGCACCGACCCGCTTGTCGGGGGAATCAAGCCGCCGACAATGTGCAGCAGGGTAGACTTGCCGCAGCCGGACGGGCCGACAATGGACACCAGCTCGGTGACGCCGACAGTCAGCGAGGTCGGCTCTAAAACAGTCAGCGGCCCGTCTTTCGACGGGTACTGCTTGCACAGTCTGTCAAGCTGCAAAATCGGAGGCGCGGCCTGTTCGGCAGGGGTCATAGGAGCCTACTTCTTGGGCTGAGCAGCCAGAAACGCCCGCCAGCCGCCGAATTGGGTGATTTCGGTGGCTGTTTCCACGGCGTAAGGCTCGCAGACAAAGCCTTTGACTGCGGAGCCGTCGGCCAAATCTACGCTGCCGATGCCGAGCGGGGCGGGGATTTCGGTGACAAAACTGCCAAAGTTTGGCGTCGGCATCGCCCAGACTTCCACTTCAATGCCAGGGCCGTCAAAGCCTGGCGAGCGTACCAGACCCGGCTTTGGCGGGATTGTGTCGGCAAGCGCATACAAGCGATAACCGCCCGCGGTCTGTGTCGTGGCCGTCAGCCTCGCCCCGCGCTCGGTCAACTGCCGGTTCAGCGGCTGCCCGGAAAGATGCGCCCCGACAACGGCCACTAAAACGCACCCCGGCGGCGCTGTCGCCGCCGGCGCACTGTCTTCTGCGCCTGTCAGCTTCCGGTGCAGACGGCCCGCGACCGACAGCAAAGCAGCGTCCGCGTGTGCGGGACCGATGAGCGAAACACCGAACGGCAGCGCGTTAGACCGAAACCCGGCAGGCAGGGCGACGGCGGCAAGATCAAGCAGGTTGACAAAGTTCGTGTAATAGCCAAGATTGCTGTTCAAGCGCACGGGGTCGGCTTCGACTTCTGCATGGGTATAAATGGTCCCTGTTGTCGGCAGCAGCAGCAAGTCCGCGTCGTTCCAAACGGCATCTGTTTGACGCCGAAGCGCGGCAAGCTGATACTGGGCTTGAAAGCCGTCCACGGCGCTCCATTTCGCGCCCCCGCCGATGATGCCGCGCACGACCGGGTGCATGTCGTCCGCGTGTGCCGCGAAGAAGTCTTGAATGGCCGCCAGGCGCTCCGCGACCCAGGGGCCGGAATACAGCAGCGCGGCGGCTTCTTGGAACGGCCGGAAGTCAAACTCGGCGGCGATGCCGCCCAGCGATGTCAGCGCGTCTATGGATGCTGCGTACAGCGCCTGCGCTTCGGCGTCGCCGAAGAACTCCCACTGGTCAGCCTGCGGGACGCCGAAACGAAATGCACCGCCATGCCAGGGCGCGGGGGCGTCTGCCGAAGGGCGCGAGTAGGGATCGGCAGGGTCAAAGCCACGTGCAGCCTCCCAAACTTCGGCGGCATCGGCAGAAGTGAGCGCGAAGATCGAGACGCAGTCCAGCGAGCGGCAGGCCGGAACAACGCCGCGCGTGCTGAGGCTGCCGCGTGTCGGCTTCAGACCAACCAGATTGTTGAACGCCGCCGGAACCCGCCCCGATCCCGCCGTGTCCGTGCCGAGGGAAAAGCTGACCAGGCCGCTGGCGACGGCGACTGCCGACCCGGAGCTTGACCCACCGGAGATGTAGTCGGCACCGAAGACGCTGGAACACGCGCCGTAAGGCGAGCGCACCCCGACAAGCCCGGTTGCGAACTGGTCCATATTCGTCTTGCCGACCAGAATGGCTCCCGCTTCTTCCAGCCGCCGCACGACCGTGGCTGTTTCGGTGGCCGTGTAAGCAAATGCCGGACAGGCGGCGGTTGTTTCCATTCCGGCGACATCCATGTTGTCTTTGGCGGCGAATGGGACCCCGTAGAGCGGCAGCTTGGCCCGGTCACTGCACCCTACTTGTTCCGCCCGCGCCATGACCAGTTCACGCGGCACGAGAGAAATCCAGACAGGGTTCAGTTCACCCGCCTCAAGGCGCGAATAAACGCGGTCCAGCACGGACAGCGGCGTTTCGCCGCCGTCGTAAGCCTCGCGCAGAGCAGAAAGATTAAGCGATGTTGGTTCCATAATATGTCGTTGGGGGCGGACCCTCACTCCCGCCGCAGAATTATCAGCGCCTGACCGTGCGTGACCAGCGCGTCAGGCTTCGTCAAGACTTCTTCTACGGTTCCCGAATGCGGGGCCGTCACCAGCCATTCCACTTTCATGGCGGACAGCACTAAAAGCGTCTCGCCGGCGCTGACACGCTGACCAGGTTCCACTAAGACTTTCCAGACGCTGGAAGCCATGGGGGACGGCACGGCTTCGCAGCCTTCGGGAACGCGGGCGTTGGGCGGCGGGACGGCGTCGTCTTCGGCGGTGCTGCTTCCGATGAGCTGACCGGCGGCGGCCCAGCGGGCACGCTCGGCGGCGAACGCTTCCTGCTGACGGGATTTGCTTTGCCGGGTCTCGGCTTGGATGCTGTCCAGGAACGCCAGATAATCACGGAAACGGAACTCGCCCGGCTCGATTAGGAGCGGCGCTTCGCCATGCGAGAAGGCATCGCGCATTTCCATCAGCTCGGCGGCGGCGACAGGATAAAAGCGGATCTGGTCGAACGGGCGCAGCAGCCAGGGTGTTCCCGGCTCAAACTCGCGGGTGCTTTTGAACGTGTTCCACACTTGGGTGGTCCGCCCAAAAAGCTGATAGCCGCCGGGGCCTTCCATGCCATAGATGCATAGGTACGCGCCGCCGATGCCGACGGCGTTCTGCGGGGTCCAGGTCCGGGCCGGGTTGTATTTCGTTGTTACCAGCCGGTGCCGAGGGTCAACCGGCGTCGCAACGGGCGCTCCTAAATAAACATCGCCGAGGCCCAGCACTAAGTAGCTGGCGTCAAAGATGATGTTCTGCACGTCGTCCACCGAGCCGAGGCCGTTGATGCGCCGGATAAACTCGATATTATCCGGGCACCAGGGAGCATCGGGCCGGACTGACTGCATATATTTTTCGGCAGCGAGCCGCGTCTGCGGATCATCCCATGACAGCGGCAGATGCAGGGTGCGCGACGGCACAGTGATGTTCAACTTTTCCGGAATCGCCTGCTCCGCGGCTCGCAAGGCTTCCAGCATCGCCTCGCGGGGCAGAACACGAGTGTCGTAATGCACCTGAAGGCTGCGGACGCCGGGCGTGATGTCAAGGATGCCAGTCAAGTTCTGGAAACGAAGCTGATCTTCCAGCGCATGAACACGCAGGCGCAGGGACAAATCTAAGACGTTTGGGCCGAACTCAACCAGCAGCGAGCGGTCGCCGTCAGCACGGGTGACAACCGAAGGCGTGTTCAGAGTCGCCGGATGGGAGACCAGAATGGCGGGTTCGGCGGGCTGCGGGTCGGCATCAGGCAAAGCAGGCAGGGGCGAGTGCAGCGTCTTTACCGCGTCGTCAAGCTGCCGGGCCATCGCGTCGGCTTCGGCGTAAGTGACGGCCTGGAAGCGCACGGTGTCGCCGGGCCGAAGCTGGCCCATCTTCCACAGCTCGGCATGAATAATTGTCGCGGGGCAGACGAAGCCGCCTAAACTGGGACCGTCGGGACCGAGCAAAATCGGCATGTCCCCGGTAAAGTCTACGGTGCCGACCGCATACGCATTGTCATGGATATTGGACGGGTGCAGGCCCGCTTCGCCGCCGTCGAGCCGCGCCCAGAGCGGCTTTGGACCGACAAGGCGGACACCGGTGCGGTCCGACTGGTGATGCACTTTCCAGTCAGTGTCAAAGAGCATCTGAATGTCGCCGTCCTGGAAAAAGTCCGGTGCGCCGTGCGGCCCGTACAAAACGCCGATGCGCCAGGCGTTAAAATACGCCGGTGTCAGTGCGGGCGCTAAAATTGTTTCGGCCCGCTCCAGGCCCGCGCCGGGCGACGCCAGGTGAACGACATCGCCGGGGCGCAAAGCGCGGCCGTCATGCCCGCCGAAGCCGCCCAGCATAAATGTGCTGCGGCTGCCGAGATATGAGCCGGCTTCGAGGCCTCCGCCGACCGCAAGGTACGCCCGCAGGCCCGGCCCGCTTGCCGTGCCGAGCGTCAGCACCCCGCCCGCGCTTACCGGAACCGCCTGCCAGTACGGAACGGAAACGCCGTCGAGTTTGGCATCCATCAGTGCGCCGCAAAGCGCGAACACGGCGTCACAGCCGAAGCGCAGAGTTGGGCCGGACACGGCGACTTCCAGGCCCGCCGCGCCGTCGTCGTTGCCGACCAAGCGATTGGCGAGGCGCAGGGCTAAACTGTCCATCGGCCCCGACGGCGGCACGCCGACGTTCCAAAAGCCGAGCCGGCCTGGAAAATCCTGCACCGTGGTCTGCGTCCCGCCCGCCAGAACTTCCAGCGCCGTGCGCTTGTAGTCGAAGCGGCCCAGAAACGCCGTTGTCACGGTGCCTGCCGCCATCTCCGGGGACGCGCAGACTTTGCGTAAGTAGTCCCAGTTGGTTTCAATGCCCGCAAGCTGCGTCTGCGCCAGCGCATCCTGAAGCGCGGCCAGCGCCAGTGGGCGGTCTTCGCCGCGAACAATTAGCTTGGCGATCATTGGGTCGTAATAGGGAGTAATCTCCGTGCCGGGTTCAACCCAGGTCTCCACCCGTGCTGAGTTAGGAAAC
Source organism: uncultured Armatimonadales bacterium (assembly GCA_964241935.1). Lineage (GTDB taxonomy): Bacteria > Armatimonadota > Armatimonadia > Armatimonadales > Capsulimonadaceae > JANXMY01. The sequence continues at coordinate 12,766 of CAXSZN010000027.1, forward strand.
CTTGCATGAGTTAAGCGCCCGATGCTCGGCTGAAAATTGCGCCCGGCGTCTTCGGCATACAGCCGGGCCTCAAACGAGTGCCCCTGCGGGCGAACAGCAAGCGCCGACAGCGGCGGCAGATCGCCGGATGCCAGCTTGACCATCCAGGCGACTAAATCAATGCCGCAGACTTCCTCAGTGACGCCATGCTCTACTTGCAGGCGCGTGTTGACTTCCAAAAAGAAGAACTCTTCCGCCGCGTCATCATACACATACTCGACAGTCCCGGCAGAGCGATACGAAATGGACTTGCCGAGCTGCACGGCAGTCTCGCAGAGGCGGGCGCGAGTTTCTGCCGAGATGCCGGGCGCGGGCGTTTCTTCGATTACTTTCTGGTTGCGCCGCTGGGCCGAGCAGTCCCGCTCGCCCAGCGCGATCACGTCCCCGGCCCCATCGCCGAAGATCTGCACTTCCAGATGCCGTGCCCGATCAATGAAGCGCTCCAAAAACGCCCCGCCGTCGCCAAAGCTGCTCAGGCCCTGACGCGCGACGGCGTCCCACGCCTCGTCCAAGTCTTCCACAGTACGGCACAGGCGAATGCCGATGCCGCCGCCTCCCGCCGTGCTTTTCAGCATGACCGGATAGCCGAGAGTGCCGGCCGCCGCCTGCGCGTCTTCCAAGCTCGCCAGCAGGCCCGTTCCCGGCAGCAGCGGAACGCCCAGCTCACGGGCCATCGCCCGCGCCGCGTGTTTGAGGGCAAACGCCCGCATCTGCGCCCCGGTCGGGCCGATAAACACAATCCCTGCCGCTTCGCAGGCGTCGGCAAAGTCTGCATTCTCGCTTAAAAACCCGTAGCCGGGATGGATCGCTTCCGCGCCGGTTTCGCGGGCCGCAGCCAGAATGGCGTCTACCGACAGATAACTTTGCGCCGCCGGAGCCGGGCCGATCCGCACGGCTTCGTCGGCTTCTGCGACATGCAGCGAGTGCCGGTCGGCATCGGAATAGACGGCCACCGAGCTGATGCCAAGCGATCTGAGGGTACGCAGTATCCGGCAGGCGATTGCGCCCCGGTTGGCGATCAGGACTTTACGAAACATCGGAGGCGTCCCAGATCAAGACCTGCACCGGGGTCGGATTGTAGGCATTGCAGGGGTTGTTAAGCTGCGGGCAGTTGGAAATGAGGCCCAGCACATCCGTTTCCGCCCGCATTTCCACATATTTTCCCGCGTCCGAGATGCCGTCTTCGAACGTCAAAACACCGTCCGGCGTAACCGGCACATTCATAAAGAAGTTGATGTTGTTTGGAATATCGCGTTTTTCCAGGCCGTAGTCCGACGCCAGCAGGGCGTTCAAAAAGCTTTGGCGGCAGGCGTGCATAGAGGATTTGTCCAGAGCGTAGCGGACCTGGTTGCTTTCGGCGGCGCATGCCCCGCCGAGCGTGTCATGCCGCCCGCAGGTGTCGGCGGTGATGGTCAGCAGGACATGGCCGAAGGAGGACATCAGACGTGTTCCTGTCGTCAAATAAATGTTGTTTTGGGCGCGGATTGTGTTCTGAAAATCGTAGCGGTCGGCGTAGTCATGGGCATTGTAAAAGAGCGTGTCTACGGCCTGATTGCCTTCCAAGTCCACAATCCGAAGGGTCTGGCCTTCGATGATGGGGTGCAGCCAGGACTCGCCCGCCGGAATGATGCTGCCGTAAACCGCGTCCGCCGGGTCAAGCGTACTTTCGACCAAATCAAAGCCGTTCATAGGAAGTAGCGCTCCGTTAAAGTAAATCCGCGTCCGTTCTCGGGGCGCGAAACGCGGCAGAGGTCATCAGCGGCCGGCGGCGGCACACGCCGCAAGGACAGATGCACCGGCTTCGGCGTATAGCGCGGGCTGGGATCAAGCGGGTGCGGGCAGGTGTTCAGGATAATCAAGACGTTCATCTCGGCCCGCAGCTCGACTTGGCCGCCCGGCTCCGAATGCCGTGCCTCGTCGGCCACCGCGCCGTCTTTGCCGATTGCCGCTTTGCTGAAAAAGTTGATGTTCGGCGACAGATCACGCCGGCCTAAGCCGTACTTTGCAAGCTCAATCAAGAAGCTGTCACGGGCGTTGCGATGGAAGTCGTTGCGGCATTCCTGGTAGCGTGCCTCGCCGTACTTCGCCAAGACGCCGGCGGCGTCGGAGCAGCCGCAGAGCGTATCATGCCAGCCGAAAGTGTCGTGCGTGAGGGAGCACAGAATGCGGCCCATGTCGGAATACAGCACAAGGCCTGCCGTCAGCCGGGCGATCTGCTGGGCTTTCAGCGTGTCAGGGATGTTCAGGCGCTCGACAGGGCAGTCGGCGTTGTAGAAGATCGCGCCGACATTGGCCCCGCCGTCGGTGTCGGTCAGACGCAGGGCCGTGCCGCGCTTGAGGATGTGCGACCAGGACGCACCGGGCGCTAAAGTTTCTTCAAACAGAATTTCGTCCGCCATGCAGAGGCTCCAAAATATCATTGAGCGGAGCAGGACAAGTTCTAATCGCGTTGCTGCATTATTCCGAGGACCATGCCTTGAAAGGCACGGCTATACAGCGAGGACGCTACGAAGTACCGCTTCGCGGCACTCGGAATAACGCAGCAACACCATTGAAAACTACTTGTCATTTTCCGGGACAAACAAGGGAAAAAGCGGGGGCGACAATGCCGGTGCGGGGTGGCGCAGCTCATCGGTGAGGTGCTTGCAGTATACTGATACGGCAGTGAGTTGTCAAGCGTATCCATAAATAATTTTGCCCGGCATGACGATAATCTTGTAAACGGACCTAAAAATGACGGAAATCGTCATAAAATATGCCAATCGGACGAAATACTATTTATACAGATGGCTGGACACCCCAATCGTAAGCGTACTTGATCATCTTGACCACTTGCAGCGACTCGATGCGCTGAATGCCGGGGATTTTGCTGAGGCGGCCATGCAGGAACGCCAGCAGCTCGGCGTTGTTCTGGAACCAGACTTCCGTGACCACATCGTAGCTGCCCAGGGTGACGCCCGCAAAGCGGATTTCCGGCATCGTCCGCAGCGCGTCCTGAATTTCGTCCAAACGGCTATGGTCAATTTGCAGTCCCAAAATGGCGACCACTTGGTAACCGAGCGGAAACGGCGGCGCAACGGCGACAATCTTGATGACCTGGCGCTCCAGCAGCCGGTCTACCCGGCGGCGCACGGTCGGCTCGCTGCTGCCGACCTGGCCGGCCACTTCGGCATTGGAAAGCCGGGCGTTCTCCTGCAAGACGGCAATGATCTTGTGGTCCAGTGGGTCAAGCGCCGGTGGCACTTCGGCAGGTTCAATGGACTTGACGGAAGACATTATTTTTCTCTCATTTAGTGACGATTTTCGTCATTATGACATCAATTACTTTGTTTCGCGTCATTTATTCGGAAAATAAAAAATAAAATTCGAATTCAGGCTTGACAGCTTGATTGAAATTTTGTATACTCCTGTTGTCTCACCGACGAGTCTCTTCCAGAGCATGGCGCTCTTTTCCCTTAAAGCTTGGCTTGAAGCATTTTCAAGCTGTGCGTATTCGAAAAGGAGTGTTTCCATGCGTTCGTCCCCACGATTCTCCCGTTATCTGCCGAGCTATCTTGCCGCCGGAGCCGCCTGCACAGTTCTGGCACTGGCCGGCTGCGGCACCAAGTCCCAGACCGCCGACTCGTCGTCTCCTTCTGCGTCTTCCTCGCCTGCCCCTGCCGCCGCCGGAGATACGACCGGCGCGATCACCATCGGCTATTCAGACTGGCCCGGCTGGACCGCGTGGGCGATCGCCGACAAGCAGGGCTTTTTCAAGAAGCACAATGTCAATGTTTCGCTGAAGTGGTTCCCCAACTATACCGACTCTTTGAACGCTTTTGCGGCGAACCAGGTGGACGCGAACTGCCAGACGTGGAGCGATACGATGGGGCCGCTGGCGCAGGGACAGGCCGCAAAAGCCGTGCTGATCAACGACAATTCCGCAGGCAATGACGCGGTGGTTGCCGGGCCGGATGTCCATTCGATGAAAGACTTGAAGGGGAAGAAAGTCGCGACGGAGCTGGGGACGGTCGAGCAGTTCCTTTTAGACAAAGCGCTGGCCGCAAACGGCATGACCGAAAAAGACATTACATATGTCCCGATCAAAGTGCAGGACTGCCCCGCCGCCATGATCGCCCACAAGGTAGATGCAGTCGCAGTTTGGGAGCCGAACAAAAGCCAGCTTTTGGGAAAGCTGCCGGGGTCGCACGTCATCTTCGACAGCCGCAGCCTCCCCGGACAGATCCCGGACCTGCTGGTCTTCCAAAGCAAAGTGGTTTCCGCTCGCCCGCAGGACGTTCAGGGCATTGTAGATGCCTGGTATGACTCGATGGCCTGGTGGCGGGCGCATCCCGATCAAGCCGTGCAGATCATGGCCGACACGGCCAAAGACCCCGGCACGCCCGCCCAGCAGACGGCGTTCTACAAAAGCTTTATTCAGGGAACCCGCATCTTTGACGGCTCCGAAGCGCAGGCGGCGTTTACCCAGAGCGCCAAGCCGACTTCCCTTTACAGCAGCGGCCCGTCCATCGGGCAGTTCCTACTAAGTCAAAAACAAATCCCCAAAGTGCCGGATTATGCGTCCGCAATTGACCCGGAGTTCATCAACGCCGCCGTCAAAAAAGGCGAAGGCAAGCAGCCGCCTTACAACTACACGCTGAAAGTAGATTAAGAATGGACGAGAACAGCGCGGCGGCGATCCGGGTGAACGTGCCGGCCAGCGAGGCGACGGCAAAAACCCCGTCAGTACGGCGTCGTCGGCCCAGCCTCTTTCAGCTTGGGGCGGACATCCCGCGCGGCGCGTACCTGGCGATTGCCGCCGCGTCCTTCCTGATTCCAATTGCGGCCTGGTGTTTTCTGAGCTACACGGGCCGTTCCAACGCGCTGATCCTGCCGACCCCGACGCACATGTTCCAGGCGGGAATGGAGATGTACCAGGACGGCGACCTGCTGCCGGACATCAAGATCAGCATCACCCGTATCGGCATCGGGTTTCTGCTGTCCGCCGTTCTTGCCATCCCGCTCGGGATACTTATGGGCGCCTACAAGTTCGCTGAGGCCGCGCACGAGCCGTTTGTCGGGTTTGTCCGCTATGTTCCCGTGCCGGCTCTTATTCCGCTGGTCATGGTCATTGCCGGGATTGACGAGCCTGCGAAGATTTTGCTGATCTTCCTCGGCACTTATTTTCAGATGGTGCTGGTGGTGGCGGATGTCACCCGCCAGGTGCCGAAAGATTTGCTGAACGCAGCCCGCACTTTGGGATCAAGCCGCCTGCAGGTGCTGTTCAATGTCCTTCTGCCTGCGACTTTGCCCGGCCTGCTGGATACCTGCCGGACCATGATCGGCTGGGCCTGGACCTATTTGGTAATTGCCGAAGTCGTCGCGACTTCGTCGGGGCTGGGCTACTCCATTATGAAAGCCCAGCGGTTTTCCCGCTCCGACGAGATTTTCGTCGGCATCTTCATTTTGGGTTTTCTCGGACTTGCCACCGATATGGTGTTCAAGATCGCTCAGCCCCGCCTTCTGCCGTGGGCGGAAGCGCAGCGCGGTTAAACAAAAAGGACAGCGGCCCGCCGCTGTCCTCTTTATGCCGTGCCGATTTATGCCGTGCCGATTTATGCCGTGCCGATTTATGCCGTGC
>CAXSZN010000027.1:18524-45729 GCA_964241935.1 uncultured Armatimonadales bacterium
TATGCCGTGCCGATTTATGCCGTGCCGATTTATGCCGTGCCGATTTATGCCGTGCCGATTTATGCCGTGCGATTATATTGTGCTGGTCTGCCGCAGGATCTCGAAGGCTTTAGCGGTGTCCACAATCAGTGCCACGCGCCCGTCTCCCAGAATGGTCGCGCCGGACAAGCCGGGAGTGTCACCCAGCAGCATTCCCAGGGACTTGATGACGACTTCCTGTTCCCCAATCAGCGCATCCACGCACAGCCCGATCTGAGTTTCGCCAAGACCAACCACCACCACATATGCATCAGGCCGGACATTCTCCGCAGCGGCGGCGGAGCAGTCGCCTTGCAGCAGGTGCGACAAGCTGAGGATCGGGATTGTCCGCTCACGCAGCGAAATCGCCGCCTGCCCGCCCACGGAGACCGGTGACAGCTCGCCGGGGCGTGTTCCGAGGCGCAGCATTTCTACCACCGAGCCAAGCGGCACCACATAAGTCCCGCCATCCACCGTAACCAGCAGGGCACGAATGATTGCCAGCGTCAGCGGCAGGTGAATGGTGAACCGGCTGCCGGCCCCAACCACACTGTCTACAAGGACGCGCCCGCCCATCTTCTCCAAATTAGATTTGACAATGTCCATGCCGACGCCGCGCCCGGAAATGTCGGAAAGTGTCTGCGCTGTTGAAAAACCCGACGCAAAAATCAGGTTCAGGGCATCTTTTTCGGTCATCCGGTCGGCATCGGCCTGAGACAGCAGGCCCTTTTTGACACTGGCCGCTTTGATCTTGACCGGGTCAATCCCGCCGCCGTCGTCGGTGATCTCAATCACGATTTGATTTTCTTCATGCCGGGCGGACAGCGTGACAATGCCCTGTGCCGGCTTGCCGGCGGCAGTCCGCACTTCCGGCGTCTCAATGCCGTGGTCCACGGAGTTCCGCAGCAGGTGGATCAGCGGATCGCCGAGCGTCTCCAGAACAGAGCGGTCCAGCTCCGTTTCGCCGCCCGACAGCCGGAAGTCTACTTCCTTGCCGGTCTTCTGCGCCAGGTCCCGGACCATACGCGGCATCCGCTGGAAGACGCCATCCACCGGCAGCATCCGGGCTTTCATGATCTGATCCTGAAGCTCGCCGGTCACGCGGCCAATCCGGTGCGCGGTTTCCAAAAGCTGGGCGACCGCTTCCTCCTGTGGATACCGGCTGTGCAGAGTCTGGCCGTATTGCAGGATTTGGGAGCGGTCTATGACAAGCTCGCCGACCAAGTTCAGCAGGCTGTCCAAGCGGGAGACTTCCACGCGAATGGTCTGCGACTGCGCCGCTTTGGCGGGCGCGGCAGCCGCCGGTGCTTCTGCCATCGGTGCTTCAGCCGGCTCCAAAACAGGGACCACCGGAGCAGAGTCTATTGGAGCAGCGTCCATTGGAGCAGAGTCTATTGGAGCAGAGTCCGAGGCAGCCCACGGCGTGACCGCAATCGTCTCCAGCTCGGAAATTGTGTTCAAAGCGGCTTGGATGTCCGAGGCTGGCCGGTCCGTTGCCAGCAGCAGGGTGAAAGCCAGGTCAAAGTCTTCGTCATCCAGCGCTTCTTCGCCCGGACGAGACGCCAGCACGGAGCCGAGCGGCTCCAGCGCGGCCAGCACCATGAAAACACGAACAGACTTCATCAGGCAGTCGGCGCTTAATGTGATTTCCAGCCTCAGCAGGTCAAGTCCCGCTTCGCGGGCATCGGCGGCGCTTGTCGCCTCAAAGTCACTGAGTGTCAAGGCTTCGGCAGGGGGCGCGGCCATCGTTCCAGCGGCGGCTGGGGCTGCCGGCACAGCGCCGGTTCTGAGGGCGGCAAGACGCGCGACAAGAGCGGGAATGTCTTTGCCCGTCACGCCGGTGTCGGCGCCGGTATCGGCCACGGTGTCCACAAGAGCGCCGAGTGCATCCAGGCAGTCCAGCAGGGCGTTGATGATCGGCGTGTCAACCGACAAAGTCCCGTGGCGCAGATCGTCGAGAATGTTTTCCATCTCGTGCGTCAGGTCGCCGACCGCCAGAAAACCCATCGCCCGGCTGGAGCCTTTCAGCGTATGCGCGGCCCGGAAGATCACCTGCAGGATGTCCAAAGAATGATCACCGCGCTCCATCGCCAGGATGTTTGACTCCAAAAGACTAAGCTGTTCCCGGCCTTCATCCAGAAAGACATCCAGAAACTCAGTCATGTCCATGACAGCGGGGGTACTCATGCAGGCATCTCCAATCCGCCCAAAACACGGGCGACATTGAGAAGCAGCAAAAGCTGCGTGCCGTTCTCCTGCGGAACCCGGCCGATGCCGCGCACGCATCCAGCCTCGCCGACAGCGGACAGGGCCGACGGCGGCTCGATGGCGCTTTGGGGCAGACGGATCACTTCAGACACGGCATCCACGATCAGTCCGGCGGTCAGGCACTCAGCCCCAGCCTGCGTTTCCACGATGACGATGCGCGTGCTGCGCGTCTCCGGCTGCGCGGGCAGGCCGAAGCGCCGGCGCAGGTCAACCACAGGCAGAATACGCCCGCGCAGATTAAGAATGCCGGCGACATAAGGCGCAGTCTGCGGCACAGGCGTGATTAGCTGCGGCATGATGACACTGTGGACCTCGGTGATGTCCACGCCGTAGATGTCGCCGCCCAAATGCAGAGCGACAATCTGGCGCTCCGGCGCCCAGCCGCCGTCTGCGGCAGGGGCGGCGGAAAGCGGAGAAGAGGAATGCGGCGGAGAAGAAAGCTGAGGCATACGAATTTCCTTTGTTTTGCTTGCTTACGCCGCCCGGCTCAGCGGCTGGGACGCGGCGCGTGCGGCATCCAGGGCATGTGCAGGCGGCAGATCGTCAGGACGCGGCGCGACTTGAAACTGAGCCACCGAGTCTTCCAGGGCCTGAGCAATTCCGGCAAGCTGGGCGGACGAGGCGATCAGCTCCTCAATCGCCGTGCTTTGCTGGCGGGTTGTAAAGGCGACTGTTCCCACGGAAACAGAGACTTCCTCGGCCGAGGCGGACATTTCTTCGGCGGCGGAGCTGCTTTGCTCGACAACGGCGGAAACATCCGAGATCGAGCGGGAAACCTCGTCGGCCGCGGTTGTCACCCGGCCGGCGGCGGCTTGAATGCCTTGAACGCGGGCAGTAACGGCTCCGACAACGGTCTGGATACGGGCCAGCGCCTGGCCCGCTTCTTCGGCCAGCGTACTGCCGCTTTCCGCTTCACGGGTTCCGGCTTCCATGGCCGCGACCGCTTCTCGAGTCCGGGTCTGGATCGCATCAATCAAGCCGCCGATCTCACGGGTCGCTCCGCCGGACCGCTCGGCCAGCTTGCGGACTTCATCCGCGACCACGGCAAAGCCTCGTCCTGCTTCGCCGGCGCGGGCGGCTTCAATTGCGGCGTTCAGCGCCAGCAGATTGGTTTGTTCGGCGATGTCGTCAATCGTCTGCACAATCGCACCGATTGAGCGGGAGGCTTCCCCCAAAGTTTGGATGACCCCTGCCGACTCCGAGACGGTGCGCCGGATTTTCGCCATGCCGCTGACCGACTGGGTGACAGCCGCCGCACCGGTTTCTGCGGCAAGCGTCGCATCGGCAGCCGCCTGGGTTGCGGCCTCGGCATCCGCAGCGACCGCATGAATGGCGAGCGTCAAGTCATGGATCAGCTCGGAGCTGTTCGAAACCGACCGGGCCTGGCTGGCGCAGCCCTGCGCGACTTCCCCCGCGCCGCGTGCCGACTGATCGCTGGCCTGGGCCACTTCCTGCATCGTGGCATTGATTTCTTCCGTGGCCGTGCCGATCTGGCGGCTGGTTCCCGAAAGCGTCTGGGCGGCGCTGTTGACCTGCCCCGCCGACTGCTGCATGGCTTCAATCAGCCGGCTTAAACTGAGCTGAGACTTGCGGAACGAGCCGATTGTCACGTGCATCTTGGCGAGGACCTGGTTGAACGTATGAGCCATCTGGCCGAACTCGTCTTTGGAAAGGTTTGTCAGCGGAGCCGTGCCGGTGGCGATCGGCGCGGTCAAATCCCCTTGTTCCAGCGCGGCGACGGCGGCGCTGAGGTTGGCGACGCAGACTGTATCCAGGCTGGCAATGCGGCCCGAAATCTGAGCCAGTGTCCGGGTCATATACTGTGTGATCAGCCAGGCTACCGTGGCTCCGAGGATCAGGATCAGCGCGAGAAGCGAGAAAATAGCGCTGCGGGCTAACAGATAATCCTGGCTCGCCTGTGCCACCAGCCCTTGGCCTTGTTTCTGGTTCCAGCCAATCATGGCATCGGCAAGGTCGTATAGCTGCGATGCTGCGTCACCCATTGTCTGGTTCAGGAGCATTTTTGAGGCGGCCTTGTCTCCATGCTGCAATGCAGGCATCAGCTTCTGCTGGTCCAGCGCTGTGTAGCGCTCCCAAAGCGAGCGGAGCGCTGCGTAGTTTGCCCGGTCCTGCGGCTGCGAGACACTTGCGCCGTAGGCATCCAGATCGTTCTGGGCCGCCGCTTTTATCTCTGAAAGCCGCGCCTGCTCTTGGACGAGGGCTGCGGGATCGTTTTGCAGCGCGGCATGGTATTCCATGATACGGAACTGGCGCATCGGGCCTCGGAAGCCTGACAGCGCTCCGAGGTGAGAAACCGTGCCGGTGTTCAGCGCCGCTGTTGCTTGACTTATCTGCGCCATGCGCGTGATGGCGACAACACTCAGCAAAGCGGTCAGCGCGAGGCAGAGGCCGAAGCCGAGAAAAAGCTTGTGGGCGATCTTGAGGTTTGTAAACCAATTCATAGTGGTGACGTTCCGGTTTCCGGGCGATTTATCTTGGCGATTATTTATGGCCCTGCAGACTGACCGTGACTGAGAGCTGCCCCATGTTTGTCCTCAGCTTGATCACAATGGCGGGAATGTTTAAAGTGCTGATCTCGACTTTCGTGCCGCGCACAAGCGCCGGCGGCGTGATGTCGCAGATGTAACCGGCTTCGGCGAGCTGCCCCATCGCAGCCCCGCTGATCATGTTGCCCAGCTCCGCAATGGCGCTGGCCGCAAGCGCGTCAAACGTCTTGATCGGCTCTCCCAGCATGTGCGAGGCGATCTTATCGGCAGCCACCAGCGACATGCCGTAAATGACCTGCCCCTGGGCCTGCCCGGTCACGCCGCAGACAACATTGCACTGCTCGCTTGTAAAGGAAGCCGGCTGCGCGGACAAGCCTTCTTTGGTCGGCGTTTCGCCCAGCACCATCTCCAAAACGGAGCAGGCACCGGTTAGAAACGGGTTGATGTACTCAACTTTCATGCGCGTTTTTCTCTTTTCTATTCAAACACGCGCCTACTCGCCAATCAGCTTTTTGATCTTGTCCAGCACCTGCTCCGGCTTGAAAGGCTTCACGATGAAGTCCTTCGCCCCGGCTTGCAGCGCTTCAATGACCATGTTCTTCTGGCCCATCGCCGTACACATGATGATGTTGGCGGTCGGATCAGCCGCTTTAATTGTCCGGCAGGCTTCAATCCCGTCCATGCGCGGCATGGTGATGTCCATCGTGACGAGGTCCGGGCGGCAGGCGGCATATTTCGCGACAGCATCCTGCCCGTCGGCGGCTTCCGCAATGACCTGGTAGCCGTTGGCGGTCAGCATGTTCTTGAGCGTGACGCGCATAAACATGGCGTCGTCGGTAATCATAATCGTTTTTGGCATCTCTTTTTTCCGTGATCTTCGACTGAAATTTGTTTTGACAGCTACGCGGCCTGCTCCATCAGCAGAATGCGCTCGGCAACTTGAATGCGTGCGATGAGGTCATCAGCGACCAGCGGCTTGGTGAGAAAAACATCCACCCCAACGCCCAGCGCCTGGACCCGGTCTTCGCGCGTCTGCTTGGCTGTCAGCATGATGACGCACGTGTAAGGCAGGCTTCCCGCCTGCCGAATATGCCGGCACAGCTCCAGGCCGTCTACTTTGGGCATCATCCAGTCGGTAATAACCAAAGGAAATGCGCCGCTGCGCCAGGCTTCGATGGCCTGTGCGCCGTCGGTGACGGCGGTGGGCGCGTGCCCGCTTTTTTCCAAAACCCGCTTCAAGGCCAGCAGGGACACCGGATCATCTTCGGCAATTAAAATTTTCATAAGCTTGGCTCGTTTTTCAGGAAACAAAGGCGCTCGCGCACGGCGGACTGAGCACGCGAAGCTTCCGCGGTAAATGCCGCCATCAGCGCCGGCGGGGCGCAGCCCGGCTCGGCCAGTCGGTCCTGCCGGCCGCATAGCTCCAGCCGCTGGCAGAGGTCCGCCAGAGCCGCCGCTCCGACCGTGCGCGAGCTGCTTTTCAGGGTGTGGGACCAGTGCTGCAGGCCCGGCCCGTCGTGCATCTCAAACATCAAGCGGCAGCGGGTCGCCATGTTCGGCATGGCCTGAAGATATTCTTCCAGCAGCTCCTGCTCAAAGCCGGCGTCCCCCGCGCATAAGCCCGTCATATAAGCAAGGTCCAGCGTCGGCTCGGGCATCATCGTTTGACTTTCAGGCGCGTTCTTTTGTTTGCTTCTCCGGCCGTCCTGCGTTTGGCGGATCAGCAGGGCGAGAAGGTCTGCGGCTCTCAGCGGCTTGGTAATGTAGTCGTCCATGCCGCCGGCCAGGCAGCGCTCACGGTCTCCGTCCATTGCATGAGCCGTCATCGCGGCAATTGGCGTATGCCGCTGACCGGCAGCTTCGCGCTGCCGCACGGCTTGGGTCGCCTCGAAGCCGTCCATTTCCGGCATCTGAATGTCCATCAAAATGACGTCGAAGGGCTTGTCGCTGCGCTCCGCCGCCGCGACCGCTTCGCGTCCGTTGACCGCCACAGCAATAGTATCGGCAGAAAGTCCGATTTGCTTGAGGAGATGCAGCGCGACTTTTCGGTTAATCGCGTTGTCGTCTACCAGCAGAACATGCAGGCAGGAAAAATCCATCAATTCGTTCGGCGTTTCCGGCAGCTCCAGCCGGGCCGGATGCGGAGGCGCTGCCTCGTCCTGCTTGTCCCAGGCCAGCTCCGCCCAGAACGTGCTGCCACGGCCCGCCTCACTTTCCACCCAAAGCCGCCCGCCCATCAGCGTCACCAGTTGGCGGCAGATGGTCAGTCCCAGCCCGGTTCCGCCATAGCAGCGCGTCGTTGAGCCGTCCGCCTGCGTGAATGAATCGAAAATCGCGGCCTGACGCTCCGGCGGGATGCCGATGCCGGTATCGCGCACAAACAGCCGCCAGCGGGCCTGCACCGGCCCGTCCGAAACCAGCTCCGCGCCGACCGTCACTTGCCCGCCGTTGTCCGTAAACTTGATGGCGTTCCCCAGCAGATTGGTGACTACCTGCCGCAGACGGACCGGATCACCCAGCAGCCGTCCGGCGCTCTGCTTCATTCGCACCGGCAGATCACGCGCCAGCGTCTGCGCTTTCTCGGCGGCTTTGGGGGCAAGTAGGGCGGCGACATCTTCCAGCACGTCCTGCAGCAGAAAAGGCACGGTTTCAATCGTCAGCTTGCCGGCTTCAACTTTAGAAAAATCGAGAATGTCGTTGATGACCGTCAGCAGGCCATCGGCGCTCTGCTTGACGATATAAGCATATTCGTGCTGCTCGCCGTCCAAAGGCGTTGTCAGCAGCAGATCCACCATGCCGAGAATGCCGTTCATCGGCGTCCGGATCTCGTGGCTCATGTTCGCCAGGAACTCGGACTTCAGCCGGGCGGCAGCGAGGGCCGCGTCCCGCGCTTCCGCCAGCTCCCAGTTGCGCCGCTCCAGCTCACGGGCGGCGGACGCAAGCTGCGCGTCCGCCGCCCGGCGCTCCGTGATGTTGCGGGCAATGGTCGCCGCGCCGATCAGCCGGCCTTTTGTGTCGCGAACCGGCGAGATCGTCAGCGAGACCTCGATCCGCTGCCCGCCTTTGCCGATGCGCGTCGTTTCGTAGTGCTCGATCCGCTTGCCTTCCCGGATGCGGGAAAGAATGGAAGGCAGCTCATCGGGCTGCTCCGTGGGGATCAGCAAAGTGATGGGTTTGCCCACGACTTCGTCCGCTTCGTAGCCGTAAAGCCGCGCCGCGCCCCGGTTCCAGCTCGTGATCGTGCCGTCGAGTGTTTTGCTGAGGATGGCATCTTCGGAGCATTCCACAATCGCCGCCAGCCGGGCAGTTTCTTCTTCCGAGCGCTTGCGGTTGGTCCAGATGTCGGTCTGGATGGCGATAAATCCCTGCAGCGTTGTCCCGTCATCCGCGTGCAGAGGATTAATAGACAGCGCCTGCCAGTAGCCGTTTCCGGACTTGCTGTAATTGTAGATTTCTCCCTCAAACTGCCGTCCGGCGCGGATTGCTTCCCGCAGCCGGGCGCGGGCTTCCAAGTCGGTGGCCGGACCTTGCAGGAAATGTCCGGGCTTGCGCCCGAGGACTTCTTCGAGCGTGTATCCGGTGATGCGTGTGAAGCTTTCATTGACCCATTCAATATGGCCGCCGGCATCCGTGATGACCACGGCATTAGTCGTTTTCGTGGCGACAAGAGACAGCCGCTCGATCTTGCGCGAAAGCTGGTCCCGCTCTTCGGCCTGCTGCCGGATCAGCACGGCGGCTCGCTGCGCTTCTTCCTCCGCCCGCTTGCGCTCCGTGATGTCCGCCCCCAGCAGCAGAAAGCCGCGCCTGCCGGGGAGCGGGCTGAGGCTGAGGCCCAGCCAGCAGGACACGCCGCCGGGATGCTCATACTGCATTTCCGGCAGGCGAACCGGCGTGTCTGTTTCCCGGCACTCCTGAATGGCGGCCTGCACTTTGGCCCAGTCCCAGCGCAAGCCGCAGCGTGTCAGGGAGTTGCCGAGCGCTTCCCCGCGCGGGATGCCGAAGGCGGCTGCCGCCGCGCCGTTCCAGGCGGTGACGACGCCGGCTTCATCCGCGCCAATCAAAATTGAGGGGATTGCCGCCAGCAGATGCTCATTTTCCGACGCAAGACGCTGCAAGGCTTCTTCCGCTCGCTTGCGGTCCGAAACGTCGGTCAAATTCCCTTCCAGCCCCAAAAGTGTGCCGTCCGGCCCGCGCAGCTCGCGGGCCGACACGCAGGCCCAGAACGTGCCGCCGCTGCCGGCGCGGCGCATCTCCATCTCAAACCCGGAAATTGTGCTGTCAGCGCTCAGGCAATTCAGCAAATTGCGCCGCTGGTCGGGGTCCACATAGACCTGCCGGCCAATCTCAGTGATCGCCGCGACTGCCTCGTCAGGCGTCTTGAAGCCGAGCATCAGCGCAAACGCCGGGTTGCACTGAATAAGTTTTCCGGTCAGCGATGTTTGGAACAGCCCTTCCACGGCATTCTCGTAGATGTCGCGGTATTTCGTTTCTGCCGCCTCACGCTCCCGCAAAAGCTGCGACTGCCGGTTGAGCATTTGAGTACGCTGGGTGACCATTTGGGTCTGCTGCGACACCAGGCGCGTCTGCTGCAAGACAAACTGCGCCTGGGACGCGGCAAACTCAGCACGCTGGGCCTCGGCGCAGCGGCGCTCAAGCTGGGACATGACCAGCCGGCTTAAGGACTCCAAAGCAAGCTTCTGCGCCGCATCCAGACTGCGCGGCACACGGTCCAGAACGCAGACCGCTCCCAGCGCTTCGCCTTTGGCCGTTACCAGCGGCGCCCCGGCGTAGAACCGCAGGTTCTGCTCTCCGATCACAAGCGGGTTGCCGGAGAACCGGACATCGTCCTGCGCGTTGCAGACTTCAAACACGTCATTTTGGAGGATTGCATGAGAGCAAAAACTGATGTCGCGCGGCATTTGCGCCGGTCCCGGCAGACCGACCTGCGCCTTGAACCATTGCCGGTCCGCGTCCACCAAGCTGATCAGCGCGATAGGCGTGCCGCAGATTTGGGCCGCCAGCCGCGTGATATCGTCATAAATCTGCTCCGGCAGGGTGTCCAGTATTTCGTAGCGGCGCAAGGCACGCACTCGCTCAGATTCGTTGGCAGGGTAAGGCGCTTCCATTGTCCTTGATTATGGAGAAACCTGTTGAAAACCTCAGCTTACAAGAACCTCAGCCCGCGAAAACTTCCACATTGCCGTGATTGAACCTAAAGAATTGGGGCCACTTCCCCATAATTGTATCAGCAGCCAGGTTTGACGGCAGGCTCAAAAGAAAAGTCCGAGAATGGAAAGCTCAGAAATGCTGGCAGCACAGTATGAACGGCAGGGCGAGGAAGGCATTCTTGCCCTGCATGGCGCGGTAGATATTTTCGAAGCGCAGGCGGTCCATGCCGCCGCACTGGAGACTCTGGCCGACCACGCCGTCACTGTTCGTTTGGACAGCGCAGACGCGCAGCGGCTGGATTTGTCGGCGCTGCAAGTTTTAGTGGCCCTGCGGCGTGATTTAGAAGCGGCAAGCCGGAGCCTGCACGTCTCCGGCCTTGAAGCGGCGGCGGCGCGGGCCGGCTTAAGTTTATCGAATTCTCATTGAGGCGGGCAGGATAAGCATGATTATTGAAGAAGCGGCTTTCGTCCTGCTGACACCGGCAGCGCTGGTTTGTGCCGGCTGGCGCTGGGAGCGCAGGTGGAAAAGCCGGGTCGCGCAGGAGGCCGAAGCCGGCGCCGTTTCGGCAGCTTCTCTGGCCGCCGCCGAAGCGGCGCTTGCCGAAAGCCGCAACGAATGCGTCAGGCTGGAAGCACGGCTTGCGGAAGAAATTCGCCGGGCGGACTGCGCCGAGCGGCAGCTCCAAGAAATTCCGGAAGTGTCCGGTACCGGCTTGCAGGCGACTGCCGAAGACGACGCGCTCCGGGACGCGCCTCTTAAAGAAAGCGTGGCGGCGCTTGCCGACGGGCTGGCGGGACAAGTGGTGACTGCGCTCGCCGAGGCGGAGCAGGCGGTTTCCGAGGCGATTGAAGCTTTTGCCCGCATTTCGGCAGATGCCGGCGACGCGGCGGCTGGGGCGCAGGCGATTGTCGGCGCGGACAGCGGCGGCGGCGTAGCGCAGGTCGCCGAGCGGGCGACGCAGGTTATGGGTGGCTTTGTCGGCGGAATGCTGACCACGGCCCGGCAGGTCTCGCGCTCGGCCCAGCAGATTCAAGGGCTGGTATCGGTGTCGCAAAGCTTGTATGCCCTGCTGGATGAAGTGGAAGGGGTCGCTGACCAGACCGCGCTGCTGTCGCTGAACGCCTCCCTGGAAGCGGCGCGGGCCGGCCAGGCCGGACGCGGTTTCGCCGTGGTCGCCGGGGAAGTGCGGAAGCTGTCGGAGCGCTCCCGGCTGGCTGCCGAGCGGATGCGGGGACTGGCGCTAGAAATCACAACGGCCAGCGGCGATGTTTACAAGGAGCTGGGCCTTTCAGCGGAGCGCAGCCTGGAGCAAAGCTGCCAGGCACAACTGGAAATCAACCACTTGCTGCGGCTGATCCAGGACGGCGATGAGGCCGCGCAGGCGGCGCTGACCACGCTTGGCGACAAAAGCCGCCAGGTCAGCGACGACATCGGGCGCATCATTATCGCTTTCCAGTTCCACGACCTGCTGCGGCAGCGCTTGGAGCATGTCGCCGACCCGCTCTGCGCCCTGCGCGACTCGCTGCGCGGGAATCTTAGTGCCATGGACACGCAGACGCTGGCGTATGCCGTCGGGCAAAACAGCTTCACAGCCCACGCCGTCGGCGCCGCCCCGGCACTAGAGATGGTCAGCTACGCGGCAGAGGAAGACGACGGCATCACTCTTTTTTAGACCCGACTTTTTTGGACCAATTTCTGAAGGATCAAGCACTATGGCGAAGACAGCTTTAATTGTAGACGACTCGACTTCCATGCGGCAGATGGTGCGCTTCACGCTTTCCGGGGCCGGGTTCACCGTGCTGGAAGGCGGCAACGGGCAGGAAGGGCTGGACAAGCTCCAAACTGCGCCGGGCGGCAAAGTGGACCTGATTATTACCGACCTGAACATGCCGGTCATGGATGGCCTGACATTTATCAAAGCCGTTCGCACTCAGGCCGCCTCGCGCTTCACGCCGGTTTTGATGCTGACGACGGAAAGCGGTGACAGCCGCAAAGCCGAAGGCAAGGCCGCCGGCGCGACCGGCTGGATCGTCAAGCCGTTCCACCCCGAGCAGATGCTCAAAGTCATCGAGAAGGTTGTGCCCGCATGACCGACATGGCTGTGCTCGACATGACGATGTTTCATCAGACCTTTTTTGAGGAAGCCGCCGACCTGCTGGCGGATTTAGAAAACTGCCTGCTGAAGCTGGAAGAAACGCCCACGGATCTGGAGCTGCTCAACACCATCTTCCGGTGCGCCCATTCCATCAAAGGCGGCAGTGCGACGTTTGGCTTCACCGACATCGCTCACTTCACGCATGGGCTGGAAACCCTGCTGGACAAAGTCCGGACCGGGCAGATTCCCGTGGACGGCACTTTAACTCAGCTTCTTTTGGAATCGCAGGACCAGATGACGCGCCTGCTGTCCGTCGCCCGCGGCGAAGCGTCCTCCGCCCCCGACTCGCACCCGCTGATCGCCCGCATCGAGGCCGCCATTCTGGGCCATCCGGCAGCCCCGCAGGCCGCATCGAAAGATGCCTCAACCGAACATGCGCCGGCGGAAGACGACGGCTGGGGCGTGTTCGGCTTGCCGCGCCGGTTCCGCCTGCACCTTGCGCCCGGCCCGGACACGCTGCGCTCAGGAACAGACCTGCTTTTGCTGCTGGATCAGCTCGCCGACGCCGGCGAAGTTTCTGCGCTGACCTGCGACCTGTCTCGCCTGCCGCCGCTGGCCGAGATGGACCCGGAAACGTTGTATCTGGCTTGGGACGCCAATCTTGTTTCCGATTGGGAGCCGGCCCGTATCTTGGAGATTTTTGAGTTTCTGTCCGATGACAGCGTTATCACGCTGGACGAAGTTCTGGAACCCGCCTGCGAAGAGCAGCAGCCTGCCGCGCCCGCGCCGCCCCCTGCCCCAGCCGCGCCGGCTCAGATGAGCGCCGCGCCGGCGAGGGCGAGCGCCGCGCCGGCTTCCGAGACGCAGACGCTGCGGGTGGCGACCGACAAAGTAGACAAACTGATCAACTTGGTCGGCGAACTTGTCATCAACCAGTCCATGCTCAACGAAGTCATGCAGGACTTTTCGATGGCGAAGCTGCCCCGGCTGATCGAAGCCGTAGCCGAAATGGAGCAAGCGTCGCGCGAGCTTCAGGAGCGAGTCATGGCCGTGCGGATGCTGCCGATCAAGCATGCGTTTGGGCGCTTTCCCCGGCTGGTCCGGGATCTGGCGGCGTCGGTCGGCAAGAAGATCGAGCTTCAGATGTCCGGTGAAGATACCGAGCTGGACAAAGGCGTCATTGAAGCGATTGCCGATCCGCTGACCCATTTAGTTCGGAACTCGGTTGACCACGGGCTGGAAACCCCCGAAGAGCGGCGGGCGGCGGGCAAGCCCGAGACAGGGCAAGTTTCGCTCCATGCCGTGCATGAAGGCGGCAGCATCGTGATTGAAGTTGCCGACGACGGCAAGGGCCTGAGCCGGGAGCGCATCTTAAAGAAAGCCATTGAGCGCGGCTGGGTCAGCGAGGGCGACACGCCCTCGGACGAGACCATTGACAATTTTATCTTCCAGCCCGGCTTTTCCACGGCCTCCCAAGTCACGGATCTGTCGGGCCGGGGCGTCGGCATGGACATCGTCAAGCAGGGCGTTCAGGCGCTTGGCGGGACGATTACTCTGACATCCACGCCGGGCCAGGGGACATGTTTTCGGATCCGCCTGCCGCTGACGATGGCGATCTTGGAAGGCCTGTCGCTGTCGGTCGGCGAGGAAACGTATATTCTGCCGCTGACCAGCATCCTTGAAAGCATCCAGCCCCGCGCCGCCGACATCCGGCTGGTGGCGGGCCAGACGGAAGTTGTTTTGGTCCGGGGCGAGGTGCTGCCGATCTTGCGGCTGTACCGGGAGTTCGGCACCCCGCCACGCTCTACTGACCCGACGCGCGGCTTGTTCGTGATTGTCGAAAGCGAAAAGCGAAAAGTCGCTCTCTTAGTAGACGAGCTGATCGGCCAGTCGCAGGTCGTGATCAAGAGCCTCGAAACCAACTACCGCAAGGTCGCCGGCATTGCCGGAGCGACTATTCTCGGCAATGGCCGGGTGGCTTTAATTTTAGACGTGCCGGCCCTGGTACGCGGCGCGGTCAGCGCGAGGCCCGCAGCCTACACTGCCGAACCCGCGGCCTGCGCCGACAGTTTTTGGGAGTAACTTTTTTGGGACTAACTGACCCTCGCTATTAAAGTTCAAGGAGATATTATGGCACTAAAAGAAGCCGATCTTGCTTCGCGGGAGGCTGGCATGTCCGCCGACGCGAACCAGTTTTTGACCTTTTCGCTGGGCGAAGAAGAATACGGCGTGGATATTCTGAAAGTTCAGGAAATCAAAGGCTATGTGCCGACGACGCGCATTCCCAATTCACCGCCTGACGTTGTCGGTGTGCTGAACCTGCGCGGCACCATTGTTCCGATTATTGACCTGCGCCGCAAGTTCGGCCTGAACAGCGCGGAGTATAACCAGTTCACCGCGATTGTCGTGGTCGTTGTCCGGGGCCGCGTCATGGGCATGATTGTGGACAGCGTTTCTGAAGTCGTCAATATCCCGCAGGCCGACATCCAGCCTGCGCCCGATTTCGGCGCGTCCATGAGCACCGGCATGCTTGCAGGTATGGCAAAGCGCGGCGACAGCCTGATCACGCTGCTGGATATTGACACTGTTTTGCTGGGTGAATGCAGCCCGCTCGCGCTGGCCGCCTAAGCCGCGTCTTTTTGTTACTTAGCTCGAAAGGATTAACTCATCATGGCCGTTGCCGCCAAGAAAACCTCTACTGCCGCCGTCCCGGAGACCGCGCCTGCTGCGCCGGCGAAGCCCGCGCCCCGCACCCCGCGTCCCCGCCTCGCGATGGTTAATACTCAGCCTGCCGCCCCCGTGTTTCCGCAAATGGAAGCCGCAGCGGCGGCGCTGGAGATGTCGCGCTCTAATACGTTCCTGTGTGACGCCGACTTCAACATCGTATACGCCAACAAGAAAAGCTACGACATACTGGCGTTTATGGAGCCGAACCTGCACCGGCACGCAGACGCCTGGAAATCGTTCCGAGCCGAAGACGTCGTCGGCATGTCGCTGGAGTTTTTATTCACCGACGAGCCGATGGAGTTCCGCCGGGCCTCGGATCCGCGCCACCAGCCGTACCAGGGTCAGGTCAAAACCGGGCCATGCGTCTGCGATATTTCCATCACCGCGCTCAAAGACGCCGCCGGGAACCTGCTGGGCTACGGCGTAGACTGGGAACGGATCACCGACAAGCTCGCTCAGGAAAAGCGCGTCCAGCAGCTTATGGTTACCCTGGACCACTCGACTTCGAACACGTTTTTGTGCGACATGGACTGGAACGTGCTGTACGCGAACGACAAAGCAAAAGAAATCATGGCGTTCATGGAGCCGAACCTGCACAACCACAGCGCTGTTTGGAAATCGTTTCATGCGGCGGAAGCCGTCGGCAAGTCTTTGGAATGGCTGTTTACCGATGAGCCGGAGCATTACCGGAAAGCCTCGGACCCGCGCCAGCATCCGTACCAGTGCATCATCAAGACCGGCCCCTGCACCTGCGACGTCACAGTCACTTCCACAAAGAACGCCGCCGGGGAAGTCACCGGCTACGCGGTCTACTGGGAGCGCATCACGGACAAAGTGGCTCAGGAAGCGCGGGTGCAGCAGCTTGTGGTGACCCTTGAAAACTCGACCGCAAATACGTTTTTGTGCGACATGAACTGGAACGTGCTGTATGCCAACAAAAAAAGCTACGACGTTTTGGAGTTCATGGAGCCGAACCTGCACCGGCACGACTCCCGCTGGAACAGCTTCCGGGCGAAAGACATCCTCGGCAAGTCTTTGGACTGGCTGTTCACGGATGAGCCGGAAGAGTTCCGGCGGGCCTCCGACCCCCGAAGCCACCCGTACCGCAAGAATATCAAGACCGGCCCGTGCACCTGCGATGTCACAGTCACTTCTACAAAGAACGCCGCCGGGGAAGTCACCGGCTACGCCGTTTATTGGGAGCGTATCACCGAGCGCCTGGAA
This sequence comes from uncultured Armatimonadales bacterium, assembly GCA_964241935.1. Lineage (GTDB taxonomy): Bacteria > Armatimonadota > Armatimonadia > Armatimonadales > Capsulimonadaceae > JANXMY01. Next base: position 34,533 of record CAXSZN010000027.1, read on the forward strand.
ATGGAAGCCAAGATCCAGGCCCAGGTCGAAGAAGGCAAATACCTGCTGGTCAAAGTGGACGAAATGAAGGCGGCGGCGCTTGCCATCACCGGCGGCGACCTGACCCGGCAGATCCCCGTGGAAAAAGACGACGCCATCGGCCAGCTCGCCGGGGCGCTCAACGACATGGTTGCTAACCTGTCCCAGCTTGTGGCCCAGGTGCAGGTCGCGTCCGGCAGCATTGTGGACTCGTCTTCCGAAGTCGCCGCCGGCAACGATGATCTGGCCCGGCGCACCGAAGAGCAGGCGTCCAGCCTGGAAGAAACGGCGTCCAGCATGGAGGAAATGACGTCCACGGTCAAGCAGAACGCCGACAATGCCAAGCAGGCCAACCAGCTCGCCGCTCAGGCCCGCGAAGTCGCCGAAAAAGGCGGCATGGTGGTCAGCAGCGCCGTCGGCTCGATGGAGGAGATCAACAAGGCGTCTAGGCGCATCGCCGACATTATCTCGGTCATTGACGAGATCGCGTTCCAGACCAACCTGCTGGCGCTGAACGCCGCCGTTGAAGCCGCCCGCGTCGGAGAGCAGGGACGCGGCTTCGCCGTTGTCGCCACCGAGGTCCGCAATCTGGCCGGACGCAGCGCGACTGCCGCCAAAGAAATCAAAGCGCTGGTCCAGGACAGCGTCCAGAAGGTGCAGGAAGGCAGCAGCCTGGTCAACCAAAGCGGCCAGCAGCTTGATGAGATTGTCGGCTCGGTCAAGAAAGTCGCCGACATCATCGCCGAGATCTCGGCGGCGTCTCAGGAGCAGTCGGCGGGCATCGAGCAGGTCAACAAAGCGATCATTCAAATGGACCAGATCACGCAGCAGAACGCCGCGCTGGTCGAAGAAGCCACAGCATCGAGCCAGGCGATGACCCAGCAAGCCCGCGATCTGCAAGGGCTGGTACGCCAGTTCCAGATTGACGATTTTTATCTGGAAGAAGCCGCCCAGCCGCAGGCCGCGCCTGCCGCCAAAGTTCCCGCCCCTCATGTCTCTGCCCCGCGTCCAGCCGCCGCCAGAGCACAGGCGCCTCGCCCCGTCGCCAAAGCGGTCCCGGCCCGGCCTGCGCCGCGTTTCACGCCCCGGCAGAACACCCCGGACGATGGGTTTGAGGAGTTTTAGAATGACCCGGCGCTGGAAGTGCCGGTCTGCTCTCGCGTCAAAGCCGCTCCGCGGCTAAATGCCACCGGCATTGGGCTTCTCTTTAGTCCCGTGGGGACTTTCATTCACCAGCAGCCCGGCACTTCCAGTGCCGGGTTCTGATTTTCTCTCGAATTGCTCCTCAATAAATTTATGGAAGAACTGACATTGACGGATACGGAATTCGGCGATTTCCGGGACTTGATCTACAAGCTCACCGGAATCGCCCTGAATGACGGCAAGCGCCAGCTTGTGCAGTCCCGCCTGCAAAAGCGGCTGCGGTTCTACCACTTGGCGACTTTTGGAGACTACTACCGCCTTGTCAGCAGCCTCGGCAGCGGCGAAGAGGAGCTGACGACGTTTATCAACTGCATCACGACCAACAAAACGGACTTTTTTCGGGAGCCGCATCATTTTGAGTTCGTCACGCAGCAGATCCTCCCCGAGATCGCCCGCAAAGCGCAGGAAGAAATGCGCTCACCGCGCCTGCGCGTCTGGCACGCCGGCTGCTCGTCGGGCGAAGAGCCGTACACACTGGGGATAACACTTGCGGAGGCTCTGGCCGGGAAGGCATGGGATGTGCGCCAGCTTGCATCCGATATTGACACCAATGTTCTGGCCCAGGCGGAGCGCGGCATCTATCCTGCCGAGCGGGTCGCACCGATCCCGGTGGACCGCCTGCGCCGCCATTTTCTGCGCGGCACAAGCGACGGCCACGAGCTGTATCAAGTCAAGCCCGCGCTGCGCTCTCAGGTGACGTTCCGCCAGATCAACCTGCTGGAAGAATGGCCGCTCCGGCCGGCGACGCGCTTTGACATCATCTTCTGCCGCAATGTCGTGATTTATTTCGACAAGCCTACCCAGCGCAAGCTGTTTGCTCGTTTTCAGGAACGGCTGCGGCCCGGCGGCTACTTGTTTCTAGGACATTCGGAGTCCCTGCAAGGGCAAAACGACGCTTTCGACTCGGTCGGCCACACCATCTACCGGCTGCGCGAGGCAGCGGCAGGAAGCGCAGGAAAGCTGAAAGCCGCATGAACTTTCCCAAAAGCCAGCGGGAGGCCACGCCGCCTTTTGATGCCGGCGGGCGGCCTCTGCACAAAATTCATATCGGCGGCGTTTGGGCCGGGCGCACCCCCGGCGTCGTCCGCACCGTGCTCGGCTCGTGCATCGCGGTCTGTCTGCGCGATCCCCGCGCTCAGGTCGGCGGCATGAACCACTTTCTGCTGCCGGCGGGCTGCTCCGGCGACGCCGTCAGCGCTCGCTACGGCGTTCACGCGATGGAGATTCTAATCAACGAGTGCATGGCGCACGGCGCGGCCCGCGAGGCGCTGGAAGCCAAAGTCTTCGGCGGCGGCCATGTCCTGCGGATGCGCGAGACTGACGGCAACGTGCCACAAAGCAACATCAAGTTCGCGCTGCGGTTTCTCGAAACCGAGAACATTCCCGTAGTGTCCCGCGATCTCGGCGGTTACGCGGCCCGCGAGGTGTACTTCTTTACCGACACCGGCCGGACACTTTTGAAGCGCCTTTCCGATACCGGCGCGGACAGCGGCGAAATGGCGGCGCTGGAGCGCACCGAGCGTGCCCGCCTGCGTCCGTCCACCCGGCCCGCGCCGCCGCTGGACGACAGCAATGTCACTTTGTTTTAAGCTTTATTTTGAGGAGACTTGTCATGGAGACACGCAAGACTCGCGTGCTGATCGTGGACGACAGCGCGGCGATGCGCCAGATACTGACGCGGATACTGGAATCCGATCCCGGCATTGAAGTCGTCGGCACGGCGGCGGACCCCTACTTCGCCCGCGATAAGATCAAGCAGCTCCAGCCAGACGTTCTGACGCTGGATGTCGAGATGCCGCGCATGGACGGGCTGACATTTCTGGAAAAGCTGATGCACGGGCACCCGATGCCCGTAGTCATGGTCTCGTCGCTGACCCAGCGGGGCGGGGAAGTAACGCTGCGGGCGCTGGAACTCGGGGCCGTAGACTTTTTTCCCAAGCCGACACTGGACATGCTCTCAGGAGTGGCGAACGGAGCGGCGGAGATCATCGCGAAAGTGAAGTCCGCCGCCTGTGTGCGCGTCCGCCGCGCCCTGCCGCCGGCGGCTGCCCCCGCTTCTGCGGCACCGAGCAGCAGCGCGGCAGCCTACCGAATGACCCATCAGCTTATCGCCCTCGGCGCGTCCACCGGCGGTACGGAAGCGCTGAAAGCGGTCCTGACAACTCTGCCTGCCGACGCACCGGGCGTGGTGGTTGTCCTGCACATGCCTGCCGGCTTTACGACATCTTACGCCGAGCGGCTGGACCGGCTCTGTACCCTCCGGGTTAAAGAAGCCGAAGATGGAGACCGTGTGCTGCCCGGCCATGTCCTGCTGGCACCCGGCGGAAAACAAACCTCAGTCGTCCGCTCCGGCGCGGAGTACCGGGTTCAGGTCGCCGTCGCCCCGCGCGTCTCGCGCCACTGCCCTTCGGTGGACGTTTTGTTCGACTCATGCGCCAGGCAGGCCGGACGAAACGTCGCCGCCGCGATCTTGACCGGCATGGGGGACGACGGAGCGGCTGGCCTGAAAGCGCTCCGTGATGCAGGCGCACGGACGATTGCTCAGGACGAAGCTTCCTGCGTTGTCTTCGGAATGCCCCGAGAAGCGATTGCGCTCGGAGCGGCGGAGTTCGTGCTGCCGCTTGGACGCATCGGCAGCGAGCTAATCAAGCTGGCCGGCACCGTGCGTTAAGCTTCTCTTTGCCTGACGTCAGGGCATCCGGTGCTGGGCTTCCAGCACCGCCAGGGCGGCGAGGTTGACAATGTCTTTCACTTCATCACCGCGCTGCAAAACGTGAACGGGCTTCCGCATTCCCACCAAGATAGGCCCGATGACTTCCGCCGACGCGAGCTGCTGCACCAGCTTGTAGCCGATGTTGCCGGCCTCCAAACTGGGGAAGATCAACACATTCGCTTCCGCGCCCAGACGATTAAAGGGATACGTCCCATTCAAAATCTCTTCGACTAAAGCAGTATTGGCCTGAAGCTCGCCGTCCACATGCAGGTCCGGCGCACGCTTCGCGAGTATCTCCGCCGCGCGGCGCATCTTGTCGGCACGGGGGTGCCGGACGCTGCCGAAATTGGAAAAGCTGAGCATAGCGATACGCGGCTTGATCTCAAAGCTTTCCGCTAAACCGGCGGTGAGCAGCGCGATCTCAACCAGCGTTTCCGGGTCCGGGTCAATGTTGACCGTCGTGTCCGCAAAAAACAGCACTTTATGGCGCGTCGCGACCAAATAGACACCCGCGACATTGTGCCCGCCCGACGCGGCCCGGATGATCTGCAGCGGCGGCCGTAGCCCGTCGGAATAGTGGGAGCTGAGGCCCGAGACCATGCCGTCGGCATCACCCAAGTCCACCATGACCGACGCGAAATAATCCGGGCGCTGAATCAGCTCCTCGGCTTCCCGGCGGGTCACGCCTTTGCGCTGCCGCAGGGCCAGCAGGTGCGCTAAGTAATCCTCATGCCGGTCTGAAAGAGCCGGGTCAAGCACTTCCACACCCTTCAAATTCAGCAGCATGGCGGCGGCTTTAGACGCGATGACCTGAGCATTTCCCAGCAGCACCGGGCGGGCGATCCGCTCTTCTGCAAGCTGGTACGCGGCGCGGATCATCTTCTCATGCTCGCCTTCCGACAGCACAATCCGCTTGGGGTCGGCTTTGGCTTTGTTGAAGACGATCCGCATCATCTCGCGGGACTTGCCGAGCCGCGCTTCGAGCAGTTCCGGATACTTCAGCAAATCAATCTGGACGCGGGCGACCCCCGACTCCATCGCTGCCTGCGCGACTGCCGGCGCGACCCAAAGCAGCACACGCGGGTCCAGCGGCTTGGGGATCAAGTAGTCCGGGCCGAAGCGCAGCGTGTCTATGCCGTAGGCTTTAGCGACTGCATCCGGCACGTCTTCCCGTGCCAGCGCCGCCAGCGCCCGCGAGGCAGCCATCTTCATGGCTTCGTTGATCTCCGTTGCCCGCGCGTCCAGTGCGCCCCGAAATAGAAATGGGAAGCCAAGCACGTTGTTGACCTGGTTGGGGAAGTCCGAGCGGCCTGTCGCCACAAGGGCATCGGGCCGGGCTGTTTTTGCGTCCAAGTAGCCGATCTCGGCGTCAGGGTTCGCCAGCGCGAAGATGATGGGGCTTGCCGCCATCGGCGCGATCATCTCCGGTGACACGATGCCACCCGCCGACAAACCAATAAACACATCTGCCCCGACTAAAGCGTCCGCCAAAGTGCGGCAGTCGGTGTACGCCGCAAACTCCGCCTGCACCGCGTCCGGCACCGGCTGCCGGTCGGGGCGCACCACGCCGTGAATATCCGCCATCAAGATGTTCTCGCGTTTCGCCCCGAGAACGCAGTAGTAGCGGGCCGATGCAATCGCCGCCGCGCCGGCCCCGCTGAAGACAATCCGGACGTCTTCCAGCCGCTTGCCGACCAGCTCCAGCGCGTTCAGCAGCGCCGCACCCGAAATAATCGCCGTTCCATGCTGGTCATCATGGAACACCGGGATATTCATAGACTCCCGCAGCCGCGCTTCAATCTCAAAGCATTCCGGCGCTTTAATGTCTTCTAAGTTGATCCCGCCAAAGCTCGGCTCCATGAGCTGGACCGCCTGAATAAACTTCTCCGGGTCCTGCGTATCCAGCTCCAAATCTATTGCATCTAAATCCGCGAACCGCTTAAACAGCAGCGCCTTTCCCTCCATGACCGGCTTCGCGGCAAGCGCCCCGATGCTGCCCAGTCCCAGCACCGCCGTCCCGTTCGTGATGACGGCCACTAAATTGCCGCGTCCGGTATACAAAAACGCATCGTCCGGGTTCTGCTGGATGGCCCGGCAGGGCGCGGCCACGCCCGGCGTGTAGGCCAGGGCCAGATCATGCTGCGTGAAACACGGCTTTGTCGGCACCACTTCCAGCTTGCCATGCGGCGCTTTTCGGTGGTACTCCAACGCTTCAATATCTATCGGGTTCATCATGGTATAGTGCTCTCAAACCCAGGCTTTCGTCGCGCAGGGTACTATGATTCTTGTTCGCGTTTAGGCGGCTGTCTTCGAATTCTGCTCCTGCATCTGCGGGGAGCATTTCACAGCCTGCCGGAAATGATGCCAAGCGGACCGCCAGTGTCCTAAGCGCCATTCCGTACTCGCCAGCATTGTCCATGCTTTGTAATAAGCTTTGTCTATCTGGACGGCACGCTCTAAAGCAGGAACCGCAGCAGCATAGTTGCGTAAGTTTCTTTCCGCCATGGCAAGGTTGTACAAATCTGCGGGCCTTACCTCTCCATTGTTTGCTACGGTCGTAAGCGCTTCCCGCGCCTCCATATTTCTGCTAAGATAAATTAGGGTACGGCCAATGTAGCCTTGAATGTAAGGAGTGTCCGGCTGCTCCCGTAGCGCATCCTCAAAATGTGCCAGCGCTTGCGGATACTCCTGTTGCTGATATGCCCGCAAGCCAAGTAGAACATGGCGGTCCTTCGCCTCGCCAGGAAGATGGCTAACCAGTTCCTGCAAATGCAGAGCATTTTCGTTCAGCGCCAAAACATCATAAAGACGCACTCTGGAGAAATAGATGTCACTGTCGCTGGGAGAAAGACGTGCCGCTTCTTCTAATTCTTGGAGGCCGAGCAGTAGCTGGCCGGTATGAACGTAGGTCAAGTGCAGATCAAAATGTGCATTGATGTTTTGGGGATCAAGTTTGAGTGCAGACTGATACTCTGGGATCGCTTCTTGGTAGCGCCCCGCTGTTGCATGAGAGTGAGCGCTATGAAGCAGCGCGTTCAGGTCAGTGTTCAAGTTAGATATGTCTCCTATGCACCGTAACCGCCCCGTCTACTCTCTTTTGATTGGCCTGACCATCATCTTAGGCCTGGCATCACGCAAGTTCTCGTTTCTGCTGCCGTTCTGGCTGGCGAAGAACGCCGGGGACGTTTTCTATGCCGTCATGACCTTTTGGCTGGCCGGGTTTTTATTTCCGCGCCTGCCGACGTTTCGCGCCGCACTCGCCGCTGGGCTGTTTTGCTTCGGGATCGAGCTGCTGAAGTTCGTGCAGATGCCCTGGCTGGTCGCCGCCCGGCAATCCCGTGCCGGAGCGCTGGTTTTCGGCTCCGGGTTTCATTGGTCTAACTTGGTCTGCTACATAATTGGCGTGGCCGCTGCGGCTGCTTTGGAAACGGTTATTGGCTCTCGCACCAGGCGAGAACGTCACTGAAGCGCAGGGTTTCGAGTGCGCCGAACAGGGCGTGGCGGCTGATGCGGGCGCGGGCCAGCGCGGGGCTGGTCAGGCCGCACAGGAAGCGGGTCTGCTGGCGCGGGTCGGCAAGGGCGTCCGGGTGAGATTGAAGCAAGGCTTTCCAGGCGTTAATATCAAGCAAATCTTCGGGCGCGGGCAGGGCGGGGACTGGCGGCATGACGGCGGCGCGGCCTGTCAGGCAGTAGGTGCAGTGACCGCATGGCTCGGTGCGCTTTTCGCCGAAGTAGCTGACCAGAGCGTTTGTCTGGCAGCCCTCGCGGGTGACCAGCTTCAGCACCATGCCCAGACGCTTGATCTCCGCCTGCTCACGCCGGGCGAAGCGCTCGGCCAGATCGGCGGCCAGCGCCTCGGCGTCTTCGGTCTCGTGCCCGCGCGTGTACCGCTGCCGGACATCGGCGACTTTCAGCTTCCCCCACCCCTGCTCTTCCAAGTACTCGAGCGCCCGAACGACTCGGCGGCGGTCTACGCCCAGCGCTTCAGCGGCTTCGTCCGGGTTTAGCGCATACCAAGTGGTGCCGCGCCGGGCAAATTGGAACAAGTCGCGCACGAAGTCGGCATGAACGCCCTGGAACTTGGCGACAAGCTGCGGCAGCGGCAACAAAGGCTGGACTTCGTAGCCGGCATAAAACGGCGTCCCCTGCTTGAAGACGCCGTCCAGCTCCAGGTAAGTCAGGGCCGTCCGAAGCACAAGCTGCCGGATGTCGTGGAGGTTGGAAAGGGCGTAGAGCGCGAGATCAAACTCCGGGCCGCGTGACAGGAGATCGTCTAAGAGCGATTTGAGCGCGGCTTCGGTCGGCGTGTCCCCATAAGCAAAATTCTCCAAAGTCGGCACGTCTTCCGGGCAAGCCAGCAGCTCGACAGTGGATTTCAGGCCGTCACGCCCGGCCCGGCCAATCTCTTGCGAATAGCTTTCCAGCGACTTTGGCAGGTTGTAATGGTAGACGTAGCGGACAGCGGCTTTATCAATGCCCATGCCGAACGCGATAGTTGCCACGACAATGCCGGCGTCCGACGCCATCCACCGGTCCTGCACTGCTGCGCGAAGGTCGTCGGCAAGACCTGCGTGATACGCTTCAGCAGGAAAGCCGTCCGCCGCCAGCAAGGCAGCCACACGCTCCGCCGTCTTTTGCAGCGTCACATAAACAATGGTCGGCCCCGGTGACCGCTTGTGCAGCCGCTTCAGCAGCAACGCGTCACGGTCTGAGGCCAGCACCGGCAGGATGCTGAGATTGAGGTTGGGCCGGTAGAAACCCGTGACAATCGCCCCGGCTTTGGGAATAGCAAACGCCGCTTCGATGTCTTTCACGACTGAAGGCGTCGCCGTGGCCGTCAGCGCCAGCACCCGCTCGGCTTTGACAGTTTTCGATGCCTCGGCGATCTTCAAATAATCGGGCCGGAAGTTGTGCCCCCATTCCGAGATGCAGTGCGCTTCGTCCACCGCAAACAGCGCGATCTTTGTCCGCGAGAGCATTCCGACAAAGCGCTCATTGTTGAAACGCTCCGGGGCCACATAAAGCAGCTTAAGGGTGCCGCTTTCGATGCCCGCCGTGACATCGCGCACTTCCTCGCCGGTGAGCGACGAGTCGAGACGCGCCGCCGCAATGCCGTGGCGTTTGAGAAAATCAATTTGGTCCTTCATCAGCGCGATCAGCGGCGAGACGACGAGTGTGAGGCCCTCGTAGCGCAGGGCCGGGAGCTGGTAGCAGAGTGACTTGCCGCCGCCCGTCGGAAAGACGGCCAGCGCGGCTTGATGCTCGTGCAGGGCGTTGATCACAACTTCCTGGCCGGGCCGGAACTCGGTGAAGCCGAAGTGCTTTTCGAGAAGCTGCGCGGGTGTCTCGTCCGTAATTGCTGATGCCTGCGTGATTGTGTTCATAGGTTTCTCGCCTTCCGTGGCGCAAAGAGTGGTAAAATAGAATCATGTCCAGGTCTTTCGCGGCCCAGTCTTTTGTTTCCAAAAGTTTTATTCTGTTTTTGGGGGCGTTACTCCTGCTTTTGCCTCGCCAGGCACCAGCCCAGATCAGCGTGAGCGGCCCGGCCACGCCGGCGGCTAATGCGCTGACGGCCTGGTCCCGCCTGCACATCCCGGCAAAGTTCCAGACACACGGCAAAGTGGAAGTGCAGCCACTCTCGGATGCCGCGATGGACGATTACCTGCATAGCGATCCCGACAATGACGCTGAGAGCGGCGATGCAAACAACGACAGTCACTCCGAAGACAGCGCGGAGGAAATAGACGGGGTCTTCACGGACGATCCGCCGCAGATCTATCTTCGGGTCTCCGATCCGGCCCAGATAGATTATGCGACATTTGCCCACGAGTACGGCCACTATGTCTGGTTTGACCTGCTGACAAACGCCGACCGGAAACGCTATAAAGCGATCTATGAGCATCAGAAAGCGGCCCACCGGCTGATCTCGGACTACGCCGGCGAGAGCCTCGAAGAAGGCTTTGCCGAAGCGTTCTCCGCCGACATCGTCACCCCGGCGGCGCTGCTGCATCAGGACCCGCTGTCTTATCAATTTCTGAGCCGGTGGCCCAAAGAGCAATGACAGCCACTACAATGCCAGGCACCGTGCGGGCCGCTCGCCCCGAAGAAGCCGAGGCCGTGCTGGAAACCTTGTGCCTAGCTTTTGGCCTGGACCAAGCCGCCGCCCGCCCGCTCTTTTACGCCGATCCTTACTACGATTTAAACGGCAAGCGCGTTCTCGCTCTGCCCGGCGCCGGCGTGGTATCCTGCCTCACCCTGATCCCGAGCCTGCTTCGCATCGGCGGCGCGGTCGTGCCTGCCGCCGGGGTAGCCGGGGTGGCGACCCGGCCGGCGTTCCAGCGCCGGGGCTATGCCGCGTCGCTGCTGGCCGAAACTGTTCCCACGCTTCGCCGCGAAGGCTTTCCCCTGTCCCTCTTGCACCCAATTTCGGCCCCGTTCTACCAGAAGCTCGGCTGGGAATATGCGTCTCAGCAAGTACGCTGGCTTTCCGCTCCGACTTCCCTGCCGGACTGCGCCGGAGCAGAGAAAGTTCGGCCTGCTTTAGACGCTGACTGGCCGGCGATTGAGGCGCTGCACGGTAAACTTACCCGCGCCGTTACCGGAGCGTTTTCGCGTGACCGACGCCGCTGGCAGCTTATCCAAATGCCGGTGCCGGGCCGGGAAGTGTCTGTCTACGCGCATCAGGGCGAAATCACCGGCTACTGCGTTTGGGATCGCCATGACGTGCTGCATCTCTTGGAGATGGCGGGCAGCACGGAAGACGCCCGGCGCGGCTTGATCGGGTCTCTGGTCCGTCAGCCCGATGCTTTGATTGAATGGGCGGCCTCTCCCGCGCTGCTGTCTCACTTCGGGCTGCCTTGTGCCGGGCTGCCGCTTGAACCCGGTGTCATGCTGCGAATTGTTGATCTGGAAGCCGCGCTGCGGCTTCTGCATCCGGCCCATTTTGCGCCGGTGCTGACCGAGATAGGCGCGGCGCTGACAATCCAGGCCACTGACGCGCTGTGTCCGGAGAACACGCGCCCGCTTCGGATAAGCGCCTCCGGCGTCACGCCCGCTGCCACAAGCGATGGCCCCCGGCTTCAAGCCGACATCCGCGTTTGGGCCAGATTATATTTCGGGGATTTGCTGCCGTCAGAAGCCGCCGCTGAACATCTCTTAACTGCCGACAGCCCGCAGACGCTTTTCGTGGCAGAGGCCCTGTTCCCCCGCCGCGCCCCCTATGTCGCGCCGCTGGACCAGTTTTAGACTGGGATCAGTTTTAGA
>CAXSZN010000027.1:45829-60576 GCA_964241935.1 uncultured Armatimonadales bacterium
CAGTTTTAGACTGGGATCAGTTTTAGATGCGGCAGCGAAAGAAGGCGGGTACAATGCTTTCAGGCATGGTTCTCATGCCTTGAAAGGCACGGCTACACGGCGCAGACGCCACAAAGTACCGCTTCTGCACTGGCAGACCTGGAAGGCTGCACTGGCAGACCTGGCTACCCGGAGGGCAGACCTGGAAGGCGCGGAACTCGGAACAAGTATCTAGGATTGCTTCTTAACCCCGCGAAGCGGTGTTTTGTGGCGTCTGCGCCGTGTAGCCGTGCCTTTCAAGGCATGGCTCCTAATCTTCAATTATTGTTACGCTACTTTTCGAGGAGACTTTATGGCACTGACCGAACGATTTTATGGCGCAAATACGGCGGGGACTTCCCGGCCCATTATGGACTTTGGCCTCAGCGATACCAAAGGCATCTACCAGTACACAGCCAAGCTGCGGGCGAAGGGGCTGCTGGTCGTCGTCTTCTTCTCGATGGACTCGCCGCCGTCGGTGAAGGCGCTGGAAACGGTGCAGTCCTGGACTGCGGAGACGCCGACGCAGAAATGGACCGCGCTGGGAGTGGCCGAGGGGGACCGGCCGGACTTGGCCCAATTTGCGGAAGCGCATGGGTTGGCCAATGTCTCGGTGCTGCTGGATTTTGAGCTGTACCAGACCCGGATGTGGGGCGTCTCGCATCTGCCGAGCCTTTACTTGGTTTCGGGACAGACAGGCCGGGTGCTGCACAAAATTATCGGCGATGATGAGCCGGCGCTGGACGGCATGAAGCAGATGCTGAAGAGCGAAGTCGCCAAGAGTGTGGCGGCGGAAGAAGCGGCCAAAGTGGCGGCAGAAGCGGCGAAGAAGGCCGAAGAAGAAAAGAAAGCGGAAGAAAAAAAGGCCGCTGACGCCGCAAAGGCAGCAGAAGCGCCGAAAGCGGCGGGCGGCGGGTCTTAACGATCTGAATTACATACAAGCGATCTGAATTACGTGCAAGGCAAAAAAAGCCGCCGCCGCAATCCCAGCGCGGCGGCGGCGGCCCTCACAAACGGAGCGGCAAGTTAAGGAGATCACGTCTTTCTTGACGGCTCCTGCCGACCAAATGTTCCCTCTTTTTCCTGATTGATGCACTTTTGTCGGAATACAAGCAAAATTACTGGGTTTTGTCTCGGTTTTTCGCGGTCTACTGAAAGCCGATTCCTGCGAAATTAAAGTTGATTTTCTTGGTTCGCGTGGAGTAATAGAACGTCAGATCCCGGCCTAAAATCCGGCGGCTGACGGAGTATTCGAAATCCTCGTAGTTGTCCGTAATATAGTGCTCCAGCGATCCGGCAACGCCGACTCCCCAATTGGAATTAATCCGGTACTGCGCGGTGGTGAACAAGCTGCGGTCGTTCAGCGGCAGGCCGTAGGAGCCGGAGAAGGATACAGAAACGCGCGGACGCAGTGTCGCCGCGTACATCGCCGTCAGCCGCTGCTGGGTTGTGCTTTGCAGGAGTGCCTGCAAGGGATTCAGGCCCGACGACGAGGTGCCGAGCTGGCTGAGCAGCGGGTCGTAGCTGAACGAGTAGCTGAGACTTAAAAGATCGGTCTTGCGGAATGTGCGGGACAAGCCGAGGTTCGCGGCGATTGTCGGCGCAAACGAGTGATTAGCGCCGCCGAAAGCTTCGCCGATTGAGAAGGAGTCCGTGAACTGGGTCCGCTTGTCCAGACGCTTCGGCGCGGTGAAAAAGCGGACATCGGCGGAAGTGGTCGAGATCGGCGTCGTGATTTGGCCGGTGCTGGGGGACGTCTCTATCAGAGCGCCGCGCTGCTCGCTGAGGTCGGTCGTGTAATTTATTCCAGAGCGGCCCACCATGCGCGGGCTTGTCTGCAGGTAAGTGTTGACTGTCGCGCTGCTGGCGCTGTAACCGCCGTTGCCGGGATCGCGGCTGCCGGACGCGCTGACATTCAGCGAGAAGCCATCAAACTGGCGGGAAACACTGGAAGTCGCGTAAATGCTTCGATGCTCAGGGTAATCAACAAGGAAGTAGGAGTTGGTTTGATCGCCTAAGCGCTGCGTGTGGTTCCACTGCGCCCCCCACTCCGAGCGGGTAATCCCGGTCACGAGAAACTGGCCGGAGCCGGAGTGGCCGACATCGTAGGTTTGCTCCAGGTCCAGCGCCATGCCGTGCCGCGCGGCCTGGTTGCCGAAGAACGTCGCCCCGCTGCTGAGCGGATTGCCGATGCTTGCGCCGCTGACTGCGCTGTTCCGCAGATACACGGTGCCCCGGCTGTGCGTCGTGACATTGTAATAGAACGGCACATTGACGAAAACCCCCGCCGACCCGACCCCGACAAGCTGCTGGCCGAAGACCTGATCCGTATTGACCGGCATGACATGGTACATCACCGACAGCAGCTTGCGGCCGTCACTGTAAATCGTCGCCCGGCGGAACTGAATCTGCGTGTTCGGGTCGGCGGTAATGGCGCGGGCGGAAACCACCACGCGGGAGGCGGACAAGTCCACAAAGCGGTACGGGTTTGACAGCAAAGGAAGCTGGGCGGGGTCCACCGGCTGTTGCATGGTTTCCAAGCTGGAGCCGGTGACGATGACCGCTTCGGCGGTTCCCGCCAAAATGGCTGTGCCGGAGGAAGTCAGCAGGTCGTAACGTATTTCCGACGCACGCATGGTGTGGCGGCCACGCTGCAGCACGGCATTCTTCCCCAGAACGGTCTGAGTCTGCAAGTCCACTTGAAGCGAGTCGGCCGTGATGTCCAAAGCTTTGTAATCCAAGTGGGCGGAACGGTTTTTTCCCTGCGCTTCAATAATGCGGGTGTCCGCGCTGTAGATCAGGTACTGAGGGCAGTCAATGCGGATCCAGCGGGCGTCCTTGTCGAACAGAGACTCGCGGTCTGCGGTAAACTCGACGGAAGCCCCGGTCGCCGACGCTCCCTGTAATCCGCTGCCGAACGCGGCGGCGGAGACTGTGGCTGTGCCGGCCGTCGAGACGCTTGTCAGGGAAACCCGCGCAACGCCGGACGTTGTCGTAGCCGTGTCCGGCGTCAGCGTTCCCAGGGTGGTCGTGAAGCGGACGGAAGTGCCGTCCGGGGCCGCATGACCGCCGCTGTCCTGCACCGTCGCGGTGATGACGGTGCTGCTTTTGCCGTCGGCGTAGATGACGTCGGGCGCGGCCGCCAGGCTGATGCTGGCCTGCCCGGCGGCAAAGCCGGGCCGCGCCGCCGCCGTCAGCAGCAAAGTCAGCAGCAGAAGTAAGGAAGGGCGGAGTGGAAGCATAGTAAGGCCCAAGAGAAAACAAAAGGACGAAGCCGAAACTGCAAAACAGCAGAGGTTACAAGAGAAGCCCGGTATCGAAATATCGGGCTGAACACTCAAGAGCTGTTAGATCGGAGGCGCTCCCGGCGGGCTGCTGCCGCCGGTGGTCGTCGTAGTCGTCGTGGTCGTTGTGGTGGTGCCGGTGCCGGTGCTGCTGTTGTTGCTGTGGCTGGTATGGTGCGAGGCGGTGATGCCGATCGCTATCGCCGCTGCGACCAGCAGGCCGAGCGCAACTTCGCCGATGCCGTTTTTGTGACGCGCACGGACATCGCGCCTAATCGGAGCCGGCGCGAGATTGGCATTCAGCGCGGAAACGACATGGCCGGCGGCATCGTTGACAGCGCTTTGCAGAAGCGCCGCCGGGTCGTCGGCCGTGTTGTAGGAAATGCCGCGCCCGGTATAAGCCAGCGCCTTCACCGCCTGCCCGGTCTGTGTGCTGTACAGCGTCGCGGTGATGGTCAAGCTGACCGTGCGCGACTGTTCATCCGTCTTGATGCTTTCAATCGTGCCGAGCAGGTAGCCGTCGGTCGCGATCTCGTCGGCCAGCTTGCGCCCGCGCTGAGAGCTGTCATACGGCGGCGCGACATCGGTTTCCGTCAATCCGTCTACACCGGAGTCCTGTACGGCCCGCTGGATCGGCGGCAGCGTCGGGCTGAAGCTGTCCGCTTTGTAGCGCCCGATCTCGTTCAGACGCAGCTTGATGGCATTCTCCACCCGTGCCCCGACAATGTCGGCGTTGAAGCCGTTTGCCGGTGCGCTTGCATCAATCTTGTTGGCGAAGGGGAACATCAAGATTGTGTGGATCGGGCCATCGGAAACCGGCACAGTGGGGATCGGCACTGCCGCGAGGTCGGCGGCAGTGGACGATCCGGCAGCCTGCGCTGAGGCCGGTGCCGGCGACAGCAGGATCGCCGCCGGTAGCAGCAGCGAGAGCGCGAGGGCTAGAACCGTCGAGCGGCCCCTGCGAGGCTGCCGCTGCCGGAGAAAGGAGCCAAAGAGCGTTGTCTGGATCATGTTGTTTCCTTTGGGGCGGCGCATCAGAAGCGGCCTCGGTGCACCTTGTTGAAGGCACTTGACTGGCTGATTGCGCTTTTCAGGTCTGCGCCGGTCAGACCAAGTGAAAGCGGGTCGCTGTACACATAAGGGCCGTTGTCTGCGGAGTTTCGTGCGCCGACCCGGTAGAACAGGGACGTACTGCCGGGGAAGTCCGTGTTCAAGTTGATATTGTTGAATACGACTGCGGTGCCGGCGGCGACGGAAACTGTTCCCGCCGTTGAGCCTTCCTGGTTTGGGTTTGCTTGTGGGTTCGGCACGTTGAACGCGCCGGCGGCCGACTTGTAGGTCTTCACATTGGACTGGAAGCCAGGATCGGAGCTGATCTGCAGAATGTAATCGTTTGCGCCTGCCGTCGCCGGAACCGTGACGTTGACGTTGGCTGATCCTGTTCCAGTCACAGAGTCGGCAAACGGTGCAACCGGCACGATGTAAGTGATCGTGTTGGTATTGCGGAAGCTGGTGAGCTGGAACGTCTCGCTGTTGCCGGTCGTCGTCGTGCCGCTGGTGTTGGTGTTCGTGTTGGTATTTTGGTTGCCGCCGCTCGTATTCGTCGTTCCTCCCGTTGCTCCGTTTGTCGTGCCGTTTGTCGTACCGCTGGTGTTCGTATTCGTATTTGTGTTGTTGCCGTTGGTCGTGCCGGTTCCGGGATTGGGAACAGTGGTGTTGTTGGTAGCGGGCTGGATGTAGAGGCCCTCAACCGCATAAGAAACCCGCTGCCCGAAGCCGAGGCCGGTTCCAGGAATCCCGTTGATATATGCCGCATTGACGGTAGTTGTCGTCGTGTTCGTGCCGGCAACGACCCCAAGTGTCGAGACGGATAAAGTGACCAGCGTTGCGCTGTCCGACGGGTCAGGCTTGGACGCAGTGACGGCAGTTTTCAGCGTGTAATCGTCAAAGACCTGCAGGGTCTTGGTCGCTTCGGCGAACAGCGGCACCGGTCCGAAGCCGTTGATGCCGAGCAGGCCCGTCGTCGTGCCGCCGGTGTTGGTGCCTGTGGTGCCCGTGGTGCCTGTCGTCCCGGTGTTGGTGTTGGTATTTGTGTTGCCGGCGCTGCCGGTGGTCACGGTGCCGACACCCGCAGCCACTAAGTTTGCGGCATTCGATAGGGCTGCCGGCGAGTCGCTGCGGTAGACATGGAACTCTAAAAAGTTGGTAGCGTTAATGTTGCCGATGTTGGCCGTAATTCTGACGGCAACCGAGCGGAAGCCGCCTGCAAAAGTCAGGCCGGTCGGAATAATCGTCGTGCCGCCGCCGATGTCGGTCGTGCGGCCTTCGATAGCAGACTGGCCGGAAACTTCCGCGCCGCCCAAAGAATTGTCGCTGCCATGGTGTCCGGCAGAAATTGCGGCTCCCAGCAGCGCCAAAGAAACAACGGCGACAAGAATTCCTCCCAGGCCCTTAAACGCACTGGAATGGCTCGACGTCGTCGGCTGATCCGCAGACAAGTCTGCGCCGGTAGTGGTCTGGTAAGAGCCGGTCGCTTTGTCTACCGTGTACGCCGGCATGTGGAAGATCGCCGTCGCCCGGTCGCCCGGCTCGATGCCGAGGCCGAGGTCCGTGATTTCGGCATTGGCGTCATTGTCGGTCGGCTCGGCGACCTTGATGGCGCCGACATAGCGGCCATTGCGGCTCACCAGCATATCCAGGCCAGGGTACATGCCGTCGCGCGTGCCTTTGTTGATGGTCACGGTAACGTTGTGGCCGTTCAGCGTGTTGTTGCCGGAGATCAAAACAGTAGCGACCGGCAGATCGAACTTGGACAACTGCTTGACGGCATTGAACGCGGCATTGCCGAACGCTTCGTCCACAAGCTGCTCTTCGTCATCTACCGGGATCGGGCGCACATTGGAAACGCCTTCCGCCAGTGCGCCGTTCAGCAGATAACCCGATCTTGGGTCAATGACACGGATTGCGATGCTGACTTTCGCCTGCCGCCGGTCCCGCGAGAAGGAGATCGAGGAAATCTCCCCGGCGACAATCGCGTCCACGCCAAGCGATCCGCCAAGCCGCTCAATTGAAGACAAGTTCAGCGGTGGGGTCAGGTTCTCGTCCTGAATGCCGGAAAGAAGCTGGGCACGCGGCAGGACCTGATAACGGTTCAGCTTGGCAAGCTGGACGACAAACGAGTCGGAGGCCAAACGCCCGACATCACTGCTGCCGTACCCGGAAGGGTTGGCGAAGTCCAAAATAGCCCACACCGGCTGCCGCTGGGCTTGGCTCTGTGCCTGCACCGCACCGATGCGAAGCAGAAGCAGGCTGAGAACAGGCAAAGCAATCAGCACGGAAAGCACGACACTGAGGGGCCGTGCGCTCCAATGCTGTTTCAATTGTTTCACTGTCAAATGTTTCACTGAGTGAAGTTCCTCCTAAAATCGCTGCCTGCGACACCTGCGCGGCGCGGAATTTTTCCCGCGCCGCCTGCAAGGCTGCCGTTTCCCAGACTTTCTCCCGGACTATGTTTCCGAGCTTTATCGCCCGGCTGGGATGCTCATGGTGACTGGTGTGTAAGCCAGGATCCAGTAAGCCTGCCAGGGCTGTAAGGTTGCCCCCGCCGTAACCGTCGTGTATGAAGTCCCGTTGTACGAATACAGTGTCCCCGACACCAGATGGTAGGTGCTGCTTGTCGCATCCGCGAACGTGTGCGGGATACCATCTGCGCCGGCAAACATCAGGCTGCTGACCGCGATTCCCGTTGTACTGGGAACACCGATCTGGTTCCAGGCCGGGTTTAAGCTGACTTGAACCGAGGCAGGCGGCGTCGCGCCGGCCTGTGTGACCGCCGTCGGGTTTGCGAGGTAGACCCAGTAGCCTACCCCCAGCCGCAGCGCATCCGCCGGTGCTGTCGGATCCAGCGCATACGCCCCCGTCAGCGGGTTCCACACCGCAACATGCGAGCGGTTGGTGCCCAGCGCCCCGAACAGGCCGTTGAAGCCCAGGGCGCTGTAGTCATACGGCGTGGACACGAACTGGATGCCTGCCGGGAACGTGTGCAGAGGCGCAAGACCCGTCGCACCGCTGAAGTCCGCCCGAGCAAAGCCATTTGCCGGGACCGATACGGTCTGGGTCGCCGAGGACACGCCGTTCTCCGATGCCGTGACCAGGTAAGTGCCTTGCAGCAGGCTGATGCTGTAATTCAGCGCACTGCCGTCACCGGCCGCTCCGGCGGCCGGTGTGGACGTTGCCGTCGTCACTGTTGTAACCGCCTGCTGATTAGCCGTGTTGACAATCGTCAGGGTCACTCCGGCCAGTCCGGTAGTGCTGTTGGAGGCGGTTACAAGGCCGCCGAGTGTGCCGTTAACCGGGAGGCCGAGTGTGATGTCGGGAACCGGCGTGTTCGTGCTGCTGGCGATTGTCACCTGGATTGGCGTGCTGGTGGCATATCCGGGTGCCGATGCGGCGACATTGTAAGTCCCCGGCGAAAGGCTGGGCAGCGTATAAGCACCGCTTGAGCTGGTTGTTGCCGTGACCGGCGTTGTCAGCCCATTGCCGCTGAAGAAGACGGTCGCGCCGGAGATCGGAGCGCCGCTTGTGTTCAGCACCCGGCCCGAGGCGGTTCCCGGCCCCGGCGTCAGGACAAAGTTGACGGTGGACGTGCTCCCAGTCGTAACGGTGACGGACGCGGAGGTAGCGACGCCGAAGCCGGCTTCGGACGCCGTACCGACGTAGGTGGCCGGCGGAATGGTCGAAAGCGTGTAAACGCCGTTGGCATTCGTAGTCGCCGTGAAAGTCTGGCCGTCTGTGGACGAGAACGAGACCGTCGCGCCCGGAACCGGGGCTGCGGGGGTGCTGTTTGTCTTGACCGTGCCGGTCACAGTGCCCGGATTGGCGGTTGCCAAAGTCAGGTTCGCGGTCTGCGTTGTGTCCCCTTCCACGACAAACAGGACGCCTTTATTCGAGGTTGTGCCGATAAAGCCGGTCCGGTACGCGGCCAGGGTGTAGGAACCCGGCTCGATGCCGACGATGCTGAAGTTGCCTGAGCTGTCGGTGGTGGCGCTGAACGTGCCGCGTCCTGGAATGGCCGGCCCGAGGCCAGACTGCAAGTACACGGTCGCGCCGCTGATGCCGGAGCCGACCACGCCGTTGCCGGTAGTGGAGCGGATCGTGCCGGTGATGGTCCCGGTTCGCAGGTAGCTGACAATGTTGTGGATAATCCCCTGCCGCACGTTGCGAAGCTCATAGACATCCGGGTTGGGCTTGCTGCTAATGGTCCGGCGATAGAACTCCGCGCTGAGCGCTTCCAGGCCGAAGGTCGCATAAACAACCTTGCTGCCGCCGCCCGCCGCCGTCAGCGGCGTTTCCGTGTAGATCAAACCCGCCCCGCCGGGGGCATTGGCGGCATTGACATCACCATATTGAACCAGGGGAATCTGGTTGGTAAACGGAGCCAGCGTCTGGTCCACATGAGCGCCCGTTCCCGGCGTTACAGTGTCGATTTGGCCGACAACGGTGCTGGAATTGAGAGCCGAGGTTGCAAAGACATTGCCTGTCGCGCCCGCTAGGGAGAACGACTGGCCGTAGGGGCCAAGCTGATCCAGTGAACCGTCGGTGCGCCAGTTGGCGATGTTTCGCAGATCGGGAACATAAATTTCTTCGAAGATGTTCCCACCAAAATCATTGGAAATGCGGATTAATCGAGAGTTCAGCGAAATGGGGCTGGACGTGCCATCCGTGTTAAGCTCCGAAAATTGCCCGATCAAGTTGAGATCAAAGGACGGAGAAAACGTCAGGCGATTGTCAGTATTAAGCGGGCCGTTTGCAGGCAGATGGGTTCCGCCGTTGGAAGTAGCCAGGGTTGCGTTCAGCACGTCCGGCAGGAAGGAGCCTGCGGTGTTGTTTGCAGTGCCGTTCTGCGTCAGCGAAGAGCCGACATCCTGGCCGGTAACGCACAGCCGCCCGCCAGCCTTCACGAAGCTGCGAAGCGATGCCTGCGTTGCCGTATCGGTTAGGGTTCCCGCGCCGGCCAAGACGTCCCCAGTAAATGGTGACAGCCATAGAATACAGCGGCTTGCGTTTAGAGCATTCCCTGCTGGGACAATGACTTTCGTATTTGGATCATTAACAGCAGGCTGGGCAATAGATTTCGGCTCGTAGGCTGCATATACGGATGCCGGGACCGGGCCGCGAGACAGAATGCGCCAAATGCTGTACTGCTGCGAGGGCGGAACAGGAATACCGTTCGGATACTGTGTCTTAGGCAGTCCTGTTAATGGATCAATAAACCCACTTCCGGGGTCCGGAAGCCGTGTTCCATCATCAATGAATTCATCATTGTAAGAGCCGACGCCGAGGCCGTTTCGAAATGGGGTAAGCGGCCGGCTGAAAAAGGTCTGTCCACCAGCGGGGCTGTATTCGTCGCCGATGTCCAGCACTTCCGTGTTGGGGTTGTTAGGACTGGCACCGGTGATGACATAATGCCGATAAACTGCATCCGGCAGAATGTCCACATCAACGTCCGTGACATAAGACTCTGCGCCGTACAGCTTGGGAACCAGGTTGACAAACCCGGTCGCGCCGCCGAACGTCGTCGCGGCGAACTTCTGGCCCAGCGCGTAATCGCTGACGACCAAGATGTCGTTGTTGCCGATGGAAGCCGCCGTGCTGAACCCGCCGATGTTGTCATAAATGCGCCAGTTGCTGCCGGTCGCCGTGCCGGGGGTGCCGCTCGCGACTCCAGACCTTGCCTCAGTCGCCGCATAAATCGGCGGCGCAGCCGCTTTGTCGTAGGCGATGACATCCAGATAAAAATCACTGCCCGAAGCCGGCGTAGTCCACTTGACGCTGTATAAGCTGCCGCCCTGGCCGTCGGACGGCTGCAAGGTCAGCTGCAGCCATTCGGCCGGGGCCGCCGGGGTGCTGGCAGTACCTGGAGTGTCGGCAGTCGGGCGCACCGTACCGGTCGTGCCGCTGAACGGCTGCTGGTCATCCACACCCGCCAGGTAGTACGGGTCGCGGTAGCTTTGGGCGGTCGTATCCGTCGCGCCGGAAGCGCCGAACGCCGGGTCTACCACCTGGCACTCAAACTCCGGCCCCCACGGGGTGAACAAAGTTGGGTCGCTGCCGGGCGGGTTGGTGACGACGGCCTTGGTGTTGCCGTCGGTGACAGGGCCACCGGTCATTGTCAGCACGGATTCGGCGTTGGTCCCGCCGCCGCTGCGCCCGATAGCGATGTTGCCGATAGGATTGTCGGTCTGCGCCGCTGTGTCCGAGGCGACTGCCGTGCCGCTCAGGAACGCTTCCGGCCCTTCAATTCCTGCTGACGAGCCGCGGTTGCCGAGATAAAATAAATTGCCGTTGCTGTCCTTGAACTGGTTGTACGGCGCATAGCCGCCGCCGTTCATCAGCAAGGTAGATGTGCCGCTGTCCAGCAGCGCCGGGGCATTAGACTGAAAACGATAATCGAAATCTTTGGCGAAGACTTTGTGCTCCAGGCCCTGGGCATCCTGATACTTGGAATCCGGGTCCTTGATCTGCACATAAACATTGCTTGAATCAATGCCGGCTTCCCGGTCTGAGAGGCGCACGGTCAGTGTCACGGGCTGGCCGGGGGTCAAGTTCGCACGCGAAACCTGACCGGCGGAGTTTGCGACATGGATGATCTCATTGCCGCTGTAAGGCAGCAGGGTCGGCGGGTCGAGGTTCAGCACCTGGGACTCCAGCAGGCCGGCATAGGCTGCGCCGACGACAAGGCCGCCGCCGAGACTGCCGCCCTGCGGAACGCTGATCGCCGTCTCCGAGGCCAATGAAGTTGCCGGATTGGAATAAGTCACTGTCCGGTTGGAAGAATACGCGATGCTGTTCAGCGAGCCGGAAGGCGACCAGGTCGGGTAGATGTCATCAAACACATTCGTCGGATCGTTTGTGTTGAGCGGCACCGCCGTGTCTAGGAACGCCGGAATCGCGGGAGTTGTCGCAGTCGCGGCTACGGCAGGCAGAACGGTAGAGCCTTCCGCGAAAAGCTGCTCTGATCCGGTGGCGCTGGGCTTCAAGGCAAGAAGGTAATAAATATCGTGATTAGCGGTGGCACTTGCGCCGCGAGCGAACGCGATGAACTCCTGGCCCGAAGTCGGGTTCAAGTAAGCGTTGCGGGCATTGGAAGACCACGCCGGAGCGTAGTTGTCCGTGCCTGCCGTAGTGACGGGATTGCCGCCGTTGAGGGCTGTTCCAAAGCCGAATGAGCCGCCGCCTCCGATCACAAAGATGCTTCGGTTCGCACCGGGCGTGTTGGTGAGGATCAAGGATGTGGCCGAGCTGGGTGAGCTGCCGGTGGCTTGCAGGGCATTCGCGGTGGACGCAAACGCGATCGCGACGCCGTCGCTGGAGTAGGCCGGGTCGGTGTCATCAGCGGGACCGTCGGTCAGCTTGGCCGGCAAAGACGGATTATTCTCATCATAGCCGCCGGTCGTCAGAAACAGAAAGTACAGGTGGCTGTGGCCGGCATTGGTCCCCGCCGTGCTGGTGGCGGAAAAAATCACTTCATTCGCGTCGCTCGGCGAAAACGCGGGCCGTCCGACATTGCCGAACCCTGTCAGGGAATTGCCTGCCGAGTCGCTGCCGTGCATGGTGGGCGAAGTCAGTGAAGACACGGCGACGGTTGCGGCGCTGAATGCAATGGAATACAAGTTTTGGATGTTGGCCGAGTTCGCATCCGACGTGAACGCGAGCGTGGTGTTGTTGCCGGCGCTCAGGGCCGGGAAAAACTCGCCGTGCGGCAGTGCGGCTGACGCGCCGGCTGGAGCACTGCTGTTTGTGAGCTGTACCGCCGCTCCGCCGCCCACCGGAACCGCCCAGATATGAAAGAGCGTGCCCGCCGTGCCGGTCGCCGTCCGGTTGGACGAGAAAACAAGCATGGTTCCATCGGCGGTCCAGACCGGGGTTAAATTGGTTGGAGTCAGAGACAGCGCCGGTGCAAAGGCGGGCGGCGGGTTGAAAGCATCAAAAGTCTGTACGGCCTCGTCCACCTGCGCGGCACCCGTGGCGGCGCGAGAGCGGAGCGCCCCGGAATGCAGCAGGGTCAGGCTGGGCTTGGTGTAAATATAGCGCCCGTCGCTCCCGCGCCGCAGATCCTGCGGGACCCCAAGGTTCTGGAAGGATTTGGCATGGGCGGCAGACGGCACCAGGGGATGCAGGGAAGCACGCAGGGCCAGCGCCTGTCCGAGATGGCTGCTCCCCGACGGAGCCGGCGCGGCTACCAGCAGACTGGCTGTCAGCGCGAAAGAAAACAGTGCCGCCAGCAGTGGCAGCAGAATACGGGAATAACGTGAAATCAAAGGTAGGGCTTTCAAGCGAAACGAACCTCCGTGGCTGAAGTCTTTCAGGCCGTTCCATCCACTCATAGTGATGGCAGCCGAAAGTGTTTAGCCGGTCAAGAGACAAGAGAATTATTAAAAGCGCTTCTTTAGCGGGCGCTTGAGTAAGGCGGATGCGAAAACAAAGGCAAAAGCGAAAGCAAAGGCAAGAGCCTGGGGGTTTCGTCGGGATTTGGCATCATTTTGGCCCGGTGGCCCTGTCGTCGTGAGATTATAACACAGGCGCAGTTTTTACGCAAGTAGTTTGTCTGCAAGTAACTTGTCTGCAAGTAATTTGTCTGCCGGCTTTTCGTGCCGTGAAGCCCGAAGTGTTCCTGGGAGCGGCATAGTGTTCCCAGGAACATTTCAGTCCCCACGCCGCGCTAAGGCGCAGGCGGCGTAGTTGTCGTGGTAGTCGTAGTCGTCGTGGAGACCCCCGTCGGGATTTCCAGGGTCGCTGCCGTATTGACGTAAATCCAGTATCCGTTCCACGGAGTAAGAACTCCCGTTGAGGTCAGCGGCTGGTAGCTGCCTCCGCTGCGGCTGTACAGCGGCCGGGTGACCAGATTATACTGAGAGCTGCTGGCCTGCGCGAACGTGATCATGCCGCCGACCCCGTTGTCGAACATCAGGTTGGAGATCGCGATGCCCGACGCCGAGGCGCTCGGCACACCGATCTGGTTCCAGCCCTGCCCAAGCGAGACCGAGACATACGGCCCGGCCGGTGCCGCGCCCTGCTGCGTGACGGCAACCGGGTTTGCGAGGTAGACCCAGTAGCCTACCCCCAGCCGCAGCGCATCCGCCGGTGCTGTCGGATCCAGCGCATACGCCCCCGTCAGCGGGTTCCACACCGCAACATGCGAGCGGTTGGTGCCCAGCGCCCCGAACAGGCCGTTGAAGCCCAGGGCGCTGTAGTCATACGGCGTGGACACGAACTGGATGCCTGCCGGGAACGTGTGCAGAGGCGCGATCCCAGTCGCGCCGCTGAAGTCCACCCGCTTGGACTGGCCGCCCGGCACGGTCACGGTCTGGGCTGCCGAGGTGCGGCTGCCGACAGTCACTGTGACAGTGTATGTCCCCTGCGGCAGTTGTCCGGTGTAGTTGAACGGGCTGCCGTCGGGACCGGACGGCTGCTGCGAGGTAGTCGTGAACGTGATCCCCGTTGTAGACCCGGACGGAACCGCCGTCACGATTGCGCCGGACACCGCGCTGGCCTGGTTCTGGTTGGTGACCAGCCCGTACAAAGTGCCGATGCTGCTGGTCAGGCTGAACGGCACGTTGACGGTCGCGCCGAGGGCGAAGGTCGTCGCCGCCGTGGTCTGGCTGGTGTAGGCTGCTTTGGACGCCGTGACGAAGTACGTCCCCGGCGCCAAAGTCGCCGTGTAGTTGCCGGAGCCGTCCGTGACCAGCACTGCCGGGTTGGTCGTGATGGCGCTGCCGCTGCCGTTGGTCACGGTGATCGTGACGCCTGCCAGCGGCAGGCCGGTGGTGGAGTCCGTGACCGTGCCTCGGATCGAGGCCAGAACCGGGACCAGCGCGAGGTTCGCCGTTGTGGTGGCGGCATTCACCACAGTCACGCTTTGCGCGGCGGACGGCAAGTACGCTTGCCCGGTCGCCGGGCCGGAGCCGACGCCGCTGTACGTCCCGGTTGGGATTGCTGTCAGCGTGTAGGTTCCGTCTGCTGCCGTGGTCGTCGTTTCCACGGGGCCACTGGCGGGCGTGAAGGTGACGGTTGCGCCGGGCAGCGGCAGCCCGGTCCGCTGGTCGGTGACCGTTCCGCTGATGCTGCCGGACGGAATGCCGGCCAGCGGGACATTCAGGCCGGTGACGACGCTGCCGGCTTGAAGCGGCGTCTGGACAGAGCCGGGCGCGTAAGTGGGTGCGGTGGCCGACACGGTGAAGGTCGCCGCCGCCGTTCCTGCCGCGATGCCGGTAAACGAGTAAGTGCCGTCGGCGGCACTGGTGGTCGTTCCCACGACGGTGCCGGCGCTGTCGGTCAGCGTCACCGTCGCCCCAGCGATGCCGGCGCCGCTGACAGAGTCAGTTACAGATCCGGCGATGCTGGCAGGAGCCGCCGCCAGCGTGAAGTTCACCGGCTGAAGCGTCG
>CAXSZN010000028.1:0-57663 GCA_964241935.1 uncultured Armatimonadales bacterium
CCATGCCGCCCTGCGTCGAGACAATCAGCACGTCCCGCTGCCGCACCCGGTCCTGGGTGATGGCGACATAAATCTCTTTGTCAATGTTGACCGCTTCTTCGACTAGTAGGTTATTGATCTTCAAATCCGAGTTCGCCTGGGCAAAGAACAGCGTCTTGCCGAGTAAATCTCGCCCAATCGCTTCCGCCTCATCGGCGTTTCCCGCCAGTTTCACCGCGCCCGCCTTGCCGCGCCCGCCCGAATGCACCTGGCCCTTGATGACCACCCGCCGGGCAAGCGTCGCCGCCACCGAGCGCACTTCCTCCGGCGTCCCCGCCACCTGCCCTTCGGGAACCGGAACCCCGTACTGCTTCAACAACTGCTTCGCCTGATACTCGTGAATCTTCATTATACGTTTCTCCTAATTTCCACCGGCCCTGGGGCCGCTTAAATATGCTGCAATTCCGGCAGCAATGGCCGCCGGGACAGCCGCGATAAACTGTAATTTCGTTCCGGCAGCACCAGTTGATGCGGCCTTTTCTGCCCGGCTATGTGACTTGAAAGAACAGGCTTCCAAATTTTGTGGGAGATTGACAAGCAAATGCTGGTTTTCTTCCATCAGTTTTTGGCGCACAGGCGCAAGGATGTCATCTTTTAGAGAACTCATATGTATTGCCTTCTGTCGGCTCATCCGTGTAGCTTTGGCGCAGAGTCGCGATAAGATTGGCAAGAAGGTCAAGCTCTTCAACGTGCTGTTTTGTTTGTCTTACCCAAAGCGCATTGGTTTCTTTGGACATACGGCCCAGGATCGCTCCGGCTTCTCTTCCAAATGCCTTCGTGGAGGTAATCTTGTCGCAGTGTTTCAAGCAATCCCGAAAGAACGCCTCGCCCAGAGTTTGTCTATCTGCGACATTTTGCTTGAGTTTTGCTTCCATGTTTTCGCGGTATTTCTGTGCCGACGCAACCGCGTTCTGCAAATCTTTGATCTGAATCTTGGACTCTGAGTCCGCGAACATCTTCGTTGCTGTGCCAAAGGGGGCTTTTCTTTGTAACGCAGCGGTGGCCTCTTTTTCTTTGCCTTCGGCTTCTTTCAAGCCTTTTGCGATTTCTACTGCTGCTATTTGCAGTTGTATCCACGTTCCAAACGATACTCGCGTCAGGCTTTGAATTTCCTGGCGCTCCGCCTCCGAAACGGCATTCGCAGAATTGAGTGTCAATAACCAGTTTGAGAAAAGAAGGAGCAACTCCCGCTTGCACGGGATGACAATTTGCCGGTTCCGTTCTGCCGCTTGGCTTTCTGATTTTTGGCTTTGCTGCAAAGCCTGAGAAATGGCCTGCCGTATGCGATAATTGCGCTCAAAATCAAGCATGAACTGTCCCTAACAAGCCTTAATCCCGTGGCGGATGCTTTCTAGCAGGTACCAGAACCGCTCGCAGGTTGACGACGTTGTAGCGGTTCAAGTCCAGCCGGGCGATGGTTGCTCTGCCCGTGGGCGTGAGGCCGATCAACAGCCGCGCATCAGCACTCCACTGAAAATGCTCGCTCCATTGGTCGCGGCGCGGGTGGTAGAGCAGTGCCAAATCTCTGGTCTGCGGGTCAACGGCCTGTGTCGCCGTAAACTTGCGGCTGTTGCAGCCTTGACAGGACCATGCCAGATTACCCAGGTCGCTTATCCCATCAAGAACGACAGGAACAGTATGCTCGGCGGCGAAATCGTCCGGCGTGTGGTCGGCGGGAGACGCGCAGTATTCGCACCTGCCGCCAGCTCGGCTCTCGATCATGCGCCTGATGCTGATGTTAACCAAGGGGGTTACTCAACCGGCATCGGGCGCAGGCCAAGCTGCTGGGTGAGCGCATCCAGGGATACCTGCCGAAGTTCGGCCAACTTGACTAGGTAGCGCAGACGCTCGACATGCCAGGCTTCAAGCTGATCGGACATTCCGATTAGCTCCTGCTGTTCCTGCGGGGTCAGCGTCTCGGCGCGTCGCTTTGTGATGAGGGCGCGGTAGGTATCCCAAAAGGATTCTGAAAAACTCCGATTGATTCGAAGGAGCAATTCAGACTCGGTCAAAGAACGAGAGGGATCGTACTGGCGCACACGGGCTTCCAGCGTCTCGCGCACGAGTGCGGACACATCCAAGCCTTCGGCCAGCGCGACTTCGCGAACTTGTGTTTCAATTTCCGGCGGCAGATCAACCAAAAGTGTCATCGCAGATTTCTCCCCATGTCACGCATTTTACCAGAAACGGCAGGCGGTTAGGCCGCCTCGTCCGTGAGGTCAACCGGAATGTCTTCGGGGGCAAGGGTGACTACTTTGCCGTTCCGCCAGACAACGATGGACTGGCCGAGGCGCTTGTGCTGGCGCAGTGCATTACGGACGGCTTCTTTGGCGAGATAATCTAAACGGGCGTCATCCTCGAAAAGAGCCTCTAAAGCATCAATTTGTCCGTGAGCGGTGTTCATCAATTGCCTCCTGCCGAATTATCTGCCAAATGGCCGGCTGCCGAACCCGGCATTGCGCGACAAGAGTCGCAGCCTCCAAGCCGGAATTGTCGTACAGCCGCCAGTTATCTACGAGCGGCTGGTAGACCTCAAAGAATGCCCGCAAGCCTGCCTTGTAGCGGCGGCGAACAGTCGCTGCCGGGATGTCGTGGCCGCCGCTGCGGACACGGGCCGCAACACGCTCCACGGCAAGGTCCGCGCTCGGCAGCCAGACGAACACCAGTGACACCGTGTACCCGGCTTCCTGCCAGCGCGGGATGCGCGTCGCAAGAGTTCGATTTGCCAAGTTTGTTTCAAGAGCGAAACTTGTTCTTGCGGCGACAGCTTCCTCCATCCGGGCCAGAAGCAGCCGCCCCGCCGCGATGTCCGCATTTTGCCCCGGAAGCGGCGCAAGAGTGCGGGCAATGTTGTCGGCGTTCAGGAACGGTACACCGGGCGGGACAAAACGAGTTGCTAGGGTTGACTTGCCTGCCCCATTCGGCCCGGCAAGGATAACAATTTGAGGCATCGGCTCTTGCTCATCAGCCTTCTTCCGTGTACTTCTCTTTCAAGCTGGCGACGACGCTGGGATCGGCGAGCGTGGTGGTATCGCCGAGGGCGCGGCCTTCGGCGATGTCGCGCAGCAAACGCCGCATGATCTTCCCGGAGCGCGTTTTGGGAAGCTCGGCGGAAAACAAAATGTCGTCGGGGCGGGAGATCGCGCCGATTTTCTTGGCGACGTGGTCTTTCAACTGACCCGCAAGCTCGGCCGTGCCGCCGACGCCGTCTTTCAGCGTGACGAACGCGGCAATCGCCTGGCCCTTAATTTCATGGGTGCGCCCGATGACGGCGGCTTCGGCAACTGCCGGATGGTCTACTAAGGCCGACTCCACTTCCATAGTGCTGATGTTGTGGCCCGCTACCAGCATGATGTCGTCTACCCGGCCCAGCAGCCAGTAATCGCCTTCTTCGTCGCGCCGTGCCCCATCGCCGGGGAAGTAGTAGCCCTTCTCGGCAAACTTACTCCAATAGACGCTTTGGTAGCGGGCATCGTCGCGCCAGAGTGTTCTGAGCATGGACGGCCAGGGCTGGGTAATGACTAAGATGCCGGTTTGATCTGTGCCGTGCGGCAGCGGCTCACCCGTCTCGTCCACAACTTCGGCGGCGATGCCGGGGAACGGACGGGACGCCGACGCGGGCTTGGTTGCCGAGATGCCCGGCAGGGGCGTAATCATAATCGCCCCGGTTTCCGTCTGCCACCAGGTATCCACAATTGGGCAGTTTCCAAGCCCTATGTTTTTGTGATACCAAAGCCACGCTTCCGGGTTGATCGGCTCACCAACCGAGCCTAAGAGCCGCAAACTGGACAAATCGTGCTTCTCCGGCCACTCCGTTCCCCACTTCATAAACGCCCGAATGGCGGTTGGGGCCGTGTACATAATCGTGATGCCATACTTCTCAATCAGGGTCCAGAAGCGGTCTTTCTGCGGCCAGTCGGGAGCGCCTTCATACAGGAAGACCGTCGCGCCATTTGCCAGCGGCCCGTAGACAACATAAGAATGGCCCGTCACCCAGCCGACATCCGCCGTGCACCAGTAGACATCGTCGTCCTTGATGTCAAAGATGTATTTCGTGGTTGCTGCAACGCCTGTGAGATAGCCGCCCGACGTGTGCAGAATGCCTTTGGGCTTGCCGGTAGACCCGGACGTGTACAAAATATACAGCGGGTCTTCGGCGTCCATCGGCTGCGCCTCGTGCTTGGCGGAAGCTTCATCCATCAGCCGGTGCCACCAGAAGTCCCGGCCCTGCTTCATGGAGACGTGCTTGGCATCTTCGGTTCGGTTGACGACGACGACTTTTTCAATACTCGTCTCGCCCTCCAAAGCTTTATCGGCCAGATCTTTGAGCCGCACCGGAGCGCCGCGCCGCCAGCCACCGTCGGCGGTGATCAAAAGCTTGGACTGGCTATCCGAGATGCGCTCAGCCAGACTGTCCGCCGAGAAGCCGCCGAAGACAACCGTATGCACCGCGCCGATGCGGGCGCAGGCCAGCATCGAAATCACGGCTTCGGGGACGGCAGGCAGGTAAATCGTAACTCTGTCGCCCTTGACAATCCCCAGTTCCAGCAGGACATTCGCCAGCTTGCAGACTTCTCGGTGCAGATCCCAGTAGGTCAAAACCCGCGTGTCGCCCGGCTCGCCCTCAAAGATAAGCGCCGCTTTGTTGCGCCGCCCATCGGTCAAATGCCGGTCCAGACAGTTCGCGGCGACATTAAGCTGCCCGCCGACAAACCACTTGGCATGGGGCGGGTTCCACTCACAGACCGTGTCCCAGGGTTTCGTCCATGTCAGCAGCTCTCCAGCCTGCTTGGCCCACCAACCTTGCGGGTCCGCCGCCGCTTCCTTGTACACGTTCGGGTCACTGATATTTGCCTGTGCCGCGAATTCTGCGGACGGCGCGAAACTTTGCTCTGCCACTTTGCGTAATCTCCTACTGCGTCTTCGAGGTTTTAGGAACGAGTTTTAGGAACGAGTTTTAGGAACGAGTTTTAGGAACGAGTTTTAGGAACGAGCGAGTGAACTCACTCGCTTGCTTCCAGTGATACCCCTGCGCCGACAGGTGCTCTAAATCTTCAGCGGTCTGAAGCGCGGGCTTTGCGGGTGCGGAAACAGCCATAATCGGGTTACTCCATTGGGTATTTCAGACCCCATTGGGACCGGAGGGTGTCCAGTGTTTGCATGATGGCAAGCGTCTCGTCCAGTGGCATAATCGCGCTTTCGGTTTTGCCGGCGCGGAGGCAGCTTTGGACTTCCTGCGCTTCGTAATTGAAGCCTTCGCCCTCAAACGGCACGGAAATCTCTTCGCTTTTGCCGCCCGTGCTGAGGGTGAGCTTGACCGGGTTCCAGAACGGGGCGTGGAGTTTTAGGGAGCCGTCAGTGCCGAAGACAGTCGCCTCCGACGGTGTGTTAATCCGAATGCCGGTGACGATGGAGGCAAGCTGACCGCCTGCATATTTCAGGGTGACGGCAGCCATTTCATCTACGCCTGTTTCGCCCATCTGAGCCAGGCCGGCCATATCCGTAGGCGTGCCGAAGAGCATGGACGCCAGCGAGATCGGGTACACGCCGACATCCAGCAGGCCGCCGCCGGCAAGCGCCAAATCAAACAAGCGGCCTTCAGGGTTGACATCCGTGCGAAAGCCGAAGTCGGCTTGCAGCATCCGCGCTTCGCCGATCGCGCCCGAAGCAAGGATCTCGCGCACCCGGACCATGCCGGGAAAGAAGCGTGCCCACATGCCTTCCATCAAAAACAAATCTTTGGCACGGGCCAGGTCAATGACTTCGGCGGCTTCTTTGGCGTTCACTGTAAACGGCTTCTCGCACAGCACGGCTTTGCCGTGGTTCAAGCAGAGCAGCATCGCGTCTTTGTGCTGCGGGTGCGGCGTCGCGATGTAAACCGCCTGAACATCCGGGTCTGCCGCCAATGCCTCGTAGCTGCCGTAGCGCTTTGGAGCGTCATATTTATCTGCGAACTCGTTCGCTTTTGCCTGAGTGCGGGAGCCGACGGCGTATAGCTTCGCATCGGGAACCGACGTGAGACCCTTCGCGAAGCGCTGCGCGATAGAGCCGGGGCCAAGAATGCCCCACTTGATTGTCTCGGAAGTGATTGGTGCCATAGGGTCCTCATGGTGTTGATGAAGGCAGTTTCGCCGCCGCGAGGGGGATTTCCTGCCGGTTACACTGAATGCCGGTCACGAGGCGTTGAAAACTCCTCGCTAGATTAGACGTCTTTCAGACGAAGGAGTGCAGCATTCAGCGCTTCTCCCCCCGTCCGCAGGACGCTTCTCCTAGCGAGGAGTTTTCAACTCCTCGTGATCGGCATTCAGTGTTGGTTAAAACAAAGAAAGCTGGAGGGAGCGGTGGCCGGGGGTCCAAACGGCGGACGGGGCGTCGCGCTTAGCGACATCGAAGACGACGGGGCAGTTGGTTTCCACGGCGACGGTGGCTTTGGCGTAGCCCAGGGCGAGCTTCGGGGTGTTGTTTTCTTTGGATAGGTGCGCGAGCCAGACCGTGTGCGGGCCATGATTGAGCGCATGTTCGCACAAAAGGCCCACAGCGGCTTCGTTGGACAGGTGGCCGTGGTCGCCCAAGATGCGGGACTTCAGGTAGCCGGGATAATCGCCGCCGGCTAATCGGTGGACATCGTGGTTCGCTTCCAGCACCAGCAGATGCGCCCCGCGAATGGCCCGGCGCACCGTCTCGGTGACATGGCCTAAGTCCGTCAAATGGCTGACTTTCTGGCCGCTCGGCGTGTGCCTCACATTGACACCCACGGGGTCGGCGGCGTCATGCGGCACGGAAAACGTCTCTATCTCTAAATCGCCGATGCGCCAGGTGTCGCCGACGGGCAGGACAACATGCGGCGTCTGCGTCTTGCGCTTGTAGAACGCCGTCAGTGTCCGCTCCGACGCAATCAGCGGGACCCCGTGGCGCTTCGACAGCGCGTGGGCGCTCTGGATGTGGTCGGAATGTTCATGCGTGATCACCGCCCCGCTTAAGTCGCCCGGCGACAGCCCCTGCTGGGCCAGCGCCGACACCAGCTTCCGCATCCCCACCCCGGCATCAATCAGCAGCGAAATCTCGCCTGCGCGAACCAGCGTCGCATTGCCGGACGACCCCGAAGCAAGCGCATGGACAGTAAACGTCGAACCCATGCGCCCATTGTACCCCACCTGCCTTAATTTGATTTCGCTGATCAGGTGCCGTTCTACCTCAGATTGCTTTGTTTATTGACAGCGGATTGATACTGTTCTTCAAGTGTGCCACCCGCAGGATTGTAAGGAAACCGCAACTCCTTGTCGCCCCTCATCTCGCCACGGTACACACCAATCATAGCGTTCGGGGGAAGATACGTCCTCATGTCGAACTGGAATAGTGCCAGAGGTGTTGTCAGCGCCTGCATAATCTGACAATCCTCGACTTGACCTGGTCCACCCGCTCCAGGCTTGCCATTTATGTAAACCGAGTGGCCCCTGACCCAGTGGACATGACGAGGGAGCCATACCCCCTCAAAAATCTGCGAATCCTGATAATCCCATTCTTCCTCCGGGCTGTCGACAGCGCCCGTCAGCATTTTTGTCAATTTCAGCCCCAACGGTGACTTTTGAGCATATACCTGACCGGGTACATACGGGTCTGCTTTCCCATCCTCGGCAAAGATCGCTAAGTCTCGTACAGCACATCTGCGCCCAGTGTCGCCGGGCTGCTGCAAGAGGTCGGCAGGAGCTAAGCCCACCTTGCTGGCATCCTCTGCTTTGCTTTCCCTTACCAGGGGGAGATAAGGAAGACCGATGCCGGGAACGATATGAGTTCCTAACGGACCCCTGAACCCCTCACTTTCTGTCCGAAAGCCTTGCTGCCAGTGCAGAATATTGTTCATGCTTGTATACCAGTAGGACGTTTGCCCGTCATATAAGAATACGGTGTTCCAGTAAGGTTCGATCACTGGCTGCAAATTGATGTCCAGACCGTAGCTGTGTGCTCCATGTTGTTTGCAAATGATCAACAATTTGCCTTCACGGGCCGACATGACTACGCCATATTCCGCCGTCGACGAAGGCAGAGCATATCCCGCCTTGTCGCCAGCAACCGCATTGTCTGCCTCAGATTGTGTAATCAAACCTTGTTTTGCTTCATCGAGGAGACCATCAACAGCCTCTTTTAAATCTGCGGCTTTCATCTCTGGGGTCCGAACATCCTTCTCAACAAGCGTGTATTTCAGGATGAAATCGTCGTGAAGCTGAAGCTTTTGGATTTGTTCAAGCGTTGGAGCCTGAGAAGAAGATGCAGATGTGAGTGGTGCGGA
Organism: uncultured Armatimonadales bacterium; assembly: GCA_964241935.1. Lineage (GTDB taxonomy): Bacteria > Armatimonadota > Armatimonadia > Armatimonadales > Capsulimonadaceae > JANXMY01. Next base: position 8,327 of record CAXSZN010000028.1, read on the forward strand.
ACTGATGCGTACCGGCACATTGACATTGTGTAGGCTAACAGCATGAACAAGCGGCGGCACGGCAGCTCCGGCTAGGACGACAAAAGCGGCGAGGGCAGCGTACTTGAGTTTGATGAGATTCATGGTGTGCGAGACTCCTTTCGAGAGCAGCAGGACGTTTGGCGCGGGGCCAATGGAAATGGCTTGAAGCGTTTCCTGGGTGATGGTCGCGGCGGCATGGGCCGGGACAGGACGGGCGGCTTCAGTGGTGAGCAAGGCAGCGAGAACTACGCTGGTAGCGGCGGCTCCGTGGGCGGTCAGGGTGCGGCGCATCTTGTCGAGGGCTCGCGAGACGCGCATCCGGGCGGCGTCTTCGGTTATCCCTAAGAGTGCGCCGGTTTCGGCGAGCGTATGGCCTTCGAAAAAGCGCAGCAAAACGGCGTTGCGATCGGCGGGTTTCAGCACAGACAGGGCAGCGTTCAGGTGCGGCTCGACGGTGTCCCAGTCGGCGGCAGGGGCAGTTTGGGCGTGAAGGGCTTGCTGCATGACGGCTTCTTCCCGGCGTGTGCGCCGCGCTTCCTGCTTGCGGATGTCTTTAGCGACGAATACCGCTGTTTGGTAGAGCCAGCCGGCGAGGCTGGGACCGGCGCGGAGCGACTTCGCTTTTCGCGCCAGCAGCAGAAAGACGACTTGGGCCGCGTCTTCAGCGAGGGTGTCCGAGGCAAGCTCGCGGCGGCAGGTGCGGTACACCAGCGGCAGGTGCCGGGCGACAAGCTGCGAAAACGCGGCGTCCGAGCGGTTTTGGGCATATTGGGTGAGTAGGGCGTTGTCCTGCATTACGTGTCCCTGCGCCGATCCCCTCAGCCCCCAATAATGGGGGAGCCGGAGAAGACAGAACTGTCAGCTCTTATCTTGCTCCCCCATTATTGGGGGCTGGGGGGGCATATTTCCGTGGTTTCTACAGAAGTATGGACGCCGAAAAACAAAAGCGAACAAAAACGCGAAGAATAGTTTGCAGGAGGTGAAGAAAGTCAGCCGACAAGCTGCTTCAGCATGTCCGGGCTGTTGGTGATGATGCCGTCCACGCGGCACACTTCGATCATCCGGCGCATGTCTTCGGTCAGGTCTACGGTCCAGGCATACACGAGAATGTCGCGGCGGTGCAGGATGTCGACAATTTGGGGCGTAAGCAGGCGGTGATGCCAGGTGGCGGCTTCGGTGTCCAGTTCCAGAAGAAGCTGTGGCGTGATAAGCGCGGCTTCGTCCATGTCCAGTGTCAGGCTGAGGGGAATGCGCGGGTCCAGACCGCGCAGGATACGCCGGCTGGCGTCTCCGGCCCCGGCGACGAGGAGGGAAGAAAGAGGAAACCCGGACTTGCGGATGGCGCGGGCGATCATACCCTCGGTGCCGGGTTCTTTGAAGTCCAGCATCAGGCCGACTTCGGCGTCCGCTGCAAACGCTAAGACTTCTTCCAGAGTTAAAAGCGCTGCGCCCCAATCGCCTCCATGCTGACGCCACTGGGCAAAGCTGCGGTCCCGCAGCGGCACCTCGACGCCATCCAAAAGATGCACATTTTCGTGGTCTAAAATCAGGACATCATCGCGGGTGCGCCGGACATCCACTTCCAGCATCTCCGCGCCGGCCTCCACCGCCCGGCGCAGGGACGCCAGCGTGTTGCCCGGCGGCTCCAAAAATGGAGCGCCGCGATGACCGACAATAGGAAATGCACGAAGCTCGGAAGCCATAGTTTGAGAGCTGGCAGACGAAAGCATCTTTCAGGGCGAAGAAACCCTGTAACTTATTCATCCTCGGCGGGCTGCCCCCCACGCAGCGCTTCTTCTAGCTCGCGGTGGCAGTTGGCGCAGTACAAGTCACACTTCTCCGCTTCGGCAAGAACGAGCGGCCACTTTTGGAGCAAATGCTCTTTGCTGAGCGGGAAGCTTTTTTGGGCAGGGTCGCGGTGGTGGAACTCAAGCGCCGCAATACACTTCTGGTAGCCACAGGCAACGCATTGACCGCCGAGCAGCTCCACAAGCCGAGATTTCCGTTCCCGCCGCTCTTTCTCCTGATACCGCCGGAACCGCTCCATCGGGTCGGGGCGAGGCAGAGAAATATCGCGAGTGTTATGCAAGCCAAACGGCGAACACGTCAGACAGAACTTTCTGTTTTTAAGGTTTCGCCGCTTGCCGTCAACTATACAAGTGAAGGGGATAATTTGCCCGCAAATGCAGGCACGGTTTGTGCTGGACATCCGTTTCCAATCCACAAGGTATCAATCGCATAAAGGGGAAAATGCCGCCTGCCGGACTTGAACCAGCGACACCTCAATTTTCAGTCGAGTGCTCTACCAGGCTGAGCTAAGGCGGCTTTTTGTCGAACGAGCTGAGTATACCTGCTGCCTTACAGAAATGCAAGAGCATTTTGTATGACACTGGTAGGCGAGGAGGGATTCGAACCCCCGACCTCTTCCGTGTAAAGGAAGCACTCTAGCCACTGAGTTACTCGCCCGTCCTGACCGTGATGGTGCCTATTATACCTACTGGCGTTTGCGCTGTCAAGCCAGCAGTAGGCACTAATGCCCGGCATCCAATCCGGCGGCGGGTTTTGCAGGCTGGCCCCGGCGCACAAACAGCAGAGCGGCGGGGATGGCGAAAAACGAGATGGCGGCAATGAGCTGGAACGCATCATCGTAAGCCATTGTCAGCGACTGGTCCTGGACCAGCCGCTCGATGGAAGCCACGGCAGCGTCATGCGCGCCGGACAGGCTATACCCATCTACATGGAACGCGCGGGACAAGCCGTCCATTCGCTGGGTCAGAAAGCTGTTGCCGGAATACAAATTTGACACTAAATCCGAGCGGTGATGCTGGGCCATGTTTGTTACATAAGTGTTGACAATGGCAATGCCGAACGAGCCGCCAAGCTGGCGAAACAAATTGGTCAGCCCGGCCCCCTGCGCGATTTCCGGGCCGGAAAGCGACGACAGTGAAGCGACCGTCACAGGTGTCAGCAGCAGGCCGAGGCCCGCACCCCGGAAGATCAGCCCGAGCTGAACATCATTGACTCCGCTTTGCGGCGTCAGATGCCCGAGCAGGAACTGCGAGAACGCAAAGACGGCCAGCCCAAGCACGACTAAAATCGGCGGCTTCATCAGCGGCTTGGCTCCGTTGAGAAGCTTCCCGCACAGCATCGTGCCAATAATAGTCGCCACGCCGCCCGGCAGGAACAGCAGGCCGGTCTGGGTCGGCGAGAAGCCGAGAATGCTTTGGACAAACAGCGGCAGGATAAAAACGCTGCCGTAAACGCCGACCCCGCTGATCATCAGCAGAAACGACCCCGCCGACAAGTCGCGATGCCGCAAAACGCGCAGATTGACCACAGGCCGAGTGTTTCGAGGCGACAGCTCCCAAAAAACAAACGCGCTCATGGCAAGAACGGCTGTGAGCGTGAGGCGCGTAATCCAGACATCGTCAAACCAGTCGTAGCGCTCTCCTTCTTCCAGCACGTATTGCAGCGAGCCTAACCCCAGAGCCAGCAGCCCGATCCCCTGCCAGTCCAGCCCTTTAGATTTCGCCTGATGCGCGGAGTCTGTCAGAAACCGCCAAACCAGCGCGGCGGCGATAAACCCGAGCGGCGACTTGGCCAGAAAAATCCACTGCCAGGAATAGTTGTCCGTGATCCATCCGCCAAAGGTCGGACCGAGAGTCGGCCCAATCACGACGACGACAATGTACAGTGACTGGATCATGCCCTGCTGCTCTTGAGGAAAAACTTCGCGCAGGCTGGCCTGCGCCGTAGACAGCAGTGCCGCGCCGCCCGCGCCCTGAACAATGCGCCAGAAAACAAGCGCTCCCAAAGAACTCGACAGGCCGCACAAAATAGAGGCAAGCGTAAAAACTAGAATGGACGCGGTTAAATACAGCCGCCGCCCAAACACCGAAGACAGCCAGGCGGTCAGCGGCAGCACGACAACATTGGCAAGAATGTAACCCGTGGAAACCCAAGCGATCTCGTCGGAAGTCGCCCCTAAATTGCCCTGCATCTGCCGCAGGGCGACATTCACGCTCGTGGTATCAAGCAGCTCCAAAAACGCGCCGGTCAGCACCGCCACAAGAATAATCCAGCGGTATGGGTTCAGCGCGGCGGCAGGCGGAGGGAGCGGCGGCGGCAGACGAAGCGGTTCCGGGGGCGAGGCCGCAGTTGTTCCAGGAACCGCCTGTGGTCTTTCAAGAGTTGCCATGACATGCATCCTTCCGCAGAAAAAGCGTGTATCTGCACGTTTTTAATGCTTGGAAGCGCCGGTGGGTTCCCGCCGCGTGCTTACTTTCGAGTCAGGGCAATTAAAGCGGCAGCATGGGAAAGCAGCATTTGCTGACGGTCCGCACCTAGCCGCTCACAAAGAGCGGCTTCCGCTTCGCGCCACAGGGGGACAGCCTGGGCAAACTTTTCCTGGCCCAAGCGGGTCAAAGTGATTTCGCGGATGCGCTTGTCCTGTCCCGGCGCGACCTCCACTAGACCGCCGCGCTGCAAAAGCCGCAAGTTGCGGGTCAGCGTTGTCCGGTCCACCGCTAAAGACTCCGCCAGGCGCGTCATGGTCGTTGAGCCGGTTTTGGAGATATGGCTGAGGATACCGAACTGCCCCGTGTGCAGCCCAAGCGGAGCCAAGTAGCTTTCCAGAAACTGCGACGCGGCACGGGCCGCCTTGCGTAAGTTGAGACTGGTGCAAGTCAGGACAACGTCGGCGGCGTGTATTTGTTCGGGTGCCATTGCTTATCAAACAGCGCCGACAGCCACACAGGTTCCCACCTGGCAAAGCCGTTCAGCAGGGCCGCTCCCCCGAGACCCTGGGCCGTTTTTGCGGATAAGAGTAGCGGGGCATGAGACGCGGCATTCTACCCGCCCGCACCGGCAGGCCGGCTTCCGGCCGGCGCAGGGCCAATCCCCAGAGCGCGAGACCGTAGAGGCCAAACGTCCAGAGCCACGGAAATGGGTGAGGTGGCAGCGCGGCGACTCGGCCTCCGGCTTTAGGCGCAGACGGCAGGGGAAACAGCGCAGCCTCCTGCGTGCCTGGAGATTTGACCAGCCAGGGCGCCGCGCAGTGCCGGGTCAGGCTATGCACGAGAGCCGTGTACATGCCTTCGCGGCGCTCGAAATCCGCGCGGTTTTTAGGAGAGCCGGAGTGAGTCTCGACCAGCAGGCTCGGGAGGTTCTGGTGCGTAAACCAGCGGTGAGCCAGGTGCGGGTTGCTGTCGCTGCCCCACGCTGTCGGATGCACGGTGTAGCCGCAGGCGGCTAAATCGCGCAAAGCTTGCTGCTGCATTTGATGCGCGGCTTTGCCCTGCGGATTTTCCAGCTCGCGCGGGATTTCGATGCAGTCGGCGTTGTACTCGTCGTCGCCGTCCCAATTGTGGGCGTCAACAATCAGCGCCGGCAGGATAAGTTTCGCCGCGCCTGCGACTTCCCGCGTTTCCGGCTGCGTGAACAGGCCCCAGTCGCGGTTCAGGTCCGCCCCTACTCCATTAACGCGCGTTCCGGCCCCCGCCCCGTCGGGGTTGACCATCGGAATGATATAAAGCGTGACATGCACAAGTTCGGAGCGCAGGGCTAGGTCGCCGCCCAAGGCGAGGCTGCGGATCAGGCGCAGCATCGCTTCCGTGGAAGCCGGCTCGTCGCCGTGCTGCCGGCACAAAATCAGCAGGCGCGTTGTCTTCGCGGGGTCTGCCGCCGGGTCTGCCAGGCGCACCAGCCAGAGATTCCGGGTTCCGCCCGCCGATTTGCCGAGCGAGACTACTCGCACCAATGGCGAGTGTGCAGCTTCGGCTTGAAGCCGCGCGGTCATCTGAGCATAGGTGGTGACAGGTGCAGGCGGCACGGCTCGGGCAGACAGAACAGCGAAGAGCAGAAACAAGATAAAATAAGATAAGAGTGGAAGGATGCGTGGGAATGAATTCCTGCGCTGTGGGGCGAAGCGCCTAGTCTCCACCTTCGTGGAGAAAGAGTAAGACAGCAAGTGCAGAAGCCCTGCTCCTTGTCCGCGCAGGCGGACACTGGGCGTCCGCGCCCCGCAGCGCAGGAATTTATTCCCACGCATTTCTGCCAACTGCCAAACTATCCAGTCACAGCACATCAATCAAGCAGCTCACTAAAGACGCGCGGCAGGCGGGCGCTTGCCATCAAGCGCCGGGCGGGAACGATGGCACTATCGCCGGCGGCGACGCCCGGAATGTCGGTGACATCCACCACGCAAGTCTGCATCGCAACCCGGCCAGCCACGGGAGCGCGTTTGCCGCGCACCATGACCGTAATTGGTGCTGGGCGCAGCATGCTTTTCAGCCCCCGCCAGCCGCGCGATCCGCTTGCTGGCGCTGTCGTGAAGCCGTCGGCGTAGCCAATCGGCAGGACAGCGAGCCTAGAGGCACGGCGGGTCCGATACTCTGCGCCGTAGCCGATGGCGCTGCCTGCCGGAACGTCCCGCACACTGACGATCCGCGCCTGCATCCGCCAAGTGTCCTGAAGCGTCAGTGTGCGCGGCACGGCAGCCGAAGGGTACTGCCCGTATAAAATCGTGCCGGGCCGGACGGCGTCGAGACGCATTTCCGGGAACCGCACGAGCGCTGCCGAGTTCGCGCAGTGCCGCAGGCCGACGTCAATCTTCGCGTGTTCCAGTTCCGTCAGCACGTTCTGAAATAACGCAAACTGGCGGCGCGTTGCGGCTTCGTTTTTTTCCAATGCCCGCGCAAAATGCGTGTAGATGCCTGCAAAGCGCAGGCTTGGGGCGCTGGCGATCTGCTGGGCGGCAGCCGATGCCTCGCCCGGCAGAACGCCCAATCGGCCCATGCCGGTGTCTACTTTTAAATGCACAGCCCCGATTAGCCCCAATTTCTGTGCGGCTTCCGCAATGACTGTGATGCCGGCCCTGTCACAGACAGTAAGGTCGCAGCCTGCTTGCAGCAGCGTGTCAATTTGCTCGGGAAGCGGCGGCAGGAAGACCAAAATGCGCCCAGTAATTCCCGCCTCCCGCAGTTCCAGCGCCTCGTCCGGTGTCGTGACGGCAAAGAAGCTTGCGCCAGCTTCTTGAAATACTCGCGCTGTTTCCCCTGCTCCATGGCCAAACGCATTAGCCTTGACAACCGCCATTACGGTCACGTTTGGACCAACAAGCGCCTGCACCGCGCCAAAGTTATGGCGCAAAGCACTGCGGCTTACCGAAATCCAGACATCTGGCGAGAGTGTCACTCGGAACCTTTCGAGGGCGTCGGCGGCAGCACAGGCCGCCCAATCGGCAGCGCCTCACGGCCCTGAGCTGCATCGCGCAAAATTGCCTGCATAAACGCTTCCTGCGCGGCGGCGCGTTCGGCTACGGTGCGGCCTGACTCCGTCAGGCGATTGGTTTCAAACAAAACTGTCGGAACGCCGAGCTTGATGCTGTTAAAACGGTGCGCCAGCCGCGCCGGGTGCGTGTCGGTGATCGTGTGGCTGACAATCGGAAAGCCTTGTGACTGCATCAGCCCTGCCACCGATGCCTGTGCATCCAGCGAAGCCGCAATGACAGTGGGCGCGGCCCCGCTGCCGGCGGCCACAACTTCCGTGAAGTCCGGGCGCGTGTCATTCGGGTACAGCTCATGCTGGTCCGTCATCAAGTCCGGGTGCAGCTTGACAATCTCCCCGTACAGCGCCCGCGTTTCCGGCTGGCTGCGCTTGATCCAGTCCCGGTTCAAATCTATGTCACGGGCATTGTGCCTCAAAAACGCTTCCGAGCCGTCCGGGTTTGCCATCGGCACAACGTACACTGTGACTGTCTTCAAGTAACTTGCGGGCGGCGTGTCGTCGTCCGCTTTGACCAGTTCCGTCATAAACGCAAGCGCCCCTTCCGTAGAAGCCGGCTCATGCCCATGCTGGCGGCAGAGATAGAAAACACGCCTCGGTGCGCCGGTTCCCAGTGTCACCAGCCACAGCTTGCGGTTCTGCACGGAGTGCCCGATGCTGGTCAACGTCATCCGTTTTGCATGGGATTGATCGTAGCTCAGCAGGCTGTTTAGCTCACGGACCATTGCCCCATAGCGGGTTGTTCCGGGCGGGCGCGTCAGGTTTTTCTCAGCATGGGCCGGAGCAAGTGTCAGCAGCAATGCAAGCATCGTGAGAAGAGACCGGCCATACAGGCAGGAACCACGGAATGAATTCCGGGGCTGGAAAGCACCCACCGTCGAAGCGCCGTTAGGATAATCATGGCAGGCGTATGTCTTGTGTCGCCGCGACACTGAGCACTTGGCAGCCTCGGAATTTATTCCGTGGCGAAATGCTTTTTGCCTGCTGCTGCTTTCATGGCAAAATCGCCGTAACACTGCGGCATGAGGCGTCACTTGCTTCCTCATTAGGTTTCTTTCTTTGGGTTTCTTTCTTTATATCGGGAAAAGCCCCGCAAATATGCAGAGTTCAGCGCGGCTTCAAGCGGCGCACGAGCTTTTGCGCGGCGGGCTTGCCCTGCGTGTAGAGCCAGTAGGCAGGCTTGTTGTACACCAAATCAAATTCGCCGATGTACTCGACATAGCGTGTGCCGAAGCCTTCCTTGAAACGGTTAAGGCCCTGCAAATGGTCTTCTTTTTCCAGCTCCGCCACTTCTTCGCCTTCGGCCTTGCGGCGCGGGCTGACGCCGCGAAAATCGTACCACGCGCAGCCGGCTTCCCGCGCCCAGCGGATCATGGCCCACTGCATCGCGTAGTTCGGCATCACATTCCGCTGCTCGTTTGACGACGCGCCGTAAACATACCAAGCCTTGTCGCCAATGATAAAGCAGAGTGCGCCGGACAGCGTTTGCCCTTCGTAGCGGGTCAAGAACAGCTTCGCCAGCCCGGCGGGAACCAGATTGTCCCACAGCGTCTGGAAGTAAGACAGCGGGCGCGGGCGGAACCCATCACGTTCCCCAGTCACCTGCATCAGCTCATTGAAGACAATTAAGTCTTCGCGGGTCAAGTCGCTGACGACTTGGACGCCGTGCTTCTCGGTGGACAGCTTGATGTTGCGCCGCGCCTGCGGCTTGAAGCCTGCCAGCAGATCGGCTTCTGTGCGCCCCGCCAGATCAAGCTGCATGACGCAGCGCGGCTGGGTGCCGCCGAAGCCCTGGGCGTCAAAGCTGGGAGGCGGCGCGAAGCCATGCCCGGCCAGCAGCGCGGCGACTTCGGCGCGTTCTACGGGAACCGCCGGGTCGATTTTGAGAAATGCCGCGCCGTCGGTGGACGCTCGTTTTCGGATCGCGTCCAGCAGTGCGGCCAGCGCCTTTTCATTGTGCCAGTCCAGCAGCAGCGGCCCGCGCGGAGCGTAATAGAAAGGGCCGACCAGCGGCAGTTTGCGCCGCAGGATCGCCGCGCCGCCGACAAGCGCTTCACCCTCAAACACGCCGAAGCGCAGGGGGAACCAGTCAGGACTTTTGACGCCGCCCCACTCCCACGCTTGCAGCACATCGCCTTCGGGGACATGTCCCACAAATGTATTCCACAAATCATGGTCAATGGGGCTGAACAACTCACGGACAGTTAAAGCGGCGAGTGAGGAAGAGGCAGGTGAAGAGGACGCAGGCGACGGGGAAATCATGCGTTAAGTATGGCACAGGCCGGCTTAGGTGTCAATCGCAAGACGGAGAAATTGCTAGAAGCAAGGGCGTGGTAGGCGATGGCGTGAGAGGCGATGGCGTGAACGCCGTCGCTGAGGGGCGAAGCGCCAAGCTGCCGCCTGCGCGGCAGAAGAGTAGGATCAACAATGCCCTAATCCTGCCCCGCGCAGGCGGGTCATTGGCGTCTGCGCCCCTCAGCGACGGCGTTCACGCCATCGCCTCTCACGCCCTTGCTTCTGGTTATTCCTCTCTGCGCTTCACCTGCGCCGCAACAATCGCGAGAAAGTTTTGCAGCACTGGCGAAGGGTCGTCCACCCGCGAAACCACGGCAAGCTCCGTGCGCGGCGCAGGCTCTTCCAAAGGCCGGTACACGACGCCGTCGCGGTGCAGATGCCGGACACTGGCCGGCAGCAGCGCGACGCCGAAACCCGCCGCGACCAGGCTGAGCGCCGTCTGCATTTCGCGCACTTCCTGGACCACACGCGGTGTGAACCCGGCACTCTCACAGGCAAGCCGCACGGCTTCGGCGTAGCTTGGCTTTGGCAGCTCGGGAAACGAGATAAACGCCTCGTCCGCCAGCGCCGACAAGCGCAGCGGCTTGTCTGACGCCATGGGATGCGCCTCGGGGAACGCGGCCAAGAACGGCTCGCGCTGCACGGCACCGGCAACCAAATCCGGGCGCGAAACATAAGGCCGCGCAAAGCCGACATGGATGGTTTTGTCTTGCAGAGCCGCCGCCTGCTCAACTGCGTTCAGCTCCTGCAGCGACAGTGCGACTTCTGGAAACAAAGCCCGGAAATCATGCAGCACGGCAGGCAGCAGGTCATAGGTCGCCGACGCCGCGAAGCCAATCCCCAGCCAGCCCGTTTCGCCCCGCGCCGCCCGCTTTGCCGTCTCCGCCGCGACGCTGACGCTTTCTAAAATCTGCCGCGCTTCGGCCAGGAACGCTTCGCCGGCAGGCGTAAGCTGCACCCGGCGGCTGGTGCGGGCAAACAGCAAAACGCCAAGCTCCCGCTCAAGCTGCTGGATTTGCTGACTCAGCGGCGGCTGGGCGATAAAGAGCCGTTCGGCAGCCCGCCCGAAATGCAGCTCTTCCGCCACCGTGACAAAATAACGCAGATGCCGCAGTTCCATAATTTATTCCATAGTGTATCCCTATCAATGCTGCGCGAAAGATATATTGGACTTGCATTCAATTCTAGCACATAATAGATGCATGGAAACAAATACTCCCGTTCGCTCGGCAAAAGAACAGTTTGACAAGCAGGCGACGCAGTACAACGCGCAGTGGAATACCTGGAGCGAGGAAGTGCTCAGCGCGATGCTGGCAGCCGCCCAGCCGCAGCCGACTGATACAGTGCTGGATGTGGCGACAGGGACAGGCTTTACGGCGCTTGCCTTTGCGCCGCAGGTGCGGTCGGTAGTTGGTTTAGATGTATCTTCGGGAATGCTGGCGCAGGCTCAAAGCTACGCTGCGGAGCGCGGCATTGCAAACGCCCAGTTTGAGGAAGGCGCAGCCGAAGCCTTGCCCTATGGCGATGCGGCGTTTGACCTGGTGACGTGCCGGATTGCGCCGCACCACTTTTTGAATGTACAGAAATTTTTGTCGGAAACCGCACGTGTCTTGAAGCCCGGCGGCAGGTTTGTTCTGGCTGATACGACAGTGCCGGACGATTTACCCGAAGCGGCACACTGGCAGAACGCGGTGGAAGTCCTGCGCGATCCGTCCCATGTCCAGAACTATACGCCATTGGAATGGCGGCGAATGGCAGAAGCAGCGGGATTGACTGTGACCGAATGCCGCACGAATGGCGGCGGCATTACGATTCCCCTTTCGGATTGGCTGCACAAAGCCGGCTGCACGCCGGAGCAGTCTGCCGCCGTCCGTCAGTGTTTTGCCGACGCGCCTGAAAGCGCGAAGCAGGCGTTCCAGATCGTGACCGATGCCGGCGGCGAGACTGTGCTTACCTGGCAGCGCGTCGTGCTGACAGCCATCAAATAGAGCCGTTTGCGCTATACTATCACTTTAGGAGATACTGTCATGCCGAAAACAATGTTTGAGAAGATTTGGGACGCCCATGTCGTCCGCGAAGAAGCCGGACAGCCGGCGCTGCTGTATGTAGACCTGCATCTGGTCCATGAAGTCACTTCCCCGCAGGCGTTTGAGGGCCTGCGTCTGACCGGGCGCAAGGTGCGGCGGCCTGATCTGACGGTCGCGACCATGGACCATAACGTGCCGACGACAAACCGCTCGCTGCCGATTCTAGATCAAATCTCGCAGAAGCAGATGCAGGCGCTGGCCCAGAACTGTTCGGATTTTGGCGTGACCCTGTACGACATTCATTCGAAGCGCCAGGGCATTGTGCATGTCATCGGGCCGGAGCTTGGCCTCACTCAGCCCGGCATGACCATCTGCTGCGGCGACAGCCACACATCCACCCACGGTGCATTCGGCGCTCTCGCGTTCGGCATCGGCACGTCGGAAGTGGAGCATATTCTGGCGACCCAGTGTTTGCCGCAATCAAAGCCCAAAACTATGGAGATCCGTGTCAGCGGGACGCTGGGCCACGGCGTCACGGCGAAAGACATTATCCTCGCCATCATCGGCAAGATCGGCACCGACGGCGCAACCGGATATGCCGTGGAATACACCGGCGACGCCATTCAAGCGCTCTCGATGGAAGGCCGCATGACTGTCTGCAACATGTCCATCGAAGCGGGCGCACGGGCGGGCATGATCGCGCCTGACGACAAGACGTTTGCGTACATCAAAGGCAAGCCGTTCGCGCCTGCCGGAAAAGACTGGGACGACGCCGTTGCCGCTTGGCGCGAGCTTCCCACTGACCCCGGCGCGGCTTATGACACGCTGGTGGAACTCGACGCCGCCGAAATCGCCCCGCATGTTTCCTGGGGAACGTCGCCGGGCATGGTTGTCCCCATCACCACCGCCGTTCCCTCTCCCGATGACTACGCCGACCCGTCCGACCGCCGGGCTGCCGAGCGAGCTTTAGAGTACATGGGCCTGACCGCAAATGCGATGCTTCAGGACGTGCCGCTCGACACCGTCTTTATCGGCTCCTGCACCAATGGGCGGATTGAAGACTTACGCGCCGCCGCGGCTATTCTCAAGGGCCACAAAGTCAGCCCCGGCCTGCGGGCATTGGCCGTTCCCGGCTCCGCCCAGGTCAAAGTGCAGGCGGAAGCCGAAGGCTTGGACGCTGTCTTCAAAGACGCCGGCTTTGACTGGCGCGAAGCCGGCTGCTCCATGTGCCTCGGCATGAACCCGGACATTTTGCAGCCCGGCGAGCGCTGTGCGAGTACGTCCAACCGCAACTTCGAGGGCCGGCAAGGCAAAGGTGGCCGCACCCATTTGGTCAGCCCTCAAATGGCCGCCGCCGCCGCCATCGCCGGACACTTAGTGGATATTCGGGAGTGGTCCAAGAACTAAAGCAAAATGCTATACTACAAAGATGCCGAGGTCTTCCATAACCCCGGCACTCTGCCACAGTGATTATGTCTTTGTGAGAGCGTAAGGCAACCGCCATAATGGGACCGCTGGAATGGACAGCCTACCTGCAAGAGTGCAGTCGGCAGATCATTGACGCTGGTAAGAATAGCGGGCCGGTCCTGCCAGAAGAAGCCATTCGGAGTGGCTGGCTTGGCTATGACAGGGCTTCCGGCAACGCCATTCGGCAGGCAGAAAAGCGCCTCGGCATTGGTGTTGAAGCACAGTTTGGTAATGATCCACGGGTTGACCTGCGGGAGTTTGCTGATGAAGGCGGAATGCGGGTGAAACGCTCCCTTGCGGTTTCCACTGACGGAGATGCTTCCTGGAACCCCGGTATGAAGTGGATTTCGGACAGCTTCGAAAGGTTGTTTCGGGACGAGTCCGAAACCTTCCTGCGCTTGCCTAACCAGGATTAAAGGAGAAACTCAATGAAGGCTTCTACGCTGCGTAAAACCGGCAAAAGCAAAAATCGCCCAGTGCAGGAGGTTCCGGGCGTGACGCGCCCCATGACATACGAAGAGTATCTTGAGTCGCCGCCTGAAATGACGCGCTTTGATATTGTTGACGGATGGAAAGAATACCGCAGGTATGGGGAGAAACAGTTGACAAGCCCAACGCGGGACCATCAGGACATTCAAGGCAATCTTTACACGGCGTTCCGGTCCTATGCGCTGGCAACCAAGCAGGCCAAAGCCATTCAAGCGCCCTGCGACGTTCGCATCACGACGCGCCCCTTGCGGAAGCGGCAGCCGGACGTACTGCTCATCAGCCGCGAACGGCTGGCCCAAAATCCGCCGTCTAACAATCCTGCACCTCTCTCACCTGCGCCGGAACTCGTTGTTGAGATCGTTTCCCCTTCGGATAGACCCTCAGTTCTGGCGGCGAAAATTGCCGATTACCGTGCGGTGGACGTTCAGGAAGTATGGATTGTACGGGATGGGCCGCGGACGGTAGAAATTCTGCGCCTCACGGTGGAGGAAATTGAGTCAGTTGGAACGTACCGGCAGGGCGAGGTTGTGAGTTCCTTTTCTTTTAGCGGGCTAAGAATGGCTGTTCAGGACATTTTCTTTGAGGAGTAACTTGATGGAACCATTTACGAAACTTTCGGGGCTTGCGGCTCCTTTGGATCGGGTGAACGCGGATACGGACCAGATTATTCCGAAGCAGTTCTTGAAGCGCATTGAGCGGACGGGCTTTGGGCAATTTCTGTTCTTTGACTGGCGCTATGAGGCCGACGGCAAGACGCCGAACCCAGAATTTGAGCTGAACCAGCCGCAGTATCAAGGCGCACAGATACTCATTACGGGCAAGAACTTCGGCTGCGGGTCGTCCCGCGAGCACGCGCCCTGGGCGCTGGCGGATTACGGGTTCAAGGCAATACTTGCGCCGTCCTATGCCGATATTTTTTACAACAACTGCTTCAAGAACGGCATGCTGCCGCTCACGCTGCCGGAAGACACGATCAACATGCTGCTGGAACGGGCCAAGACGCCGGGCTACACGATGACGGTGGATTTGGAGGCTCAGACGGTCAGCGACACGGACGGTTTCACGGCAGCGTTTGACGTAGACCCCTTTCGGCGTCACTGCCTCTTGAACGGCTTGGACGACATCGGGCTGACTTTGCAGCATGAGCCGGACATCACCGCCTATGAAGCGGCGCGGCCGGCGTGGCAGCGCGGCGCGGCGGCCGCTTAATGGCTGCCGAGACTTGGACAAGCCGCGAGTTTACCGGCGCGGATTTCGGGGAGCGGGATTTAGCGGAGGCCACGCTGTCCCGCTGCCGCTTCATCAGGTGCCGGCTTCGCAGCACGCGCCTGAGCGAAGCGGTTGTCCAAGACAGCCGCTTTGAAGACTGCGATTTCACCAACGCCCGCCTTAACGCCGCCGAATGCACCGGCTCCTCTTTCACCAACTGCGTGTTTACCGGCGCAAACTTCTTCGCCGCCACGTTTCGCGAATGCCGCTTGTTCGGGTCGTCGTTTGCGGAGGCGGACCTTTCCGGCCTGACCATTGACGGCGGCGACTGGTCGTGGGTCAATCTGCGGCATCAAGCGCTGCCGGGGCAGAACCTGCGCGGGGTGAAGTTTGCCGGCGCGGACTTCTACAGCGCGGATCTGACCAGAGCTACCTTGCGTGACTGCGACTTGACTGAGGCCAATCTTGACGGGGCAAAGCTGACGGGCGTAGATTTGCGCGGGGCAAACTTGGAACAAGTAGACCTCAAAGGGCTGGACCTAAATGGCGTTCGCATGGACATGGCGCAGACAGTTCTCCTGGCACAGTGTTACGGCATAAAAGTGGGATAGCAACGGCTTCTTCCCGGCTGTCATAGGCGACGCGGGCGGCAAGAATTACTTGGCGGTGGGCTTCCGCCCAGTGTGCTAGGGCGGACAACGGCTCGATCAGTGTCCGGCCTAACGCAGTCAGCTCGTACTCGACCCGCACAGGGACCGAGGGATAAACCGTGCGGCTGACCAGGCCGTCGCGCTCAAGCTGGCGCAGGGTCTGGGTCAGCATCCGCTGGGAAATGCCGTCCACCGAGCGGCGCAGGTCGCTGAAGCGCAGCTTGCCGTCTTTGAGCAGTATGACCGTCAGCGCCGTCCACTTGTCCCCTACCCGGTCCAGAATGTCCCGCATCGGGCAGCCTTCGTACATCGCTTTCATTTTTTCAGCCTCCACTCTTTTTACCTTCCATCGTTACTTTGGAGTAACCAGATAATTAAAAAGTGCCGTCTTGACGGCGCTATTTGTATAGTGTACCATAGTTACGAGAAGTAACTTACTTCTTATCAAGAACCAAAGTCTGAGGAGACGAAAAAAATGATTGCTGTCACTGGGGCCACTGGGAAATTAGGACGTTTGGTTGTTGCCGGGCTGCTGGAAAAAGTCTCGGCATCGGAGATCATCGCGGCGGTGCGAACGCCCGACAAGGCCGCCGACCTCGCGGCGCTTGGGGTACAGGTGCGCGAAGCCGATTACACGAAGCCGGAAACATGGGCCACGGCGCTGGACGGCGCGGATAAAGCGCTGCTGATCTCCGGCAATGACATTGCTGCGGATCGGGTCGCCCAGCACCAGGCCGTCGTGGATGCCGCGAAACGCGCCGGGGTCAAGCTGCTGGCTTACACCAGCATCCTGCACGCCGAGACATCGCCCCTGAAACTCGCGGAGACGCACAAAAAGACGGAGCAGAACATCAAGGCATCGGGCCTGCCTTTTGTGTTTCTTCGGAACGGCTGGTACTTTGAGAACCAGACGGCAGCGCTTGCCCCGGCCTTAGCGCATGGCGCGATCCTCGGCACGGCAGGCGACGGGCGATTCGCTTCGGCGACTATTGCGGATTATGCGGCAGCGGCGGTCGCTGTTTTGACCCAGCCCGGCCAGGAAAACAAAGTGTATGAGCTGGCCGGAGATGCGCCTTACACAATGACAGAAATGGCGACCGAAGTCACGAGACAGAGCGGCAAACAAGTTGCGTACAGCAATCTGCCGCCGGACGGCTACCAGAGTGCGCTGGTCAGCTTTGGCATTCCTGCATTCATGGCAGAATATTTTGTGGATGCGGAAGTCGGCGCGGCAGAAGGAGCGTTAAATGATGCTTCGGGTGATCTGCACCGGCTGATTGGACGCCCGACAAGCACTTTGGCAGAGGCCGTGGCGGCGGCGCTGAAGGGGTAAGAAAACCCAGCAAAGAACCCGGCACTGAAAGTGCCGGGTTCTTATTTCAGCGATTCTTCGGCTTCCAGCTCGCGCAGGAGCGGCTCGGCGCGGGCGACCAGTTCATCCGTGCGCGGGCGCAGGGTCTCGCGGGTGCCGCAGTATACGGCCAGCGCTTCCAGGGGACTAAGGGCTTCGGTCAGGAGCTTGGAGCGGACGGCGTCGGTGTCGCGGACAATGTCTTTGGACAAAGACACCGTGAGGAATGCCGCTCCAAGCGCTGCCCGAATGTCGGCGTCACGCACAGCGGCCTGCTGCTCTGAGTTGATCTTGCAGGAGAGTTTGACGATCGCGTCGTCAATTTTTTCTTTTCGGATGGCGGCAATAATTGCCTCCGTAGGCTCATTGCCGGCTCCGGTCGCGTCTATGTTGATCTCGACAAACGGGCGCGTCTTGACCGCAACGTGCTTGACTTCCGCTGCTCCTTTTACTAAATCCACCAGGGCAAAGCCCTTGTCTTCAGAGCGCTCGCCGAAGTCAATGCGCTCCACCGAGCCGCTATACACAACCGGCGGCTGCTTGCCTTTGTTCAAATCTTGGTAACGGTGGATGTGGCCGAGGGCGACGTAATCAAACGGCGCCTGCGTGAGCGCCGACAGCGGCACTTCCGGCTCGTTGGTCAAGTAGCCGACTTGATTGGCGCTCAGCTTGGCGTTGGTCACAGAAAAGTGGCCCATCAGTATTGTCGGCAGGTCCGGATCACACTGGGCCGCCAAAGCATTAATTCCCGACGTGTATCGGTCTACGATAAGCTGCGTCGTTTCCTGGACGCCTTTGTCTTTGTTTTCCTCGCGGGACAGCACCAAGCTTTTAATTAGATACGGCATGGCGGCAATCTGGACCGCATTGCCGCGCTTTGTCGTCACCACCTCAAGGCCGGGCCGGTCAAAAACACGCAGGCTGCCGCCGGCAAGTGCGCCAAAGATCTCAATGGCGTTTGCACGGCCTTTCGTGTTGGGGATGTCATGGTTACCCGCCAGCAGGACCACAGGAACGCCCGCTCCCGTAAGCTTTGCGAGGCACTGGGCAAACTCGCGCTGGTGGGTCTGGTTCGGGTCGCGCGTCTTGTAAGCGTCGCCGGAGAAGACGGCCAGCTCGACGCCCGCTTCCAGCGCGATCTCGATCGCCTGCAAAAGCGCGTTGCGGAAGTCAATCAAACGGGATGGCAGACCAGTCGCCGGGTCAAAGCGGCCATAATTTTCGACGCCGAAATGAACGTCGCCAAAGTGCATAATGCGAATAGGCTGAGGCATAACAGCAAAGTATACCCGCCGAGGTCGCGTTTTCAGGCCGCCAAACGTCGCTGGTGAGGCTGCATATCCGCTTCCAGAAGACGCAGGAAAAGAGGGACGATTTCCGGGTCGAAGTGCGTCCCGGCCAGGCTGTGCAGATGATCCACCACCCGTTCACGCGGCCAGGCTTTTCGGTACGGGCGGTCGGAAATCAGCGCGTCCCAGACATCCACCATCGCAAACAAGCGAGCCGGCAGCGGGATTTCGTCGCCGCGCAGCCCTTGCGGGTAGCCGGTGCCGTCCCACTTTTCATGGTGGCAGAGAGGAATGTCAAGCGCGGGGCGCAGAAACTCGGTGGGAGCAAGCATTTCCCATGCCAGCGCGGGATGGCGGCGCATCACCCGCCACTCGTCGTCGTCGAGCGGCCCCGGCTTCAGGAGGATGCGGTCGGGAACGCCCATCTTGCCGATGTCATGCAGCAGCGCGCCGCGCTGGAAGTGAACCAATTCTTCGGGCGGAACACCGAGGGCCTGTGCAAGATGCAGGGTCATTTCAGTGACGCGCCGGGAATGGCCTTCGGTCTCGCGATCCCGAAGGTCTAGGGCGTGGGACCAGCCTTCAATGGTTGCCGTGTAGGCGTGGTTCAGCCGCACATTGGCGTCTGCAAGATCGGCGGTGCGTGCTTCCACACGGGCCTCCAGCTCATTATGGGCCTGCTGCAGAGCGTCCACGGCAGAGCGGCGGCTTGTCTCCGCAGCGCTCAGGCGAGACTGGGTCAAGAACACTGCCAGCCCGGCTGCAAGTGCCAGAACTGCCGCCAGCGCCAGCCCGGACAAAGCCGCCCGGCGCATCGAGGCAAGGCGCGCCGCATAACGGTCTGCCGCCAGGTCAACACCGACGATGCCGACAAGATGTTTCTGCGAATCATAGATCGGCGCATAGCCGCTGATCAGCATTCCCCATTCATCACGCGTCGGCTCCGCATCCGCGAGCGGCTTTCCGGTTCGCAGCACTTCAATCATGGTGGAATTGGCTTCCGGGTAGAGCTGCATAATGTGAGACTTGTCATCTACGCCGTCGCCGGTGTGATCGCCGGGCGGGGTCGGGTCCAGCACGAAGTAAACTTTGTTCTGCCGAAGAACGCAGGTGTAGATGAATTTGATGTCGCCGCTTGCCTGCTGCACCTGAGCGAGCGGACGAATGGCGCGGTAGTAGGAGGCGGAAGTTTCCTGAGCGGGACTGCGGAATGTTTTGTGGGCGTCGCCATCTACAATCGCCGCCGCGACAGTTGCGGTGCGGATCAAGTTAGCCCGAACTTCGTCTTTTAACGCCTGCACTGACCGCACATAGAACAGTGTCCCGCACAGGCAGGTAATGAGCAGGGCAACAGCCGCCGTCAGAATACCCTGCCAAGCGGCCCGGCCACCAAGCGGCATTTTTCGTTCTTTATCTCTTTTAGAGGGGTTCAGAAACAGCATCACTTTAAGTTCGCTTAGCTTTCGTGCCGGCGGCACCAGCGGTTTGCCGGCAGCCGAACTTAATTATCGGCGCAAATGCAGGACATTCTTAGCAGGGCGCGAACAATAACCATCAGCCAAATATCTGCAGACGAAAAGATTGGTTCCTGAAAAAGTTCAGGCCGCGAGACGCAGCGGCTGAGGCCGCGCATCCATTTCCAGCAATTGCAGGAACAGGGGAACGATTTCCGGGTCGAAGTGCGTCCCGGCCAGGCTGTGCAGATGATCCACCACCCGTTCACGCGGCCAGGCTTTTCGGTACGGGCGGTCGGAAATCAGCGCGTCCCAGACATCCACCATCGCAAACAAGCGAGCCGGCAGCGGGATTTCGTCGCCGCGCAGCCCTTGCGGGTAGCCGGTGCCGTCCCACTTTTCATGGTGGCAGAGAGGAATGTCAAGCGCGGGGCGCAGAAACTCGGTGGGAGCAAGCATTTCCCATGCCAGCGCGGGATGGCGGCGCATCACCCGCCACTCGTCGTCGTCGAGCGGCCCCGGCTTCAGGAGGATGCGGTCGGGAACGCCCATCTTGCCGATGTCATGCAGCAGTGCGCCGCGACGGACGTGGATCAACTCTTCGGGCAGGAGACCGGCGGCGACCGCCAGGCACAAGGTCATTTCAGTGACGCGCTGAGAATGGCCTTCGGTTTCATGGTCCCGCAGATCTAACGCACGAGACCAGCCTTCGATTGTCGCGTCATAAGCATGCATCAGCTCCGCGTTCAGCGCGAGGACGCTTGCTTGCGCCTTTTTGCGTTCGGTGATGTCCCGAATCAGCACCTGCCCGGCCGGTTTACCTTGATAGGTAATGCCGGTGCTGACCGCTTCCACATCAATGACTTCGCCGTTCAGCCGCACATATTTTTGTTCCGTCAGCGGGCTGGTTTTTCCTTCCTGCTGGCTTCGCGCGGCACGCTTTCGGGTCAGCACATGGTAATCCGGATGCACCACATCAAAAATCACCCGCCCGATCAAATCTTCCGCGCTGGAAGCTGCAAACAGCGTCACGGCGGCGGCGTTAGCATACACGAAGCGGTCCCCGCTATAAACGACGATTGCTTCCGGGGAATGGTCTACAAGGCCACGGTAGCGAGTTTCACTTTCCAGCAAGCTCATCTCCGACCGCCTGCGCTCGGTGATGTCTTGGAACGTCACAAGCGCTCCGACGATTTGGCCTTCTTCAAGAAGCGGCGTACTGCTGTACTCGACGTCAAACGATGTGCCGTCTTTGCGCCAGAACACTTCATCGTCAGCGGAGTAAACCTGACCGTCATGGATGGATTGGTAAATCGGGCAATCGCTGAGGGGGTACAACTGCCCGTCGGCCCGAGTATGGTGCAGAAGTGCGTGCATCGGCTGACCGATCAAGTCGGGAACCTCATATCCCAGCATCGCTGCGGCTGCCGGGTTCACGAACTGAGTGCGCCCTTCCGCGTCAATTGCATAGATGCCTTCGCCCACGGAGTCCAGCAGGAGCTTGTTCTGACGCTGCATCCAGGCAAGGGCCGCCGTGCGCTGCCCCACTTGTTCTTCCAGCGTCTCGTTGGAATGGATCAAGCCTTGCTCCGCCGCTTCAAGCTGGGACTGGCGCAGGCTGATTTGGTACATTTCGGTAAGGCTTTGCCGGCAGGAGATGAGCAGAAACACATCCTCAAACACAACCCAGCCGGCATGTTCCACAGTCAGCCAGGGGGAAGCCGCCGCAAGGCCGTAAACGGATTGAGGCCAGTACATTCCGCGCAGCAAATGGTCTAACGCCGTTACGACAGTGGCCGACGCAAGAACTCGCCAGTCGCGGTAAAACGCCAAAAACGCCAAAGAGCCGAAAATGTGGAAGTGAGTTTCTGTCCGTCCGCCGGTGACATGAATCAGAAGCGCCGACATCAAAAGCTGCGACACGGCAATGACCTGCCGTGTGACCGGTCTTCCAGGGCATGTCAGAGCGAGGCAGATCGGAAAAAGGCTGAGCAGGCCGCCTAAAAAGATCACCGCCCAAACATGGGGATGGACATGGCTTGCCGTCCCGTCCCAGGTTCGCGGAGAAAGACAGCAGGCAGCCACGACTGCGCCGGCCCACTGCACTGCCATCAGGCCGGCGAACAGCCGGTCGGTGCGGACGTAGATAGCCTGCCGCTGAGACTCAAAGATTGCCTCTGCTTCCTGTTGAATTTCCGGAGTCTCCGCCGCAGGCATCAAGGCAGCCATAGGAAACCTCCCTTGCGGCTTGCTTCCGCCCGGCAGGCGGTTAAGGGACAGCCATAGACAGGCTCCTGGTGCACTGCGGCTTGCCCTGTCTGGTGCCTGCTGCCGAGCAGAGCGGCAGCTTCGGACAAGCCTGCATTATCCCCTTCATGGCCGCGTGCCCCCGTCAGGCCGCCGGCATACAGCAAACGGCCGTTGGGCGCATATAACAGCGTCTCACCCGATGTAGCCGCGCCAAATCGCCGGGCCATCTCCCCGTTGTCGTCCAGAAGAGTTGTGACGCCGGGAATAGCGGCGGCCTGACTCCACAGCGCGGTCCGCGTCCAGGCTTTGCTGTACCCGGCAGGTCTCAAGAACAGCACAAAGACGGCGGCTCGGTTGGGGCGAAGGGCCATCAGGTGATTGAGTTCCTGAATGCTGGCCCGGCTGCACGGACACTGCGGATGCACCAGCATCACCAGGGTCGGCTTGACCGGGTCCAAAGCCACATGCGATGTGCGCTGCCACTGCGCCGGCGGCTGCCCGGACGCGCCGGCGGACCGGTCAAGCCTGCCGAGGCAGCTTAGACCGAACACAGCGCAGCCCAGCCACAGCAGGACCACAAGTTTAAGAAGCAGAGAAGTGGAAAGTCTTCGCAGCATACAGCAGGGTTGTTTCTAAACGCCAGCAATTCGGCAGGAGTAAGGCGCGATCAAGAGTTCTCCTCTGTTATCGGGATAATGTACACATTTATTGATGGCAGGTGCGTATGCTAAGATGAGTGTGCCGCGATAAGCGCGTTGACAGGCCACGCGGGAATACGCTATACTACCGGCAGAAAGGGGCCATACTAGCATGGTTCTTACCTGGGATCAGGATCCGCGCGAGCTTTACTCGGGCATCAAGATTGGGAGCAGCCTTGACCGGCTTCTCGGCGGCGAGCTGACGGTTCACACCGACGAAGCCCGTGCCCATGAAGGCGAGTTCCCGGAGCGCAATGTCCGCGCTCTGGCCGAGATGGGTCTGCTGGGCATGAAAATCCCGACCGAGTACGGCGGGCTGGGATTAGACACGCTGAACGTCACCTATGCTGTGGAGCAGATCGCCCGGATCGCCCCGGCTACGGCCTTTGTGCTGCTGCTGCACACGCTGACCGCCAATCGCATCAATCAGGCCGGGACAGAGTACCAGAAGCGAAAGTACCTGCCGCTGATCGCCTGCGAAACGCTGGGCGCGTCGGCCTGGTCCGAAAGCGGCGTCGGCGCGGACAAAAGCGTTCTGAATACAAAAGCCTACTGCGAAGACAACGTCTGGCACTTGAACGGTCAGAAAGCGTTCTGTACCGGCGCAGGCCACGCCGGCGTCTATATGGTGATGACGGATACGACCGAAGGCAAAGGCTTCTTCTTAGTCCCCGCCGACAACCCCGGCCTGCGTATCGGCGAGCCGATGGACTCGATGGGCCTGCAAGGGACGCATAGCGGCGTCGTCGGCCTCGACCATGCGCTGGTGCCGGATGCCGAGCGGGTCGGCACTCCCGGCGCTATCGGTCCGATTATTAACTTTGACATGCAGAGCGGCCTGCACTCCGGCATTGTCGCGACAGGCATTGCACTTGGCACGTTTGGGCGCTTAGTGGACATCGTCAAAGCCAACAACTCATTCGAAAAATACGAAAGTGTCCGGGTGCGCGTGTCTCAGCTTGCGGCGACTTTAAGTGTTATGCGGACCCATGTGTATGCTCTCGCCCAAATGGCTTCTTTGCCTGACGCGACACGCCCGCCGGTGGAAGCCGCAACCATGACCGCCAAGCTGTTTTTGTCCGAAAATGCCCTGCAAATGACGACCGATGCCATTGCCATCGCCGGCAAGTCCGGCTACCTGCGCGAAAACGGTTTAGAGCGCCTTCATAGAGACGCTTTAGGAATTGTCATCGCCGCACCCATCAACGGCCAGGTCTTGGGAAGCATCGGCGAGTCCCTGCGCCACACCGACCGCTCCTCGCATTTGTATAAGGTGTAAATGACACTGGAATGCCCCGGTCTGGAAGACCGGGGCTTTTGGAGTGCGGGATGTCCCTCCGGGACTCAAACACGCCTTTGACAAGAAGCGTTCGATGATAATGCCTTCGTCTGCGGAGCAGACATTCTGCTTTTCTCAAGCCCCAGTCTTCCAGACCGGGTTGCCGCGTGTTTGATCTATGTCCGACTCTCCAAAAATCATGGGCGTCATTCCGGCCCGGTTCAATTCGTCGCGCCTGCCGGGGAAGGCTCTGCGGGAGATTGCGGGACGCCCAATGATTCACTGGGTCTACTTTAATGCCAAGCGCTCTCCCCTGCTGACAGATTTGGCTGTGGCAACGGATAGCTCCGAGATACAAGCGTCATGCGAGGCCGCCGGCATTCCGGTCTTTCTCACCCGCGAGCATCCGTCGGGAACGGATCGCGTGCATGAAGTCCTGACCCGCACCGATGCCGACATTTACGTCAACATTCAGGGCGACGAGCCGACTCTTCGGCCTGACCATTTGGATTTGATGCTTGCGCCGTTCTTGGACGGCAGTGGAACGCAGGTTACAACGCTCAAAGTAGCGATCTCCGCCGCCGAAGCCGCCGACCCGAACAACGTCAAAGTGGTCACTGCCGACAATGGCAATGCCTTGTATTTCTCGCGCTATCCCCTCCCCTACGACCGGGCCGGGCTGGGACAAGCACAGCACTTCAAGCATATCGGCCTGTATGCCTACACCCGCGATGCGCTTTCGCTCTATCACAGCCTGCCGCAGTCATCTTTGGAGCTGACCGAGAGCTTAGATCAGCTCCGCTTTTTGCAGAACGGCATTCTTATTTATGTCGCCAAAACCCCGCACGACACGGTCGGCGTGGACACCGAGGCCGATTTAGAGCGTGTCATCGCCATGTTCGAGACAGTCAACAGCGCGTAGAACAGAAAAGCCCCCTAACCCCCAATAATGGGGGAACACGATGTTTTTCATCTGGCTCCCCCATTATTGGGGGCTGGGGGGCCTCCTAATCTGCCTATGTATCTCCTCTACAGCTTTCTCTTCAGCGCCTGGATATTCTTTATGGCTCCCTATTTCCTGTACCGGGCGTGGAAGCACCAGAAGTATCTGCCGGCTCTGAGGCAGCGTCTTGGCACTCTGCCGGACACGCTGAAGTTTGACGGACGCCCGACGATTTGGATACATTCGTGTTCCGTCGGCGAAACACTGAGCGTGCAGCCTCTCGCCCAAGCGCTTGCCGAGCGCTTTCCCGAAGCACGGCTTGTGTTCAGCACCATCACCAAGACCGGCCAGGCCATTGCTGTCGAGCGCTTCGCTAAATACGGCACGGGCAACTCGTTTTACTTTCCGATTGATTTGGCATGGATTGCGAACAAAGTTTTGGACACGCTCCAGCCCAGCCTGCTCATCACCATTGAGACCGAGATTTGGCCGAACGTCCTGCACCAAGCCAAAACGCGCGGCATTCCTATTGTCATGGTCAACGGGCGCATTTCCGCCGAGTCGTTTACCTACTACCGCTGGGTGCAGCCGTTGATGGGTCCCGTGTTCCACAACTACTCCCTGCTTCTGATGAAGGCCCGTGAAGACGCCGATCGTTTGCAGCGCATGGGCGCACCGCCCAGCAAGATCAAAGTCAGCGGCTCCATTAAGTATGACCGCAATTTATTAGCGGAGAAAGATGTCACGGACGCGCAGCGAAAAGCCCTTGACGCCGCCCTTGCTTTGACATCTACCGACTCGCCTCTGATTGTCGCCGGCAGCACCCACAGCGACGAAGAAGCGACACTGCTGGAAGTCCTGCGCCGCATTCGCCAAACGCCGGGCCTCGAAACCACGCGCCTGCTTCTCGTCCCGCGCCACCCGGAGCGCTTCGGGGCTGTCGCTGCCCTTGCCCAAAGCGCAGGCTTTCGGGTCAAGCGCCGCTCCGACCCCGCGCCGGGCGATCCGTTAGCCGACGTGCTGATTTTAGACACGCTGGGCGAGTTAAGCACCGCTTACGGCTTCGCCACCATCGCGTTTGTCGGCGGCACTCTGATCCCCCACGGCGGCCAGTCCATTATGGAGCCGGCGCTGTATGCCAAGCCCATTGTCGCCGGCCCGTCCATGCTGAACTTCCCGCAAATCATTGACGATTTTATCGAACGCGGCGGTATTGCCCAGATTACCGCCGACGAGACCGACAAAGAAGCCCAAAAGTCTCAGCTCACCGAAGTCTTCGTGCGCCTGCTGCAAGACGCCGATGCACGGGCCGCGATGGGCCGCGCCGCCTACTCCGTCTTCGAGGGCAGCCAGGGCGCAACTCAGTTCACCGTAGACCACATCGCCACGATCTTTGAGCAGAAACTTGAGGAGACACCCACGCAATGAGCGAAGTCTTAGCCCGCCTCCGCGTCCGCGAAACCCACGGCATCCGCCGTTTTTTGTATCCAATCAAGGTAGAGCTAACTATTTCGCTTCAAATCGCTGTGCGTCAGCGAAAGCAACTAAGTCTTATCAATGCTGAGGGGCAACCTGTTCCCTATGAAAAAGGTCCGGTCAACCTAAAGCAAGTGATGGCATCAGTAGGCCAATTAGCAACAGTTCATCCATGGTTCTTTTATTTTCCGGTGTTTCTTGCACCTTTTGAAGAGGCAGAGTTCAGGCTTACTTTGGACGAACTTGTAGCTGATTTAGATGACCCGCTTCAACTATATATTCCCGATGAGGGAGTAGTGCTGTCCTCAACCCCAAACAGTGCCGTGAGAAGCGTCCAAAGGCGCGTGACATTATCACTAACACCAAACGGTCAAGTCTCCGAAGTTGTCTATGATGGTATTCCGCATCTACGCGGGCAGACAACTACTTCAGAAAATGATAACGCTCAGACCACTGACGAGACATGGGACTTTGGACTGCACGCAGCATGGACGCAACAAAAGATAGTTTCTCCAGAGGTAACTACCGTCACTAAACGCGCAGAAATCACTGCTTATAAATCCTGGGTGATGCTGACGCACACGATAGAGCAGCCGAAGGCGAACGATGAGATCGTTTTCACTCTGCCGCTTGCGATCACGTCCCCTACTCTCACCTGCGATTTTGGTGTGGGCGGGTATGTGTTCGGCAAGCTGGACAGCAAGGCGACGGAGATTGTCTGGCGGACGGAATTCGGCGATGCGCCCTATGCCAAGTGGACAATTGCCACGGCGGGGCGGGTGGATTATGTGGGGGAAGTCGGTAGTGCCGAGGCATTCCTGCCCCAGCGCTGGTTTCATCTCATTGACAGCGACAAAGCCCTGGCGGTTGCGATTACGAAGCTGCCCGCAGGCTGCCAATCTCTGACGGTGCGGCTGACGGTTGAAGGCGACGTGTCTATCGCGTTCACGCTCGGCGATGCAGTGACAGGCCATGCGGAGTTCGGCGTCTGCTACCACTTTCTCAATGACGTTCCCGCCATTGCCGCCGCCACCAATCCGCAGTCCATTTTGCTGCCGCCGACCGTAGAGGTGTTGCCGGTGTAGCAGGAACCCCGGTTGAGAAGACCCCTCCCGGCACAAGTGCCTTCCCTCCCCTGTTAGGGGAGGGCTTAGTGTTACTTTTAGCCACTGCTTCTTGTCCAGAGGCGGGGGCTATATTTGTCTAAAAGCCCTCCCCTAACAGGGGAGGGAAGGCACTTGTGCCGGGAGAGGTCTCACTTTCCCGCCCGCATCTGGGCAAGCTCGGCTTTGCGCTGCTCGCCGATCTTCTTCAGCGCGTCCTGCCAGCCTTTCTCATAGGGGCTGAGGGTTCTGGTGAGCGTCTCGGCGATAGCGAGGTTGCGGAACCATTTCTTGTTGGCGGGGACAATGTACCAGGGCGCGGTCTTAGCGGCGGTCACACCCAGAGCGGCTTCGTAGGCGCTCGTGTAGTCGTCCCAGAACTCGCGCTCGTGCCAGTCGCCGGCAGACAGCTTCCAGGCTTTGGCGGGATCGTCTTCGCGGGCCAGCAAGCGCGATTTCTGCTCGTCTTTCGTGATGTGCAGGAAGAACTTCAGAATAATTGTGTTCTCGTCCGACAATAGCTGCTCAAAGTTATTGATAAGCGCGTAGCGGCGCGTGATCTCGTCGGCACTGACCAGCTTGTGAACGCGGGTCACCAGCACGTCTTCGTAGTGCGAGCGGTTGAAGATCGTAATGCTGCCTCTGCCCGGCGTCTGCTTGTGGATGCGCCATAAAAAGTCATGCGCGGCTTCTTCCGGCGTCGGCACCTTAAACGATGCCACGGCGCAGCCCTGCGGGTTGACATGGGACATGACATGCGAGATCGTGCCGTCTTTCCCTGACGTGTCCAAGCCCTGCAGGACAAGGAGGACGCTGTGGGTCTGAGCGGCATATAAAAGTTCCTGCTGCTTTGCCAGCGTGTCTCCGAGCTTCGTCAGCTCGTCATCGGCATCGTTTTTCTTTGCTTTTCCCGTGTCGTCCGGGTCGTAGTCACCCAGCTTGATTGTCTGCGGCTTGTCCAGCTTAATGGCGTAGGTCATTTGCGTCTCCCCTGCATGATTGTAGCACATACGCTTAGACGACCGAGCGCACGACGCCGCCTTCGACGCGCAGGGACGCGCCGTTCACGGCGGACGCCGCTTCGCTGCACACAAACGTAATCATGGCGGCGACTTCGTCAGGTGTCTCGAAGCGGTGGATCAGCGACGACGGGCGAACGCTTTCAAAGAAATCGTCTTCCACGGCCTTGTCATCTTTCCCCTGCGCCTGTGCCATTTGGGTCAGCATTGTACCGACACCTTCCGATTTCGTCGGGCCGGGCAGCACGGAGTTGACGGTGACGCCGGTGCCGACGGTCAGCTCGGCCAGCCCCCGCGCAACCGCAAGCTGGGCGGTCTTGGTCATGCCGTAATGGATCATCTCAGCAGGGATATTGACAGCGGACTCGCTGGACACGAAGACAATCCGGCCCCAATTTTTGCCCTTCATCAGCGGGAAGTAGTGACGCGAAAGCCGGACACCACTTAACACATTGGTCTCAAAGAAGCGCATCCAGTCGGCATCCGTGATCTCGCCAAACTCTTTCGGCTCAAAGATGCCCATGTTGTTGACCAGTATGTCCACACTTGGAACCTGCTTGATCACCTCCGCGCAGCCGTCCGCCGTGCCTAAATCCGCCGCGACCCCGGAAACTTTGTCGCTGCCGGTCTCGCTTTTGATCTTGCTCACGGCTTCGTCTATTCGCGCCGCCGTGCGTCCATTGACCACGACCGATGCGCCTTCCCGTGCCAGCCCCAGCGCCGCCGCGTAGCCGATGCCCGCCGTAGATCCTGTTACCAGCGCCGTCTTACCTTCCAGTCCTAACTGCATCTTTAATCTCCTCCTAAACCACAGGGAACCTTTTGGGAGTTCGCTCTGTCACTAGGTATCCCTCTGGAACAGAAGAGATAAACCTAACACGGAGCAAAGCAAATGAAGATTCAACATAATGCACTTGGAATACTTGCCGTCGGCGCGGTTCTCGCCGCCGGGCTGTTCGGCGCAGCCAAACCCGCCGCCGCGTCCGCCCTGATGCCCGCGCTGCAACTCAGCCAGAAGACGGTCATCGCCGACCATGACGGCGATTGGAACTACGACGGTGACCGGAACTACAGCGGTGACCGGAACTACAGCAGTGACCGGAACTACGACGGTGACTTCCGCCGAGATGACCGCCGCCGGGAAGAGTTCCGGCAGGAGCAAATCCGGCAGGCCGAGTTCCGCCGCCAGCAGGAAATCCGCCGGGAAGAGGAACGCCGCCATGAAGAGTGGCTCCGCGATCACCGAGATTTCCGCCATGATAGCTACCGGGACAGGAACGATGACAGCCTCCAGATTGTGATCCGCTGACGCAAAAACCGCCGGGGCCAAATGCCCCGGCGGTCTCGTTTTGTCAGCGGCTTCTCACGCGACGGCAAACTCTGTATCCCGCCGCATCTGCTCGGACTTAAAGCCCAGCACAATGTCTTCTTTCGGAACGCCGAGCGCGACCAGCTCGTTCGCAATCCCCTCTTCAGTCCCATCACGGCGTATCCACAGCTTGCCGTTCACAATGTCTACATGCGCGACAGCATAATGAATGCGCTTGCCTAAGTCACGCCCAAACGTAATCAAAAGATACCGGTCTTTTGCGCGGTCAAACACAGTTTCGCAAGTGAGTCCTTCGTGCGAGTAGGGAATAGCGGCATACTCTTCAAAGATGCGCTTTATCGCCTGGCGATATTGATTAAGATGCGGCGCAGGCGGCAGCTCCCGGTCTTCTGCCAGAGGGATCGCTTTGTAGGCATCAAAAAGCCCCGCTTCCTCGATCGTGGGACTCTGAAATATCTCCGCACTTCGCACTAAGTCTTCTCGCATCAGCGGCGGGTCTTCCATCCCCCAACGCTGAATTCGCTTCCATAAAACCTCCACCGGCGCAGACAAATAATGCTGATCAGTCGCGGCTCCCAATGCTCTTGCGCCTAGCCGCAGCGTGTCGCGCTCCGACCGGCCCCACGTTCCCCACTCGATAATGACCGTCTGCCCCAGCGCCAGCAGCCTCTGAGCCTGCGCCCATTGCAGCGCTTCAATCTGTGCGCGTTTGTCTTCGTCATGCAGACTCAGCGAAAGCGCCTGCATCCACTCATCGGGGCAGAACCGGACCGCGCCAAGCGTTTCTTCCAGCCTCTTTGCATAAGTTGTTTTACCTGATCCCGTTAGGCCGCACACGACAATTAATTTTGGACGGCTTATAGATCTCTGCATGATTGGGATGCCCCGGCAGTTTTGATTCATTTCAGCAAGCGCACCAGCCCCGACTGCTCAAAATGGTGGTCATTGGTCAGCGCCGAAGCGATGCCGCGCTGCTGCATGACAACAAAGCTCGCGCAGTCTACAAGGATCCACAGCTTGTCGGGCCTAGCTTGAAACAGCGCATAAGCGGCTTGATCCAGAGCCGGATCAATATGCACAACCGTAACCCATGCCGCACTGCGAATGGCGCTCAAAATGGCAATCTGCTGAGGGCGCGGCACACGGAGCGGGCTTGTCAGAAGTGCAGAGACTTCATTAAGAACGTAATTTGTCGTGACAACCTGCGTTCCATCGGCCTGCCACTGCCGCAGGAAATCAGCAGCCATCGAGTGATAAGTTTCGGTGCGGACAAAGGCACTGGCCCACCCGGACGTGTCGGCAAAGACTTCGCTCATCTGCCGGCGTCCGTTTGCAGCGCACGCCCTAAAAGGTCATCGTGTTTCCCCGAAACATCGCTCACGTCGGTTTCTACTGAGCCGAGCAGCTTCAAAAGCGTGTCTTGCTGTGTTCGGACAGCCTGAGCGGCCCATTGAGTCAGCAGCGCCTCCGGGGTACTGGCGCTGCGCCGCGCCTGATGAAGCAGCGGCTGGTATATCTCGTCCGGCAGTTCCAAAGTCAGCGTGTGCATAGTAGAAGCCTCTTTGTGCTTGATACAGCCATTGTACCTGAAAAACAAAAAACCGCCGGAAAACCATTACGGTTCGGGCTATCACATCAAGCTCGCCACAATTCTTTGTTGAGTATTTGACCCTCTGAACCCCTTGAAACACGCCAGGCCATCCCCCAGCGACCGCCCCAAAGCACCTCAGCGTAGTAGTCATCACTGCCTTCGTAGGGCGCGAACGCTGTCAAACCAATTGGAGATAACGGTACAGAAAATGTATATGGCGCGAGAATCCTAGCCGCAACGAGGCGCATCCAGCTCCAAACATTTTCTTCTCGCAGCCCAGACCTGTCGAAGAACCAGACTCGTTCTGGAACCGATCGAAAGTCTACACTGTCGGCGGTTGCGGAAATTGGTGTGTATTCGCGCACCCAAAATCCCCAGGGGCGTGATGCTTCAGGGAGGCTGCTCCATTCTGACTTGATCTTAACAAGTATCTGCCGCGTTATATTCTCGCGGCGACGCAAAGCAACATCAGAAATTACACCCGCAAGTTTTGCTATCAGTTTTCGTTTGGCGGCATCGGATGTCGGTTCCATAGTAGCAGCTATTGTACCTGACCGACAAAAAGAAAAGCCGGAGGCCATTTGGCCTCCGGCTTTTGCGAGAGTGACAGGAACAGGTGGCTTAGAAGCCGCCCATGCCGCCCATTCCGGGCATTCCGCCGCCCATGCCGCCACCGCCGCCGGCGGGCATCGGGGAGGCCTTTTCGGGGCGCTCGGCGACGAGCGCTTCGGTGGACAGGATCAGGCCGGCGATGGAGGCCGCGTTCTGCAAGGCGGAGCGGGTGACTTTCGCCGGGTCCACGATGCCCTGGGCAACAAGGTCGCCGAACTCGCCGGTGGCGGCGTTGTAGCCCATACCGGTGTTCTTGATCTTCTCGACGATGACCGAGCCTTCGACGCCCGCGTTGTTGGCGATCTGACGGGCCGGCTCTTCCAGCGCACGCCGGATGATGTTGACGCCGACCTGCTCGTCGCCTTCCAGATGCAGGCTGTCCAGAGCGCTGATGATCTTGATCAGCGTGGTGCCGCCGCCGGGGACGATGCCTTCTTCGACGGCCGCACGGGTGGCCGAAAGCGCATCTTCAATGCGATGCTTCTTTTCCTTCAGCTCGGTCTCGGTGGCCGCGCCGACCTGGATGACGGCGACGCCGCCGGACAGCTTGGCAAGCCGCTCCTGCAGCTTTTCTTTGTCATAGTCGCTATCCGACTTGTCAATTTGCGCTTTGATCTGGGCGATACGGCCCTGGATGGACGCGGCGGACCCCTTGCCTTCGACAATCGTGGTGTCGTCTTTGGTGACGGTGACACGCTTGGCGGAGCCTAAGTAGGTCTCGTCTACGTTCTTAAGCTGGATGCCCAAATCTTCGGTGATGAAGCGGCCGTCGGTCAGAACGGCAATGTCTTCCAGCATGGCCTTGCGGCGGTCGCCGAAGCCCGGCGCTTTGACTGCGACGACGTTGAACGTGCCGCGCAGCTTGTTGACAACCAGGGTCGCCAGCGCTTCGCCGTCCACGTCTTCGGCGATAATCAGCAGCGGGCGGCCGGAGCGAACGACGCTTTCCAGCACCGGCAGCATATCCTGAATGTTGGAGATTTTCTTCTCGAAGATCAGGATATACGGGTCATCTAAAACAGCTTCCAGCCGCTCGGCGTCGGTGACGAAGTAGGGCGAAATATAGCCCTTGTCGAACTGCATTCCTTCGACCAGCTCAAGCGTCGTCTGGGTGCCTTTGGACTCTTCCACAGTGATGACGCCGTCTTTGCCGACTTTGTCCATCGCGTCTGCGATCAGCTCGCCGATGAGAGAAATCTTGGCGGAGTTTGTCGCGACCTGCGTAATGGACTCTTTACCCTGCACCTGCACGGCGAGATTTTTGATTTCGGCGACGGCGGCTTCGACGGCCTTGTCAATGCCGCGCTTGACCGCCAGCGGGTTGGACCCGGCGGCGACGTTCTTCAGGCCTTCGCGGACAATCGCCTGGGCCAGCACCGTCGCGGTCGTGGTGCCGTCCCCGGCCACGTCGTTGGTCTTGGACGCGACTTCGCGGACAAGCTGTGCGCCCATGTTCTCAAATTTGTCTTCGACTTCAATTTCTTTGGCAATCGTGACGCCGTCGTCTACCAGGGAAGGTGAGCCGAACTTCTTTTCTAACACAACGTAGCGTCCGCGTGGCCCCAGGGTCACTTTGACCGCATCGGCCAGCGTGTTGACGCCGCGCTCGAGCGCCCGGCGGGCCTGCTCGTCGAACAATAATTCTTTGGCTGCCATAATGTCTGTGTTCTCCTCGTAAATTAGTTCAAGATGCCCATCACATCGCCGGCTGTCAGGATAATGACATCCTCGCCGCCGACCTTGATTTCCGTGCCGCGATACTTCGCGTAAACAATCTTGTCGCCGATTTGGACATCAACGGTGCTTGTCTTGCCGTTGTCCAGCATTTTGCCGGGTCCGACAGCCAGCACTTCGCCCTGCTGGGGCTTTTCCTGGGCGGTTTCCGGCAGGATAATGCCGCCGCTGGTCTGGGTTTCGGCTTCCAGGGCTTTGATGACGATCCGGTCTCCGAGTGGTTTCAACATGATCTGACCTCCTTCAGTGGGTGTCTATTTTAAGTGTGGCGGGAAATTGAATTCCGAGGATGATTATACTTTGGTTTTAGCACTCGTGTCAAGAGAGTGCTAAAATCGAGTTAAATTCAGTTTGTGGGGTACGTTACACCCTGAAAAAATGTTCCGTTCCAGAAAAAATTCGTGCCCCGAATAGGCTCAAAGTTCCCTGTATATATGCTATGATGTTTTACCCCGCGACGATGCGACCCTTCACGCTTCCGATCTATAGCTCCATGCGCCAGCGCCGGCGACTGAGGACGAAACAATTCAGAAAGGTTCCTGCATTATGTCTTCCGCTTTTCGCGGCGCAATCGCGCTCGCGCTGCTCGGCCTCGCCGCCGGCTCACACTCCGCTCTGGCACAGGGCACCGATTACAGCACCACTGTTGTTAATCCCTTCTTCACAAACGTAGACAATTTTACCACCACGACAGACACGTCGTCCCCGACATTCAACCGCCCCGCTATCCAGCTTGGCGGCGTTACTCCCGCCCCACTTAATCCCTCGGGGATCGGCACAAACGTCGGTTACGCAGTCGGCAGCTTTACCCCGACAGATGATAATCTCTACCGCGTCACGACCACCATTAACAGTGGCTATGCCGCAAGTGACGCTTCTGGAAGCAGTAATCTTGTCCAGGTGCTTTACCAGGGCGCGTTTAATCCGACAGATACTTCTTTCGCCAATGCCCAGCTTGCGTTCAATCCTGCGGGAACCACCGGCAGCTACTTCGCGGACTTGGCCGGCGGGCAGGCCTATAACTTTGTCAACGGCGGGCGTTACAACATCGGCAACACCGGCAGCCAGCTCAGTCTTGGCACCGTGACCACCGCGATTGATGAATATAATCCCGGCACCTTGTCCGTGGTTTCTCAGGCCGACACACTCGGGCAGCCCGGCATTGCGTCACAAACGCTGACGCTTGTTGGCGGCGGTCCGGTGACTACGTTCAACAGCATTGACATTGTCGGGCTGAACCAGACATTCCTCGGCGGCCTCGGCGCAACGCTGACCCATGACGGCGTCACCGTTAACTTGTTCGACCGCGTGAATGCCGATCCCAGCAACTATTACCAGGGGACATCAGCAAACTTTGATGGCGAGAATTACTATTTCACCGATACGGGGGCCGATTTAGGAGAAGCGGCCGCCGCGCAGGAGCCGCCTCCCGGTTCCTTTGCTGATCCCGGCTCGGTGGCAGGCGGCATTGATAATCCTTACAAGTCACTGGACAACTTAAGCGCGTTTGACGGCCTCGGCCTCAGCGGAGCCTGGACGCTGTCTGTCAAAGACAGTGACATTGGCGATGATGGGTCGTTTTTAGGGTTTTCCTTCAACGCCAGCGGCACACCCGCCGCATCTCCCGTGCCGGAAGCGTCTACCTGGGTCAGCCTGGGTCTTGGCCTCGTCACGCTGAGCGGCATGATGATTGCCAAGCGTCGCCGCACTGCCGCTGCCTCTTAATGAAGACATCTTCATCAAGATGTCCTGAAAGGATTTAATCGCATGTCTCTCTTCCGTACTTCTCTTCGCACATCTCTTTTGACAGCCGCTGCGCTCTCTGCCCTGTCTTCCGCCTTGCTGGCGGCACCTGCCCCGACGCGCACGGCCCTTCCCGGCGGCGTGACTCCTCTTGTTTCGGTTTCGCAGCCGCTCGGAGCGACGCCGCCGACAGCAAAAGTGCCGCTGGCGATCTCGCTTCCTCTTCGCAATCAGGCGCAGATGCAGCAGCTTATCCAGGACCTGTACAATCCGTCGTCCAGCCGCTACGGGCAGTTTCTGACCCCGGCTCAGTTTGCGGCCCAGTTCGGGCCGACCCAGGCCGACTACAATGCCGTCATCGCGTATGCCCAGTCTCAGGGCCTGACAGTCACGCGCACCCATCCTGAGCGGACGCTGCTGGACGTTTCCGGCTCCGCGTCCGCCGCTCAAGCGGCCTTCGCCGTCACTCTGCGCCAGTATGCCGCTCCGGACGGCACTGTGTTCCATGCGCCTGACAGCGCTCCTTCGATCCCAGCCTCGCTGGCGGGGCGCATCAGCGCCGTCTGCGGCCTGGACACCAGTGCCAAACGAACCACAAATCTCCAGCAGCGGCAGCCGGCTGCCGCTTCAGTTCCGCCTGGAACAGGGCTAGGCGGTTCTGTGGTTCCGACCGATATCCGAACCGCTTACAACCTGACTTCCACCGGGCTGACCGGTGCCGGACAGACACTGGCCGTTTTCGAGCTGGATACCTACACGCCCAAAGACGTTCTGCGCTACGAGCGCAACTTCTTCCTGCCCGTCGTGCCTTTGCAGAACGTCTTGGTCGACTCCACCGATCCCAATTTCCCGCTTTATCCAGGCGGCGGAACGGCAGAAGTTGTTTTGGACATTGACCTTCAGATTGCACTTGCACCGAAGGCCGCAAAGGTCATGGTTTATATTGCGCCGAACACGGACCAGGGCGTGGTGGACAACTACCAGCAAATCGCGACCGACAATCAGGCCAAATCCATCAGCTCTTCCTGGGCGACATTTGAAGACCGGGTCAGCGGCACTTCCCTTTTTGGCGAAGCGGTTGCTTTCGAGCAGATGGCGCTGCAGGGACAGTCCATCTTCACGTCCGCCGGCGACACCGGCGGCTTAGACACCGGCACCGGCCAGTTGTCGGCGGGCGACCCCTCCGGCCAGCCGTTCGTGTGCAGCGTCGGCGGCACGACCCTGAGCGTGCAGTCGCCCGGCGTAAACGAGAACTACCTTTCAGAAACGACCTGGAACGACGCCCTGAACAGTGCGGGCGGCGGCGGCGTCAGCATCTTCTGGCCGGTCCCTTTCTACCAGAAGAACGCAGCCACGCTGACGGCGAATGCTTACCCCGACTCAGGCGTTTCCGCCACCATGCGGAATGTTCCTGATATTTCGCTCAATGCTGACCCGAACACCGGCTACCTCATCTATGTCACCGATCCGGCCGCCGGCGCAGGCTACTTCCAGTATGGTGGCACGTCCTGCTCGGCTCCCCTGTGGGCAGGCTTTGCGGCCCTAGTCAACCAGAGCCGGGCGAATGCCGGCAAAGGCACCATCGGCTTTATCAACCCGGCGCTGTACAGCTTCGGCCCCGGCGGCGCAAACGCCTCACGGTACAGCCTGGACTTCCATGACATTGCTGACGGCAGCAACAACAACCCGTTCCTAGCTGTCCCCGGCTACGACGACGCGACAGGCCTCGGCAGCTTTGATGGAGCCAATTTGATTGGAGACTTGACAAAGTTCTAATCGTTTTTAGATTTGCGCCTCGCACAGTAAAAGCCTCCAGTCCATTAGGACTGGAGGCTTTTCTTTGCCACACTTACAGCAGGATGCCGACGATGCAGCCTGCCATCAGGGACGAGAGCGCTCCGCCGAACATGGCAAGGAGGCCCAGCCGGGCGAGGTCCGGTCTGCGGGAGGGGGCCATGCCGCTGATGCCGCCGACCTGCATGGCAACAGAGGAAAAGTTTGCGAAGCCGCACAGCGCGTAGATGGCGATGACGGCAGACCGAGGCGTGACGAAATGCGGGTTTGCACCCAGCATTTGGGCCATCTGCAGGTATGCGACAAACTCATTGACCGCAGTTTTGATGCCGAGCAGCGGTCCGATTTGCTGGGCGTCATGCCAGGGCATTCCCGTCATCCAGGCAAACGGCGTCGCAATCCAGCCTAAAATCTGCTGGAACGATAAGCTGGGGAGACCAAAGAAGTGGCCGGCCCAGCCAATCACCGCGTTCAGCAAGGCGATCATGGCGATGAACACAATCAAGACCGCGCCGACATTCAGCGCCAGTGTCAGGCCCTCTAAAGCGCCTCGGGTGAGTGCATCAATCGCGTTGACGTCGGTGCGGTCTACCGTGATCTTCACCGTACCGGCGGTCTCAGGCGTTTTGGTTTCCGGGAAAATCAGCTTTGCGACGACTAAGGACGACGGCGCGGACAGCAGCGACGCGGCCAGCAGATGCCCGGCGGCGTCCGGGAAAAAGCCGCTCAGCATGGCGGCATAGGCCGCGAGAACGCCTGATGCGATGTTGGCGAAGCCCGCCGTCATAATCGCCATCAGCTCGGAATTGGTGGCGTTTGCCAGAAACGGCTTAACCATCAGCGGCGCTTCGGTCTGCCCGACAAAGATGTTGGTCGCCGCCGCGAGCGTTTCCGCGCCTGATGTTCCCATGGACCGCTGCATGATCCAGGCAATGCCTTGAATAATCTTCTGCATGACCCCGGAGTAGTAAAACAGCGCGGTCAGCGCACAAAAGAACACGATGGTCGGCAGCACATAAAACGCAAAGTACCCGCCGACATGAGCATACGCGGTCGGATGTGTGATGTCACCGTTCAGAGCATCCCCAACCGGAGCGCCGACCGGAATGTTGTTGCCGCTGGCGAGATCGCCAAAGACAAAGCCCGCGCCTTGTTTGGTATAATCCAGCAGGGCGGCAACCGCATGGCTGACAGCGGCAAAGCCGAGCTTGCCCGGAAGCGTGTCCAAAACTAAAAACGCAAACACGAACTGGATGCCGAAGCCCCACAGCACCAGCCTCAGAGGCGTTCTTTGGCCCCGGCTCCGTACCTGCCCGACAGCGTAAGCCACGGCAGCAAACACAAACAGGCCCAGCAAAGAGCGCCCGCGCAGCAGCCACGAGCCGCTTTCGGCGGCCCGCGCTGCGGTTTCCGTCGTGAACGGCGGCCCAAGCGGAATGGGGTTGACGGCAAGAGTCGGCCCCTGCGCGTGCGCGGCGCACAAAGCGCCGAGAGCCAGAAGAAGAAGACAGGCGGCAGGCAGCAACCGCCGCGAGGTCAAAGGCATGATTGATAAATTCCGATCTTTAGTGATTGGGAGAAGTGGCCCCCGCACCAGAAGTGCCGGGCTTTAGAAAAGCAAAATGTCTCTGCGAGACAGAAGACACAGGCCAATGTTCCGTCCGCGAAAGCGGACATTCTGCACTCCTAAAGCCCGGCACTTCTAGTGCGGGATTAAGGATTGGGGCGGCGCTGCCGTGCGGACACATATTCCCCGTCTCCTCCCGAAATTCCTTTTTCGCCCGGAATTCTTTGCTTGCCGGGTATAATCGGGCCGTATTACGAACTAGGAATTACTTTTTCTGAGGAGCATCCACACGGCTATGATCGTCACCACCAAGACACTGTTCGAACATGCTTACGGCAAGTATGCTGTCGGCGCTTACAACATCAACAACGCCGAGCAGGCCATGGGCCTGTTTCGAGGCAGCATTGACTCCCAGTCGCCGTTTATCATCCAGATTTCCAAAGGCGCACGCGGCTACACCG
The DNA here is from genome assembly GCA_964241935.1 of uncultured Armatimonadales bacterium. GTDB lineage: Bacteria > Armatimonadota > Armatimonadia > Armatimonadales > Capsulimonadaceae > JANXMY01. The sequence continues at coordinate 47,463 of CAXSZN010000028.1, forward strand.
ACAAGCGGATGCTGGAAGCAATTATCCGGGCCTGCGACGAGATTTTCCCGGAAGCCGTGTTCGCCGTGCATCTGGACCACGGCGACGAAAAGACCTGCTATGAGTGCATTGACAGCGGCTTTTATTCCAGCGTCATGATTGATGCGTCCCATGACCCGTTTGACGAGAACGTCGCCATCACAAAGCGCGTCGTGACCGCCGCCCATGCCAAAGGCGTTTCCGTCGAAGCGGAGCTTGGGATGCTCGGCGGCGTGGAAGAAGACATCGCCGTAGACGAGAAAAACGCGCTTCTCACCGACCCTATCGAAGCCAAAGCATTTGTCGCCCAAAGCGGCTGCGATTCGCTGGCCTGCGCCATCGGCACCTCGCACGGCGCGTACAAGTTTTCCGGCGGCCAGGGCCTGCACTTCGAGCGCATTGCCGCCATTCAGGAGCAGTTGCCCGGATTCCCGCTGGTCATGCACGGCTCATCGTCGGTCCCGCAGGACGAAGTCGCCCGCATCAACGCCGCCGGCGGCAAGCTCAAAGAAGGCGCAAAAGGTGTGGACGCCGACCAGTACCTGCCCGCCGCCAAGCTCGGCGTCTGCAAGGTCAACATTGACACCGACGGCCGCCTGGTGTGGACGCGAGTTCACCGCGAGTTTTTTGAAAGCAAGCCGGAAGACTTCGATCTGCGCTCCCCCGGCAAAGTGTTTATCGCCGAGTACGCCAAGTTCATCGTCAGCCGCTCCAAATACTTAGGCTCCGAAGGCCAGCTTGCCTCGGTGCGCGAATTCGCCGAAACGAAAAAATAGTCTCGTAGGGGCGGACCTTGTGTTCGCCTCTTCTGATAATCTTTCCGGCATCCGGCATCGCATCGTCATCCAATCACAATCATATACTGGCCACCGATAATAAAAAGGCGAACACAAGGTTCGCCTCTACGCTTCGTAGAGAACAGCCATGACACTACATTCTCGCCTCGGCGTCTCCACCTGGAGCCTCAACAACATGCTTAAGGCTGGCACGCCACTGCTGGATATTCCGGCGCAGGTGGCGGCGCATGGGCTGGGCAAGCTGGAAATCTGCCATTTTCATCTGCCCTCGACCGACTCGGAGTATCTGGAGCATCTGCGCGGCGCTTTAGACAGCGCCGGCGTGGAGCTGTACACGCTCCTAATTGACGAAGGGGACATGACCCATCCCGATCCGACCGAGCGCAAGAAAGCGCTTGCCCTGATCACGGACTGGGTGGAAGTCGCCGCCGAGTGCGGCGCAAAGCGCGTCCGGGTTATCGGCGGTCATGCCGAGCCGAGCGAGGCGGGCCTGCATCTCAGCGAAACGGGATTTCGCAACATTCTTCGTCATGCCGAGGACCACGACATCGAAGTAGTGACCGAAAACTGGCACCGGCTGCTGGACAGCCCCCAAGCGGTGCGGACCCTGCTGGACCGGCTCGACGGTCGCGTCGGTCTGAAGCTTGACTTCGGCAACTGGCCCAATGACCGCAAGCACAACGACCTGCCGCTGATCGCAGATTTAGCCGAATGCACTCACGCGAAAGCCCACTTTCATGCACCGGGACAGATGGATGAAGACGACTTCAAGCGCTGCCTGGACCTCTGCGCCGACGCGGGGTTTGCCGGGCCGCACATTCTGATATTCAGTGATCCCGGCGATGAATGGGAGTCGCTGGACCGGATGCGCGACTTCGCCTTGCCTTATGTGGACCAGCCTTCGTGATCTATGCGATTGGCGATGTTCACGGCGAAAACGAAGCGCTGCGAGAGATGCTTGCCACCTTACCGGTGGTGCCGTCCGACTTGCTGATCTTTTTGGGCGACGTTATCAACCGCGGGCCTGACCCCTTTAACTGCGTCGAGCAGATACTCACGTTTGACCGCTGCCGCAAAGTCTTTGTGCAGGGCAACCATGAAGAAGCGCTGCTGCTGTTTTTGGAAGACGGCGAGCTGAGTGTGCTGGCGGGTTTAGATGCCCAGCCGACACTGGATTCTTATGCGCGGCGCGGCTATGCGCTGACGCCCGGTGACCCTAATTCGCTTCCCCTGACCCACCTGCGTTTTTATGCCCAGGCGGAACCCTGGACGCTGCCGTTCTATATCACCGACGACTACATCTTCACCCATGCCGGCTGGGATTTGGCCTTGCCATTGACGATGCAGTCCACAGGAGCGCTGCGCTGGGGCAAAGTCAAAGGCGAAACACAGCCCTGGTGGCAGCAGACCGTCGTGCGCGGCCACACGCCGTTCCCCAAAGTTATGTTCGCCCGGACCAAGCAGTATATCGGTGTTGACACCGGATGCAGCATGGGCGGCCCTCTGAGCGCCGTTGCCCTGCCGTCCAGCGAAGTTTACACGGCCCGGCCAGCGTCGTACCGGCCCGATTGGTACATTAGGCTGCGTGGACAGCTCGGCAAGTCAAAGGTTGGGCAAAAAAAGAGTAGCTGAAAACTACTCGCTAGGTCAAGTGTCCTGCGGACGACAGAAAATCCTTTCCTGCGCTCGAAGAGTGCCTCACCGAGCGCGTAGTTTTCAACTCCTCGAACAGCTAGCCGCAGTGAAGCAGTTACAAGGTATAATTCACGTCAACTATGAAACATCCTATGACTGCGCCGACCCGTGACGAGTTTATCGAAAGAGCGGCTCACGGAAACCTCATTCCCGTTTGGCGTGAAGTGCTGGCGGACATGGAAACGCCGGTGTCGGCGTACCGCAAAATCGCGGGAGACCGCCTAAACTCGTTTCTGCTGGAAAGCGTGGAAGGCGGCGAGCGGCTGGCCCGCTACTCGTTTCTCGGCTCTGACCCGTTTCTGATCTTCCGGTCAAAAGGCGATGCGGCGACAATTACCGAAGGCGGACAGACTGAGACGGTGACTCTCGCGGCAGGCTCGCGGGACCCGCTGCATCTGCTGAAAGAGCTGCTGGAGCGATACACCTATGTGCCGTCGCCGGAGCTGCCGCCGTTTGTCGGGGGCGCGGTCGGCATGATCGGCTACGACACGGTACGCTTCTTTGAGAAGCTGCCGGTACTTGCCGAAGACGATTTGGAGATGGACGACTGCATCTTTTTGTTCACCGACGCGCTTCTAGTGTTTGACAACGTCAAGCATAAAGTGCTGGCGCTGTGCAACGCCCGCATTGCGCCGGGTGAGGACGCCGGGGCGGCGTATGACGCTGCCGCGAACAAAGTCAATGCGCTGCTGGAACAGCTTCAGTCACCCGCGACTTCCCCTGCTCCCCCAGTATCGGGGGCGGAAGGGGGATTCGTCTCAAACCGCACGGAGGCCGATTACAAAGACGCGGTCTTGAAAGCCAAAGAGTTCATCGCGGCGGGAGATACGTTTCAAGCGCAAGTCGGGCAGCGGCTCTCGAAGACGCTTCACGCCGACCCGTTTGACGTCTACCGTGCCCTGCGCTCGATCAACCCGTCGCCGTATATGTTTTATCTGAACTTCGGAGACACCATACTTGTCGGCGCGTCGCCGGAGATTTTGGTCGGCGAGAACGACCGCAAAATTACAATTCGCCCGATTGCCGGCTCGCGGCACGGGCGCGGCAAGACGGCTGCCGAAGACGATGCCATCGCGGCGGATTTGCTGGCCGACGAAAAAGAACGCGCCGAACATATCATGCTGGTGGATTTGGCCCGCAACGACATTGGGCGCGTCGCCGAGTACGGCTCTGTCTGCGTCAGCGAGTTGATGGTGATTGAGAAGTATTCGCACGTCATGCACATTGTTTCCGAGGTCACCGGAACCCTGCGCGATGGATTAGACCAGTTCGACGTTTTGCGGGCGGCCTTCCCGCACGGCACAGCCACAGGAGCGCCAAAAGTCCGCACGATGGAGATTATTGAAGAATTGGAACCGACCCGGCGCGGCGCGTATGCCGGCGGTGTCGGTTACTTCTCGTTCAGCGGCGCGATGGACTTGGCCCTGACCATCCGCACGGCGGTCGTCAAGAACAACACTATCTATGTTCAAGCGTCAGGCGGCGTCGTCGCCGACTCCGTGCCGGACTTCGAGTACCGCGAAACCCTGGCAAAAATGCGTGCCTTAACCCGCGCCGTCGAATGGGCCGAAGCGGGATTGGAATAAGCCATGCCGACAATTCTCTTAACAGGCTTTGCGCCGTTTGGCGGCAGCAAGCATAATCCTTCGCAGCAAATCGCGGAAGCGTTGCAAGGGGAAGTCATTGGTGGGGCGCAGGTAGTCAGCCTGACGCTGCCGGTGGTGATGAGCCGCGACTGGGAGCGGCTGCGGGGCGCGATTAACACCTACCAGCCTGTTTTGGTGCTGTCGCTCGGACTGGCGTCCGGCACGCCTTGCCTGGATGTGGAGCGATTCGCGGTCAATCTTCAGATCCCGGAAAGCGATGATCCAAGCAAGCCTCTGGCGGCGAACTTGCCGCAGACAAAGATTGTAGGCAGCGGCCCGGACGCGCTGTTCTCCACGCTGAACACGGAGCGAGTTGCGGCGGCCATCCGCACGGACGCCGGGGTGCCGGCACGGGCGCACAGCTATGCCGGGTCGTATGCCTGCAACCATATTTTCTACCAAATGCTGCACTACGCCGCGTCGCAGGAACACTCGTATAATGCCGGGTTTGTTCATTTGCCAGTGTCGTCAGAGCAGGCCATTGCAGAGAACACGCTGCATCTGCCGTCTCTGCCGCTGCCGCTGATGATCGCCGGTGTGCGTGCCGGATTAAGTGCAGCCCTGTCCTCAGCGCCTCGCTGAGACCGTGTTTCAGTGCGGCACTGAGACCGTGTTCCAGACAATCAGCTTATCCTCGTGCCGCAGCATTGCCCGAACTTCTCCTTCCTGCGTGACGGCGAAGCCTAACGCTTCCGGGTCCTGATAACAGAAATGAAGCAGCGCCTGGTTGCGCGGGCCGAAGCTGCGAAGAGAGATCGGCGTCAGTTCGGACCCCAGAACATCTTCCGCCAAATACACCCGTTCCGGCAGCATATCGCCCCCTGGCTGTCCGCCAAAGCTCACCAAATTCAGGTGCGGGTCCAGCCGCAAAATCCCCTCGGCCCGCGTCAGGGACGCCAGGGTCTGCAAAGCGCGGGAAATTTCCGGATCGCTGCCCGGCGGTCTCAGCCGCGAAGGCGGCTCTTGAAGGGATAAATCGTCTAAAGGAATTTTGGCGGCTGTCAGGCGCTCCGAAAGCAGTTTCACGGACTCCACTTGCTGCCGGATCGCTTCCGCCGCGCGTTCTTCCAGCAAATGCCGCACCTGAGAATAGGCGGCTTGATGCGGCGGCGCGGCCCATTCCTGGGCGGGCCACTGCTCCGTTTGCCCGGAGCCGGAATGCGAGGCAAGCGCCACAAGCCCGCTCGCCCGCGTCTGAGAAACGCGCTCAAGCAGGCTGGCCAGCGCTTTGATCCAGAATTGCTCGACGGTGTAGGGCCAGTCCTGCTCGCTGATCAAGACTGCGCCTCCGGGCAGCGGGATTGCGCCGCCGGACAGCAAAGGAGATGCCGCAATGCCGGCAGGGAGCAGGGCGCGAACGGCAGGAAAAACCGGCCGCAATAGCGCCGACAAACGCTCTCGGACCGGGCCGCCGCCAAAAACATTCAGCGCAGACAGCGAAAGCCGGTTCCGTCGCAGTTCCAGCGGATAATCCAGCCCGACATCCACTTTGAGGTGCGCCGGGCCGATAATTTCTACGCCGAACAGCCCGCTTTGGCCAGCCTCTGCACAGCGCGGGGCCATTCCCAGGATGACCAGAGGTGGGCCTTCTCCCTTAGAGATAGGGCCGGCAGACACCAGCAAGGCCGAGTATGTTCCGGCCGCCGCCAGCAGCGCCGCCAGACTGCCGGAGTGGAGCGGCACCGGCGGCCGCAGCCGCAGAAAAACAGACTCAGCCTCTGCTTGATTCCCGGCTTGATCCCCCAAACTCTCCTGCCAGACAACCCGCCGAATTTGCGGCTGGCCTTCCCCCCGAAAGCTTACTTGATACAGCGCTTCAAAGAACACGCCGAGCAGCCACTCTTCCGGCGGCTTCGATGCGGAAACGGTCAGCGCCCGGAAGACAGCTTGTGCCAGGTGATATGGCCCTTGATCGCTGGCAGCCTCCACAGTGCTGGCCTCCTCCATCGGTATCTGGTTTTGAGAGTTCAACGGCGTTATCTTCAGTGCTTCACAAAAAATCTAAGTTATTGTACCAGATTTTGCGGCGGACACCAACTCGTTTTAATGCTGGTTTAAGCAGCGAGCGCTAAAATAGCTTATGGGAAGATTCCCGCAGGAACAACGGCAGTTGGAGTGGATAACTACACGCTGGAACTTGGCGACGACTACGACAACAGCCGGACCTGCGGACTTCCGGCCACGCCCAGATCGAGAGCTTTTCGTATTTCCCGCCGCTCAGCACGGCGCACGGGATTGTCAAGGTCAACGGCATTTATATTGAAACCTCAGCCGCCCCAGGCTTCGGGGAAGAAATGCTGCTTGAACTTCATGGCGGCATAGCGGTCCGTCATGCCGGCGATAAAGTCCGTGACGCGCCGGGCGCGGTCTTCTGTAGTTTCGCCTGTGTCGGCAGGGTCTAAGTCCTCCATCGGAAGCAGCATTTGGGACGACCCCATATACAGCCGAAACAACTCTTTGAGCATAAACTGGGCCTTGTGCAGCTCGACATTGCCGCGTGTGTCCATGGTGTAGACGTTCGCGTACATATAGTCTTTAAGTTTGTTGGTGGCTTCCAGCACTTCGCCGGTCATGCGAACTTCGTCTTGACCGACGCTGCTTTCCAGCACGTTCCTTACCATGGTGCCGATGCGCTTCGAGTGGGAGCGGCCCAGAACGTCCAGCGTGTCTTGCGGCAGCTCTTCCAGGGTCAAGACGCCGGCCCGAATGCTGTCGTCAATGTCGTGGTTAATATAGGCGATTCGGTCCGCAATACGGACACACATGCCTTCCAGCGATGTCGGCAAATTGCTTCCTTCCACAATTCCTAAATCTTTGCTGCCTTTAGAATGGCCCAAAATGCCGTCGCGCACTTCCCAAGTGAGGTTCAGCCCCTGCCCGTGCTTTTCCAGCACGTCCACAATCCGCAGACTTTGGTCATAGTGCTTGAACTCGGCATCGGGGACATACTCGCGCAGGACTTCGCCCAGCGCTTCCTCGCCGCCGTGTCCGAACGGCGTATGGCCGAGATCATGCGCCAGTGTGATGGCTTCAGTCAGGTCTTCGTTCAGCCGCAGGGCACGGGCCAGTGTCCGGGCAATCTGCGCTACTTCCAGGGTGTGTGTCAGCCGGGTCCGGTAATGGTCTTCTTCCGGGTCAATAAACACCTGCGTCTTGTGCTTCAGTCGCCGGAAGGCTTTGGAGTGGAGAATGCGGTCGCGGTCCCGCTGAAACTCGGTGCGGACTGCGTCGAGTTCTTCGGGTTTCGCCCGCCCCCGCGTCCCTGCCGACTGCACGGCATACGGCGAAAGCGTTTCGGCTTCCAGCGCTTCTTGATATTCCCGAAACTGTGTCGGCGCAAGTGCGGGCATGTTCATGGGTTCATTGTACCCGCACAGGCTGTTTCGGGTACAATAAGCGTATGATTACTGCCATGCCACCGCCGCCCATTGTCGTTCCGGCGGAGATTGACGACCCTATCAATGCGGCCATTTTAGCCGTGTCCGAAGATACCATCCAGGGCTTTACACCGGACCCATTCGGCGAGATCGCAAACAAATCCGGCGTTTCCGTATCCACCGTCATTGAGCGCATCCAGGCCATGCTGCGGGCCGGCACGATCCGCCGTGTGCGCCAGACATTGATGGCAACTAATCTCGCGCAAGGGTCTTTGGTGGCGTGGCAGGTTCCGGCAGACAAGCTCGACGCCGCGTTCAGCTTTTTGTTTGACCAAGACCCGTTTTCCGGCCATGTCGTTGTCCGCTCCACCGACTCGGCGACGCCCGGCTCGCAGTACCGCCTCTGGACGACTCTGAAAGTCCCGCAAGGCTATTCCCTTGTCAAGCACGCCGACTTTTTGGCGTCCAAGATCGGCGCAGACCAATACCGCTTGATGCCGGCGAAGCGCCTATTCGCCCTCGGCGTCGGCCATATCCGCCGCAAAGGCATCCCCATCGGCAGCCTCGCCCCGGTTCCCGCCGACGTTCTGGACACCAACATCGTCGAACTTAGCCCACTCGACTGGCAGGTCTTGACCGCGTTAAAGCGTGAGTTTGAGCCAAAGGAGATTGTCCGCGACTTGTGGCAGGCACGGGCCGACGAGGCCGAAGTCAATTTGGATACGTTCTTGTCCGTTGCCCAGTCTCTGCATGACCGGCGCGTGATTGGCCGCTTCTCGACGTTCTTAGAACACGTCAAGCCGACTGCCGGAGACCAGCGCGTCACCCGCTACAATGCTCTCTTCCACTGGGCCGTCCCCAAAGGCCGGGAGCTGGAAGCAGGCCAGGAGATCGGCCGGTTCCACATTATGACCCACGCCTACTGGCGCGAAGGCGGCCCGGAGTTCAAGAACGTCAATATCATGGGCGTCGCCCACGGCCTCGACAAGTCGGTGCTGCTCGCCCACAAAGCCGCGATGGACGCGCACCTAGAGTCGCTGGGCATCCCCGTTGGCTACACCAACGTCTTTTGGGGTGGCCGCAGCGAAATCAAGCCCTCCGAAATCGCCCCCCAAGCCTACCGCGCTTTCTGCCGCGAAAACGGCCTAGACCCGGACGCGATGCGGGGGTGATGCCATTGAATCATGTATCTACATGCCCGAAAAGTTATTTGAAATCAATTACAGATTTCTCACATCTATGCTATAATATCGACATGGAAGATTTCATTACACCACAAGAAGCGGCGGCTCGAAAAACCGTGGCACTTACAACGATCTATGGTGCAGTAAAACGTGGCGAGTTGCCAGCTTCTCGCGTGTTGGGTCGAATAGCTCTTCGCCCAGCAGATGTTGACAGATACAATCCAGGAAGTTACGGCGGGGTTGAGCGAACGCGAAAAAGACGCGGCCCACTCAAGGGCGACGAGAGGGCTTCTAAATGACAGTTTGCATAGCGGCAATTAGTTACTGGGTTCCAAATAGTAACGCCATAGTTGTTGCATCAGATCATATGGTCACAATGGGTGGCTTCGTTCAATATGAACATGATGTCCCGAAAATCAAGTTCGTCACGCCAAAGATTTGCGTTATGATGGCAGGGGATACTCTTTTTGCGACGACTCTGGTTAAGCAACTATCATCTTATTCCTATGCTGATAAACCAAATGTTCGCGACGTGGTAAGTATTGCAAAAGCTTTTTATGAGCAGCTTCGTCAAGAACAGATTGAGACAGAAGTCTTTCGTCCTCGCGGTTTTAGCATGCAACAATTTTATCAGGAAGGCTTACAAACCCGTTTGCAGTCCAACATTGTTGATGCCATCGACAATGAAGTCATGTCTTATGATCTAGGCGTTGAACTACTTGTTGCCGGATTGGATGAAGACGGCGCACACATTTATACTGTAGGTAATCCAGGTACGGTGAGTGATTACGGACATACAGGATACATATCTGTCGGCAGTGGTGCGATTCATTCGATACAATCTTTAATAGGCTTCAAGCACTCGGCATATCATAGCCTTTATGCGACGATTTTTGAGGTTTACGCTTCTAAAAGGCGTGCTGAGGCAGCCCCTGGAGTTGGAATGGAAACCGATATATGTATCATATCACCTGGTGAGATGAGTTGGATTTTGTTAGACCCTGACCAATTATCCAAACTAGATCGTCTTTATACAGAATTTAACCAACCGGCAGGCCAGGAAATTGCAGAGAAAGTCAATGCGCTTAATCTTTTTGGTAGTGAGGAAGAGAATGAAACACAAGCAAACACCGCTGAAGCCGAACAACCAGGTACTCCCGCTGAACCCCTTTCGACGGCAGTACAACCCTAAACCTTTGGAAGCAACACGGATGCTACCCAGCCGTGTCCAGACTGCTGAGAAAAATAAAGAGTACAGGGAAGTTTTGCCAGGTAACGGCGAAACCCATAATCCAGTTTAACAAAGCAAAAGCTTAGACCCAGCCGCAAGGCATGGGTCTTTTTTGTTGAAACGAGATGTATTTATGTGACAGATGAATGGTTTTTCTAATCCGGCACGTTCTCTTGCAGCTCTTTGAACCAGACCGCTGCTTCGGAGTCGCTTGGCGCTCGCCAGTCGCCGCGTGGGGACAGGGAGCCGCCGG